>MEPR01000079.1:62734-64835 GCA_001769835.1 Bdellovibrionales bacterium GWB1_55_8
AATCGACGGAACTCAGGCTCGGTGACCAGGTGATCGTTGTGGGCACCGATGAATCCTTGCAGCTAGTGATGGATTTTCTCGGGGAACGGTCTCCCGAGGACCTGGCGACGGATCGCACGGAGTTCGATTACCGCCGGATGTTCGTGTCGAATCCCGCCGTATTCGGGCATCGCGTCGGCGAGTTGGAATTCCTGAAAAAGACAGAGGCGGTGATCACCCGGATCCGCCGGGGCGACGTGGAGATCCTCCCTGGAGAAAACACCGTGCTCGAGCCAGGTGATCGCGTCCGCGTGCTCTGCCGTCCCGACGCGATGGAGCAGGTTTCAAAGTACATCGGTGACTCCTACAAGGCGGTCAGTGAGATTGATTTCCTGAGTTTCAGCGTGGGGCTGGCAGGAGGACTTCTCCTGGGACTGGTACCGATACCTGTTCCGGGCGGGGTGACACTGACTCTTGGAATGGCCGGCGGTCCGCTTGTCGTGGGCCTGATCCTGGGCCGCTTGTTTCGTACCGGTCCGGTCGTCTGGGTGCTTCCATACAGCGCGACGATGATGCTTCGGCAGATCGGGCTGATTGTGTTTCTAGCGGGCGTAGGGGTTCGCTCCGGTTACGCCTTCTTTAATACGCTTCTGCACGGGGATGGCTGGCAGCTTTTTATCGCGGGTTCGGGGATCACGCTTTTCTCAGCATTTGCAACTCTTTGGGTGGGCCATCGGGTTCTCAGGATTCCTTTTGCGAGGCTGACGGGAATGCTCGCCGGAATTCAGACGCAGCCTGCCGTACTCGGGTTCACCCTGGAGCAAGCCCGGAATGATCAGCCCAACGCGGGGTACGCGATGGTTCATCCGATCGCGACCATTCTGAAAATCGTCCTGGCCCAGATGATTCTGTTGGGCCTTTCCTGAGTTGCGTCAAAAAGGAGCTTCGGATAGGCTCCTTTCATGATGAAAATGAGAGATGGTTCGTTGGCGCAGGTTCTGATTGTTCTGGTTCTGATGCTTTCGATTTCGGGCTGTGCCTCCGCGACAACCCGCATTTTCCCAAAGGAAAATGGCGACTACATGATCGTCTCGTCCTCTTACTCTGAGTCGTCCGCGTATGATGGCGCTTTGGACGACGCCACCGATCATTGCACGAAACAGGGGCGAGCCTTTGTCATGGTGGATGAAAAATCTGAATACAAGGGCATGGACAAGGACGCCAAGGCTGCCGTCAGTGTTGCCAGCGCGATCTTCGGGGCCGCGACCAAGGATCACGGTACACAATATCAGATGAGGAATGCGACGCAGTCGCGCGACGACAACAAAGTCACGATGACTTTCAAATGCAAGTGAACACGCCTATGAAGTTTTCCTTATGTCTTTCAATTGCAGCAGTCTGGCTCCTTTCGGGGTGCGGAACCATTAATTCAACCGAGATTGAGAGCTCTGAGATCCATCCGCTATATGAGCTTGTGGGAGATAGTGACTCCAAAGTGGAGTGCATCGCGACTTTCCGTCATGGCCAAGGTGGATCCGACATCGGGCTCACGGATGGGGATGCGGTGAGCTGTACGGACGGCACTGTGACTGTCCAGATGCAGGCAGAGCAGACGTTCCTCAGTTCCACTGTGGAATATCATGGGACGGGTTTGACTTATAATCCCGACGAGCCAAATAAAGTTTACACGATTCAGTTTACGCGCGCGACGAGGGGCGAGACCTTTCGTTCGACGGGGAGCCTGCCGAAGCCGATGGTGATCAGCTCGCCTGTTGGCGCGACTATAACGAAGGGCAATCCGATTACTGTGAGTTGGCCTACTGCCACCAGTAACGGCGTGGTAGCCACAGTTTCCTATGAGACCAATACCGGTACTCCTGCAGGATTCAGTTCGAGCAAAGCAGCCGACAGTGCCGGCGGGTTGATTATCGATGAGTATGAAATCAGTAATTCGGCAAGCCTGGTGCAGGCGAAAATCCGTCTCACACGCGACAGCTCAGGCTTGCATGATGCCGCCTGGGGCAGCCGCGGTACTTTCAGTACGTCTCAGTTCGCGGAAACGGTGATTTGGTTCCAAACCTTCACATTTCCCCTGCTGAAGCAGGAGCTTTGATCAGAGCGG
>MEPR01000079.1:64855-80596 GCA_001769835.1 Bdellovibrionales bacterium GWB1_55_8
ATCTCGAAGCGAAGCGCGCCGAAGACGACATTGCCCTGGATGATGAGTTTCGCCTTTGCTCCTGCCGCTTCCGGAGACTGGTAGTTCATTGTCCCGAACGCAACCATGTTGTTGTCGGGCATTTTTGCTTCACCAAAAGCGGCATTTGAGTGAATGACGACGGGTTGGTTTGGCTTGAGCAGGACAATGGTTTCACCAAACACCGTATTGATCTCGGCATGAACATCTTCAACGGGTTTCCCGGTATCCTGCCCGGGGGCGAGGTGCCTGAGATCGACCGTCATTTTCCCGAACACGACGTTGTAATGGTTGCCTCCGGGGACATTCTCGGCTTTCGAGGAGCTTTCTGAAAATAAGACCGAGTGGGATCCGATATGATCGGACTTGGGGGTGAAAGAACCGATCAGCATCTTCACGCCTGCATAGAGCAGGAAAAGCGCAAATGCGATCCGAACGATCGGCAGATCAATTCGAAACACCATTTTGGCGATAATGGAAATGCCGATCAAGATGAACAGAACGCCTAGGATCATGGGCCACCGCATGGAATGTTTCTCCGGGTTTATTTTTTGCCATCCGCGCCGGGCGCTTCCGGAAGTGCCACGGTCATTTTATCCAGATTTTCTTTTTCTCCCACAATCCAGAGCACATTGCCAGCAACCAGAACAGTGTCGGATTCAGGGTTGATCTCTCGTCTTTCGGCCCGCTCCAGGCCAACTACCATGGCGCCGAAGCGCTCCCTGATCTGGGACTCGCGGATCGTTTTTCCCGCAAACGGTGAGTCTTCCGAAACCCGTATCTGTCTGAGTTCGTAGCCTGCAATCCTGCGGAACCGGTCTTCGAGACCTGGGGGGCGTTCGATCGCCGAGCGTACGGATTCGACCTGTTCGTCCGTGCCCAGAACCAGAAGTTCGTCCTTAGGGAGAATCAGTTCATCAGGTCCGGGCGCGACGACTGTTTTCAGTCCTCGCTGGATCGCGACGACGTTCAAGCCGAACCTCGTGCGCAGTCGCGCGTCCGCAATTCGCTTGGCCGCGATTTCCGCGTTGGGATGAACCTTGATTCGAACCAGGTGGGCATCCCAGGGAGCGAGATGACGGAGTACGTCCGTGGGCGCTTTGCTTTTCGGCATGGGTTCAAAAGTGGACAGGAAACGATTTTCAAACCATCGATAGGAATTGGCGATCTGCCGGTAAAAGAGCACGAAGAACGAAATCACGCCTACGATCGAGATCAACAGGACGTAGCGGATGGGGAAGAAGCCTGCGCTGAGCGCGGCTAACCATGCGAGGGTGAAGAGGCGAAAAGCGAATACCGTGCCGCCCCGGGGAGTGACATCGGTCTTCGCGGAATCGGCGGGCCCGAAATAGAAACCCTTGAATGCTGAGACCATGGCCGAAAGAAAAGGGGTGGAGAGCAACGCGGCAATTCCCCACGCGATGAGTCTTGCCGTTGAGTGACTTCCGGTTCGCGTCCGTATGAACGGGAGGAGTACCTCACGTGCGATCACGAAGAGCGCCGTTACCACGATGCCATTGATGATCCAGCTCACGAGACCGCGGTAGAACTCCCGCCGGTGTGCCGTGTCGGCCCGGCGCTCCTGGGTCCATGCTGCGTAGCGCGAAAGCAGGTCTTTCAGGCGCAGTGGAAGGCGTGCTTCCAGCCAGACGGCGAAACGATGCGAAATGCGGATGAGATAAGGTGTGGTGAATGTCGTGATCAATGATACGGCGACCGCGATCGGGAAGAGAAATGAGCTGGTTACTCCCAAGGTCATTCCGAGGGTCGCAATGATGAAGGAAAATTCGCCGATCTGAGCGAGGCCGAAACCCACCTGAACGGAAGTTCGGAGAGTCTGGCCTGTGATCAGGGCTCCCACCGTGATGGCTGTGATCTTTGAGATCATGAAGATGATCGTGATGAGAATCACGGAACCGATATGGGGCAGTACCGCCGCTGGATCCATCAGCATGCCGACGGAGATGAAAAAAACGGCCGCAAAGAGATCCCGAAGCGGCTCCATGCGGTCCTCGATCCGATGAGATTCGGTGCTCTCGGCGATGATGGAGCCCATGATAAAAGCGCCAAGCGCCACGGAATAACCGAAATGCGCCGCGAAAACGACCAGGAACAGACAGAGCGCGATCGAGACGATCGTCAGCATCTCGTTATCCGACTTTCGGCCGACGTAACGAACAAACCCGGGAATCAGGAGGTATCCGGCGATAAACCAGCTTCCGGTCACCAGGATGAGCCGTCCCGCAGCGCCAAGCAGTGCCATGCCCGAGAAGGCGTTGGTCACGAGCCCCGTCGAGAGAGCAACGAGGATCAGGATCGCGAAAAGGTCTTCGACGATGAGAACGCCGAAAATGACTTCTGAAAAGCGCCTCGTTTTCAGCTTCAGTTCGTCAAGAGCCTTGATGATGATCGTTGTCGAGGAGATGGCAAGCATTGCACCTAAAAACACGCAGTCGACCGTCCGCCACCCCAGGAGTTTTCCCGTTCCAAATCCGATGAAGAGCATCGAAGTGACTTCGAAACATGCGGTCAGGCCGGCGGAAATGCCGACTTTGGCGAGCTTCCGGAAGCTGAATTCCAGTCCCAGCGAGAACATCAGGAAGATGATTCCGAGCTCTGCCCAGATTTTGATGCTTGGGACGTCGCTGACCAGCGAAAAGGGGAGAGTGTACGGCCCTACGATCAGACCTGCCACAATATAGCCCAGAACCACGGGTTGGCGAATCCTGTGGAAAATGAGCGAAACGATTCCCGCGACACCCAGAATGACCGCGAGATCCCGAATTAATGGAGCGAGATGCATTCTCGCTCGGTTATATCGTAAAGCGCGCGGGAGTTCCTGTCTTTTTTAACTGGGTTTGTTGGCGGAGCCTTCTTTTTGTCCGGCAATTCGATGAATTTCCGTAAGGAAAGCGCCTGCCCAGGCAAAGACGTTTTTCTCGGATACCACCGATCGCAGCCGCTCCATGCGATGCTGCATTTCCTGCTCTGGCATTGATAGCGCCAGGTGCAGGGCCTCGGCGCATTCATCGATGTCATACGGGTTGACGATCAGCGCATCGGTCAGCTCCCGCGACGCGCCTGTGAAGCTGCTCAGCACCAGTGTTCCGCGATTATCGGCCCGGGCCGAGACATACTCTTTGGCTACGAGGTTCATGCCGTCATGAAGGGAGCTCACGAAACAGAGGTCGGCAGCCCTGTAATACCGGTAAAGCTCCGGGGCATTATGATGCGCGAGCTTCAGCAGAATGGGCGGGACGTCTGCCGCCCCGAATTTCCAGTTGATGTGGTCGGCCAATTCCTGCAGCTCGGCGTTGAGGTCCTGATATCTTTTGATGTGGGTCCTGCTCGGGGCTCCAATCTGGATGAATACGAATTTGCCCACCCATTCGGGATGCCGATCAAGCAGCTTTTCAACGCTTCTGAGGCGCTCGACCAGGCCTTTCGTGTAGTCGACGCGGTCCACTCCGATGCCGATTTTCACATCTTTCGGAAGATTCAGTTCCTCCAGCAGGTTTTGCTTTTCAAGTTCGAACTCCGGCAACGCGAGATCATACCGCGGAGGCCATTCCACGCTGATCGAGAAGGGCTTCACGTAACAGGTGTGGCCGCGGATCGTGACGGAGAAACGCTCGCGATCGACGCGGGCCTCGAGAAACCGGTCCACGGTATCCAGAAAATTATTGCAGTCGTATTGGGTGTGGAAGCCGATCAGATCAGACCCGAGCATTCCCCGGAGGAGGTCTTTTTTCCACGGACAGATTCCGAAAGCCTCGGGATTCGGCCACGGGATATGCCAGAAAAGACTGAGTATCGCATCCGGCTTCTGGGTGCGAATCATCTGAGGTAACAGAGCGAAATGATAATCCTGGATCAGGACAATTGGCTTCTGATTGGACGTATCCTCTGAGGCGAAAGCATTGGCGAAACGTTGATTGATTGTCTCGTAGTGTTTCCAGTCTTCGCTCTCGAAACTGGGACGCGTGTGCGCAATGTGGCAGAGCGGCCAGAGCCCCTCGTTGGAAAAGCCGTAATAGTAACCTTGTTCCTCGGCTTTCGACATCCATACCCGTTTTAAAACGTATTCCGGCTTTCCAGGCGGAACGAATAATTTTCCGCTTTTATCCGCCATGTGCTTATCGGCCGATCCGCTTCCATGTGCGATCCACAATCCAGAGCACGCGCGAACTATCGGTTCGACAGCGGTCACCAGGCCGCTTGCGGGAAGGACCACTTCTATGGCGTTGCCTCTGCGGTTATGGACGTACGGCTCCCGGTTCGCGATGACGCAGAGTTGACGGTCGCCGAAGAGCTTTCGAACTTCCATGCGTAGGCGCGCGGGAGTCCAGGCATGCGGAAGGTTGGCCGACTTGACCAGATCCTTGGCGCGCCTGAGTTCTCGGAGGACTTTCGAGAGATCATGAGCGATAGGCGAAAGTTCGCTCGGCATCTTCCTGTTTTCCAGCTCGTGCTCCAGGCTGCCGCCTTCCCCTGAGATGAGCGTTTGAAAAACGGACTTCAGGCGGCTCATCGACGAGCGAAGACTCCAGCGATAGATGAAAAGCGTGATCACGAAGAATAGGAGCGACAGCGCGGATAAAACCAGAATGATATATTTTCGTGTCGTCTGATGGCGTCGAAGCATGTAGGTCGTGTCGTGAAGAAGAACAAGGTAGCCGACCTTTGTGTTTTCGTCCGTCACCTCGAGGATGGCTTCATGAAGTGGCGTATTACCCAGCTGGATGAACTCGGAGCGACCTCCCGTATTTTCGTTGAGGGACTCCGTCGGGGAAACAGTCGGGCAAACGACCGCTTCAGGTAAATCATTGCTTTTCGCGACCGGAAGGGCTTCTGGTGAGCAGAAAAGCGCGCCCGTCAGGCGCTCATCGCGACTGATCCGGTTCAAGAGCCGTGTGATGGACGCAATCTTTTTTGATCGAGCGTTTTCGGTCAGGTAGTCGCGTGTGCTCTCGTAAATAAGCTGCGATCGACGGGTCAGATCCGTCACAAGCCACTGTTGTTCGAGTTTGTCCATGATCTTCATCGAACCGAAGATGGCGAGCGCCATCACGGGAACGAGAAAAGCTAGAAAGCGGAAGCTTGCTCGCATAGGTCAAGACCCTATAACAAAAAGTCGGCAAATCCAACCCAGGAAAAAGAAAGTTCCGGTTTCAATTATTCAACGGCTACTCAATAGCGGCTGTATAAAATTCCGGAATTGTCAGAGTACCTGGTCCCAGGACGGACTCACTGAAAAAGCCGCATTGATCAGGCCCACGTGCGAATAGGCCTGCGGAAAATTTCCGAGCTGTTGTTTAGTGAACGGATCAAAATGCTCCGAGAACAAACCAAGACGGTTCGCTGCTGACAACGTACCTTCGAGGGCTTTCCGCGCTTCAGGTACCCGTCCGATTTTCGCGAGCGCCTGGATGTACCAGAACGAGCAGACGAGGAAAGCTGATTGCGGGTTTCCGAAATCATCCGATCTCTTGTAGCGATAAAGAAACGATCGTAGATCGGGATTCTCGCTGACCGCGAGCTCAGCATGAATCGCGTTCACCGTTCGCGCCGAGAGTTCCTCGTCAGGATAACGAACCATCGGGAGCTGCAGGAGTGCGGCATCGAAGGTCGGGTCCTTGGGGCCGTTACGAACGGATCCGTCCACGACCGCCGCTTCAATCGCGGCCTGCGCACGAAGGGTCATGTCCTGCAGGTCCAGTTCAAGGTCCTTGAGAAAGCCCTTCTGCTGAAGACGCCTGAGTCGGTCCAGGCCTGCCCAGCTCATGAGATCGGTGAAGGTATGCTGCTGCCATCCGTTTCGGATTTCCCAGAGCCCTGCATCCGGCTTTCCGATGCTCGCGGTGCATCGTCTTGCCAGGTCGGCCAGGAGTGATTCATGATTTCGATGTCTCAGGTGGCTGAACCGCTCATCAAAGAAAATGGGCGTGAGTGACAAAATCATTTCGCCATAAACATCATTCTGGACGTGATTGGCGGCATCATTGTTTGAGCGGACCGGTTGGCTCTTGCCGAAGCCGTTCCAATTCGTGTGTTCGGTCTCGGGCAAGGGAGCGCTTTGGTCGATGCGGTAAACGGGGCGGAGGTTCTCGGTTCCCTGGCCGATTCCCAGCAGGAATTTCAGAAAACCCTCCATCTCTTCGAAGTGTCCGAGATTGTGGAAGGCCGTGAGCACGTAATACGCATCGCGTAACCAGCAGAACCGGTAGTCCCAATTCCTGGTATTTCCATGCTCTTCGGGCAGGCTTGTGGTCAATGCGGCTAGAATCGCTCCGGTATCCTCATAAACATGCAGCTTCAGTGCGAGCGCTGAACGGATTGTTTCCGACTGAAAGAGTGCTGGGATTGAGCAATGTTTCACCCACGTGTGCCAGTATTCAATCGTTCTCGACAGAAAGTCCTGTGAAACGCGAACGAGATCCTCCTCGATCCCGAAGCTCCAGCTCAATCCGAAATAGACCGTTTCGCCCACGGCGTAGTTTGACTCATCAGCAAGATGAGTCAGAGGCATGCTCGTCACAAGCCGCAGGGAATCATCGCCGATGTCATATCGAAGGTGACTGTTGCCGCGAACAGGCTTTACCGGTTTCTTGGACCAGCCATTCACGGGTTTGCAGCTGATCCTGACCTTGGGGTGGCCGGACAAGGGTTCAAGAATCCGGAATAATGCATTTGGTCGATACATGCGACCATACTGCTCAAAACGTGGACAGAAATCGGTGATTTTGTACGAGCCATCTTCTGTCGTCACCGTGGTGACAAGAACGTTCGTATTGGGAATGTAGCTTTGCGATGACGTGTATTTGCCCAGCGGAACGATGGAAAAAGCTCCGCCTTCAGGATCAAGGATCTTGCCGAAAACCGGAGGACTGTCAGGGCGCGGAAGGCAGAGCCAGTCGATGGACCCGGATTCGTGCACCAGTGATGAAACCTGACAATTACCGATTAAGCCGTAACCGTACATTGCGGTTAAGCTAATTTATTTTGAAGCTGAAGTAAAGTAAGGTGGTGAAATGACAGTTGCTCGATATTTATTTTCGCGATCCGAAAAAAAGATTCTTGAGCAGTTCGCAAAACGGCGGACACTGATCGCATTCGATTTTGATGGAACTCTTTCGCGAATAGAGAAGAAGCCTGATCAGGTCACAGTTGATCCGGCGGTCGCAGCTCTTTTGAAACGCCTTGAGGAACTTACCCCGGTAGCCGTTGTTTCGGGCCGAAATCGGGGGAATCTTGCGCGTGTCCTGAGTAGTCGCCCGGACTACCTGATTGGCAATCACGGACTGGAGAGCCCGGGCGCATCGCCTGCTTTGGTCAAGCGTGCGGCGTCGACCTGCCGCAGCTGGATGCGGCAGCTTGTTCCCGTGGTCAAAGGGCTGCCTGGAGTGGAGCTCGAGGATAAGCGTTATTCCCTTTCAATTCATTATCGGCGATCGCCGAAATCGCGGTTGCGGGCGAAGTTTGAGATTCTTGCCGTCTGCGAGAAGCTTCAGCCGCGGCCTCATCTGATTCTCGGCAAGGCCGTGGTGAACGTCATTCCGCAGGGAAGCCCTGGTAAAGGAAAAGCGCTTCTTGCCCTGATGCGCAAAGAGGGGTTCACGCATGCGATTTACATCGGAGACGATGACACGGACGAGGATGTTTTCACTCTGAAGGAGGCGCGTTCAGCGAAGCCCAGGATTCTCGGGATTCGAGTGGGCAGAAGAGCGGAATCTTCGGCGCGTTATTTTATTTTGCGGCAGAGCCAGATCAATCGAGTGCTTTCAGAGCTTGTTCGCCTGTCGCATCAGCGCTGAGTTCATCAAGAAGGTGATCCTTTTTGATGAACCGTTCCGTAAGCCAGCGAGCCAGCTCGGGTTCGGATTCTGGCAAAGCAGCGATCGGAAAGCGCTCGACGTGAAGGCTGGCGCGCCTGGCCTTGCCCGTGAGGACATGCAAGAGACTGGGCACTTCGCCTTCATAAACGATGGTGAGATCGTATACCGCATGAGCCTGTGAACGAAGACCCTTCATCGCGGCCGTGAAACCCTTGGTTCTGGGGGTGAGCACGTGCTCCAGTATGGGAAGCCCTTTTTGTCGAGCGTATTTCTGACTGCTCGCCAGCTTAGCCGGCCTGATACGGGTGCCCTCGGGAAAGAAGGTGAGCCAGAACGGAATTCGCATGCTGGTGAATTTGTGAAAAGTCGCGCGGATACGCTGTTCGTCATCCGCCCAGGAGCGTTTCAAAAACACGCAATCGAGCATCCACATTCCCCAACCGATGCCAGGCACGTATTTCAGCGGGTCCTTCACGAAAAATTTCAGATCGCCCAGGCGTTTTTTGCTCCGCGCGTAGACCATCAGGACAAAAATGTCGGGCATTTCCTGATGGTTTGCGAACACCAGGGCGTTTTCCCCATCGGGCACCGCGTCTGTTGACGCGTCACCAGACGCGTTCTCCGTAATCAGAACCTCGTAACCGAGGACCCGCGTTCCAAGAAGAACGCATAATCCCCACCAGGTGTTCGCAATTTCCCGATTGAATCGCCTTGTTGCGTAGGGCCAAAGAGGATGCAGGAGCAGGCTGAGAACCTGTAAAGCATTCAGTGCGACAAGCAACAGCCCGAGCAGGGCCGCAAGCGAGAGGCCGATCACCGCTTTCAGAAAAGAGTGGGCGCGCGACATGCGTAAACTATTAGCATTCTCTTTGCCGTTCGGCAAAAAAAACAGGCTTGTTCAAAAACAGGGTTGCGATTCGTTTCCGTCTTAAGGTCATAATTAAACCATCGTTATAGAAACCAGATGAAAGCAGGATGCTTTCTCGCAAATTTCTCAGGGAGCAGTATGAAGAGAAATAGAGCATTCAACAGTGTCTTTTTATTGATCGTTCTAGGCCTGGTGACCGGTTGCAACAGTGATGGTGGCACCCTGTATGATGGTGATTCAGAGCCCATCCGTGAAATCGGAGGCAGCCCTGTGCTGCCTCCTTCAGGTGACCTCTCGGTTTCTCCGCTGCTTCTTGCACGTTCGGCGACCATCAGCGGCAAACGCGCTGTTCCAATGGACTTCCAGGAGGTGCTTCTCGAGATCTCGATCGACAACAGTTCGAATGTAAGTACCGGCGTTGCTGATATCGCGTTTATATCTTACGAGGACGGCTATCCATACTTCCTTTTGGACGGCACGGTTGTTTCGGCCAGGCTGAATGGAGCGAGTGTCTCGATCGTTCAGACGCAGGACCCTGACAGCCTCAACAGTATCAGAATGGTGCAGCTTCCGGTGAAAGCGGGAGCTAACAACCGGCTCGAGTTGTCCTACGAGCTCACTTCGGATGCCGTGAGTTATCGCGCCGATGGGATCGGCCTGGTCACGGCGATGGCTGATATTGATGATGGGAATTTTTTCGAAGCTTATGGTCCGGCCAATTTCGAGGATGACCAGTTTCGGATGAAGCTGCGCGTGAATTTGAGCGGTGTTTCGTCCGCTCATCAATTTTTCACCAATGGCAGATTGACGGAGCTCGGAGGCGCGTCTTGGGATGTAGATTTCCCGGCGTATTTCAATTCCTCGGCCTTCTACTTTCATGTGACGGACACCGCGCTCGCCGTTCGGACCGGCAATTATGAGGGGCTCACGAAAAACATTCCGCTCACGGTTTATGCGGCCGATGCGGCTTCCGCTGACTCGGCGATGAACGCGCTTCCCGGGCTCTTCAAGGAGCTTGAGTCCGCTTACGGACCTTATCTTCACGAATCTTTCACGGCCTACATTTCGGGCTCCGGAGGAATGGAGCACTGCGGGGCAACGATCACGAGCCTCTCGGCGCTCGGTCATGAGCTTACGCATTCATGGTTCGGACGTGGCATCTTGCCGGGGGGCGGCGCTTCGGGCTGGTTTGACGAGTCCATAGCAAGCTGGCGTGATTACGGCTATCAGCGTGCGTCAGGGACCGCTCTACGATCGGCCACGAACCTTGCCACTCTGTCGAAATTCGAGCGTTTCACGCCATACAACTCTTACGCGGACGGCCGGACGTTGATGGGTGAGTTCGACTATCTTCTGGCGGGAAAAGCGGGCGGTTTACGAGCCGTTTTGAAAGAGTTCTTCGCGATGAAGAAATCGCAGATCATTCAGACTCAGGATTTCCTCAGCTATCTGGCGTCTCGGTCCGGACAGGATCTCGGGTGGATGTTCGACCGGTATGTATTCGGGAAATCTTCGGCTCAGGCGGCTACGGATGCAAAGGAAGTTGCTCCTGATTCCCAGCCGTCCATGCACCCGCCGGCTTTGACCCGCGACGACATTGAACGCCTGCGCTAGCATGCGCTCGGCGTGGAAATGAATTTGCAGCGGGCTTGTTCATGAAGCAGACATGGAGAAGTCGGCGCTGGAAATATGCCCTTCCAGTCGGAGCTGCAGCGACTGTTCTAATTCCCTCCATCAGGCGGCAAACCATTTCGCGAACGTTTCTGTTCGCGATCAGGCGACTGAAGCTCATGCCTCGGATTTCAGCAACCGAGCGCGCGGGGCTCGAAGCAGGGGACAGCTGGGTGGAGGCGGAGCTCTTTACCGGAAGCCCTGACTGGTCAAAGCTTCGGGATGTGCCGCCCTCGGAACTGACACGAGAGGAGCAGGCTTTTCTGGATGGTCCGGTTGAACGGCTTTGCGCTATGGCGAACGATTGGGACATTTGGCAGGAACGCGACCTTCCCGAAGAAGTCTGGGATTTCATCCGAAGCCAGAAGTTCCTGGGTATGATCATTCCTTCTGAGTACGGTGGCCTGGGTTTTTCCGCTTCCGCTCATAGCGCGGTAATACGGAAGCTTCATTCGAGGTCCATCCCTCTGAGTATCACAGTGATGGTTCCTAATTCGCTCGGACCGGCCGAACTGCTCCTTCATTACGGTACTCAAGAGCAGAAGTCTTACTATCTGCCGCGGCTTGCTGCCGGCATCGATCTTCCCTGTTTTGCGTTGACGGAACCGGAGGCGGGCTCGGATGCGGCTTCGCTGGAATCGCATGGGGAGGTATTTCGCGCCTCGGATGGTCAGCTCTATCTGCGGCTGAACTGGAACAAACGCTGGATTACTCTTGCCGCCGTGGCTACGGTGGTCGGGCTTGCGTTCCGGTTGCATGATCCTGCTAATCTGCTTGGAAAAGGGGAGGAGGTCGGCATCACCTGTGCCCTCATCCCCCGGCGTACGGAGGGGGTTCGAGTCGATCGGCGCCATGATCCGATGGGCGTTCCCTTTTATAATTCACCGACCGAAGGAAAAGATGTCGTGGTGCCGATCAGCGCCATCATCGGTGGAGCGGAGGGGGCCGGCAGAGGCTGGGTCATGCTGATGGAGTCGCTGGCGGCCGGCCGCGGGATTTCGCTGCCTGCGCAAAGCGCAAGCGGGTGCGCGGTCGTAAGCAGGGTGGCCGGTGCTCATGCCGCCGTGAGAAAGCAATTCGGCCTTCCCATCGGCAAATTTGAAGGAGTGAGCGAAGCGCTCGCTCAGATCGGGGGCCTGTCTTACGCAGTCGAGGCTTTGCGACGGTATACACTCGCGGCTCTGGACAGTGGCAAGAGGCCGGCGGTGGTCACCGCCATCGCGAAGTATGAATCCACCGAGCTGTTCCGGAAAGTCGTGAACCACGGGATGGATGTGCTCGGGGGAGCGGGCATTTCGCTCGGGCCTCGTAATCTGCTGGGTCATCTCTACATTGCCGCGCCGATTTCCATCACGGTCGAAGGCGCGAACATACTGACTCGCTCTCTAATCGTTTACGGACAGGGAGTTCTCAGGCTTCACCCGTATATTCGAAGGGAGATTCAAGCGCTGGACACCGGCGATCACGTGGAGTTCGACCGAGCGATCCTGGGACATGTGGGATTCGCCGTGCGGAATTTCCTGCGTGCATCGTTTCTCGGTGTCACCCGACGGGGGTCCTATGAAGCCAAACTGAACTGGGCTTCCGCTGTTTTTGCGACGCTTACGGAAATCTCGCTCATGACGCTCGGCGGAAAGCTCAAGAAGAAAGAGACGCTGAGCGGACGATTTGCGGACGCGCTTTCCTGGATGTACATCGCCACCGCCAGCTTGCATCGCTTTCAGTCAGAGGGGGCGCGCAATGAGGACCGGCCGCTCCTGAGCTGGGTGATGGACCGGTCCTTTGCTGAAATACAGGCGGCTTTCGAGGAAATTCTCCGGAATTTTCCGGTTCGGTTGGTGCGCACGTTGTTCAGGAATTTCGCTTTGCCGATCGCGCGCCTCAATCGGATTGGAAACGCCCCTACTGACGAGATGGACCGCGCCGTGGCTCGTTTGCTGATGGAGCCGGGGGAAACACGAGATCGTATCTTCGGTGGAGTTTATCTTCCGCGCAATCCAGACGAGCAGATGCAGCGACTGGAGTCGGCCTTCAAGGCGACGAAAAGTTCCGACATGGAGCATGCGACGAGGCTTCGCAAAGCGGCAATTGAAGTCGACTCGTTCGATCTGAACGAGTATCGGCACAGGAAGAAGGCGGCCTGATGGCGCGGTGAGCTGGCGCACTGATCTGGCGCAGCCTGCCTAGCTATCTGTTTCCGTTTCATCTAACGTGGGCTTCGCGAACTGAGAGAGTAGTAGTTCATCACAGAGAGCGAGAAACAATAATGGAAGATTTAGATCCTTTGTTGCGTAAGGCGATCAAGGTCCTTTTGCTTCAGCTTGCCGCCCGTTGCGAAAATCCCAGTCGTGATCTTGAGATCATTCTCTCGGACGTCATCTCCGAACTTTACGTCGAGGCGCAGGAGGCGCTTAAGGACAAGCGTTCACATCTTCGTGTGGTCGCTGCAGGCGGAACGGATTAACCTGCTCGGCGCATTCGTCTGGAACGATTGCGATCCCGGAGCATTCGGGCCCGGTCTCGACGTCGAGCGGTCTCATCCTCAGGCTGGGATTGTTGACGCGTCGCCTGATCGCCCACGTCGAGTGCGTTCTGGGGAGCGTCGCGGGTTTGAATGGGGCGCGCAGAGCGCGCAGGGGTGGGGTTTCGTTCTGGACCTGCCATAAGGCCTCCTTAATAAGGTGGAAATCTGTTGAATTCCCCTTTGGGTGCAACCTCCATCCCAACTTCGTTCTCTAGAATGGTCCTTTCTCGGATTCCGAACCAATTCGCTAAAGATTTGCATTTTCGTGACATCTTGCGTTCTTTCCCAATCGCGTACGAGAAAAGTCGATTTCGGTTACGAATTCGTCTACGCTTTTCTCAAACGTCACGCGCAATATAAGGAGCGACTTGGATATGCAGCACTACGATGGTCAGGCAGTGAAATGCTCGATGCTCGAAAACGGCATTGCCGAGCTGAAGTTCGATTTGAAGGACGATTCGGTCAATAAATTCAATGCCGTGACTTTGAAGGAATTGCGAGAGGCGGTTGATTGGCTGAAGCAGGAGAAAAGCCTGAAAGGTGTTCTCCTTACCAGCGGCAAGGACGTCTTCATTGTGGGTGCGGACGTGACCGAGTTTCTGGAGCATTTCAAGAAGAGCGAGCAGGAACTCACGGAGTGGTTGCTGCAAGTCGACAAGACTTTTTCGGATATTGAGGATCTCAACGTCCCCTCTGTAGCCGCGATCAATGGCTTCGCGTTCGGCGGCGGTTTTGAATGCGCGCTTGCGGCAAGTTATCGCGTGATGTCGGCGGCCGCAAAAGTCGGTGTTCCTGAGGTGAAGCTCGGAATCTTCCCTGGGTGGGGCGGCACTGTACGTCTTTCCCGCCTTGCCGGCGCGGACAATGCGATCGAATGGATTGCGGGAGGGGAGCAGTATTCCGCGGACGCGGCGCTGAAGGTGGGTGCGGTGGATGCGGTCGTCGCTCCGGATAAAGTTCGTGAAGCGGCCTTGGATCTTCTGACTCGCGCCATGAATGGAAATGCGGACTGGAAAGCTCGTCACATTGAGAAGACTTCCCCTTTGAAGCTCAATCAGGTGGAAGCCACGATGGTTTTCGAAGGTGCCAAAGGTTTTGTCGGTGGCAAGGCGGGTCCGAATTATCCCGCCCCGGTCGCTGCGATCGAGGTCATGCAGAAAGGTGCCGGTAAGTCGCGTGATGAGGCGCTTCAGATCGAGGCCAAAACCTTCGCGAGAATCGCTAAAACCCCGACCGCGCATGCTTTGGTCAGCGTTTTTCTGGCTGACCAATATGTGAAAAAGACTTCGAAAAAGCTCAGCAAGGCTGCAGCGCCTGTTCAGACGGCCGCGGTGCTCGGTGCCGGGATCATGGGCGGGGGTGTGGCTTATCAGTCATCCGTGAAAAACATTCCTATTCTCATGAAGGATATCGCTCCCAAGGCGCTGGAGCTCGGGCTCAAGGAAGCGGTGAAGCTCCTGGATAAGCAAGTGAGCCGTGGAAAAATCACGTCGGCCCAGATGGGCGAGACGATCGGCAAGATCACCCCTACGCTTTCCTACGGAGACTTCAAGGCGGTGGACCTGGTCGTGGAAGCCGTTGTTGAAAACGAAAAGGTGAAAAAGGCCGTTCTCGCCGATGTCGAAGCCAATTCAAAAGATGATGCCATCATCACGAGCAATACTTCCACAATTTCGATCACGAAATTGGCCGAGGGACTCAAGCGTCCTGAAAACTTCTGCGGGATGCACTTCTTCAATCCGGTGCACAGGATGCCACTCGTGGAAGTGATCCGTGGCAAGAAGTCGAGCGAGAAGGCGGTGGCAACGACGGTTGCCTACGCGGCGGCCATGGGAAAAACCCCGATTGTCGTGAACGATTGTGCGGGCTTTCTTGTGAATCGCGTGCTGTTTCCTTATTTCGCGGGGTTTGTAGGCCTCGTTCGTGACGGAGTCGACTTCCAGCGCATCGACAAGGTCATGGAGAAGTTTGGCTGGCCCATGGGACCAGCCTATCTTCTCGACGTGGTCGGGATCGATACGGCGAACCATGCGGATGCGGTGATGGCGGACGCCTTTCCGGATCGCATGAAAAATGCCGGCAAGACGGCCATTCAGGTGATGTACGAAAACAAACGTTTTGGCCAGAAGAACGGGATCGGGTTTTACAAGTACGTGCCCGACCGGAAGGGATTTCCGAAGAAGGAAGCCGATCCGCAGGCTTATGAGATTCTCAAGGCCGTCATTGAGGGGAACCGAAACGCGGACGTCACGGATCAGGAGATCATTGACCGCATGATGCTTCCGATGCTTTTTGAGTGTTCCCGGTGTCTCGAGGAGAACATCGTGGCTTCACCTGCGGAAACTGATCTCGCCTTGATCTACGGGCTGGGCTTCCCGCCTTTTCGAGGCGGCGCATTCCGTTATGCGGACTCGGTCGGGGCCAAACAGCTTGTCGCTGCAGCGGAGAAGTACCAGAAACTGGGCCGGCTCTATGAGCCGACGGCGCAGTTCCGGGCACTCGCTGAAGCGGGAAAAACCTTTTACTGAGAATCGATCAGGAGAACGAAAATGAAAGAAGTAGTCGTTGTTGATGCAGTCCGGACTCCGATGGGCCGCTCTAAAGGCGGTATGTTCCGAAACGTGCGGGCCGAGAATCTTTCCGCTGAAGTGATCAAGGCGCTGCTGAAGCGTAATCCGAAGGTGGACCCGAACGAAGTGGAGGATGTGATCTGGGGTTGCGTGCAGCAGACCCTTGAGCAGGCCTACAATATCGGTCGTTTCGCGTCCTTGATGACTCCGATCCCGCACACGGCAAGTGCTCAGACGATCAACCGGCTTTGCGGC
>MEPR01000079.1:80642-93983 GCA_001769835.1 Bdellovibrionales bacterium GWB1_55_8
GTAACGGGGAGGTTTTCGTTGTCGGCGGTGTCGAACATATGGGGCATGTGCCGATGACTCATGGAATTGATTTCAACCCCGCGATGAGCCGTCATGCCGCAAAGGCAGCGGGCATGATGGGCCTTACGGCGGAATTGCTGGCGAAGATGCACGGGATTGGTCGCGAGGCGCAGGATCAATTCGCGCTCAGGTCACACCAGAAGGCGAGCGAAGCCCGCAGTCAGGGCCGTTTCAAGGATGAAATCATACCCATCGAGGGACACGACGAAAACGGCTTTCTGAAGAAGTGCGATTTCGACGAAGTGATTCGCGACGATGCGACGCTCGAAGGCCTGGCCAAGTTGAAGCCCGCATTTGATCCCAAAGGCGGGACGGTCACTGCGGGAAATGCCTCCGCAATTTCGGACGGCGCTTCCGGACTTCTGGTGATGTCCGCCGATCGCGCCAAAGCCTGGGGGCTTACGCCGATGGCGAAGGTTCGCGCCATGGCGACCGCAGGCGTGGACCCTTCGATCATGGGTTATGGACCGGTTCCGGCTGTTCATAAGGCCTTGAAAAAGGCTGGAATGAAGCTCGAAGATATCGATCTTTGGGAGCTGAATGAAGCTTTTGCAGCCCAGTCACTGCCGGTGCTCAAGGACCTCAAGCTCCTCGATCATGCGGAGAACAAAGTGAACCTGAATGGCGGCGCGATTGCGCTCGGACATCCACTCGGATGCTCTGGCGCCCGCATTTCTGGCACTTTGCTTCATTTGATGAAGGCGAAAGGTGCCCGCACCGGCGTCGCCACGATGTGCATTGGCTTTGGTCAGGGCATCGCTACTGTTTTCGAACGCGTTTAAGCGGACAGCTATCTGTTGAATTAAACTTGCGTGTGACGGGTTTCGATGGTGGATTATCTGCCATGTCGAAATTCGTCACAAAGACCTCCGCCCTTTGGGCGGTGGCGCTCGTTTTCACTCTGGGAACTGCTTTGTATCAAAGGTGGTCGGGGCCGACTTATCCGCTTCGTGGAAAAATCGAGCTCGGGGCTTCAGCCGGAACAAGATACAAATTGAAGCGAAGCCAGGGTGGAAGCAATGATCATATCGTCGAGATTCCATCCGCTGATCCGGCAGTGACGGGGTTCGTTCAATGGAAGCGCTTCAAGACGAGCGATGATTGGACGATTGTTCCGCTCCGCGCGGAGCAAAACGTTTTGCGTGCTCCGCTTCCCGGGCAACCGCCAGCGGGTAAGCTCGAGTACCGAGTCACGCTTGCGCATGGTGATAAAATTCAGAACCTGCCCGAGACCGGAACCGTGGTGATTCGGTTCAAGGGGGAGGTTCCCTCGTTCGTGCTGGTGCCGCATATCATTTTCATGTTCCTGGCTCTCTTACTCTCCGCGCGCACGGGGCTTGAGACCATTCGAACGGAGCCGAAGCTGAAGAACCTCACCCTGGCCACGCTTTGCGCGCTGAGCTTGGGGGGAATGTTGCTGGGACCTCTCGTTCAAAAATACGCCTTTGGCGCTTACTGGACAGGATTTCCCTTCGGTCATGATCTGACCGATAACAAAACGCTCTTTGCATTTTTGGGTTGGGTAGCGGGCC
Source organism: Bdellovibrionales bacterium GWB1_55_8 (assembly GCA_001769835.1). Lineage (GTDB taxonomy): Bacteria > Bdellovibrionota > UBA1018 > UBA1018 > UBA1018 > GWB1-55-8. The sequence goes on from MEPR01000079.1 coordinate 82,235, forward strand.
TTTATGGCGTTCACCGCGCTTCGCGGCCGAAGGCCTGGGTCCTTGGCGCGGTTCTGGTGATGTTCAGCATGTACCTGATCCCGCACAGCATGATGGGCTCGGAACTTGACTATAATAAAATTGACGCGGAAAAACAGAGCCAGCTGAAACTCGTGCAGTAAGCGTGCGGCCTCATTCTTGAATCGGAACCCTTTCACGGGCCACGTTTCAGGAGGTCAGACGCGTATGCAGACAAGTTTACTGTTCCGGTTGGCATCCTATTCGTCGCTTATTCTTGCGGCGCAGTGGATTTCAACGCCGGGAGCGTTCGCGAATCAGGATGCGGAGCTCGCCAAGGAAATAGAGGCGGCGCTTCGCGATTTCCATCGCGACCCGGTTGCCGCAATGAACCAGCGCGTTCCAAAAAGAGACGCGAGCGGCGCGGTCATTCCCGCGATTGAGTCACGTTTTTCCATCGAACAGATCGCCTCCGGTGATTATGTGGTTGCGCGCGACCGTACGCGCAAGCGGATGTGCATGAATGTGAACGGGGAACTTCATTGTCTGGATGCACGAGAAGGGGAGGAGGGGAGACCACTCTCTGGTATCTGGGGCGAGGACCGGGTTGAGAATCTGGTCGATGTGCCTGTCAGGGCAAATACGCTGGAAGAACTTGAAACACTGGGCATTCAGGCGGCGGAATTATCCGAACAACCCTGGTCTGATGATTACTGGGCGTTTTATCAGGGAATTCTCGGCGTTCGGTACGCTGACCCTTTCTTTCCCGCGTCCGAGAACTGGGCCGTGAACCGCAACTACGTTCTAAGGAACTCCGTGAACTCGATCTTGAACTGGGGGGATCAGGCGCGAATTGACGAGCTGGCACCTTCGGAAAAATACGACCTGCTTGTCGGTGATGTGAACGGCGCGTTGACGGCCGGGATGTGGCAGCTCGGGGCTAATTACTATTACAACCGCGGTTTCGTGGAAACCTGGATGGGTATCTGCGAGGGCTGGTCGGCAGCGTCCTTCATGTATCCGCGGCCTTCAAAAGTGGTCAGCGTTCTTGCGGCCAACGGAAGGACGCGTCTGAACTTCTATCCGTCCGATATCAAAGCATTGGGATCGTTGCTTTGGGCATACGGAAAACAGTCACTTCGATTCGTGGGCGGAAGATGCGAGGAATCGAAACCGGCCACGGATGCCAATGGACGCGTCGTGAGTCAGCGATGCTTCGATACCAATCCGGGCACCTGGCACCTGGCGATCACTCACCAGCTCGGCATCGCCAAGCGCAGCATGGTGATGGACGCCACTTACGATTATGAGGTCTGGAACCAGCCCTTGTTCTCCTACAGCTACACCTATTTCAATCCGCAGACGGGCCTGAACGAGGAGAACTTGAAGGACGCCATAATTCCTCTGCGTTCCTATACGAGGGACCCTTTCCGATACTACAGATCCTCCTCTGCGCGATCGGTGGTAGGAATCGCGATGACCGTCAAGTACATGGTCGAGGTCCCGCCGTCTCATCGCAAAACGGACAATCCAACGCGTGACCGGCTCAGGAAAGTTCGGTATTTTTATGATCTGGAACTCGATTCCAGCGGCGGCATTATCGGCGGGGAATGGTATTCCAACCGCCACCCGGATTTCTTATGGGTACCTGTGCCAGGCAGCAGGTCCCGATCCAATTATGACCATCTTGCAACCGGTCGCTGGCGAAGCGGGGATACGCTTCCCTGGAGCTGGCAAAATGCCGCTAGACAGGCCTCGCAATACCAGCAGCCGCTTGGGCCGATTGTCGATGCGCTGATGGCGCGTTGACCGTGTGCTGACCGCGCTGAGCACGATAGGCCCTTTTCAAGGGACGCGTTTTGGCTTAACGTCCCGCTATGACACATTCTCATATCCGCATTCTCCAGGTTGCGGCCCCCGGCCAATCCGTGAACGGGGCATCCACAGCAAGCAGCGAAAGCGCTTCCTTCAAGCGATTTCTTGAATTGCCCTGGAGCATTTACAATTCGAAAGATCATCCTCAGTGGGTTCCTCCTCTGCAGGTGTCGGTCGAGGATTCATTACACACCGTTAAAAACCCGTTTTATAAGCGCGCCGATATCCAGCTTTTTCTTGCCGTGAAAAACGGACGCGATGTCGGTCGAATCGCTGCGATCGAAAACCGCGGTCACAATGAGTTTCATGAGGATCGCACCGGTTTCTACGGTTATTTTGAAGCCATTGATGACCAGGCTGTAGCCGACGCGCTTTTCGGGGCAGCCGAGGACTGGCTGAAAAATCGCGGTCTGCAGGCGATGATGGGGCCGATGAACCCTTCGACGAATCATGAATGCGGGTTATTGGTCAGGGGCCAGAGTCAGCATCCCACGTTGATGACGACCTGGAATCCGAAATATTACGAAACGCTGCACGAAAGCGCCGGATTGAAAGGCGTCAAAGACACCGTGGCCTACGCCATCAAAACTGATATGGCTACGGGGCTCCCTCCCAGGGTGATTGAGTACGCCGAGAGAATCCGCAAAAATTCAAGGCTCACGTTCCGGAGCCTCGATGTGAAGAATTACGATCGCGACGTGGAAATCTGCTTCGAGATCTACAACTCGGCGTGGGAGAAAAACTGGGGCTTTTTCCCCATGACTCGCGATGAGTTCATGCACCTTGCGAAAGACATGAAGTTCCTGCTCGACCCGGATTTCGCTTTCATCGCTGAAAAAGACGGAAAGCCGGCCGGGTTCATGCTGGCCCTTCCGGATTACAATCACATCTTCAAGCGCATTCCGAACGGAAAGCTCTTCCCGACGGGCTTTCTGAAGCTGCTCATTGGCAAAAGGCTCCTGAAGTCAGTCCGGGTTCTCACGCTCGGGGTGAAACCTGAATTCCGCGGGGGCGGGATCTTCGCATTGTTCACCTATGAGTCGTTCCTGCGCGCGCGTCGTCGCGGCATTATCGGCGGTGAGGCCTCATGGATTCTTGAGGACAATGAGGCCATGAACAAGCCTTGGCGGGATCTCGGCGCCCCGCTTTATCGCCGCTGGCGGTTCTACCAGAGAAGCTGGTCCTAAGCCGCGAGCAGTTCCACTTTTTCAGAAGCGGAGCCGGCGAAATTTTTCGACTGGAATTCCCGAACCAGGACCCAGCGGATGAGCGGGTAGTTGCGAATTGGCGAGGAAACCGTCTCGACACGCCTGAATTCCGCGAGGCTCCCCAGGTGATCCGCGGCGAAGGGCGAGATCACAAGCAGGGAAGAGTCGGAATAAAAGGTCTTTTGGAGAGCTTTTGAGTACTCCTGGAGGCGGTTGCTGCAATTCACGGGGTCACCGTTCACGTCCAGTTCGAGAAGTGTGTTTTCATCGCCCTGAATGCCTTTTTCGACGATTCCCTTGTCTATCCCGCCGCCGAGGCGAATCGCACGGTCGGGGAAATGCTCACGGGCTATTTCCTGGAAGGACTTGAACGTTTCCTCCAGACAGGAGAATGCGGCCAGACCGACCGCTTCAAGCCTTCGTTCCTCGGCCCGCGCCTCATCGGTCGCGATGCCAGGGATGTCAGAGAGATCGGGGCTTTCATCCATCACACCAAAGTTGATGACGTGGCAATCGCCCACCGTCTTCTGAATGAACCCGTTATGCTTTGCCACCACGCGAGCGACCATCGAAAAGTATTCCTGACGAAACGAGAGCCAGTCTTCGCGAAGCTCCTTTTGAAGCTCGGTCGAGTCGCGGATGTCGATCGAAATGATGTAACCCTTGCGACGGACGCGGGCGAAAAGCGCGCTCTTATTGTCGTAAATCGCGCGAGAGAGAAGTGGACCCAGGAACTTCTTGGCCTGCAGCTCCTTGTTCGCTTCATAGGAAGCCAGTCGACCATGGACTTTTCCGACCGCGACACCGAAGAAGGACGCGCAAAGCGTGAGAAAAAGCGTATCCCCGATGATCGTGTTCGCCACGGCAGGGTTTCCCGCGAGGACCGCGACAGTGAACAGCGGGGTCCAGGCTAATGCCCCAAGAATCAGGTAACTCGCAATAGCTCGTGAGACCGATGGCGCAAGTCCGATCAGAATTACGGCGAAAAACACAACATTAGTTCCGTGTACATGGAGCAAGAGCTCGCCAGAGCCCTGTAGCGCAAGCGGCCAGACGTGTACCATTGCTGCGGCGTCGAAGATGAGGCAGACGGACACCGTCCAAATCACTATTTTGTGTGCAGAGGAAAGCGCCTTCCCCTTTTTCATAAAGAGCGCAAGAACCACGAGTGGCAGACTGTTGAAGAGAACGCGGGGCCAGACGTTCGCGAATAGCGTCAGGTTCTGGTCGTAGCTTTGAAGTAAAGGGAATGAGGAGAAACCAAAAATGGTCAAGGCACCCGACAAAAACCAGCTTACATAGGCGAGTCTTTCGACGGTACTTTCAAGGAGCTTTTGTTTCAGCTCTTTGGTGATTCCACTTTCTGCCATGGGTCTACTTCACCCGTCTTTTAGGTCTACAGCGAGGTTCCCAACAGCAAACATTTTCCGTGCGGAGTCGGCGCGCCGCTCAGTAAGCATGGCTGTTTCCGATGAGTAGTATTTGGCGACGTCTTCCTGACTCTTGATGGAGGCACCTGGAGGAATATTCGCTGCTGTCGGTATTTTGATTCCATCTGCAATGGAAGCACGGAGGCCTACATACGAACAGGCGCCTACTTCGACATCGGTTCCGATGCGTACGCCGTGGTGAATTGATGCGACGGGGCCGATATTGGCGCGTGCCCCGATGGATATGCGAATGCCTAGCGCGCTGTTCACGCCCAGTTCGGAATTCTCACCCAACTTCAGGCCAGGTCCGATGATGGACATATGCCCAATCAGCGCCCCGTCCTTGAGTTCAACATGGTCAACGATCGTGGAGCCATCAGCCAGGCACATGTTCGTGCCGATGGTGGATTTGTTCGCGATATAGGCGCCCTTTCCGATATGGAGCATCGGGAGGTCCCTAAGCCAGGCGTCAGCGTAAATCGTGAAATCGAGGTTCCCTTGATAACCGAAGAGGCGGAACATCCCCTTCTTCAGGACGGGAACTGACAGGTAGATGAAGTAAAGACCCGTGAAGAAATAGATCGCATTCCAGCAGATTGCATAAAGACGTCTTGGCCCGTAGACCGGATGCTTCAGATCCCGGGGGAATTTGCCTACGATGATCGCTTTCCTGCCCGTCTGGCTCAGCAGTCCGGCGGTCAGCAGATAACTTACCAGGAAGGTGAGTGGTGAGAGCGCGAGGAACATCATCTGAAGCGCAGGAGTGGGTGCAAAGAGGACCGGAGCCGCTGCTATGCACAGAGGCACCGTGACCATGGCCGCAAGGTAGAGCGGCAACAGAATTGGAACCATCTTCAGCCTGCCTTTCTTTCCGAGGAGTGCTCATAGGAGGTTCGGATTTCACGGAGGACCGCTTCGCGATGCTCGTGAAGCTGGTTCAATGACAGGTGCGTGTTTTTAGTCGCGTGCGGGTGAATCATGAATCCCGACTGATGAAGAGCATGGGCGCTCGGCGCATCCAAGGTGAGGGCGTGGTCCTTATGGCCTTGTTCCCACCGCTGAACCAGATGGCGCGAGGCGGAAAATTCCTGATTACGAATCGCATCGTGCATGCGCGACTGCAGGATGTTCCACTGAATGAGACTCGCTGAGAAATTCTCGCCAAGCTTCTGAAACGCGCTCAAGAGAAAGGTGAATAGATCCACTGCATCCAGCTTGTGTTCTCCGTCTTTCGGGTCACGTTTTGCGATCGAAAGCAGGTGCTGCGACTCGTGCCACTCCACGGAAAAGCCGTGCAGCCTTGCGAGCTGATGAAGGGGGTGGCTCTGAGTCGCGAGTTTCACCATCAGGACCGAGCGTGGGAAAGCGTCTTTTAAGAGGGGATCGTTTCCGAGGCCTCGCAGGTCTCCGCTTACTTCAGTATTCTGTTCGCGCTCCCGCACCAGCCGAATCTTGGGCATGAGAAGGCCTCCGATAAGAAAATTTAGGAATTGTCAGGGTACTCATCGGAGAGAGGGTCCTTATACTTGAGTGAATTGATTCGGTATAGTTCGGAGTTCTGCTTCAGACCTTGATGAACTTCTCCGAATAGTCAGAAGAGGGCATTGTGGCGCGAATTTTTTTAATCATTATCGCAGGGCTAGCGCTTTGGACGCCAGTGCCATCCATTGCCCAGGTATGCCGGGAAGACTTAACACCGACCTCACCGTTTTATCTGACCACCGTCTCAGAGAATACCGCGGAACCCTTTCAGTTCGGAAAAACCGCACGGGTTGTTGAAGGGCGCGGACGAAAAACCGGGCATCGCAAGGATGAGGTATCCGCCGAAAAATTTTTCAAGAGTCGCACAGGCATTGATTCCAAATGGATCGGACGTGGCACGCGGGTGAAGGTGTTCGGAAATGTGGCGGAAGCTGTCAGTTCCGATCATCTGGTGAAAATTCAGGTCGTGCGCCCCGAGACCCGTTATTCGAAATTCTATGCAGGCCCAAAAGTGAAAAAAGGGGACCAGGGTTTCATTTCGCGAAGGGCGCTCCGGAAACTGAATGACAGTGATGTCTTCGTGGTGAAGAGCGATATCGCCGTTTTGCAGCTCTCAACGATGAAGGTGGCCAGCTTCGGCTCAGGGATGGCGCTAAAGCCTTTGATGAACGGGGATTTCTATCGTGTTCTGCGGTGCCGTGAGGCCCCGGGCGCTGCCGAGGAGCTCAGCTACATTTTCGCAACCTACGATCCGGCGAGCAGGCAGTTCAGAACCCCGGTGGCAGTCATGCCTTCAGCACAGAGCTGCTGCGGGGTGGACAGCATTCCGGAACCTGATTTCAAGAAAATGGTCTCGCTTCAGGATACGTTGAATGGTGTGTACGCGGGAAAGAGAACGCTCGGTTTGCAGGATCTCGAGATCAACGATTGGGGCATGGCTCGCGTTCCCATGAGAACGCTCAATCCTCCTCGGGGCGCCGGAATCACAGAGGAGTCGTTTGACGGAAGCTTTGTGCATTATCAGGGGCGCTCTCCCGCTGGTTCCAACGTATGGGCTCACCCCGATTCACTTTGTGCGCTATCGAGAATCACGAGCGCATGGCAGGATCTTTGCCGGGAAAAGAATCCGCAAAAATGTGTTCCGCAGATCGGGGATTTCTCGTTCATCACGCCCGGCAAGGCGAAGGGGCGGGTTCAAGACCCTCTCGGCCATCGTTTTCATTTTCGTGGAAATTGTGTCGACATGCGTCCTTTCCGCAAGGATGGCAAACAAATTCCAATGGATTTGGCTCTTGAGCCCAGGCAATACGATGCCGCGCTGACTCGCCGGTTCGTGGAACTGCTGGTCAAATCAGGTGTTACGCCCATTTACTTGAATGATCCATCGCTCATTTCCGATCCCGCCCTCGGTCACGGACCGCAGGCCTGCGATCTCAGTAATCCTTTGACCGACATCGGCAAGCGCGTGCAGTCCTGTCCGGGGCACGGCAATCATCTGCATTTCTGCATGGAACCCGGCCGCGTGCAGGGGTGTACGAACTAACATGAGGGGGAACGCCTTGTCCTATTTTCGAAGTTTCATTGCAGGCCTGGCGGCGATCGCGGCCGTATCTGTTTACGCAAAACCGCCAGTGGTTTCACAAACCGCTCCCGAATACGCAAAAATGTTCGAGTATTCGCGCGAATTGCTCTCCAGAAAACCCGTGCGGGACTTTTTGCGGGAGGTGTTCCGTGAAGAGCTGCAAGTAGACCCGAAAACGGCTGCTCTTTTCAACTTCACGGAGACTTCGATCAAGGAGGTCTCGGAATCCCAGTTCATGCTGCTGCTCGAGAAGAATCCGGGACTCTGGGACGAACTCGACGAGTACCTGGCAAAAATGCCTTCTGTGGACCCGAAGGACCCTTCGCAGAACGCCGAACGAAAAATCTGGCGTGATAAGTTCCGGAAGCTGATCCAGGACAACGGGGTAAAGGAAAGTTTCCAGAAGCTCAATAATCCGCTCGAGGCTCATGTCCTGGAAACGGCACCTGGGCAGGCTGCATATCTCAATCGAAAGCTTTACGTGAATCATGAAATCACCAAGGCGGGCGTTCGCAAGCCGGCTGATGATCTGAAACAAGTGGTGAGATCTTTCATTGGCTCCACGGAAAATCGACTCATCATGAATTTCTTCGACTTTGACCTGATGGACGTCGCGGACGATCTGGTCGCGCTGGCAGGCAAGGGCAAGGAGATCCGGGTCGGTATTGATGCCAATGTGGCGGAAGCGCGGCCTGAGGTCGCAGCAGTTCGCGATCGCCTTCGTACCGGAGGAGTCTTTGTGCATGAGGTGGACAGTGTCGGCCTGAATCATCAGAAGATGATCGCGACCGATTGGGATATCCCGGGCAAGGGACGGGTCCTGCTCTCCTCGGGAAATCTTACGCAATCCTGTATCGGTCCGGAAGGCGATCTCGTTCAAATGACCCCTCGCCCGAGCTTTTCCGTGCCCAATGCAAATCACATGATCACGCTCGACAGCGACCTGCTTTCTCAGCTTGTGAATCACGAACTTACAAAGACGATCGACCCGAAATTTCAGCTTCGCGGTTCGCAGTATCCGATGAGCGGAGCCTACAAGCTTTTTGGTCCGACTGGTAAAGATGGCAAACCTACCTATATGATCATCACGTTTACGCCGGGAGGAGGCCTGAAGAGCGTCAATCACAATATGATTGCGCGCGTGGTTCGGGAAACCGACGGGCCCGTCCACATGGCGCAATTCGCGTTTTCTTCAGACAGCGTTCAGGAAGCTTTGCTTGAGCGTGCGGCGCGGGAAACCGCGAAGGCGGGGCGATTTGAATTCAAAGCGGTCGCGGACACCAGCTTTTCCGTTCAGCCCTGGAGCGGATTCCTGAAAATGTCAGGCCTCGAATTGCAGAAGGAGGGCGACACCAAACATTATGCGGAACTTGCTGAAAGTCCCTGGCGCAAGACCCTCGGGGAGAAGCAACTCGATGAACTCCGCAAGAACATCCGGATCGCGCCTCCCGAATATGGAACTCACCACATCAAGGCGAATGGGGAAGCCCTCGAAGCGACAGGCAAGCTTCACCACAAGATGCTCATCAGCGGGGATGCCGCGATCATGGGTACTTCGTTCAATTTCAGCACTGGCGCCGAGACCAATCAGGAGCAGCTGGTGGTATTTGTTGATCGGGAGATGGCGGATGATGGCCGCAGTATCGTGGAATCGCTGGCCGTGAAGTCGGAGCGCTCGGTTTACGAGGAAACCGTACGAAGGAACACGAAGAGCGAGTTCCGCGTGGTCGATGACCCGGATGTGGACCGTCCGGTGAAGCGGGCGCCGGCTAATGCAAAGGCAAAGCCTGGCAAGAATTCCGGAAAGTGTGCCCCTGCCGTTGTGGATATGGTGAAAGCGGCTAACGGCACCTTCGTTCGGCCATAGTTGAGCTAACGTGCACCGAGAATCTTCACGAGTTTGTTGTACATTCCCATTGAGAGCAGGGCTGCGGGCCACATTCCGACAAAGCGGCTGGCTTTCTGGCGATTAGTCAGCTCGAACGCGGCGGAAGCAGCCATAGATCCCAGTGCTAAAAAGAGAAAAAAGTCGGATGGGATTTTAGCGGTCTGCTGCTCGATCAGGCGAGTCAAAGTGCTCTCAGCGTGCTCCGCACGGAAGACCGGACTAGCGGCGTAGATATTCAGCGACGCCCGGCTCGCGGGATTTATGTTTTCGGCGGCGATGTTGCGTGCCTTTGTTTTTTCCATTTCCCATGTTGTTTTACAACTCGTATGCCGGGGGGCGGGGTGCCGTTGTTGCAGTTACTGATCTGAATGAAAGCTCTACGCTCCGCTTCCGCCGGGATCGGCCCGCTACTTCAGCGCGATTACTGGGCGGTGATCAAAAACAGCCGACTGAAGCCTTCCGAGATCATGGAACTGGTCTGTCAGCGGTTCCCGGAGTTCGCGCCGAGCGAGCTGACCGTCTTCACAAAGGTTGCCGATGAGCGCCCTGCTGAAGATTCTCCCGAATGTCCTCTCGAACTGAATGACGTCTTGGATATTCAGATTCCGATGGCAGGACAATGCGCTGTTCGTGTTCTGGATCGGAGGCCGACGAGCCTGACCTTGGGGACACTGGAAGGACATCCTGAGTGTGGGAAAATCACTTTCGGATCGTATCGAAACCCGCGGGGAGAGGTGATCTTTCACATCCGCAGCCGCGCGAGGTCGAGCAGTCGAAAGCACTATCTCGGTTTTCTGACGATCGGTGAACCCATGCAAACCAACACCTGGACGGAGTTCGTGAACCGCGTCGCGCTCTCGGTCGGTGAAGGGGTGGTTTCTGGAATTCATTCGGAGACCAGCGAAGTTCACGACGGTACTCCGGAAATGGACGAAGGTCCCACCTTCCTCGTGCAAGCGGATTGAAGGGAGATGCATTGGCTGAGTGGCGCCTCGGATTAGGCTGGAACGAAAGGGAGCTGGAGACTCGCTTGCGTCATCTGGCAGGTACGCCAGTGCAGCCACTCCGATCTGCCGGCAGACACTATTTCAGCCAGGCCATGATAGGTCTCGAAAAGGCGGGACCGCCCGTCGAGGGCGGCGTTTTCGAGCGAGCTTGGCGCGCCATCCGAAATTATGAATTCTCTGACCCAACTATTGTCGTGGGCCACTTTGAGCCGAAGCATCCCTTGCTTGGACGAAGAATGCTTCTCGAGATCAAGGTGTTTGGACTCAGGTATCTCTGCGGTGTCGTTGTTGGCGCCGTCGACGAGCGACAGAGCGCCGATTCCACGCTGAAGGCGTTTCGATACGATACGTTAAGAGGCCATATAGAATCCGGAAACGAATGGTTTGTGCTCACAAAGGAGCATGGTTCAGGTGAAGTCTGGTTTCGGATTCAGGCGCATTGGGAACTCGGACGTTTTCCGAACTGGTGGAGCCGGACCGGATTCCGGATACTCGGGCAACGCTACCAGTTGGCGTGGCACCGCCTTGCGTATCTTCGCTTGCGCGAGATCGTTGGTTCAACAGGGGCCTCAACCGGGAGTCCAAGGGCGAGTCCCCTGCGACCCATTCCGAGTGGGCGGCGGTTGATCCATGTTGGCCCCTACCTGCGTACGGTCAGACCTTCGACAGCGCCTGCTCGAGGTCCCAGATGATGTCTTCGTGGTTCTCGATTCCGATGGAAAGCCTGACGAGTCCATCGCCGATCATCGCAAGTTCCCGGATCTCGTGTGAAACGGAGGAGTGAGTCATCGATGCCGGGTGTTCAGCCAGGGACTCGGTTGAACCAAGTGAGACGGCTAATTTGAAAATACGGAGGTTGTCCAGGAACGCGAAGCATTCCTTCTCGCCACCTGCAACGTCAAAAGAGACCAGGGAACCCGGGCCCGTGTGCTGCTTTTTATAAATGGGGTATTCGGGATCGGTCTCCTTGAGGAGACCCAGGTAATACACTTTTTTGACCTTGGGGTGCTTGGCCAGATATGCGGCGACGAGCTCGGCATTTTTCTGCTGGGCTTCCATTCGGATTTTCAGGGTCTCGAGCGATCGAGTGAGGAGCCAGGCCGTGTACGGATTCGGCATTCCGCCGAGAGCGGCACGGTGACCTGCGATCTGGCTCATGAGTTCCTTCGAAGAGGTCAGTGCGACGCCTGCGATCACGTCGGAATGGCCGCCGATGAACTTCGTTGCTGAATAGATGACCACATCAGCCCCGAAGCGCGCAGGGCGTGAGAAGACCGGCC
>MEPR01000079.1:94024-94814 GCA_001769835.1 Bdellovibrionales bacterium GWB1_55_8
CCCGCTTTTCGGCTTTGTTGCGCCAGGGCTTTCATCGCGCTGATATCCGTGAGGCGATTGGTCGGATTCGCCGGCGATTCAAGATAGATGGAGCGGGTTTTGGGTGTAATCAGTTTTGCGGCGAGTTGCGGCGCATCGATACCTGCAGGAACCGTTTTTACCTGAATTCCGAATCGTGAGAGAAACGTACGAATGAACCCGTCGGTGCCGCCATAAACCGGCTCGCAAAGGATGATTTCCTCCCCGGGCTCATGAAGGCTGAGGAGGGTGGTGCTGACTGCGGCCATTCCGCTGGAGAAGCTGAGCGCATGGTCCACGCCCTCCCAGACGGCGATGCGATCTTCAAAGATTTCCAGGTTCGGGTTATTGATGCGCGAGTAGACCAGGCCCATCTCGGATTTGGTTTTCGGCGCGCCTTCCCCGTGCAGCCAGGAGAAGAATTTCTTTCCTTCGGCCGCATTCCGGAACGCAAAGGTGGAGGTCAGGAATACGGGCGGCTTGATAGCTCCTTCGCTTCGAGCCGGATCAAAGCCGTGGCTGATCGCAAGCGTCTCGGGATGGAGCTTTTTAAGTTCTTCATCGGTGAATTTGGACATGGCTGTTTCCTTTGGCGAGAGCTTACCAGAAACCAGACAGCTCTGGCAGTCATTTGGCACTTTGTGACGGTGGCATCGACGCTGCACGCCTCTTAAAAGGAGTAATGCCGCAATATGCCATATCACCGTCCCAAACTCGTCATGATCTCGCTGGATGGGTTAAGGCCTGATTTCTACCTGGATCGTTCCTTTGG
>MEPR01000080.1 GCA_001769835.1 Bdellovibrionales bacterium GWB1_55_8
GGAGAAAGTCACGCCATCTGCCGTGTATAAGAATTTTCCTGCGGCGGCTCCCGCAACCGTGGAAGCATCGTTGACCTGAAGAAACTGGTTCGGAGAAAGTCCCTGAAGGGTGTCCGCCACCTGAGCATGAGGAGTTCCGTTGATCAGCTGATCCGGCGAAAGCACCGTCGGAATGCCGGTGGTCTGAGGAGTCACGGTCACGCGAAGTTTACGAATATCACCAGCGGCTGGCGTGTAGCACGCGAATGATCCCCGATTCGCGAAAACGGTTGTCATGGAATGACCAGGGTCGCTGGGTGTGCGTTTGGCTGAGCCAGTAGGGGAGCCCACTTGCACAGCAAACACTCCGTATGTGCTGTGCACATCGATTCCGCTCTGGAGTTCCTCGTAAAGAAGACAGGTGCCGTTTGGGTCAAAGATTCCAATCGTCAAATCGAGCACGTCGCGCAGGGGGGCGGTTCCGCTCGCGTTGAAAAATCTGCCCTGATACATGAAAGTCTGTGCGGAATCCGCCGCGAAAAGGGGAGCCGCTAAGATATTGCAAAGAAAAAGCAAGAAGGCATAGTTTGTCGCTGTTGAGTGCATAGTTTTTCACCTACGTGCCACATGCGTCCTAGGTATATTCAGTTTCTCATGGATCTCGTGGAGCGGCAAATCAGGCCCCCCGTGTGCGTCTTGATCGACACACTTGAATAATGTTAATTGAGCCGGACAACGTCACTGCTAGGCCTGAGGAATGTGCCTTGCGAAGGAGTCGCCCTCTGTGTTTCAAAGAATTTAAGGGCAAATTCTGGGCGCGAAAATGAAAATAACTTTGATTGCTGCGTGGGTGTCGTTTCTGTTTTCCGGATCGCTGCTGGCCTCGCAAGGGTCGGATTTTGGAGCGCGGATCGTGGGGGGGGAACCCGCGCTGGAAGGTGAGTTTCCCTATATTGTTTCGCTCCAGGAGTATTCAGATCATTTCTGCGGCGGGACGTTGATTCGGCCCGACTGGGTGCTTACGGCCGCTCATTGCGCGGAGGATCTGTCGGAGACTGAAGCTGTTCTGGGGTCCGTTTGGATCGGGGATCCAAGCGAGGGCGAGCGCCATCAGATCACCCAAGTGCTGGTCCATCCGAAGTTCAAACCCGGCGATTCCTACGATTACGATTTCGCGCTCCTCAAGCTCGATCACCCTTCCAGGTTCAAATCGCTGACTCCGAATTTGGATTCTGGCATCGGACCACAAACGCCGCAGATGCTTGCCATGGTGGCAGGCTGGGGCGCCACACGCGAGAACGGCATCATATCCCTGAATCTGCAGAAAGTTGCAGTGCCCCTGGTCGCGCGGGAGCGGTGCGACCAGGCCTATCCGGGCAAGATCACGGACCGGATGATCTGCGCCGGCTACGAGTCAGGCGGAAAAGACGCTTGCCGGAAAGATAGCGGTGGTCCGCTCATTCTTAGGTTCGGCAGTGGTGAACCTGTTCTCGCCGGGGTCGTGAGCTTCGGCATCGGGTGTGCGCGCCCGGGCTTGTTCGGCGTTTACGGACGGGTGAGTTCGGTCGCGGATTGGATTCAAAAGAATACCGGCAGGTAACAAATGGCAAAGACAATCCGGCCAGCTCCCGTCGCTCCCGCCTCGCCCTGAACTCGTATCACTGATTTTCATAAATGCCGGGTTTGGGTTTCCCTAAATAGCCCCAAATGTAATCAGTGAGGGGCGTCGAAGTCGTCCCGCTCAAGGCTGCAAACCCGCGATTCCCGGACACTGTGTTCACTGAATAGGCTTGCATCTTTGCTGACCAGGTCTGCTCATTTGGGTAGGGCCATAAGGGGGTGCTCCCAGTAGCATCCCAACCCGCGTCTCCGTGAAAAAGACCCGTGCCACCGACCTGGTAAAGGATAGAGGGCCCAACGTTTCCTGATTCGACTCTGGGAAGGTGTTGAACGATTTGCGCGAGCGGATCGGTAGTCGTGTCCAGATCCAATACTGTGCACCCATCTTCAAGGGGGCACGCATTTGATCCGTTGTTGTAAGCGATGACGTGGTCCAATGTCCTGGTGAGTACCTTTGCAGAGGCGCCAAAGGCAGAGGCGACATTGCCCGTAAAGATACTATCCGTGATGTTGTAGGCTTCATAAAGTCGGTTAGATGTCAGCGCAATACCCGCTCCTGAATTTCCTACCAGCATGTTTGAAACCGTCCATACATTCTGTCCGCTGGTCCCGTAACCGTTGTTCGGCGCCAAATTGTACGGGAAAAAGCCCGATTTCAAACCCCAGAACACTGAATTTTTCCAGGTTTCAGTGGAGGGGAGATAGCCTTTTTCATTGCTGAAGCCGCCGCGGTCAGGATTATTCAAAGCAATATTGCCATCAAAAACATGTCCCCATTCGCCAGCGGAGCTTCCGCCACCCTGAGCGAAAGACCAGCACTCAGTACAGGTACCGTTCGCGGCGGAGTTGCTTCCGATGAGTGAGTCAATCACGATGCAGTTTTGCATGGCGTTAGTATTGGAATTGTAAAAACGTAAACCGGCCGACATCCATCCGGCAGGTGCGGCGTCGATTCTCACGACCACACGTCTGAAAATAATGTGGTGGGTGCCGCCATTGGTGGATCCCGTGTAGAGACCGTATCGACCCTTGCCCCAGATCCAGGTGTCTTCGACAAGGACGTAAGAGGATCCACCGGAGACGGACGCGATGGAGCGTTCGTTGTCATTTGTATAGGGCAGTCCATCCTCAAAACCACAGTTGGATACCCAATTATGATTGCCCGCAATTTCGAAAACGGTTCCCGCGCCATACCGGAAATGGATCCCATCAATGTGAAGGTAATTACGGTAAGTCGGCCCATTTCCCATGGCAAACGGATTGTAATTATATTCACCGTCCACGATTGCCTGGCCCACGTGCTCGGCTCTGATCGTGGTGAAGCTTTCCTCGCTGCCGGAGGGCGGATAGATTTGTGGGCTTGCATGGTCGCCTAAGATATTTTTTTGCCCGGTATAGACTCCATCTTTCAAGATCAGCGTGTCTCCTCCCGATAATAAAGCCACGCCCGAGGTGATGAATTTCTTCGGACTTGAAATGGTTCCCGTGCCTGAGTCATCAGGGGCATTTGGATCTACATAAAAAATGGAGGGAAGAGTGACCACCACGTCGGCCGCAAGTCCGCTGGAAACATTGCCCGCTGCGTCTTTTGCCCACGCATAAAGAGTTTTGGGCGTCGGGACTCCCTCGGCGAATCCGTCGAAAGTATAACTGATTGGCGGAGAGTCATTCCATCCCTTCGCGTCGGGCGTCGGTTGACTGGCGCTCTCGCTGAGCAGATAGGCTGTGACCCCGACATTGTCGGTTGCGGAGAGTGCGACCGACAATGTGAGCGATCGCGTCGTTGCTGGAATATTGAATGTGCTGATGAGAGGGGGAGTGGTGTCAGGCGGAGACGTGAGCAGATCCGTTACTAGCAGTGACTTGCTGCACGCTATTGAGGAGGCAATGAGAACGACTAACAAAAATGCGCGCAAAGCGCCCGCCCGTCTCCTCATCACTCAATTGTCTCAAAGTACTATTCTTCTGAACAGGAGAAAAAAGGCCCCCAATTTTAACAACTTCTGGGGTGTCTCTCTGGCAAATGGCAAAGCCAAATTCGATTGTCCTGGATTTGAAAGTAGTGGACTCTTTATAGAGTGATGCTGTTTCGAGTCCTCTTTTTCATTGCCGTTCTTACGTCCCCCGCTTCGGCGAGTGAAGGTTGTCTGATCAAGCAGTTCTGGTCACTCATGAACGACGCCTGTGTCTATCGTGAGGGATATTGCCACACAAATATCCAGCAAATGCTCTTCGTCCTCAGCAAACGTATTCCGAACTTCGATATCCGCGACGCGCGTGTGCTTTATGTCGACGGTACGAACGTTCCAATTCGCACGCTAGCCAACCGCAATACGACGAAAGCCGGCTGGAGCTTTCACGTAGTCATGGAATACCGGAATCGGATTTACGATCTCGACACTCCCTTGAGAAGTTTTCCTCCGCAAAAAAAAGAGTATTTCAAAGGATTATATGCCTCAACTCAAGCGCACGCCCGTTCGCCCGCAGATCATTTGGCGAAGGTGAGAGTGCGAGTCATTCCGGCTGAAACCTATGTCGCGGAATACGGAAAATTCATGGATGGCGCTTTCGATGGAAACCGCTTCGCCGGAGACGGATCTGTCCGGGATTGGCGCTATTTTGGTTATTCGAAAGAGGCGGAAAAACGATTTCCTTTTCAGTCGGCCGAAGAATACGTCGGGAATCCGATGTAGTCGGACGAGTATCAAGGCTGTGGAGTGGCGTAGAGCTGAAAATCAAACAGGCCGAGCCAGGACGGGGCTTTGACATCCATGTAAAAGCGGTCAGCGGCTGGGGTGGTGGCAAAGCTTTTGACTTCGGCTGCGGAGGTGGTCACGCTTCCGTCCAGGGAGCTCACCAGGCGCAGGTCGCGCGTGGTCAGGTCCTTGATCAGAAGGGGATAGTAGCAGCTTGCGGTACTGTCTTGATCACTACTGCAAAGATTACTGGCAGAGGATATGAATGTGGCCAGCTGGCCATCCGAACTGAGCTGCGCCCGCCTCACTCCGTTATTTGAGTTTTGGGAATGCCCCGTGGAGCCGTCAAAGCTTTCAGTCACAAGCTTGAAGGACTGTAGGGTCAAGTTTTTGATATACAGCTGCCATCCAAAAATACCGGATATCACTTGCGGATACGAAGTTTCAAAGAGCGCGGTATTTCCGTCATCGCTGATTCCCCAGGCTCTGGAGTAAGGTGTAAATGGGCCCCAGAACCAGGTGGCAGATGTGCCGTCTCTTGAGTTGACGAGCAGCATCTCGCCGGTGCTCATGTCCCTTCGATAAACACTGGATCCGCTACACGGCTGTGCGGCGCAAGCGTTTGAGACAAGCAGTACATAGCGGGCATCCGGAGTCGCGGCTGTGGCGGTCGCGTTGAATGCTCCCGATGTGAGCCCATTGCTGGTGCTGACGAGCGTAATCGACTGGCTGGTGAGATTCTTGGAATAGACTTTGGGACCGCTGACTCCCGCAATCAGATTTGTCGCGTCGCAGGTCATAAAGACGATGTTTGCGTTTCCGGATATCCGGCCCAGGTAATTGCAGCTGCCGTTGCTTCGATTGGCAACTGAACCATCGAGGGAACTGACCAGAACCATTTCTCCCGTGACGGTGTCCTTTCGATAAATTTGCGAAAGTCCATCCGCAGGCAGACTGCTTGGGGCCAGGTTCGTCGCAGCGGACGAAAATAATACATATCTCCCGTCGGGAGTCATATCCAGAGCCACCGAGTCTGCATCAGCGACTCCTGCGGCGCCTGAGCCCAAGGCATCAATCACCGAAAGGGTCCCGGCTTGGAGATTCTTCAGGAAGAGATGATTTTTTACGGACAATTCAGGATAAATGGATGCGGCTCCTGAGAGCAACAGCTGGCGGCCGTCGGAAGATACCGATTGGGGTGAAAGGCTTTGCGCCAGAGTTGTACCGTAAACCAGGGCAACGGCTTCGATTTCGTTCGTTTGAATCGATTTTTTGAAGAGGGCGACAGTTCCGGAGGTCGCGCCTGCGGCCAGATTTGTGGCTTGCGATTCAAAGAAGACGGCGTCGCCCCCGGAGCTTATGGCGGCGTTCCACACATCCTGGTTGCCAGGGCTGCCGTCCTTCGCCGTGCTGGCGAGAGAAAGCGCGCCAGTATTCATATTTTTTATGTAGAGATGCCGAATTCCATCGGAATTGCCCCAGTTTGTGGCCCTGGACACAAGTGCAATACTGTCGCCCGTGCTTGAAAGAGAGATGACTTGCTGATCGTCGCTGTCGGACTGGGTCGTTACCGATCCGTCCAATGAACTCACCAAAGTGATTGTGCCTGATTCCAGGTCTTTTCTGTAAATCTGTCCGGCACTTGCGCCAGCTATGAAGTTGGTTGCCCAAGATGTAAAGTATACGATTTTTCCATCCGAGGAGATCACGGGCATGCCTGAATAGTCCTCGCCGGAAGTCGCACTCGTTCCATCCACGCTGCTGACGAGAGTCATTTCACCGGTGACCAGGTTCTTGCGGTAGACTTGTCCATTGGCGTTGACGCCTGGAAAGAAGTTCGTGGCCCAGGAAGTGAATACCGCGAATTTTCCGTCAGGAGTCATGCTGGAATTCTCGAGGTCGCTATCATCTGCGGTGGCAGGCGTCCCGTCCAGTGAGCTGACCAGGGTGAGACCGCCGGTCTGGGTGTCTTTGAGGTAGAGTTGACGACCGGACACGCCGTTGATGAGGTTGGTCGCAGTGGATTCGAAGAGCACGAATCGGGCATCGTCAGAAATTTTTGGAAACCTGCAGTCCGCGTTTGCTTTGCCATTGGCTCCGGAGCTGATGACACGAACACTGGAGCCATTCATATCCTTTAAAAAGATCTGTCGAACTGACTGGTTCCCGTCCAGGTTATTGGCGTTTGATTCAAAAACCGCGAATTGCCCGTCAGGCGTGCTTGCGCCATTGTAAACTCCCGAATTCGCGAAGCTCCCATCGCTGGCTGAGGACGCGATTCGGAGCGATCCTGTTTTGAGGTCCTTCACAAAATACTGCTGTTGCCCAATGCCTCGGAGGAGCCCGATGAAGCTGATGAAGCGCAGATCGGGAGAAAAAGTCGAGGAGCGCACACTCAGCAAAACGACGCCCACCGGGTCCAAAATCTGACTCCTAGGCGAGATCACGGCGACGGGCGAGGTTAATAGATGGAAGGTAACTGTGGCAAAGAAACCACCGCCGACATTACAGCGGAGTGCCACGCTTCCGGGAGCGGGCGCTTGGGTGAAATCAAGGTGAATGCGATTGGACTCGGTCCAAAAACCGACTCCGGTAGCTTCCGTGCTGCAATTGAGTTCGTCGAGCTTCGCTCCGTTTTGGGTGATCTCGACGTCGTAAAAACCTCCCGTTCGGATATCAAAAAAATCAATCGTCCGCTCCTGGGGGACGTTCACGATGCTGGCCGAGAGGATGCCTTTGGGGAGGCGATGCCCCTCCAAAGAGCCTGTCCATTTGGCGGGCTCGTGCGTCACTGATTGCGTGTCTTCGAGTCCATAAATTTCAGGACGACACGCCGATAAACCGCACAGCGCTCCAGCAAGAAGCAATGAGAAGCGAGCCCCGCCAACGAACAGCATATTCTTAAATGATATAATATCAGACTGAAGCAGTCAGCTAATATTGTTGACGATAAGCCTTCGTATGGAATGAGGAAAATGAGGCCGGTACTTCGCTGTGGGTTGTGAGCACCAGGAAGGATGCGGCATCTACGGCCCCAGAACCCTTCCATTTGTCCCCGAGTGCTCGAGAGGAATTGGTCCGTCGCAGATGACAGGCTGAATTTGACCGACCAATTGCGGGAATGGTTTAATTGATTCATGGATATTAAGGAACTCGGCAAATACATCTTGACCAGCGGTCTTGGGTATTTACTTGTCATTGGATCTCTACTTTTTGATAAATGGCGCTCAGTCGGAGAATGGGTAAGCACGTTGGATGAATCTTCGATTCCTTTCAAAAGTCTTGCCTGTGATACGAACTGCTTAAAAGAGCTGATAAGCCTGAACGTTAACTTCTCCTTCATTTCTGTGTATGTTCTCTGCTGGGCGATCTTACCGCTCATTAGCCTTTTCATCGGGCTAAAACTATTCACAAACGCCCGCGTGAAGGTCGCACGTGTTTTGGAGTCAGGGCTTTGCCTGGTAATCTTTGGTTTCGGATTTTTTAGTTTTCATCAAACTGCATTTACCTACAAATCGAAACTTGATCAGGCTAACGAGAAAAATGGCGTCACGTACTCTTCCGTTTTGTTTTTTGCATTGAAGAGGAGTGAATAGCGATTTTGCGTCAATAAGCAAACTTCCGTAGCGCTGATCGCCACTTGGTGAATTGATGTTCACCAACCGCATGGTACACTTCTTCATCAGTACTCAATAAATCAAAAGGCGGCACGGCGAGCAATACCGAGCACAGCACGGTGGATCATCAGGTTCAGACCTACATCGATCTGGCGCGTCCCACGGCGGAAGTGAACGCGCAACTCGCAGCGCAGGCTTTAAAAGTGCGTCCAGGAACCTACAAATATGTCGGAATCGCGATGGCCGATCCGCGAAATACGGGCACGGGCGATCAGACGGATGAAGATGGAGCGCAGACTCTCGGTCAGGTTCCGAGCGTGAAACTCTGGCACTCGTCCATGGGGGGCGCGCTCGACGCGACAACGAAGAAGCCGACTCTTGAGAATTCGTTCCGCTATAAAGCCAGCCAGATGTGGTATTCCGAAATCACGCCCATCACCATCAATGAGGGCGATCAGGTCGAGTTCACGCTCAATTACGACCTGAGCAATGCCTACTGGAACGGCGATAGTTGCAGTGACCTGCCGAGTGGTGTCACGAGCTATTCCCAGTGCTCCAGTTCGATCAACGGCAAGGTTCACTTCATTGTGCTTCCGAGCATGACCGTGACGGTCGAGAAAAAAGAACTGCAATAATTCAGTGATCATTGTTCGATGATTTTCGTCAGGGGACAGGGGCATCAGCTTCTGTCCCCTTTTTTTCGAGCTACGGGGCGGCTGATTCGTCACGCCGGACGGCGGCGCGCATATGTCATTCGTGGGACAGAAGGTCCACCAGGACGAGTTCAATTCTTTAAGGTCGCAAAATGCGACCTTAGAAAGTGGCCGCCGCAAACATAGAAAATATCTGCCATTTGCCTTTACGGAACAGGGCGTAGCCATGCTTTCATCGGGTTTGACTTCGGATCGAGCAGTTTTGGTAAATGTTTCGATCATGCGAACGCTTGTGAAGTTACGTCAGGCTCTCCTGGAGGAGTCCCTTATCAGATCGCATGACGAGGCTTGAGAAGGGCACCGACAAGCTGTACACCTTGGAGCGAAATACCCCGTTACTGTCCGCGCGAAACGCTCCTGGGGTCGCATTCCCCGCGGCCGCTCTTTCGGTTCAAATCCCGCATTCACCGCGCGCGTTTTCCTAAATAGGAAATCCCAATAGGCTCTCGCGTCGCATGGATGCGACACAAGCGAGCGAAGACAGGATGTCTGTCCTATTGGGATTTTCTATTTAGGAAAAAATGGTCGGGGTGGCGGGATTTGAACCCACGACCTCTTCGTCCCGAACGAAGCGCGCTACCAAGCTGCGCTACACCCCGACATTTGGAGGAAGAAAAGCAAAGTAGGTGAACTCGGGCGAGAAGTCAATGGTGAGGAGCGGCCTA
>MEPR01000081.1:0-40076 GCA_001769835.1 Bdellovibrionales bacterium GWB1_55_8
CCGGTGAGTGGTTTTGGTGACGAGATGTTAGGTACCGGAACCCAGGTCATCCTGGATGATCCGATGAATCCATCCGCATCCATCGCTCACTCTATCAAGGTTTCGGCTGGCTCCCTCTACGTCGCCGGCATGATCAACTCGAAATTCATGGTGGCCAAACTGGATTCCACCACGGGTGCGCTGGACACCACCTTCGGCGATGCCGCTGTATGCGACCCAGGCCCATGCGACCCGGCGACTCAAATAGGTTATGCCACATTTGATTTCGGCCATTCAGCTCTCGGAGACGAAAGCGAGGCTCACGATCTTTACGTCGACACGGCAGGTGGCGCTATCTATGCGACCGGGTTCACACGCTACGCCGACGGCACCGTCCAGGAACTGGCGGTCGCCAAGTTCAACCTGGCAGACGGGGTCCTTCTCGACTCGAACACTTTCCTGCCCGCGCCGGCAACTCAGGCTATTGCGCGATCCATCGCGGTGGATTCCAGCAATCGGATTTATCTCGGTGGCGATGTTGACGGAAGTTTCGCGATGTTCAGAATCGATTCTTCGCTCGATCTGGACCCCGCTTTCAACGCGCTTGATACACCGGGCTATCGCCTCACGGCTCTCACGGGCGGGAGCACGGAAGATGCCGCGCACCAGCTACTGATCGATGGGCAGGACAGGCCGGTGCTCGTCGGGAAATCGAAATCCGGGACGGCTGACGACCTCATGAACTTCGCCATAATCCGTTACACCACGTCAGGGATACTCGACACAAGCTTCGGTGATTCCTCTTCAGGAATCATGACGATCGATCTGCAGCCAGGAAAGAATGATGAGGCAAATGCGGTGGCAATCGAACCCGCGTTGGACTACATCGCGGAAAACGACGCCAGCAGAAAAGTCTCGGACGGAGAAAAGCTTGTGGTAGTCGGTAAATCTTACGTGAATTTCTCAATCGGCACGACGTTCGCCGTAACACGCATCTTCGGCCGCGGTACTCCTCCGCCCTGAGATTACCGTCTCGCAGCGCTCCCGCAACGCTCCTGATGAGCTCCCTTTTCCAGCTCTTCGAGCACGTCGTTTGCCATTGGAACGAGATTTGACGGGAACCCGGGCCCCTGCAGGGACTGTCTGACGAGGGTTTCGGCTTCCGGGCCGCCAAGCGCCGCAGCAGCCTGTATCCCGTACTGAATGGATTGTGCGTCCTTCTCGGTCGACAGCCAGTTCTGAAGCAGCTTGACGCGGTCCGGGTCACACAGCTTGATGGCGGCAGTCAGGGCGGCAAAGCGGATCTGCAGATCCTTGCTTGTCAACAAGAGGCGATAATTACGCAAGACCCATTCAGGATCGGTCGCGGTCAGGTGCCTCACCAAAACAGGAACAATGGACGAATCACCCACACTTGAAACCAGTTTTTTTGCAGCATCGAGGAAACGCTCGTCCTGTGCCGCAACCGCCATTAACTTGAATGATGCCTCTCGCGCGAGATTCACATCTTTTGATCCCATCATTCGAACCAGAACACGGAATGCTTCATCCCGAAGTGACTTGTCCTGAGCTATCTGCGACAGGCTGTAGGCCGCTACCATTCGCTCAAACTCGCGGTTCTTCTCCTTCATCCGAAGGCGTGGAACGAGCAGTTCTTCCCGTCCAGCGCCTGGCATCATTCCCAATGCGTTTAGAGTGGAAAGCCTGACGTCCACATCCGCATCATCGACCAGCTTCTTCAGCACCGCAAAGGACTCAGGATCATTGAAATTGCCAAGAGCCGTCGCCGCCCCCTGTCTCAACCGTTTTACCGTGCTTGAGCTTCTTTTGATCGCTTCCGCGCGCGCCTCCGGCCTGAGCGTCTGGGCCAATCTGATCATGGCCGCGTAGACCTCATTATCCGTGGCGTCGGGCCTTTGAAGGTTCTCCGAATCTTTCGTCAACAGTGCCTGGACTCGTGCTTGTTCCTGTTTCATGGGATCGCGATGCAATATCCCGGAAACGTAAACGCCGTACCCGATCGATAGCGCCAGCGCAGTGCCGGCCGTCAGTCCGAACATGAGCTTCTTGGTTTGTTTCATAAGCAATCAACCATCCTGTTTCACCAGTAAATGAGAAGCGGCTTCTCCGGCTTCTCGGTCAAAAGACGTTTCGCGGTTATGCTGTCGAGCATGTGTAATTCGAATGAAAACGGGCCCAGAAGGTTGACCTTCTTGTCATCCATGATCGCCCATTGGTAGGTTTCGTCATTATCCAGCCGAAGTGCGGCGAACATCTGCTCTTTGATCGGGGCGTAGTAGACCTCCCCTCCCTTTCTTCCGCTCACTTTCAGATAACCGGTTTTGATCTTTGTCCAAGCCAGCCGGATCTCGACTTTCCCGCGGTCGCGATAATACAGCTCGGCCTGATGAGGCGGGAAAATCCCGGACCCTTTCTGCAAATCAACCTCTTTCGGGGCGCCTTCCGAACCATCGGTCAACTCATTTTTACGCAGGCCAGAAGATCTGCTGCTCTTGAGTGACTTGCCTCCACCGCCCAGACGAACTTCTCCATGAACCATTCGAATCTGCTCGTCCAAAGCGGGTTTGTACCTGCGCCTGAACGGTCGCTTCAGGACGATCAGCGTTTTTTCGCCCAGCGTGATGTGAATGCCGGTATCCAGCGCTATCTCAGCCGACTGATTCTTCCCCGTCCATACGGCATCCAGGTCATAAAACTTCTGCCCGACCAGGACCGGCGAAAACCCCTTGGCGCCCATGCCTTTTCTCTCCGCCGCTCCTGAAACGAGGGTGGCAACCGAGCCACCGACACCGCTGTTCTTTTCCGCACCGATTGATCCCGCAATAAAAAAGCCCAGGGACACCGCTGCCCCGCTCAGCATGAGCGTCTCAAAGACATTCCTCCTGATCAACGCGATGAATGGTTTCAGAGCTGGTATTTTCATGTTCCGTCCGTAATTTCACACATGACTACCGTGATATCGTCCGGCTGAATCGCGCCGCCAGTCGCCGTGCGATGCTCCTGCATCACCTTTGCCAGCAGAGACCGGGCTCCGAGCCTTGCATGCGCGTCGAGCGCCTTACGAAGCTTGTTCCTCCCGAACTGATCAGAATCGATGAGACCGTCTGTGTAAAGGAAGAGCTTGGATCCAGGAAGCCAGGGGTGCGTCTCGAAACCTTCATAAACCGAGTCCAGCGCGTAGCCAAGAGGAGCGCCGGTCGCGATGCCAATGGGCCTGAGCTGGTACGTGACAGTATCCTCTTTCACCTTGGGAAGGATCAGATACGGCCGGTTATGGCCCGCGTTTGCGCAGTAGAGTTTCTTTTTTGTCGTGTCCATGAGCGCGACGAAGAAAGTCATCGCCAGCGCACCATTCGCCGACTCGCAAACCGCTCGATTGAAGTGCTGAAGAATCCGACTGGGATCCGGGTCTGCGGCGCCTTCCTCCTCGAGGTACTGCGCAATCACGGACAGCCCTCCCCTCACGGCGGCCGCCACCAGTGCCGACTCCGTTCCGTGCCCCGTGACGTCACCAATAAGTATCAAGAACAGCGGAGGCCTTCCGCTTCGTGGAAGTTCCAGATAACCCCACCAATCGCCGCCACAGATCGTCGCCTGATCAGCGATGCTGTGAAGGGCGTGTTCGGTCGCCCTGACGTTCTTCGGCGGAAAGAGCATCTTGTGCACGCCGGCCACCGTCTTGAATTCCGCTTCAAGCTCCGTCTTCCGCTGAGCGTCGATGATGAGTGCCTGGATCTTATCAATCATGACGTTGAAGGCGCTCTTGACGGCGGCCACCTCATTGTTGCCTACCGCCTCCAGTCGCCTGTCAAATCGGCCTTTTCCGATTTCCTCCGCCGACTTCTTCAGATCGGAAAGCGGCCTGACAATGCTTTCCGCGATTCGTTTCCCGAAGAACAGGCAGATGAAGACGATCCCGGCGATCAGAAGCAGGGACTGCGTTATTGCATAGTTCACCGCTTGCAGAAGCGTAGGTTTGTAAGAGAGAGAGACGAGCGTCCATTCTGAATTCACGGGCGCGTAGGCGATCAATCCAGCCGCACGCACATCCATGACGCCGGAATCACCGGCGGCAGCGGCTTCCACGATGGTTTTCAAATAAGAAGGATCCAGCTCCGTGTCGAGGAAAGCCGTTCTCACGTAGGCTTCGCCATCGGCGCTCCAGATCAACTCGCCCTTCCGATTCAGCATGAAAAGAGTGCTCCCGGAGCCCCCTTCAAAACCCTCGACGGATACGGCAACCAGCCGGGGTCCACTCTCTTTGCGGACCAGCGCCGTAACATACGGCACCATCAAATTCAGGTCCGTATTCACAACCTGAAACCTGCTTTTGGCGGAGTTGCACGCTTTGTACAATTCAAAGCTCGTCAACCAGTCGCTCGGACTCGCATCGATGTCAGAAAAATGCTTTGTGAAAGACGCGCTTACCGCAGAATCCTTGCGCGTGCTGCCGCAAACCCCGTCCACGACGAAAATCAGTTCACTCGAGACGTCGACGTCCCGCACCGAGACATTTTCCGCGAGCAGAAAAAGGCTTTGTAAATGGTCAGCCAGGCGCTGAATCCCCACCCCCGCGTCTCGGCGGACATGGTAGAGCCGCTCCTGACGGTAGAGCCCGAGGCAGAACGCACTGACCCCGCCGATCCCAACAAGGACCAGTATCGAAACCAGCGCGATAGTCTTATTGCGATAAGTCGCTTTCACCTGACGCGCCTTTAAAAGTGTATGAAAGTACAAAGAAATGGTTTCATAGGGGTTTCCGAGTGTCAAAACCAAATCAAGGAATCCCGACCGCACGTCAGCTGCCACGTCATCCGATTGACGCTGCCTCAGGGCACGAGCAGGCCTCATCCGTAATAATTTCAAGCGCGAGACCGCATTTGCCGAAAAATCCTCTAGGAGGATATGGGCTTTGCCGCATCTTGAGTATCACACCCGCAGCTTCTGGCTGATTCTCGGGACCAGCATGGCCTCACTGCTGGTCGGCTGCGCGACCACGATTTCCTTTGAATCCCAGCCTACTGGAGCGGAGATACACGCTCGCCGACTCGGCTCCGACACCCAGCCGCAAGTCGTCGGCCAGACCCCTCTTCAGATGAAGACCTCGGATTTTGAGAAGCTTTTCTCCGCGCCCGGACCAAGTGAAATTGAGTTCCGCAAAGACGGTCATCAACCTTCAAAAATAGTGATGACCCAGACCATCAACTCCGACATCACGCTCTCGATGCAGCTCTCGCCGTCAAACGGTCTGGATGACATCGACCAGCTGAATGCACGAATCGACCAGGCTTTCGAGATTCAGAGACTTGCCCGGGCCGGCAAGTTCGACGAAGCTCTCGCGAAGATCAAGACAATCCAGAAGGAAGCCCCCCAGCTCTCCGTCAGCTACGAGATCGAGGGCGGCATCTATTATCTTCAGAAGAAGTATAAACAGGCTTTCGACTCCTTTACGCAGGCTGCAAAGTACAATCCCAGAAATGTTCAGGCGATCCGGATGCGGCAAAAAATGCGAGCGCCCGCTTCTGTTGAGCAGCCACAAAAGAAGAAGGAGCCGAAAAGGTGACCAGAGCCATTAAAACAGCTCTGCTCCTTCTCCTTACCGCTGTCGCGGGCTGGACAGGTGCGACTCCGCAAGTGCAGGCAGGAGAAGCCGGACAACTCGCCTGGCAGAAGCTCAAATTCGAAGAGTTACTGCAGGATCGCATCCGGAAAGCCTTGGTGCCCGTCATTCCCGAGAATCAGCTGATCGTCAGCGCTAGCATTCAACTCGCAGTGATTGCAGCGAAGAAGGGCGACGGTGATCTCAACTCGGACGACACGGTATTTCTGGAAAAGCTCGACATGAGTGATCCCGCCGTTGAAGCCGCATTCGCCGAAGCGGACCTTCTGGATTCCATCAAGGGGCTTTCAATATCCGTCCTTTACGACAACTCGGTCCCGGCCACCAAAAGGCCTATCATCGAGCAGATCACCAAAAATATCGCGGAATCCCTGGGAGACCTCAAACCGGTCCTGAAAATTGAACAGGCCGATCTGACCACTCCGCCGATCCCTGAACAATGGGATCTGAAGCGCTGGATCCTCGAATTCAAAAATGGAATCGGAATTCTTCTCGGCGTGTTTTTCCTTTCTCTGATTCTGGGGACCCCGAGCCTCCTCGTCGTCAACGAATTCCGCAAACTTCAGGCTCGAAAGATCTCCCTGCTCGAGGTGGAAAGCACCCGCAAGCAGAACGCTGAAAACGAGGAAACAGAACGCAAAAATGCGGAAGCCTTCCCCACTCAGCCCGGCCAGATCGCCGGAATCGCCGCAGTGAGCGGTGCCGGAGCTCCCGGCAGCGAAGCCGCGGAGCATGGGATCGAGCAATTCAGGCAGTTCCTGAAGGAGGCCCCCGAACGTGCGGCAGGACTGGTCAGACAATGGATCAAAGCGCCCATAAAAGGGGCCGCTGACGCTCTCGCCTTCCTGCCGGATTTCCTGAGTTCAGATGAATTGAACGCGATATTCAATCAACTCAGCATCGCCGACAGGCAGGAGTGGAAACAGCTCACGAAGGTCCCTTCTCCGAATGCGAACGCCAAAGATACCGAAAAATTCATCCGAAGCCAGACGCTTGACGTGATGCTCGTGCCTCCGCCCACGTCCGAAAGCGACGCCAGGGCATTGGCCACCGACCTTTCCACGACGGAGTGCGCGCAGCTTATTTCAGACGATCAGCAGCTTGGTGCCGCCCTGCTGAACATCCTTCCCTCAGCTCAGGTTTCAAAACTGATGGCTGTTCTGTCGCCTGACGTGGTCAACCAGATATCGTCAGAAGGTCTGACGATGACCGAGACCGATTTGCACAAAAATCTTGCCGGACTGAAACGAGCTGTGACTGAACTGAGACGCGACTCCGGAAGCGGCAAAAAAACGCCTTTTTATTACGAAACCATCGAGCTGCTCTACCAGCTTACCCCGCAAAAACAGGAAGCCCTCTTCAATGCCATGGCTGCCGCGGGAGAATACGCGCTTCTGGAAGCCGGAGCGAAGCGTTTTCTCCCTTCCGATATCGTGCTGAAACTCCCGGACGATCTGCTTCGCAGCTGTCTCAACAGGTTACCTGTCGCCCATAAGGCCGAGCTCATCGTCAGCCTCGATGAAAGCCAGCGTCAGATTCTTCTGAAGGCGCTGGGCGAACCCGGGACGAAATTACGCGACCTCGTCGAGTTCGAGGTGCAGACCATCGAGGCGAATGAGGTTCAGCTCAGGCGAACCAGGAAGAAGAAGGATTCTCACTGGCAACAGTTCGTTGAAACGGTGCGGACCACGATTCTCTTGGACGAGGCAGCGGCGGACTCCGTGAGCACGGCATTGAACGAATGGCTTTACCAGAAGACTGAAGGTCGCTTCGGGGAGAATGGCAATGCGAAAAAGGTCGCGTAGCCTCTGGCTCGGCACTTTGCTGCTTCTCCTGCCCTGCTCAGCACTCTCTTATCAGTACCAGAGCCCGGGGCGCGTCCACACCCGCGTCGGCCCAATGGTCACCTCGTACACCGGACCGATCTCTAATTCCTATTCGGTGCCAGCAACCTTCGATTTCGAGTACGAGCACTTTGTCTCACCCACATTCTCCTATGCCGCACGCTCTATCTTTGCTTACGACTTTTCTGCCGCACGCCTCATGTATGGCTATGCGGGGCTCGGGATGCGGCGATACATCTACTCTACCGGGATGTCCTTCGACAGTTCGAATGAGGGAGCAAAAATAAGCATTCAGCCACGGTTCCAGTATTACATCGGGGGCGACGCCGGAATATCGCAGGTCGTGGTCAAGACCCACGGTACCGTTCTTCAGACCAACAGCGCGCTCATGGACTTCAGCGCATGTGGCGGGGCCATTTACAAGGCTTGGCGCGCTTTCGGCCTGGAGGCACAGCTGGGATACTCCATGGGTTTTGGGTTTTCTTCGGTTGCGGTTTCCGAATCCCACCTTCGATTCTTCATGGGCGCAACATGGAACTTATAAGGAGAATTTCGTGAATCCCTTATCAATCGTAGCCCTGATCCTTGCTGGAACGGTTTTCATCGTCGGAACCCTCTCCTCGACCAACAATCCAATGATGTTCATCGATGGACACGCCATTCTGATTGTAGTCGGGGGCAGCGTTGCGGCAGCATCGATCGCTTTTCAGATCGATCGCCTTTTCCTGCTGATGAAGGTTTTCTTTGGTCGGGTCATTCGCGGCCGCAAGCTCAATTACGCGAGCGTGATCCAGGAGCTGATGCAGATCGCCGAAGCCTATAGAACGAACTCCCCCGCCCTCAAGGATCTTCTCGCGAAAACGACGGATCCGTTCATCCGGGAAGCCATGGGCGCCGTATTGGAAGAGGTCATGGACAAGAAAGGGATCATAAAAATCCTGCGGGCGCGAGTCGCGACCATGTATCACCGGCACCTCGACGACAGCATCAAATTCAAGATCGTGGGCAAGTACCCGCCGGCGTTCGGACTCATGGGCACCACCCTGGGTATGATCGGTCTGCTCCAGAAAATCGGACAGGAAGGCGGCCAAAAGCTGATCGGCCCGGCGATGTCGCTGGCATTGGTCGCGACATTTTACGGGATCGCCCTCGCCAATCTGGTGTTCAACCCGATTTCAGAGAATCTCCAGGACAGCGCGAAAGAGACGAAACTGAAGAACACAATCATTGTGGAAGGCGTGGCGCTCATCATGGACCGGGTGAACCCGATTGTCCTCGCCGAAGAACTCAATTCCTTCCTGCTCCCGAGCGAACGCATTGACTGGAAATCCCTTGTGAAGCACCGGCCCGCAGCTGAAAGCGAGAAGAAGGAGGCCGCGTGAAGGATGATTCCGCCGCTTCAGATGACTATGATCCGCTGACAGCGATCAACGACACGGATCATGAAACTCATGATGATGGCGAGTCCGCCTGGATTGTGTCCTATGCGGACCTCATGACCCTGCTGTTCGGATTTTTCGCGATGCTCTTCATGTTCGCCTCGTTTGAGGACTCAGACGTGGTCAAGGTCAACCGCGAGGTGGCGAAATTTTTTGGTGGAGCTTACGCGACGAACACGCCTGGAGAGGAAGTCTCCGAAAAAATGGACGCTCGCCTGAAGGCGTCGCCTTACTCGAAAGAACTCACGCTCAAGGAATCCGTCAATGGCGTGGAGATTTCCTTCATCACTTCCCTGCTGTTTCCGCCGGGCAACGCGGACCTCTCACCTCAATCCACAGAGCCCCTGAAAATCCTGGGGGATGTCATTAAATCCACCGGCAAGAAATTCCAGATTCTCGTCGAGGGCCATACGGATGACTCTCCGATCGCGAGCGGGCGCTTTCCCTCAAATTGGGAACTCAGCGCGGCTCGAGCAGCCAGCATCGTCCGTTTTTTTCAGACAATGGGTTTCCCTGCGGAAAACCTCTCTGCCACCGGCTATGGCGAATCCCGTCCGATATTTCCGAATCGGGACCCTGCCGGTCACGTGATCTCGGACAACCAGGCGAAGAACCGCCGGGTCGTCATCAAAGTCCTGCCCGTGCCATAAAAAAAGGCCAAGCTGCAAGCTGCAGCCTGGCCTCTTGGAATCAAATCGAACTCAGATTAGTAGCGACCGCCGCGGCCGCCGCCACCACCGAATCCACCACCGCGGTTTTCGCGGGGGGCCATCGGCTTGGCTTCGTTGACGGTCATCGCGCGGCCATCATAATCGGCGCCGTTGAACTTGCTGATCGCGTTGGCTGCTTCGGCTTCCGAAGACATTTCAACGAATCCGAAGCCCTTGCTGCGGCCGGTGTCGCGATCCATGATGATTTTGGCTGATTCAACAGTTCCGCATTGAGCGAAAGTGTCAGACAGAATCTGATCGGTTGCGGAGAACGGAAGATTACCTACGTATAGTTTTTTACCCATGATTACCTCCTAAAGGCTTGGGGCCGCTCAAGAGGATATGGGCCTGATTGCCCGCAGACTCTGAAGAAGCGAAGTGAACTAACAACCCGACAAGTACCACACGGGGGCGGAACCTACGAGCTAATTCACATAAGGTGCCGTTAGGCCTGCCGCTGCCCGAAAAAGCCTAACAGAATCCTGACATACACCTGATAAGCCCATAAATTGAATACAGTACGGTCGGCTTCATTAAATAAGGAATCAACCAGGATGATGAATATGATGATGAAGAAAATTTCGGTTCTCGTGACCACTTTGCTGGCAATTCAGGCGACCGTTACAATCGCCCATTCAGCTGCTGCAACCCGTCTGACGGGCGCAGGAGCGACATTCCCCTATCCGCTCTATTCGAAGTGGTTCTTTGAGTACCAAAAGAGGAATCCCGAAGCTGAGATCAATTATCAGTCCATCGGCAGCGGCGGTGGCATACGTCAATTTACTGAAGGAACCATTGATTTCGGCGCGTCAGATGCCCCGATGACCGATGAACAGCTCGCCAAGCTGGCACAACCTGCGTTTCACATCCCGACCGTATTGGGCGCAGTTGTGCTCACATACCATGTCCCCGGTACGTCCACAGGGCTGAAACTGACTCCCGACGTGCTTGCGGATATCTTCCTCGGAAAGCTAACGAAATGGAATGACCCTAGATTAACGAAGCTCAATCCTGGCGTGTCATTTCCGGACACGCCCATCCTGGTTGCGCACCGCTCGGACGGGAGCGGCACCACAGGAATCTTCACCGACTACCTTTCGAAAGTGAGTCCGGAATGGAAGAAGAAGGTCGGCCAAGGCACAGCCGTTAAATGGCCAGTGGGCCTGGGCGGGAAAGGAAACGAGGGCGTGACCGGCCTTGTGAAACAGACACCGGGCGCCATCGGTTACGTTGAGCTGATTTACGCCGAAAACAGCAAACTTCCTTACGCATCTGTTCAGAATGCGGCGGGCCATTTCACACTGCCATCGATGAAATCCGTATCTGCAGCCGCTGCAGGAGCTCTCAAAACGATGCCCGGGGATTTCCGTGTATCCATCACCAACCCTCCGGGCAAGGATTCCTACCCCATCAGCGGATTCACCTATCTGCTCGTGCACCAGACCGTCAGCGGCGCCAAGGGCCGCACGCTCGTCGAGTTTCTGGAATGGGCGGTCAGTGATGGTCAAAAACTCGCGGAGCCACTCTCTTACGCTCCGCTGCCTCACTCCTTGGCGAAAAAAGTCGAGGCCACGATCAAGAAGATTCAAGTGAAATGAAGATCATTCGAAAGCGCCGGGACATACATCACGGTGATCGTTACTTCTACTTTCTTCTGAAGGGGTTGGCTTCCGGGCTGCCCCTTCTCCTTTTTCTGATCGCGGCGTTCTTACTCAAAGCATCGTGGCCGACTATCAATGAATTCGGGGCCGCATTTCTCTTTACGCAGGACTGGGACCCGGTTGGAGAGCATTTCGGAGTCCTCGCATTCGCCTTCGGAACGATCGTCTCCTCGTTGATCGCGATCGCCATCGGCGCGCCGCTCAGTATTTTCACCGCCCTCTTCCTCACGGAACTCGCCTCGTCGAGAGTTGCGAAAGTAGCTGGATTTTTGGTCGAGATGCTTGCAGCTATTCCGAGCGTCGTCTACGGACTTTGGGGAATCTTCGTCCTTGCTCCGATCCTCCGCATTCATGTGGAGCCCTTCCTCGGGAAAACTCTTGGCTTTTTGCCACTGTTCCAAGGACCGCCCTACGGTGTCGGGATGCTTGCCGCCGGAATCGTGCTCGCAATCATGATCATTCCGACAATCACTTCAGTGTCGAGGGAAGTATTCAGATCGGTGCCTCAGTCCTACCGCGAAGCAGCCATGGCGCTTGGCGCGACACGCTGGGAAGTGATGCGCATCGCGGTTCTGAAAACCGGATCGACCGGAATTTTAGGTGCCGTAATCCTTGGCCTCGGACGCGCTCTCGGCGAAACCATGGCGGTAACGATGGTCATCGGTAACCGCGCCGATATATCCGCCTCGCTCTTTTCCCCCGCCCAGACAATGTCCAGTGTGATTGCCAACGAATATGCGGAAGCCACGTCAGCGACACACGTCGCCGCGCTACTCGAAATTGGGCTGGTTCTTTTCCTGCTGACGTTCATCGTCAACTCCCTCGCCAGGGTTTTCGTCTGGCGCGCCAGCCTGGGAAGGAGCGCCCGATAATGCGCCGAACTCAACCAAGCGCGCTGTCGCAACTCGTCGAGATCACTTACAAGAGGCGAAGGCTTGTCACTCGGGCCATGATGATCGTCCTGATAGCGGCGTTCCTGGTCGCGACAGTACCTCTGTTCAGTGTGTTCTTTCATGTGGTGAGACAGGGTTTGCCCGCGCTCAATATGGACTTTTTCACCCATCTTCCGGCTCCTGTCGGAGAGGCCGGAGGTGGCCTCGCCAATGCGCTTCTTGGAACCATCATCCTGGTGGTGCTGGCGAGCGTGATCGGAATCCCCTGGGGGGTCGTGATCGGTATCTTCCTCTCCGAGTATGGCAAAAGCCGTTTCGCAGCTCTCGTACGTTTCAGCGTGGACATGCTTGCCAGCATTCCTTCTATAGTGATCGGTCTATTCGTCTACGCGCTCGTGGTGATTCCGATGAAAAGGTTTTCCGGGCTCGCCGGAGGTTTGGCTCTGGGCATCCTGATGGTCCCCACCATCGCCCGCACAACTGAGGAGATCCTCAAGCTCATTCCCGTACACATACGGGAGGCCGGCCTCGGACTGGGTGTGCCCAGATGGAAGATGATCCTCTTCATCATAGTTCGCGGCAGTATGGGTGCCATTGCGACCGGCGTTATTCTATCGGTAGCACGAGTCGCGGGAGAAACAGCACCACTCCTGTTTACCGCTCTAAGCAGCCGGTTTTGGTTCGGTGGTCTCGACCAGCCGATTGCTTCTCTTCCAGTGCAGATTTTCAATTATGCAATCAGCCCGTTCGAAGAATGGCAAAGCCAGGCCTGGGGTGGCGCATTGGTTCTAATTCTCTTTGTCTTTGTGACAAATATCATTACTCGGCTGGCTCTTCGACGAGCGCATGGATCGGGGCAATCATGAATACAACGGAACTCCGGGAAACTCTTCTCGATGTCAGGAATCTACATGCCTCCTTCGGAGGAATCGCTGCGCTTCACGGCATATCCCTTTCCGTGATCGCGAACTCCGTAACGGCGATCATTGGTCCTTCAGGCTGTGGAAAATCGACTTTCATCCGCTGCCTGAACCGGCTTCACGAAGAGGTGCCGGGCGCGACGACACAGGGAGAGGTCTGGTTGGACGGCCAGGACATTCTCAGTGCTGATGTCGACCCCGTCACGCTTCGCCGAAAGATCGGCATGGTATTCCAGAAGCCGAATCCATTCCCCGCGATGTCGATATATGAAAACGTCGTAGCCGGCCTGACGCTTGCCGGAGTTCGCCGCCGTAGCGTCCTGAACGAGGTGGTCGAAAAAACGCTCAACCTGGCGGCGCTTTGGGATGAAGTGAAAGACAAACTCCACCATCCAGGAAGCAGCCTTTCAGGGGGGCAACAGCAGCGCCTCTGTATTGCCAGGGCCTTGGCCATCGAACCGCGCGTTTTGCTGATGGATGAACCGACTAGCGCATTGGACCCCATATCCACGGCACGAATCGAGGAACTCATCGGCGAACTGAAAAGAGAGGTGACGATCGTTATCGTCACGCATAATATGCAGCAGGCGGCAAGAATTTCCGATAAGACCGGCTTCTTCCTTCTTGGCGAGCTCGTCGAGTTTACGGACACATCGGTCTTGTTCACGGCACCTAAGGATCCGCGCACGGAGCGTTACATAACGGGGAGATTTGGCTGATGGAACGGCACTTCGAAACATCACTTCGTGAACTGAAAGTACAGCTTGTGGCGATGGCGAGCCACGTCGAGCGCGCGATCGGAAATGCCATTGAAGGTCTGCAGAATGGGGACTTCGCCGCGATCGCATCTGTGTACTCGGTTGAAGAGACCATCAACCGTGAAAACATGGACCTCGACGGGTCTTGCGTCAGACTACTCGCACTCCAGCAGCCCCTCGCAGCGGATTTGCGGCTTTTGATCGCCGTGATCAAGATCAACACGGACCTGGAGCGCATGGGTGACCAGGCCGTGAATATCGCGCAAGATGCTGAAGCTTATCTAAAAGGAGCTCCGCTCAAACCTCTCATCGATCTTCCAAAAATGTTTATGGAAGTTCAGGGTATGGTTCGAGAGTCCATCAACTCCTTCGTGAACCGAGACGAGAAACTGGCGCGCGATGTGTTGAAACGCGATGACGTCGTAGACGGCTTGAAAGCTAAAATAATCAATGATGTGACCGAAATATTGAAAACCCGGCCGACTGATGTTCGCCAGGGCTTGCACCTGATTCTGATCGCACGTCACCTCGAAAGAATCGGCGACCATGCCACCAACATCGCGGAAGACGTGATCTATGCGATATCTGGCAAGGATGTGAGGCACGGAGGCTCCACGTGAGTTCGCAAAAAATCCTTGTGGTTGAGGATGAAAAAGACGTCGCTCTTTTGATTTCGATGCGTCTCAAACGCGAGGGTTACGCCGTTACGGTCTCGGGCGACGGTCAGGATGCGCTCGAGCTGGCCAATCGCGAATCCTTTGATCTCATTATTCTGGACTGGATGCTTCCAGGTATAACCGGGTTAGACGTTCTGAAAAGACTTGATCGTAAAACGCCCGTACTGATGGTCACGGCAAGATCAGAACCCGCCGACATAGTTCTCGGTCTCGAAATGGGGGCCGATGACTATCTGACGAAGCCTTTCGAGGTGTCCGTTCTCATTGCACGCGTCCGCGCCCTGATGCGAAGACGTCAAAACAAGGAAAACAAAGCGGCGGAGAACCGCATCAGGAACGGTCAGCTCATTATCGACACTGAAAGACATGAGGTATTTTGCGGCGATCAACAGGTGGACCTCACGCCATCTGAATTCCGTTTACTGACAGCCCTGATGCAAAACGCCGGTCGGGTTCTCTCGAGAAACCGTCTGATGGAACACGTTCAGGGAGATGTCAACGTGACGGACCGAACGATCGACACGCACGTATTCGGGCTCCGAAAGAAACTGGGCATCTGCCAGGACACCATCGAAACCATCCGCGGCGTCGGCTATCGGGTTCGAGGTTAATCGTGTTCCCTTGGAGAATATTCGGCAGAGTTGTCTTCATCCAGGCCGCAATAGGCTTGTTGACTCTGTTCGGTGCCGGCCTGTCTGCGCGCCTTTATTTTGAATCACAGTTTATTGCACAGAGCCAGAACCAGCTGCGAGACACGTTGTCCGCCATTTCCTCACATATCGCCCGGGATCAGCTGCACCGAGCATGTCAATCCTCGATGCAGACCGAACTCAGGCTTACGATAATACTTCAGGACGGGACCGTACGCTGTGATTCACAGCACGACCCGGCGAAGATGGAAAACCATGCTACCAGACCGGAGTTTCAGGATGCACTTCACTCAGGGTACGGATTCAGCATGAGGGAAAGCGAAACGCTTCAGAGTCGCATGATTTACGGCGCTATGGCGCACCCATCGGGCCAGTGGGTCATACGCGGAGCTTTTCCCCTGACGCAGCTCACACTGGCTCTCGAGCGTTTCGACACTTCTTTCAGAATATTTCTCGTTGCGGCGCTTGCCTTAATTGTACTGTTCGCGACGTGGGCCGCGCGCAATATTGTCCTGCCGATTCGAGGCGTTTCAGACAGGCTGAACGCGATTCTCCAGGGTCGCGTATCTCCTGCCCGAAATCGAGAACTGTTGAGCAATTCCTATGGCGAATGGCCCGCCATCGAATCAGCGCTCGATCAGGTCAGCCAGAATGTTGAGTCCAGGGAAGAATTTTTTTCCAAAGAGCGAAGCCTTCACGACACGGTTCTGTCCGCCATCAACGAAGGCATCCTGGCTGTCGACGTGAAGGGCGAACCTGTTTTCGTGAATTCTAGCTTCCTGGAAATATTTGGAATTGAAGACTTTCGCCGCCCGAGAACGTTATGGGAGACTTTGCGGATTCCTGAACTCCTGGATCCATTCAGGGCCGCGATTCAAGCGGGCAAAAGCTCGTCGCTCATTCCGATTCACCTGGAGCAAACAAGGAGATTCATTTCCGTCTCTGTGTCGCCGCTGAAAGCGGCGGATCGAGCAACCTATGGCGCAGTCGGAATATTTCACGATCTCACTGAAATAAAGAAAGCGGAACAAATTCGGACCGATTTCATCGCAAACGCATCACATGAACTGAAGACCCCGCTTACCGCGATCAAGGGCTTCTCAGAAACACTTTTGGATGATCTAAAAGCCGGTAACAGACCGGAACTGGAATACGCCGAAGCGATTCATCGCAATTCAGAGCGCATGATGGCGCTTGTGAGGGATCTTCTCGATCTGTCCGCGCTTGAAACGGGCAGTTTCCTGACCAAGGCGGATCTTGACACTGAAATAATCACGTCCCGAGCGCTCGCCTCGATCAGAACGGGAGTAGAAGCAAAGCATCAGGAAATCAGAACCCGATTCGAGATCCGGAACGTCCAGGCTGATGCTCACCGTATTGAGCAGGTACTGGTAAACCTCCTGGATAACGCAAACAAATACTGTCCCGATGGGGCTACGATCGAAGTGCTATGGACGACAGGGCCCCACAACTCACCTATTCTCACCGTACGGGACAATGGACCAGGCATCGCCAAAGAGCATCTCCCCAGATTGTTTGAACGATTTTATCGCGTCAACGGCGCTCGTTCACGAGAGCTCGGAGGAACAGGGTTGGGCCTGGCAATTGTAAAACACATCATGCTTCGCCATGGCGGAAACGTGCGCGTCGAAAGCGAGGCTCATAAAGGGACGACGTTTGTGTGCGAGTTCCCCTGACCCGTTTTAAATATGTTTGGAACTGCCAACAATGGTGGACCGGTTAGTAACCATTACGGCGGACAACCTGCCATCAGTTCTCAAGGGCGACATGTATTTCAGCTGGATCTTGCATTTCAAAAGCTCAGTCGAATTCACTTCCTCGAAAACGTGCTCAGGAATCCCTATCTCGATGGTTTTATCCGTTTTACCGGTAACAAAGCCCTGTCCTATGTCGTAAAGCTTACGTTCGATTTCCGGGTCCCGGCGAGTCACGTTCCACCACTCGACCGCAAAAATATCCTCGATGGAAAAGCTGCAGACCTCGAAGAATTTCAGATTCCTGAATCGCTGCCGGTGATCCAACGAGTAAATTTCCACAACATCTTCATCGGAAATTTTATCGAAAATATCCTTCTCTGGAATCAGCCTCAGCCGATTCAGTGAACGCCAGAGCAGACGCGGCGTGTCCTTGAGCGAACAACCTTCATCTCGAAGTTCCGTGAATATCTCGAGTGACTCGGACAGACAATCGATGGCGGCGAGCTGTCTCTCAGGACTGGAGTTCGCGAACAGCTCCAATCCCGGTGACCGGAAGGGTCGGACCAGAATACCCTCCTCATGAACCATTTGCGAATACAGCAGCGACATCTGCCTGAATCGTTCGACTCGGTCCTCAAGCGCTTTGATCTCATTCAGACCTTTCAGCCGGGGAGAATTGGACATTATAAAAGATTAGCTCAGCTGAAACCTGCCGGCAATCCAGGCCGAGAAATAACCCGAAAAAGTCTTTTGCGAATGCTGAAGCTGGTCTATCCTGAGGATTCAACTGATGACGACGTACAGAACAAGAAAGCAGCCCACCCTTCCGGAGTTTCTCCGACAAAGACGCTTATCCGCAGGGCTGTCCCAAAAGGACGTGTCGGATGTAATGGGTTACTCCACCGCTCAGTTTGTATCCAACTGGGAGCGCGGAACATCACATCCTCCCATGAATGCCTTGCGAAAGCTCTGTCAGGTGTATCGCGTTTCTGCTGATCAATTGTATGAGGTCCTTCTGGCGGACACGCTTGACAGGACAGAGAAAGAACTGGAACGGGAATTTTTCAGGACCCGCACACAAAACCGTAAATGAAACCGGCTTCGAAGCTATTACTGTCGTTGACTCTTCTTGCGGTCTTCCCATACCCACTTCACGCCCGCGAACTGCCTCCCTTCAAAATCGGCTTGAGTACTCAGGTCGTTGGCGCTGGTTTTGAACTGAGGCCTCTTTCACCCGATTCAAGATCAACGATCCTCAAGTTCCGTCCTGCGCAGTCCAACTACGCCGGCATCATTCTCGGCTACCGTTGGATCGCCGGGACATTTTCTTTCGGAATACCGGCGAATCCTGAGGTTCGCGACGTGGAGGGCGTCAGCCATTATCGTGACTATCGCCTCGCATACTGGGGTAACCGGTTGGGGATCGAAGGC
Source organism: Bdellovibrionales bacterium GWB1_55_8 (assembly GCA_001769835.1). Taxonomy (GTDB): domain Bacteria; phylum Bdellovibrionota; class UBA1018; order UBA1018; family UBA1018; genus GWB1-55-8. The sequence goes on from MEPR01000081.1 coordinate 18,322, forward strand.
GCCTACAGCTGGTACCGGGGATACCTCATCGAGAACAGCGACGCGCTTTCAGCAGCAACCCTCGGTGGCAATGTTTTCTACAAGCTTCCCGACGTCGAGACGCTGGGGTACGGAGTCACCGTCGTGAAGGCTGTCGGGCTGTCAAGCAACTACTCCATGGCCGCTGCAATGGATCAAAGCGCCATCCAGGAAAAATCCGGCGGTTCTCCGCTTGTTCTCGCAACCTGGCGGCGACAAAGCATTAAAAGCCCGGCAGCGCTCATTCCGCTGGAAAATCGCGTTTCGTTTGGCGCCGATCAGGATATTGCGCTGGCGGACACGATCAGCATCGCCGCGGGAGCTGGCTATGCGTACAACTGGGTTCCGGGGATCTTTTTTGTTTCGCCGTTAATCGCCCTGACGCTGGGATATCAACAGGTGGAATACGAACTTGCGGGCCAGGCCAAAGCGCATGCATCCGCAGGAGCCAACATTCACGCAAGAATTTCTCTTGGGATGAATTTCGTGAATGGCTTCCTGGCTGCGCGGTTCATTTTTGATCGATTTGGCCAGCAGACCGAAAGCATTGAGGTCGGAAATAACATTTACGGATTCAGCATTTCCGCCGGAACGCGCTTCTAAAGGCGCCGCGACGAACAATCGTCAAGCCGCTCCCTGTTCAGGCACCACCACTGCATCTTTAATACGGCATGATCCGCATTGAAATGACAGATCAGGAAGCCGCGATACTGCGAGATGCGCTCAGCCAATTTGACCATACGTCCAAGTTCGAAATTGCACGAACAGACGACCATGACTATCGCGTCGGCCTGGAAGGCCGCGAAGCGATAATAGCCCGGTTGATACGACGTCTGGATGAAGCTATTGCTTCCGCTAAATCAGCCGCCGCCTGATGTGAAAAGCGCCACCACGCCAAGCGTCAGACCGTACACCAGGTGATTCCAGATAGCCGTGCGAAACAGGGGCGCGCCGGGTGGCGCTTTGAGCGCAAAAAAACCAAAGCCCATCGCTGGGAACATAAGAAGAAAAGGAAAGACGTCGGTCATAGTTCCATAAGCGATCGCAGTCAGAATATCGGCCGGAGAAAAGGCCAGCTGTGCAGCCAGCCAGAAATAAAGAATCCCCAACGCGACTCCGATTCCATAATGAGAGGCGATGCCAATCAGGCTTTCGTGCTTCACAGGATTCGCATCAAAAATAGTGCGATGGACCAGCTTCCCCCGAATCAGGTAAGCGACCCACCGGCCCAGTAGCGCCGCACTCGGAGGCTTCAGCAGGCCCACCCGCGATCCCAGTGCCGAGCCGACATCCATGGCGAAAGTTCCAAGCAGCCCCGCGACAACAGAGATAAAAAACAATCCGATATCCATCGTTCTGCCTATTCCTTCGTTAGGAGCGTGAAGTGAATGGTGGTACCGCCTTCAGCCCTGTTTTCAGCCCATATCTTTCCGCCATGCTTCTCGACGATAGCGCGGCTGATCGCAAGCCCGAGCCCTGCGCCCGCCTTGGCGGTGCGATCGGCTTGCCAATAGGGATCAAAGATCTTCGCTAGCTCGCCTTGTGGAATACCCTGGCCGGAATCCTGGACCGAGATGCGCACTCCCGAAAGCTCCCGAACCGCGCTCAGGCTGACATGTCCGGAGGAAGTGAACTTGATCGCGTTCCCTACCACGTTTGAAATCACCTGAAAAACGCGGTCTCGGTCGACGGCGATGCTAAAATCTGATGCAAGCAGATTTTGCTGAAGCTTGAGACCTTTTTCCACAGCCAGTACCTCGAGAGGCTGCAAGGCCTCGGTAATCAGCTGGTTCGTGCTTTGAGTCTTGATCTTCAGCTCCACGTTCCCGAATTCCAGTTTTCGCAGATCCAGGAGGTCGTCGATGAGCTTCGTCATTCCGTCCACTGAAGATCCAACCTGCTCAACATGCTTGCGAATGGTGACCAGATCGTCCGGGAGCAGCTTCAGCAGAAGTTCCGATCGCAGGCGAATAGCCAGCAGAGGATTTTTAAGATCGTGTGACACCACCGCCACCATATGATCCCGGGCAAGAACGGCATCCTGCGCTTGCTTGTGAAGTCGCGCATTCCCGATGGCAAGCGCCGCCCGATTAGCGATCTGACGGCAGACGTTGAGATCGCCCGATCCGTATCGCATGCCCGAACGACTGAGGCCAAACACGATCGCGCCGAGAACGTTCCCTGCGTGAGATAAGGAAATGACGATCAGCGACTTCAGGTTCGCTTTTTCAAGTTGCTCGCGTTCTTCGGCGTCGGCCGATAGGGCATCCAACTCATCAGCCCCCAACCTGTCGTAAAGCACGGACTCACGCTTCTTCAGGATTTTCAGTGAGGCAGAAGACAGGATCGGACCCGATTCCAGAACTCCTCCTCTGGCAACTCGCCTGAGGTCACCATTCTCTTCCATCAGATCAACCCAGCACACATCGCTCATGCCGGGTACCGCAAGTTCCGCGACTTTCGAAATGGTGAGATTATAATCGAGCGACTCGCTCAGCGCCCGGTTTGCCTCACTCAGGAAGACCCAATGTTCCTGCGTCATCTCGTCGATGATTTCCCTGGATGCACGAAGCTCCATGCGCACCTTGCGGTTCGCCCTGAACGAGATAAACGAGAAACCCGCAAGTACTGCCGTTGCAATCACCAGAAGCGATGCAAGCACCTGCCAAACGACGTTACAGTTTTCAATCACGCGGCTTTTCTTTCCGGAGCACCCACCACTCTGGCCTGATAGGACGCGAGGAACTTCTGAATCCGAAGATTGACCGGATCAAAGTAAATTCCATAAGGCGCAACCACCTTCTCGCCCAGCTGCAATATCTGTTTGGCGATTTCGGTCGTCGCGATCGCTGCGGCTATTTCAACGCCAGGAACTACAAAAGGAATGTGAGTACTCCTGTTCAGCGCTCGAAGGAGCTGTTTTTCCATGTAGGCAGGGATTTCCGGCGTAATGAACTGCAGAAAACGCCTGCTATTCTCCTCATAGCTATTATCACGTGAAATTCCTGTCAATTCCGCAAAACTTGGCCCCTGCTGATCGAAGACAACGACCGCACCTCCGAACCCCAGGGCCCCGCATGAGGCCACCGGAATCTTGCGAATATGGGCCTCTTCATTGAGCGCGAGTTTGTCGAGCATGGCGAACAGATCGACGACATCAACAACCCAATCAACTCCGTTTAGAAACTGCGCGACATTGTGCTGCTTGACGCCTTCGCGAAAGACCTCCACCTCGATCGATGGATTAATGGCCCGAGCCTCTTCGAGAAGCGAATCGTCTTTCCTTCGTCCTAACGTAGGCTCTTTCGCCAGCCGCTGCCGATTGATGTTCGTGCGCTCGTAGACGTCAGGATCGGCAATGTGGAACTTCTCAAATCCCGTTCGCACAAGATTGATGAAAACAGAGCCCCCCAATCCCAAGCCACCCATGGCGATTCGAGTGTTCTTGATGCGAAGCAATTGAGCCTCATTCATGATCCCGATATTCCGAAGAAATCTTTCCCGATAAAATGAATCCATTATGACTCCTCGAATATGATATATTCTTGAGTATAACACTCAATTGTTGTTTTTCCAGCCTTGGAGGAGTGGCGTGATGACGGATTTACTGAGGGACCTGAAAATTGTTGTGATTGATAACCCCACAAAAACATGGGCTGAATCGCTCACAACAGATCTTTTCACTAAAACAGTTGATCTGAAGTTACGAGGCTACGGCGTTGAGTATCAGCGCGGGGTCCTCCCGATAGACACGAGTGACTTTTACGGAGTTCATCAGCTTGTCTGCCGACAGACCTCTTCCGGTCTTGTCCCTCTCATGGGTTATCGGTCGACCACACTGGAGCGAAGCCGGTTGTACGGTCAGACCTTCGGAGGCCTCAGCCTTGTTCGGGCCGCGAATGCCGCTCAGCATGATCGTGCCATTCAGGATATTCTGAATCGTTGCGAATCACAGGGAAGGTCCATCACCTACACGGGCTCCTGGACCATCGATCCCGAGGCTCGCAAAAATCCGGAACTATCACACCTGCTGAACGAGCTCTTTGCCGCCATGTATGTTCTTTTCCATCTGGAAGCGGGAATCCAGGAAATCATCACCGGTGGAACCCTTCGGTTCAAGGTGGATCGGCTGCTGGTCAGATGGGGACATGAATATCTTCAAAGCAACGGCACACGATTGCCCCCCATCCGCGTCGCCAACCTTGTCAGTGAACCCGTGGTCATCATGCACCTGCGGGAATTCAGCCATGAGGTGCGGGAGCAAGTGAACAAATGGCGGTTCTTCTGGAATCAGCGCCTGATGATCACCGTTCCGTCAGACTCATCGCTCGATCAAAAGAGCAAAGCGGCTTAAGATACCGCCGAGGCCTCTTCAAAGTCGATCTCGAAGCAGCAAACCGGATCCCCCCGGTGCACGCAGCTGACTTCTTCAATTTTTGCAAATGGCAGCCCGAGATAACTCGGCGCCGCCGCCATCCATCCGGCTTTGAGTGAACAGACATCCGCGCTTCCAAGATTTCGCACGCCGATGGCGCTCGCTATCGAGCTTCGATCCCGCACTTCAACGGTGCAGCGTCGGTCATCCAGCCGTACGACATCATAGTGACAGTTATGCTCGAAGAACCGCATCAGATCGGTAAACAGCCGTTCATAAATCTCACCGGGATTCGTGCAGTTCTCGAGCAACTCACAAAGAGCGGGGTTCTGCCTGGAAATTCCGGCGTACAATCCCATTCGGTAAAAATCGCGATCCCGGTAGGCATACGCGGTGCGCAGAGTGCTGCAGATATCGGTAATACACTGGATGCTGATCGCGCCCATCGGTTCAGTCAGCAGACGTTCGCCGATATCGTGATCCTGCAGGAGCTTGGCACGCATGCGCCAGCCGGAATTTTTTTCGACAAAATCCAATGCATGGATAGTCGTGCGGCGCCGGCCGAATGCGGCGATGCGGTACCGTTCCGGAAAATCGAGGTTCGCGGGAGATTGATTGATCGCAATTTCGCGAAAATCGATTTCGCCTTTTTCCAGCTGCTGCTCCGTAATCAAAAAGCGATTACAAATGGCCTCGAGCGCATGAACCGGGAGACCCCGATTTCCCTTGAGAAAGAGATCGTATTCCGGAGCGGTCATTTCAAGAAGATCGAGCCACTGACTTTTCCCTTTTGCTTTGATTCCGGGCGAAGACCAGCTCAGCCGCTCAACGGATTCACGCAACTGACTTGCCTTAAGATGGATTGCCGGATTCTGACGCATCGCATTTGCGGTATAGCGCACGGCTTTTGATTTGTGAAGTCCCTCTCTTCGCCTGAATTGTTTCAGTTGAGTGCCTTAAAGCGTTTTTGGAGCCTTTTTTGCACCCCCGCAGCATCGCATGCGCACGACACGCCACACGCCGCTCTCCTGCGGAATCATACCTGTATGGCCGGTCCTGCCCTCTAATGACAAATGGCTCTACCTTCTACTTCGTGCGTATCGCTACTGGGACTTCCCAAAAGGCATGATTCAGCCGAATGAAGACCCCTGGACCGCTGCGCTGAGAGAGTTGCAGGAGGAAACGGCGATTACTTCAGCAAACCCGCGCTGGGGCAAGGATTTCTACGAAACACCGGTCTATTCCGGTGGCAAGGTCGCACGATATTATCTGGCGGAAGTTCCCGCACAATCAGTTCACATTCTCCCCAATCCGGAGACCGGGCAAATCGAGCACCACGGATTCAGGTGGATGTCCTACGAGGAAGCACGCGCTCTTGTTGTTCCCAGGGTCCGAGGCGCATTGGATTGGGCGCGACAAATGATAAACAGAAAACTTTGATTGCACGACTAAGAGACTGCCATGTAGAAGGAGCGCATGGCGCTTTTTGGCCAGATCTTTTCAAGGCTCGTTCAGCAGATCCGCATCCGCAGGCGCTCCGGAGCCGCGCTCCGTGAAAGCCACGCCCTCCTCCATGTTCTGTTCGAAGAGTCCTTCGAACTCGCCGGGCTTTTGACCCCGGACGGGGTCCTAATCAAAGTGAACCAGAGAGCACGCGATTTCATCGGAAAAAAGGATTCCGAGCTCCTTGGAAAATATTTCTGGGAAACCCCCTGGTGGACCCACTCTCCGGAATTGCAAGAACGCTTGCGGGCAGCGATCAAAGCAGCCGCTGGGGGCGAACTGGTTCGTTTCGAGTCAAATCATCTGGATCTTCATGGAGAGCTCTTCCACATCGATTTCAGCCTGAAGCCGGCTCGAGACAAGCACGGCAAAGTGATTCTCTTGATCCCGGAAGGGCGAGACATCACCGAACAAAAGCGCGCTCAGTCCGAACTGAAAGCAAGCGCACAGCGGCTGCGAACCATTATCGAGACTGAACCTGAATGCGTGAAAGTGGTTGGGCTGAACGGCGAGATCCAGGAAATGAATCCAGCAGGCATTGGGATGCTCGAGGCAAGCTCGCTTGAAGAGGTCCGCAACCTCAAACTCCAGGATTTCGTCACGGCACCCCATCAGGCGGCCTTCAGATCCATGCGCGAGCGCGTGCTCAAGGGTGAAAGTGGTGAGCTCCAATTTGAAATCACAGGCATGAAAGGAACCAAGCGCTGGCTGGAAACCCACGCTGTCCCACTCCGGGACGAAAACGGACAAATCCGGGGTTTGCTGGGCATCACCCGGGACATCACGGCCCACAAGGCTTCAGAGAAAATAGATCAGCAACGCCACGAGCTTGAGCGACAACTCGCAACTATCGCCAAAACCGCACCAGGCGCGCTTTGCTCCCTTCGCATGAAGCCTGACGGGTCAATATCCATGCCTTACGTCAGTCCGCGGTGGGAGGAGTACTTTCAATTATCCCAGGCGGATGTTGCGCAGGACGCATCCGCCCTTGTGTCTCGCTACCACCCCGACGATCTTGAATATATCAATGCGTCAGTTGCGGAATCCGCGAAAAACATGACGGACTGGCGTGCGGAGTTTCGCATATTGAATCCCGCGCGGGGTACGATCTGGATAGAAGGTCACTCGACACCCGTTCGTGAGCCTGACGGCAGCATTATCTGGCACGGCTTTATTACGGAGATCACCCAACGCAAACGCATAGCGGCTGAACTCCTTGCCGCCAAGAACGCAGCTGAACTTGCGGCAAAGACTCAGGCAGAGTTTCTGAACATTGCGGCTCACGAACTGCGCACACCGATCACATCCCTTTCGCTCATTCTTCAGCTTGCGCAAAAAAAGATCGAGAAAGGCGAAGTCCCTACTCCGGCGACACTGAATCGGCTTCGTGCTCCCGCAGATAGGCTTTCCGCGCTGGTGGCCGACCTCCTTGATCTCTCGCGCTTGGAAAGAGGCATAATCCTCCTGCATCCGAAACGGACCAATGTCGTCGATCTGATCTTGGAGTGTATTGAAGAATTCAAAACACATGCGCCTGCGCGACACTTCCATTTCGAAAAACCCGAGACTCCGGTCGATGCGGAGATCGATCCCACCCGTATCTACCAAGTCTTGTCGAATTTCCTGGATAACGCGATCAAGTACACCCCTGAGCAGGGGCCCATCGACGTCGCCATCAGTTCACTTGCCGGCAAAATTCGCGTTTCGGTTACCGATAGGGGTGCCGGCATCGCAGAGCAGCAGCAAGCCCACCTGTTCGCTCCATTCGCCCGAGGCGAATCGAATGAAGTGATACGCACGAGTGGCCTTGGTTTGGGGCTTTCCATCTCACGAAAAATCGTTGAGCTCCACGGAGGAGCGATCGGTGTCGACAGCGTGGAAGGACAGGGCAGCACCTTTTACTTCGAACTTCCACGAAAAGCCCTCTTGTCCAATACGACGAAATGAAATGACGAGCCCCGAACCACTCAAGCGCATTCTGGTAATTGAAGATGACGAGGACATTCTGTTCGCGGTCACTCAACTTCTTGAACTCGAAGGTTATGAAGTCAGCACTGCGACAAATGGCGCAATCGCACTTGATCTGCTGCAGCAGAACGAGCTTCCGGACCTGATCTTGCTCGATATGATCATGCCAGTGATGGATGGATGGAAATTTGCCGCAGCACTTCACCAGAAGTTCGGAACGTGCATCCCGGTCCTCGTCATGACCGCCGCCGCCAATGCAGCAGAACGCGCGCGGGATGTCGGCGCCGCCGGTTGGGTGCCGAAACCTTTCAAGATCGAGGAATTGATAGAACGCATTAAAGAACACTCAAACGGGAGAAAATCATGACCAGAATTCTTGTTTTATTCCTGACATCGATTGCCGTTATTGGATGCGCAACCCCGGCATCCGACCAACCAACACAAGATTCCCAGCCGGAGGCCCGAGCGGCAACAGCTGCCCCGGAAACCGCAAAGAAAGCTCCGGATCAGGTCACACTGAAGACGAAAATGGGCAACATCACCTTTGGCCATGAATCCCACGGCCAGCGGATGAAATGCTCCGTTTGCCATGGTGCTGAAATCAAGGCAATGGCACCACTCGGGCAGAAGGCCGGCCACAAGCTTTGTCTGGATTGCCACAAGGATAAAAAAGCAGGCCCGACCAAGTGTGGAGACTGCCACAAGAAGTGAACTCCTTCGATCGGGAGCACGTCATTTGCAACTTCTCGCAGCAGTGCTGCGACAGGGATCGGTTTCTGACCTCATCACCGACCGGGTGAACCGTGAAAAAGGCTACGTCGTGATCACGATGCGACGATATCCACGTTTCGTGCGTCGCGAGTTGCGTGACGAATATTTAAGCACCATGTCACCCGACTCAAAGCTTCACGAAAGTTGGCTCAGTGCCAAACGGCGTCATCACGATCACAACGGAGCGTTTTCCCGGGTACATTACGAAAATCGTTTTACAGTGAGCCCTGAAGGCTGGGCGGATCTTGAGAGACTCTGTCGTTTGGCAAAACGGAAAACGGTGTACTTGGTTTGTCAGTGCCGGGTCGGCGACCGTTGCCATCGTGAAATGCTTCTTATGCTCGCTCGCGAGATTTTCAATACTCCGGCAGAAGAGCCTAAGAATGATTATCCGGATTTCAAAAAAAGAATCCCAGGTTTCCGGCGCTCGATCTCCAGACAGCTGCCGCGGTCAGCCTAACGTCTCACGTCGCCCCTTGAATGAGGCGTATTGAAATCAATTTCCGGCCCTGCGGGAACGATTCGAGTGGGGTTGATCTCGGTCTGGCTCAGGTAGTAATGGCGTTTGACGTGATCTGAGTGGCACGTCTCAGCGATGCCCGGTGTCTGGTAGATGTCCCGAACATATCCCCAGAGATTCGGGTATTCATAGAGGTGTTTCCGGTTGCATTTGAAATGACTGTAGTAGACCAGGTCAAAACGATAGAGCGTGGTGAACATGCAGATATCCGCGAGAGTGAGCTCATTCCCGCAGAGATAACGCTGACCGGCCAGCTTCGATTCCCAATCATGCAGCGCTCTGAAAAGTGCCTGGTACGCTCGCTCATAAGGACGCTGATGGGTAGCGAAGCCCGCGCGATAAACGCCGTTATTGATTGTGGGATAAATGTTTTCGATGGTTCTGTCGATCTCGGGACGGAGACTTGCCGGATAAAGATCCCGGTTCGTTTTTGAAATATCGGTGAATTCGGTCGCGAACATCCTGATGATGTCCAATGACTCGTTATTGACGATCGTACGGTACTGCTTATCCCACAGAACAGGCGTGGTCTCCTCCCCTTGATAGGAAGGATTGGCGAGCCTGTAGATGTCGATCAGGTCTCTTGCGCCGTTTACAAAATCGGGAATGCATCCGGGTTCCGTCGAGAAGGTCCAACCCTTTTCATTCCAGACAGGATCCACCACCGACAGCGTGATCACATCTCCCAGTCCGAGCAGACCGCGGACAATCGCGGTGCGATGCGCCCATGGACAGGCCCACGAGATGTAGAGGTGATACCGGTCAGCTTCAGGTGCGAAGCGGCTCTGTCCTCGCGTGATCCGATTCCGAAACTCAGAGGTGTAACGAACAAACTCGCCGTCTTTATTGTTCCACATATTCGTGCCTGCAGATGCTGCAATTTCCCTACTTGAAGTTTAGCCGAACGGGAACCGGGTACTAGCACCAAGGTGGGGAATCTCTGTTCCAAATATGGACTAATCGTTCCACTTGTGAAACTATTCAGAAATGTCCGATTTAGATGAGATTGCCGCCTTCACAGCAGTGATCAAAGCAGGGAGTTTCACGGGAGCAGCTCGGGTTTTAAAGGCGCCTAAATCGACAATCAGCCGGAAAGTGGCTTCGCTGGAGGACCGGCTCGGGGTCGCATTGATTCACCGAACGACCAGAAAGCTCCATCTGACTGATGTCGGAACGCGATACTACCGCAGCTGTGCACGGATTCTTTCAGAACTGGCCGAGGTCGAGGCAGCCGCGAAAAGCGCGCAGGAAGCTGCCCGCGGCCTGCTCCGAATCACGGCTCCGGTGGAGCTCGGCACTGCATTTCTGGAGGAAGTGCTCGAGCGCTATCTTCAAGCCAACAAAGAAGTCGAGGTAGACCTTCTATTCACCGATCGCGTGGTCGACTTGATCGAGGAAGGTGTTGACGTTGCGATTCGTGCCGGACAGATGGCCGATTCATCACTGGTGGCAAAAAGAATCGGCTCAGATGAATTCCGGCTCGTCGCCAGCCCGTCCTATCTCAAGAAAGCGGGAAAAACCCCTGCCCACCCGCGGGACCTTTCGACACATTCCTGTCTTCTGTTCACCACTCAAAGTGAAGGCGGAACCTGGCATCTCGAGAACGGGAAGACTCATGTGGAAGCCGAGATCTTGAGCCGTGTTCGATCAAGCAGCTTGGGAATCCTGCTCAATCTCGCCCTGCGTGGGGAAGGCATTGCACTCCTCCCCACGTTCATGGCTCGTGACGCCATCCGCACCGGAAAGCTGGTCCGCGTTCTTCCGGAGTGGTCCTCGGGAAAGGAGCCGCTCTATGTCGTATACCCCGCACAACGTTTTCTTCCCGCAAAACTGAAAAGTTTCCTGGCAATGCTCAGCGCGGCCAGTGAATTCAAGTCATAAAAGGGCCACGTCAATCGCCGTGGCCCTTTTCATCACCTATCAAACGAACTGGCTCATTTTTTCGCAATCAACGAAAAACTGAGTTCGAACTGATCGTTGATCATTTTATCGCCGAGGTTCTGGAAGAACCTTCCCGAGCCGTACTTGATCCCGTACTTCGTGCGATCAATCAGCATTTTTCCCGTCGCGGATATCTTATCTGCGCCCGCTATGATTTTCGCCGGGAACGAAATCGGCAGAGTGGTGCCTTTGATGGTCAGATCACCATTGATTTCAACATCGCTCGCACGCTCTTTCACGGATTTCACGACCAGGGTCGCTTCATTATATTTCGCGCTGCTGAAAAAGTCGTCCGACTCGAGGTGACCGATCAGCTTCTTGTTGTATTCAGCATCCGTCAGATCCGCGCATTGGATGGAGGTCATATCGATACTGAACCTGCCACCAACAAGTTTGTTCCCATTCAACTTCACGGAACCGCTCTTAACAGCGATCGAGCCGTTATGTTGTCCTGTCACCTTCTTCCCCACCCACTCGACTTTTGAGGCTGCGGGATCCACTACATAATCCGCTTGAGCTGCCATCGCCGACGCGGGTACCAAAACCAGAGCTGCCATTAAAAATGCCTTCATAAATGTAATCTCCTTGTTCACTCATATGAACAGATCCGCAGCTGTTCCATAAGTCGGTATTTTCTCAAAATACTGTTCCATATATAGAACAATTGACCACTATAAAAATACCGCCAAAATCTCGACACCTTTGTACCTGCCTCTCGTACCCCTTCTGAGACTTATAAAAACGCCAACAAGGAGGTTGCGCTATGAGAGAGAAGTACTCAGGGATTCCTGCGGTTTTCGGCTTATGTTTGGGTTTACTGCTGGTCGGTTGCGAACAAGAGGCGAATGTCGGAAACGACACCGATTGGATTCATACTCCAGCGCCGACGGAGAGCCCGGCTCCGACGCCCACAGCAACCCCGACACCCGCACCTACCGTCACACCCACACCTGCCCCAACCACCGGGCAGCTTTACACAGGCCCCGCTGAATTGGCGAAATACGTGAACAAATTCGTGGATGACGCGAAGATCCAGGGTGTCGACGTGCTCCCGGACATGAAGAATCCAACCCTTGAGATCCGGATCGCAAGCCTGGACTCCTATGGCTCCTCTGTCATCGGACTCTGTGAAACGGGGACAAATCAGCGTCGTGTGACCTTTGATCCCGACTTCTGGAACTCGGTATCCGAAACGCAACGTGAACTCCTTGCCCACCACGAGCTTGGCCATTGCGTTCTGTATCGCGGACACCGGACGACGACACTCACGACAGGCGCCTATGCCTCGATCATGTATCCGATCATCATGGGCAGTTCCATGTACACGAGCGACTACGACTATTACCAGGAAGAGCTCTTTACATATGGCGCGACTGCCGCGACTGCCGCGACTGGCGAAACGACGGTGCACGTTTGCGACCACGCGCAGTAACCACCGCGAAAGGGGATGAATCGGATGACGCAAAGAATGAAATATTTTCTTCTGGTTCTGATCAGTACTTTCGCGACCGCCGCCTGCAATGGACCGGGCTCAAGCACTGCGGCCTCAGAACGCAGTCCGGCCGCAATCCTGCCGGATTCCAGCCTGGAGGATCCGAAAAATCCGCCAGTCACGGTGGAGGTCCCGAACGCTACTCCCGATCAGCGAAGCTACACGATCGATGCCCTGATTTTCAACGGAACAGGGGTTTCCGTCTCGGATTGGCAAAACACCGAAATCATCGTCAAGTCGCTCGGCATGAATTACCATCTGGCCAATTCTGCGCAGCTCAATGCGATGACTCTGGATGAAATCGCCAGCTTCGGACTCATCATCGTGCCTGGAGGAAGTGGCGGTACGATCACGGGGAATCTCACGACTGCCACACGACTGAACGTTCGTAAGGCGGTCAGAGATCGCGGAGTCGGCTACGTTGGCTTTTGCGCGGGCGCATGGGTGGCCGTAGGGCCGGAAGCGGATACCGATCAGACAGCAGGGTATGGCATGGCGGTGGCGAAGGGAGACGTTCTCCCCTATTTCTGGCCTGACGGGAATTCCTCGCTCGTCGCGGCGATGGTTCCCGTATCGTTCCCGGATGGCTCCTCTCGGGAACTTGTCTGGTGGGGCGGCCCGAGCACTCCAGAGTGGTCAGATGGCGTTGTTGCGCGCTACAAGAACGGAAGTCCAGCCATCTCCCAGACCAGATCCGGGAAAGGCTTTGTCGTTATCTCCGGGCCTCATCCTGAAGCGCCCGAAGGCTGGCGCCTGACCGCCGGAAACGATTCCGACGGGCTCGATTACGATATCGCGATCGATATGATCAAAGCCGCGATCCATCAGCGCCCGCTTCAGGCCTTTTAAGTTCAGGGGCTCAGCTTGTCGCAGGGAAAATCCCGGATCACTTCTTCGTTATCCTTGGAACGCCCACCGGCTCTTTCCTCGTTCTCGTAAGCGACGTGACAGTGGTACTCGTTCAACACCTGTGCAAGCGGGACCTTGTTGAAGCATTTTTGCATGACGGCGAAAACAAGGCCCGTTCGATGCATTCCGCCATAACAATGCATCAGCACGTTTCCAGGAACGGATTGAACCACCGACACAATCTCGGCGACCTTGTCGATGATTCTCTCTTTCTTCACTTCCTTGAACTTGTACTGATAATTGAGAATGTCCGTATAAACCTGCGCGCCCGCTTTCTGGAACTGTGCCTTCTCATCAATCGAAAGCTGCGTGTGCGACTCCAGGTCACCCATATTGTAAAGATTCACGACGGATCTCACGCCGCCCTTGCTCACGAGCTCTTTAATGCAGGCAGGGGCATTGGACAAAAACGAGGAACGATAAATCGTCTTTTTGGTGCCGTCCGGCAAAGTGAACACGCCGCTTCCAACATTCGGATTGGCCGCTACCTGTTCCTGCACGGTCTTTTCGAAAAGCTCCGGATTACTCTTCCGGATCTCATCCAGCCCATAACTCCACGCGACGGAATCACTGCATGAAGAAAGTTTGCCGGCCGTAAGTGCCGGCTTGGCGATGTCGCAGCGAAACGGTGTCTTGGAAGGATCTTTGGCTTCCGAGTAGGGTCCATAAAAGAACGACGCCAAAGCGAGCAGGCATGCAATGCGAATGGAAATTTTCACGGGAGTATCCTCATGAGGTTTAACTTGAGTTTAAGTGATTTTAACCCGCTTCGTCTGGAATAGGCGATGCATATTCGCCCGGTATATGAAAAGAAGCGCATCGGCAAGGTGGCTGGGATCATTGAAGGATGGCTCGGGAAAACTGACCTCGACAAGCGGGGTCCTGTCTGACATCCCCTATTCATTCAAAACTCGATTTGAGAACGAGCCGGGTACCAATCCCGAGGAACTGATAGCGGCCGCTCATGCCGGTTGCTTTTCAATGGCTCTCGCGGGCGAACTCACCAAAGCAGGTTACAGTCCGGAGGAAATATTTTCCAAAAACACCGCCACCCTCGATCAGGCGGACGGTAAGTGGTCCATCACGGAATTTCACCTCGAAGTCACTGCGAAAGTAGCTGGTATCAGCAGGGATGAGTTTCAGAATATCGCCCTCGCCGCAAAAGAAGGGTGCCCCGTGTCCAGGGTTCTTCGGGCAAATGTCACCCTGGAAGCGAAACTCAGTACCGAAGCGCCGTCCAAGAAAAGCGCCTGATCCAATTTGGACATTCTGGGTCAGAGATTCATTGAAGGAGACATCCAAGTGACCTATAAAGGGTCACATGGAATCCCTTCTGACATCTGAAGCGCTGATCGCCCTCGTTACATTAACCGCAATGGAAATTATCCTGGGAATCGATAATATCGTTTTCATCGCGATCCTGGTTGGAAAACTTCCCGCCGCACAAAGAGAGAAGGCGCGGAAGATCGGCATTTCACTGGCGCTGATCACACGCCTCATGCTCCTGTTCTCAATCTCCTGGGTGATGGGCCTGACACAGCCTCTTTTTTCTGTTTTCAGCCACGCTGTTTCAGGTCGGGACCTGATTCTTCTTTTCGGCGGCCTGTTTCTCATCGCCAAGGCGACCCACGAAATCCACAACAAGCTCGAAGCAGGAGCCGAGGAGCTTCATACCATCGGCGGAGGCAAAGCCCGCTTCAACACCATTCTTTTTCAGATCATTTTACTGGATATTGTTTTTTCACTGGATTCGGTCATCACTGCAGTCGGCATGGCCCAGCAGATTGCCATCATGGTGATCGCGATGGTTTTGGCCGTGATCGCCATGCTGATCTTCAGCGGATCAATCAGTGACTTTGTACACCGCCACCCTACGATAAAAATCCTGGCCCTGTCGTTCCTTCTGCTGATCGGCGTAACCCTGTTTGCCGAAGGCACCGGCGCTCACATCAGCAAAGGATATATTTATTTCGCCATGGCGTTTTCACTCACAGTGGAGATTCTCAATCTGCGCTATCGGAAGAAACACGAGCCAGTTCATCTACATGAACCGACACGGTAAATATTGCCTAGCGCAGCCATTGTGAAACCATTTCAAAGAATAACCACCTGATCTACGCAAGACTGCAAAAGCTCTCTATCATAGCGATAGGAGGTGGCCGGTGATCAGCAGAGCGGTTCTCTTGGTTTCAGCAGCGATACTGCTCTCCTTTGCCCTCAGTGGCTGCCAGAAGAGCCGCACCTTGCTTGAGGTGGACAGCACCGTCCGGGCAAGACTCGACCACGAAGGCTTTGAGCGAACCTGTGTAGGCTGTCACGAGAAGCGAAGACCAGCCTCGCCCCATCCGGCTGCAGGCGACTGCGTGAATTGCCATACGCCAGGAACCGAATGGCTCGATCTCAAGTATTTCAAACACACTCCACCGCCGCAATCATGCGTCCGCTGCCATGAGGAAGATCGTCCAGTGACTTCCCTTTTCAAATTATTCCTCAAACACGGTTCGGGGGCTGATTGCGCCAACTGTCACAATCCCGGAACACAGTGGAACGACACGCAGGAATTCAGTCATGTACCCGTTCCGGAATCCTGCGCCGTTTGCCATGAGAAAAAACGCCCCGTCGACGTTTCTCTCCCTCCGCCGAACAGCGGGTCCGCGCCACACTTCCCCGAACGAGACTGCTCGGAATGCCATCGTCCACGTGCCGAGAAAGGTCTTCCCTTCATTTTTGATCATCGAAATTCTGCGGGCAAAGTGATCGCCAGTTGCTTGCCCTGCCATGAGGCTGCGCGTAAAACCGAAGATCACTTTCCGGAAAAAGATTGCATGGGTTGCCATCTGGATCCTTCGAAACCCTGGAAACTGTCGATCGGCAGCCCACATCCGGCCAACGATCCGGCACCTCAGAGCTGCAGTTCATGCCATACCGGCTGGCGACCAGCCGACCATTACGGGGAACAGGATTGTATCGGTTGTCACAAGCCGGCGAGCACCACGGTGACAGCATTCCTCTTTGATCACGCAGCGAGCGGGGCTTCAATACGTACCTGTTTACCGTGTCATGAATCTGATCGGCCCAGCCTGCTCGTGAACGATCACTTCCTGCACTCCGTAGGCGGTTCCGGCGATTGCGCGAACTGCCACACTCGTCCGGGAGAACAATGGGCTGGCGGCCTTTTTTCGCACGAGCCGGCCCCTGCAAGCTGTGCGGAGTGCCACAGTTCGAAGCGCCCTACGGCAGTTGTGAATCGATTTGACCATACGGCAAGTGGCGCCGACTGCTCGAACTGCCACAAACGTCCGGGCTTCACCTGGAGCGAGGCAACTTATGGCCATAGTCCGAAACCCACCCAATGCGTGAACTGCCATTCGACGGATCGACCTGCGTCCGTCGTAAACGGCTTTGACCATGCCAGAGTTCAAGCGGCAGACTGTGCGGGCTGCCACCAGCAACCCGGGATCACCTGGTCTGGTGGAAGCTACTCTCATCAGCCAGCGCCGACCGCCTGTTCCGCCTGCCACGCGTCCGACCGCCCTGCCGCGCGCGTCGGCACGACCAATTTCAGCCACACGGATCAAGGCTGTGGAGGCTACCGCGATTCCGGCGGAAGGTGGCACGGATGTCATGGCCAATACCACAGCTATGCCGATTGCTTCCGCTGCCATACGGGAGCCCCTGGTGTCAGCTGGTCCATTCCGGACACCGGTGTGATTGACCACTCTTGCGGTGAATGTCATTCGGCCGGCATGTAGAGCGGAAATTCACTTCAAGCTGCACGCGCTTTGCAGTGGCGGATAGGAAACCTAAGACCGAAGTCACATTCAGCCACGGCAGCCTAGTGCCGTGAGAAAGGGATTCCTATGTCCAAAAATATCAACCTATGGGCGATCGCCGTGGTCACATTTGCCGCAGCAACCCCTTGGGCTCTCAGCCAGACAACCCCCGACGCGACGCCCAGCCCTGAGCCGACTGCAACTCCTGCCTCAAGCCCCACGCCGGCTGCCGGCGATCAACGTAGGGTATTCGTCGCAGAACTCACGCCCCTGAACACGTCCTTTGGAGCCGTGAATGGGTTTTTATCAGGCGACGCGGTCATCGTCGTCGATGAGAATCGCTTCGGCGTCGCTATCGCCATGGAAGGTCTCGATGAGAACATCGCGCATCCCGTCCGTCTGCATGCAGGCACCGCATGCCCATCGTTCGCGGAAGACACGAACTTCGACAGCTATGTCGACGCACAGGAAGCCTTCGCGGCTCACGCCGGATCGCTGATTCCTTTTGACGGAGACCTGAATTCCTTCAGCGCAGGAGAGGCCTTCTACCCCGTCGCGAACAGTGATGGAGTCAGTCATTACATTGCCAGCACGAATCTGGATGCTCTGCTTGCGGATCTCAGACGTGCGACGCCTGAGGGTGATACCAGCGTTGCAACCCTCGGCGCGGAGCAGCCGCTGACACTCGCCGACAAGGTTGTTGTTGTTTATGGTGTGAATCCGGAAACTCAGCTGCCGGAAACCGTGCAAACTACGGCTGCCGGCCCTGCCTCAAGCACGCTGCCAGTCGCCTGTGGGGAACTGGAACAGGTCGCAGGCCAGACGGAAGAGCAACCCGCCGTCGAGCCGAGCCCTTCACCGTCTCCGTCTCCGGCTCCATCTCCGTCACCAACGGAGACACCCAGTCCGGAGCCAACCGAAACGCCCTCGCCTGAGGTGACGCCGTAATCACAATCCGATGAACGTCCGGGAGTAGCGGAGTCTTGCGAGAGTCCGCTACTCCCTGTTTTCGGCTTTATAAAGGGTGTATTTGCGGAAGTATTCGAATCCTTCCTCAAGAACGTAGAGATTGATCAGCTGCTGATCCGAAACGCGCAGCCCCTCGAATTGGATTCCGATTGAAAGCCGGTCCTCGGGTTTGCCATCTTCGCCATCTTCCGTGACGGTGCGCCACCGCACTACCGCCTTGCAGCTGATGGTTTCATTATAGATGATAAAGCTGATTTTCTTGAGGACCGTTCCCGGCTCAAAAACGGCTTGCTGGGAAAGGTCAGCGGAAAAGGCCATGCCTCCGCCACTGATATTGGAAACCGGATTGAATTCACTCCCGATACGGACGAATAGCGTCTTATCTTCGGTGAGAAAAATCCTTCTGAAATGACTCCGCCGCTGAACCTGGTAAATTTCATCCGGGATGTCGATGCGCAGGCAATCTTCCTCGATCGACACGGCCGTGGAAACTGTGGAGAAAAACACGCTGCCTCGGCGCAATGCGATATTGACATAGAGCCGGCTCTCTTCCTGCTCGCGCAAAGCCGTCATGAGCTCGACCGGCGAAAGAGTCTTCGGCAGCTCCAGAATAATGGCGTGATACTGGTCCTCGGCTCCGCGCAGCCTGGCAGCAAACCGGATTCTCTGACCATGCGTCCACAAGAGCGCGGAGCACTCGGACTCGGCAATCTCGCGTATCACATTGGCGCGCTCTTCCGGCTGGTCAATCGGATTGAAGAGCTGCTTGCCAGGTGCCCAGAACTGCGTGATTTTCTTTACGACCTCGGCATTCGACACGCCCGGGACGGGCTGCTCCTCAGGAGCAGCCATGAGGCGGTGCCATGACGGTCCGGAAGCTGCCGCGCCCAGATTCCATGCTTTCGGACGGGCATTCTTGATCCATTCCATCGGCAGATGATAATCGTTCAACACACTTGCCTGGATCGCGGGCCACTTGTTCTTGGCAATATCCGAATTCTGGGCAATGTGCAGGATACGACCTTCGCCTATGCGAAAGAAGTCCACGACCGCTTGTTCCCGTTCGAAATAAGTGAGCTTTGGGTACTTGCTGGTGAAGGTCCAATGAAAATCATCAAATTTAGGTTTTTTGCCCTCGAAAACCCAGCTGCCCTCACCCGAGACGAAGAGCTCCGCATGCTTCTTGCGGGGTTTCCATTCCCAGATCGAGTGGCCGTCAGAAGGATTGAGAATCGCGGCGGGAAGACGCGCCCAGCGTCCGACCGAGGGACCGGGCCCGATCAGATCAATGATCCACTGTTCGTTCACAATGCGAATATCCTGCGGTTTCCGTAATAACCAGCAATCCGACTCGACCCCGAGCGGATCGAGAATCTCCAGCTTGCACTCCCTGACGACGAGGGTGCCAATCCTGTCGAAGCGCTCGGACTTTCGCACGATCGTCTGAGAAACAACCGGAAACATGCTCCGGAAAACAGCCTCAATGCGAACCTTGAGCGAGGGAGCCGTGATCGAGGCTGACGAGATCACCTCGGAAAAGCCGATCTTCTTCAGAATTCGCGGAATCTCATGATGTCGCACGCGGTTCACCGCGATAGCCGTCACCGTATTTCGCCGGATGTACGGCAAAAGCTCAGTTCTGAACTCGTTGGCCAGTTCCTTGATCTGATCGACTGAGGAGATCACAAAAAGCAAAACGCATGGCCCGACGGAATTGATCCGGAGAGAAAGCCTTTCAGACGCGGAATGCGGAACAACCAGAAAGGACTTGCCGTCATGAGCCAGCGCCGCGAGCTCCCGCAGTAACTCTTCGTCTTCGCCACCAATGGTCAGAAGAATGTGATCCGATGAAGCGCGCATGTTGACTTCCCGCCAATTATGGTTTCGCCATTATGATTTGGAAAGATGAGAGAAGTCAAATAGCCCCCGGGCGAATAAATTCCATTTGATCTCGAACGCCCGCTGCCCTCTACTATTAGGAAAGGGGAAAAAAATGCCAGCTTCCGAACAGTCCGCGACACAATTCATTGAACAACTCAGTGCCATGGTCTGGGGCTTGCCTCTCATCATCCTTCTCGTGGGCGTAGGCCTCTGGTTGACGTTGGCATTGAAGGGACTTCAATTCAGCAAGCTGGGACATGCGCTTTATCTTGGTTTGATCAAACGTCGTGAAAAGACAGACGAACCGGGCGACATTTCGCACTTTCAAGCGTTGATGACCGCGCTCTCCGCGACTGTCGGAACGGGAAATATCGCGGGCGTGGCCACGGCCATTGCCATCGGCGGCCCAGGGGCGATGTTCTGGATGTGGGTGACCGGCTTGGTCGGGATGGCTACAAAATACTCTGAAGCCGTATTGGCGGTGAAGTACCGGACCAAAGACCGGAACGGAAACATGTGCGGCGGGCCGATGTACTACATCGAACAGGGCCTCGGCTGGAAGTGGCTGGCGCTGGCTTTCGCGGTCTTCGCCGTCATCGCATCTTTCGGGATCGGCAATATGGTCCAGACCAATTCAGTCGCAGCAGCCATGGAATCCACCTTTCACGTTCCCGTGGCGGTAAGTGGAATCGTACTCGCCATCGCGACGGCAGCCGTGATTCTGGGCGGAATCCGAAGCATCGGCAGAGTGACCTCGTTCTTTGTGCCGCTGATGATCGTTCTCTATATACTCGGCGCCCTGACCATCCTGTTTCTGAATCTCGACAAGATTCCCGGTGCCTTTGCGCTCATCTTTGAAAAGGCGTTCTCACCGACGGCCGCGACCGGCGGGTTTGCAGGCTCAAGCGTGATGCTTGCCATGAGACTTGGCGTGGCACGCGGAATTTTTTCAAACGAATCAGGACTGGGAAGCTCGCCTATTGCGGCAGCCGCGGCGAAAACCCGCCATCCCGTCAGTCAGGCACTCGTGTCCATGACTCAGACATTCATTGATACATTGGTCGTCTGCAGCATGACGGGCCTGGTTCTCATCGTTACGGACACCTGGCACACCGGAATGAACGGAGCGGCGCTCACCTCTTTGGCTTTCAAGACCGGCCTCCCGGGTGAATGGGGAACCTATATCGTCGCTACCAGCATCATCCTGTTTGCGTATTCCACGGTGATCGGCTGGAGCTACTACGGCGAAAAAGCAATCGAGTACCTCTGGGGTGAAAAGGCCATTCTTCCTTACCGCATTCTCTGGGTTCTCGTTGCGGGGATCGGAGCAATTCTGAAACTCGACTTTGTCTGGGCCCTGTCCGACGTATTCAACGGCCTGATGGCTTTTCCGAATTTGATAGCCCTGGTCATGCTTTCGCCGGTGATCATCCGCGAGACCAGAAACTATTTCGGAGCTCGCACCTCCTGATCAGACGATCGGGCTCGGTTCCGGAGAGGGAGAAGGCGATGGTGACGGACTTGGAATTCCGGATGGCATCGCGCATACCGGCTCGTTCGGGACGCATTCCCCGGTTCGGGTACAGAATTTGAGCACTGCGGTTTCAAAACAATTCGGATCATCAGGAGAACAGA
>MEPR01000081.1:40145-77142 GCA_001769835.1 Bdellovibrionales bacterium GWB1_55_8
CGGGTGCGTACTTTCGCATCAGTTCGGCGAGAATCGTGCGAAGTGCCATGACCTCGGCCTCGCTGCCCAGAATGCACCTTCGCCCGTCATCCTGATTGAACTCGTAAACGACGACCTCCCCGCCTTCCAAGGGGGTCAATGTCACCGCCTCGGTCGCGACCAGAGGACCGGGACCCGCAACACCCTCACATTGAAAAGGGTCATCCAGGTTGTCGCGAACAGCATTGGCCGCGGCATCCAAAGACGCCCGTTCTTCAACAGTCAGCTGACCGGTTATGGCCGTGTTCGAGAAGATAAAGCGACCTTCCTGAGTGACGATGAACTTTCCGGCGGTGCAGACGCCCGATCCGTCATTCCCCGCCGCGCATCGGACCCTGCGCGACGTCTCCAGCCATTGGGTAGCCGTGCCAGGCTGATCCGGATTCACGCCCGGCAGAGCATCGTCATCATCTCCGCAGGAGGTCGCGCCCACCATGAGCGCACTGCTGACCAAAGCCCACAAATAGAATCTCCGCATAAAATCATTTCCTTTGTTGCTTGTTCTGCAATCCAGGTTCCCGACTCATGCGTCACTGGTTATACTTGGGTCATGAGCTCCGAAAACCCGGTCACCGGTGCACCCATCAAAAATCTTCTCGTCGATCTTGACGGCACGCTGCTTGGAAATCGAAGCGTCTTTCTGTCGCTCGATTTCGTGGGAAAAGCGGTGTCCACATTGAAAATGTATGGAAGTTGGAGCACGGCAGCGAGGACGCTGCTCGCTATTTACCGTGAATTCCGAGTTCCTTCGGCACAGCTCACGAACGACGTCCGCGTCATTGAACTCTTTTCGAAGAGAATGAAACTCGAGCCCACCGAAGGCCGGCGGGTACTCCGGGAGGCGGTTCAGGCGATTTTCCCTCAGCTCGAAAAGCACTTCTTTCCCATCGAGGGTGCGCGCGAATTTCTGGATTGGGCGAAGGAGCACTACCCACTCACCCTTGCCACCAATCCGGTCTGGCCATCCGAGATCATGAATCTGCGCTTGAAGTGGGCTGGTATCGATCCCGAGGTATTTTCTTTCGTGACCGATGTCCGAATCATGCAGGCGTGCAAACCGTCGCCGGCATACTATCAGCAGATACTCAAGAATCGCGAGTACCGGGCCGAAGACTGCCTTCTCATCGGCAATGATCTTAAAATGGACCTTCCCGCCTCACGAGTGGGTATCCGCGTTTTCATCGTCGGCAATTTCGAGACGATGGAGGAACTTCCAGTGCCCACTGGGTCGGCAAAAGCGTGGAAGGGGAACTATTCGCATCTGAAAACCCTGTTGGCGGGAATGACATGAGCTACTCGTCCCAGTCGACCTGCTCAACTCACTCAACACCTGTCAAAATACTCAACAGAGTGAGCTCAGTGGCTAAGATAAAAAGTCATTAAAATTCAGCCATTTAAACACTATCCTCTCGCTTTCCGACTGGCCTGTTTGTTGCGTATAGACCTTCAGAGAGATTGAGGTCTTTATGAAAAAATTTTTCGTTCTGGTTCTTGTGAGTTCAACAATGATCGCAGGCTGCGGAAAAGATGAAGTCTCGTTCAGCGATGAAGGCCAGGCACTGCAGGACAATGCCGCGACACCGGTTGCCGTACCGGTCCTTCCCGCGACCCCCGCAATAGCCGAAGCGCCAGCCACCCGCTGCGCGATCACGGTTTTCGATCGAAATCGCATTTCTCAGGACCAGGTCTGGAGCGCGCGATCGGGCAGCACCGATGCGGCACTGCTGGCGAAAATCGAAGCAACCCGGCTCACGTATTATCCGGTCTGTCTCGGGCCCCAGGACGAAGGCGAATGGGAAGTGGATGACAGCCTCATCGACGACACCGATAAAGGGCGCGAGGTATTCCTGAAGGGCTTGATCAGCAACGATCCAGCGCGCTTCAGCGTCAGATTCTTTTACCTCGGCAAACAGCTTCTTCCGACCTCGGGCTCCATTTTGGTCGGGCGCAACGAAGCTGCAATCGCTGAATCCGCGAATTACATTTACGAGATCCGCTGCAACCTCACCGCCAGCGAATGTGATCCAGCGGCGTATTCCTCGAAATACCCGAGGCGTTAAGCCACCACTGGGCCAATTCGAAGCAGATGAAGAACCGGCCTGAGCGCCTCACGTGACGACTCAAGATCGAGTTCCAGCTCGACAACCCAGTCGTTATGCGATTCCGGGTCAATCATCATCTGATGAATGCTCATCTTTCCGCCCTCGATCGGAGACAGATGAAGATGTTGAGGGGCGCGCGCGACGTTATCGGTTCGAAGGCGTGAATGCTCCGAGGCGTAATAGCCCTTCATGACGTCATCGAGTTTGTCCCGCGACCAATTCGGATCGTCTCCGACCAGCGCCAGCGCCGCTTCGTAATCGCCGGACGCCAGCGCCTTGATGAAGCGGAAGATCTCATTCCTGAGCAATACCTGAAAAGCACGTTTGTTCCGGACAGGATCCGGGAAGCCTTCGCTGACCTGCGGCTCCGCGCCGCTGCCCTCACCTGCCGTCACTTCACGCTTCGCGGCGAACGCGGGGTTTCGCATGCGTTCCCATTCTTCAAGAAGGCTCGAATCGACGGAACGAACCATGGTCCCGAAGTATGTCTGCATGAGTTCGATCTCATCGTTTTTCGCGTAAGCGGGAACGGTCTGAACCAGCACCTTGTAGAGGTCGAATAAATAACGCAGCAGCAGCCCCTCACCGCGATGCAGGTCGTACTCGCGAATGTAATCCGCGAACGAATGATAAAATTCGTACATCTCGCGTCCAATCGATTTCGGGCGGATGTTTTCCTGACCTACCCAGGGGTGTTTGGCGGAGAACTCATTGAAAGTGTCGTAGATGAATTCGCGATTCGGTTTCGGATACTCGAGCTTGTCCAGCTCCTCGATTCGCTCGTCATATTCCACGCCGGCGAATTTCATCTCGGCCATTTTTTCCGTCTTGATGCGATCGAGCTGCTTCCGCAGCACAAGGTCCGGGTCCTCAAGAATAGATTCCACCAGAGTCAGGGCATCCAGCGCGTAATCAGGGTGTTCCGGATTCAGCAGCTTCAGCGTATCGATGAGATAAAGCGCCAGAGTCTGATTCAGCGAGAAATCCTCCTGCAGATCGACATTCACCCGCAGCGGATTCAATTCGATGAGCTTTCGATCCACCAGTGACCGGAAAAGCTGAAACGCGGTCTTCCCGAGGTATTTTCTCGTGCTCGGTCCCTCGTGACATTTTCGGATGATAGTCGCCATCGCACGGCACCCGTCCTCATCCTTCCGGTCCAGCACCTGAAGCAGCATGGCATGCGAAACCTTGAAACGGGATACGAGCTGCTCGGGTTGGCCATTCACGAGGCGATCGAAGGTCTCGCGATTCCATGGCACATAACCCTTGTCCGGAGGCTTTCTCTTCACCAGCTTCTTCAACTTCTTGGGATCATCGGCCGCTTTCTGCTCGAGCCTGAGGTTTTCAACCACGTGCTCGGGCGCTTGCACCACGACCGTACCCTGCTCATCGAAACCCTTGCGTCCGGCGCGTCCGCTGATCTGTTTGAAGTCACGAACGCTGAGAATCGTGGTTTTCTGGCCGTCAAATTTGCACAGTTTCGTGAAAAGGACGGTACGTATCGGGACATTCACGCCGACCCCCAGGGTATCGGTGCCAAAGATGATCTTAAGGAGGCCTCTTTGAGCCAGTTTTTCGACGAGCACCCGGTACTTCGGAAGAAGTCCCGCATGATGCAGTCCAAGCCCGTGTTTCAGGAACTTCTGAAACTCCTTGCCGTAGGGGCTGGAGAACTTGAAGCCTTCAAGAGCTTCCGCTATCGCGCGTTTTTCCTCTTTCGTGCAAAGGTCCACGCTCATGAAATTCTGCGCCTCTTCCGCGCAACCTCTCTGCGTGAAACTGACGAGATAAATCGGCGCCCGGTTCGCCGCGACAAGTTTCGCCACGGCTTCGTGGACGGGAATCTCGCTGTATTGAAATTCCAAAGGCACGGGACGCTGCTCGGAACGGACTGTCACGGTCTCTTTGCCGTTAAGTGTAGTGAGTTCCCTCTCGAAAAAAGCGGTCTCGCCAAGCGTGGCGGACATCAGCAGGAAACGTGATTGCGAAAGTGTGAGAAGAGGTACCTGCCATGCCACTCCCCTGTCGCGATCCGCGTAATAATGAAACTCATCCATGATGATGTCGTCAATCGGGGTACGAGCCCCCATTCTAAGCGCATCGTTCGCAAGGATTTCGGCGGTGCAACAAAGAATCGGTGCATCGGGATTCACCGTGGCATCACCGGTGATCATACCCACCTGATCGGGACCGAAATCCCTGCAAAGCGCCAGAAACTTTTCGTTCACCAGGGCTTTGATCGGGCAGGTATAGATCGAACGCCGCCCTTGCGCCAGGGACAGAGAATGAAGCCCCGCTGCGACCAGGGATTTCCCGGACCCGGTCGGCGTATTTAAAATGACGTTCTTTCCCGAGAATAGCTCGAGCAGTGCCTCTTCCTGCGCGGGGTAAAGCTCAAGACCTTTTTCGCGAACGTATTCGAGGAACCGGTCAAAGACCTGTTCAGAGGAGAGCGATGGAAAGTAGAGAGGCCAATTGCCGGGTTCTGCAGGTGACACCGTGAATTAAGTATCACTCCCTGATTTTTTTTGAGAGCGGATTCTGAGGGCACCCCCGTTGCATGAGCATGTCCCTATTCCAGGAGGCCTGTTTCTCATGCGCAACATAATTCGGAATAGCTTTGCCATCATGTTGACCGGCGCCGTTCTCGGCCTGGTTTCCTGCGGCGACGATGACGATACACAGCAGATCATCACCCCGTCACCCCAGCCGGCCGCGGTTCCGGAACTCATCATCACGATCCCCGAAGGTGCGAGCACACTCACAACAGACGCCTATAACCCCAGCTTCGCGCGAGTGAACCCTGAGACCAGGGTAACCTGGGTCAACAATGATTCGGTTGAACACACCGCCACCGCCGACAATGGTGCCTTTGACACTGGAATCATTCCGCCCGCTGGTCGCGCTTCGATCATAGCAAACACCGCTGGAACGTTCCCTTACCACTGCACGATTCATCCGAACATGGTCGGTACATTACAGGTCGGCCAACCTGCGGTGATCGAACCGTCTCCGTCTCCAACGATTTCACCGACCCCAGAACCCAGTCCCAGTCCCAGTCCAAGTCCGAGTCCGAGTCCGAGCCCGTTTCCATGCGCCGGCGTTCCTGACGGAACCGCCTGTGATGGGGGGTGTCAGCCCTGTACGGCGGGATGTGACCGAACTGAGGCCCTGGCCTGCTCAGACGGAAGCTGCGGGCCGACACAGTTCACCTGTGTTCCGTAATTGCCGCAGGTCCTGCGGTCCTGACCGCTCGCTTCGCCGGAAAAGATCGACTATGCTGCAGTCATGATTGCCAGCTTCCGGTTCTTTCATCCGATCGCGCTTGCTCTCTCCGCGCTCTTGCTCCTTGCTCCTGAATGGTCAAGGGCAGGGTCTGACGCCCTGGTCCGCTCTGGCCTGAAAGAATGGACATTCCTCACCTACCTGAATGGGAACAATAATCTGGATCCTTATGGCGGGATCAATGTCAACCAGATGGAAACGGTCGGCTCCACGGCTCAGGTGAACGTCGTGGTTCAGTGGGCCAGTGAAAGCGCAAAATCGGCCCGCAGACTTTACATCACGCGTGACACGGACCGCCGGAAGGTCACCTCACCCGTCCTCCAGGAACTGAAGGGTTTGGACATGGGTGACTGGCGGAATCTCGTCGAGTTCATTCGCTGGGGTGTCGAGCAATATCCAGCCAAACGCTATTTCGTGAATATCTGGAGCCACGGCACCGGATGGCGCGAGCCCGAAATGCAACAGGTCTTCGAGACCGGCGTTTCTCCCTTCGATATCAGTCCTGATGACCTGAGCGGAAACGCGATCACCACTCGTCAATTGGGCATGGCGATGACTGAAGCTTCGCGAATCATCGGACGAAAGATTGATATTTACGGAAGCGACGCCTGCCTGATGGGAATGCTCGAGATCGCGGCCGAGATGTCTGACTCAGTCGAGTATTTCATTGGCTCCCAAGCGACTGAACCCGGCGACGGCTGGCCGTATCAGGCATTTCTCTCTCGGTGGACGGCAAAGCCCGATATTGACGCAGCAACCGTTTCGAAACTTCTCGCGCGAACGTACATTGAAACGTATTCGGGTCCAGACGGCCCCAAGAAAGACGCCACCCTCTCGGCTTTCGATTTGAAGAACATCTCACCCGTCACCACTTCTTTGCGCGCGTTTTCCACGACCCTTCAGGACGTTGTTCGGCAGAGCCGGAAAGAGGTTCTTCGCTCGGCACGGTCTTCACTTCAATTCACATTGACGGACTATGTGGACCTGGGGGATTTCCTGGCGCACCTGAGGAATTCCGCCGCCTCCGCGCAACTCGAAGCCCATTCCGCCCGGCTTCGCGAGGCGCTTTCATCGTTCATCGTGGCGAATCAGGCGACTCCACGTTTTCAGCGGGCCTCAGGAGTTTCCATCTGGATTCCAACGAATCGTGACCTCTGGGATCGGTTTGGCAGGGAATACGAGCGTCTGAGGTTTCATGCGGACACAGGCTGGGGAACAACTCTTCGGTCTCTTGCTCAATAGCACCTTGACCCCGCGTGTCTTTCAAGTACATTTCGGACATAATCAAAGGAGCCCCTGCCATGCCTACACAAGAAAATCTGAAAATCGCTTTCGCCGGCGAAAGCCAGGCCAACCGTAAATACCTCGCTTTCGCGAAGAAAGCCGATCTGGAAGGTTTTTCTCAGATCGCGACTCTCTTTCGCGCGGCCGCTGAGGCTGAAACGATTCACGCTCTCGCCCACTTTCAAAATATGGGCGGAGTCCAGAGCACTCTCGAGAACCTGAAATCAGCCGTAGCGGGCGAAACGCATGAAGCGGAGGAAATGTACCCTCCCATGGTCGATGAAGCGAAGGCCGAGGGACATCGCGCGAAGACCATGCTCGAGTACGCGCTGGGCGCGGAAAAGGTCCATGCACGCCTTTACGAGACGGCCCTCGAAGCCGTGAAACAAGGCAAGGACCTGAGCAAGATGGAAATTTATATCTGCCCGGTTTGCGGAGACCTCGAATTCGGCATGCCGACCGAGGATTGCCACATTTGCGGGGCGAAACCCTCGAAGTACCGTCTGGTCCACTAATACGTCGATTGAAAAAGCATGAACGCGCATGCAATCGCGCATAGGACCGGCCTCATCCATTCTCTTTTCGGATAGCCGGCCGCATTCCTTGAATAAGAATTTTCTCAAATAAAACGGCTTTTCAACACTCGTTCGTGCAGCAGACTGAGGCGCCCATAACTCTGGTGCCCATCGGCCACCAGAAGAGCGCTGATGCCAAGCTCTTTGGCAACTTCAAGATCATGATTCGTGTCCCCGATCAGTAGCGTCTGTTCGCGGGGAAATCCTGCGCGTTTCATCAAGTCACGGCCCCGCTCCACTTTGCTTGCAGCATACTGGTTCTCTATTCCGCAGATTTCGGTGAAATGCCCCCGTATTCCAAAATGTGAGGTCACCTGGTCCAGATCCCACTGCGAGGCTGCGGACAAAATCCATTGCCGGGTTCCGCGGTTCTGAAGGGCATCGAGCATCTCGGGGACTCCATCGAACAAACGGGCGGCGGTCACCCGCTCGGAGTACCGGGTGATGAAGCGATCACCCACGGTTTCAAATGGCACCTTCTCAAAATCAAATCCCAGCTTTTTGTAATACTCGATCACTGGAAACGAGAAAACTTCACGGTAATGCTCGAGTGAAATCGGATCGAGCGAATACTCAGACAAAACCTCACCAATCACTTCAGTGCATAAACCTGCATCGTCCAGCAGGGTTCCGTTCCAATCCCATATCAGGTGGCTATAATTCCCGATCGCCGCAAGAAGTGTGCGCCTTGCACCCTCCGCGCGCGAGATCTTTAAATGTTCCATCCTGGCTTTATGGCAGTTTTCAGCTCGGAATTCAAACAGACCAGGAACGGAGAGACCTATAGCGGGAGGACGCCAGGCGACCCAATGCGAAAGCACCGAGCGCCAGTCCGAAATCCCGAAGCGCGATATCGTAATAGTTCTGCTGAATCAGAAGGTTCCCAACAATGCCGAAAAGCCATAGGCAAAGTACATAGGCGAAGATCCTCGGTTTGAGGGCCACTCCGACGCCGACGATCACTTCAATCACACCCACTCCCTGCATGAAAGAGGGGCCGCTTACTCCCAGCAAAGCGGGTACCTGAGGCGCAAGGTAAAGATCCCAGTTCACGAGCACGTGAAAGAACTTGTCCAATCCTGCTATGATCGGCGCCGCCGTAAAACCGAACCGGAGTACGGCAAAAGCCTGCTCACTTGTATCTCGTCGCAAAGGCTCTGGCGGCCGCAGTACCTTGGGCTCGGATCGGGGCAAATAGTAGGGTCGGTCGATCAGTTCGTCTTTTCTCAGGGGTTCCGCCATGACCCAGGGGGTTGCAAGGCATATTCCGACTAGGGCAACAGGCAGCACCTCCGAGGTCCCTGCTCTTCATGGGTTCGGTCCTTGCAATTTCCACTAGTCGAGGGCTTGCAATGCGTCTCGTAAAAAAAAACCGGTCCATCGTCGTGATCACTGGTGCATCGGCCGGGGTCGGACGAGCCGTGGTACGTGAGTTCGCAAAAAGAGGAGCCCGCATCGGTTTGATCGCCCGGGGTATCGACCGACTGGACGAAACGCGTGCGGAGGTGGAGAAACTCGGCGGAGAGGCTTTGATCTTGCCAGCCGATGTTGCTGATCCGGAGGCGATCAGCGAGTGTGCGAAGAAAGTCGAGAGTGCGTATGGTCCCATCGATATATGGATCAACAACGCCATGGTTTCCGTCTACGCTCCAATCAAGGAGACGCCACCGGAAGAGTTCCGTCGCGTAATGGAAGTCACTTTTCTGGGTTATGTGAACGGCACAAAAGCGGCATTATCCTCGATGCTCCCGCGCGACCGGGGTACGATTGTCCAGGTCGGATCCGCACTGTCATACCGAAGCATCCCGCTGCAATCCGCTTATTGTGCCGCCAAACACGCGATCCTCGGATTCACCAATTCCTTGCACTCAGAGCTTATTCACGACAGGAGCAACCTGAAGCTCACGACCGTTCACCTGCCTGCGGTGAATACACCTCAATTTCAGTGGGCAAAGTCCCGTCTTTCCCATCTACCACGCCCCGTCTCCCCAGTTTTTCAACCCGAGATTGTCGAAAAAAGCATTTTTTACGCCGCTTATCATCCAAAACGCGAATACTGGATCGGACTTCCCACGACCAAGGCGATCCTCGTCGAGAAATTCCTCCCGCGTCTCGGAGACTGGTTCCTTGGAAAAAGGGGCTACTCCGCCCAGGAGACTTCGTCACAGCCGACTCGTGCATCTTCAGAAGGAAATCTCTGGGAGTCCGTTCCTGGCTCGCTTCAAACGCATGGGCCCTTCGATTTCGAGGCACACTCCTTCAGCCTGCCTATGTGGTTGGGACGTCACCGCCGCTCGGGATTGCTGACGGTTGCAGCCGCCGGCCTGGCTGCATTCTCTATGCGGCTTAGGTCTTGAATGACTTATTTTAATTTTGTTTATTTAATAAAAGGAGGAATCCTACATGGGATTTTTTTCGAAATACGCCACCTATAAAACCATAAAATCTTTCAGCAGGCGCGGACGGTTCAGTTCGCTCTTCATTCTCGCGCTTCTGCCGGTCGCTCGGAAGGCCTTCAGGCAGTACCGTTACAGACGCAGTGAAAAAGTCGGTCGCGCCGCCTAAACGACACCCTGCGATGGACCAGGTTATGCATCTAGGTCCTTTTAACTTAAGGCGATTTGAGGGTTTGATCAGTCAGGTAGGACATTTACCTGTTTTAAGAGAGCGAACGGTGCTAAGTTAGTACCGCAAGTTCTTCTGCTACTAAACGAGACTGAGGGCAATAGGGCCCAATTCCTCTTTAGCGGCTCCCAACGCCTTAAGGAGGTCTCATGGGTAAGAAACTGTACGTAGGAAATCTTCCGTTCTCAGCAACCGACCAGATTCTGCAGGACACGTTCGCGCAATGTGGAACCGTGGAATCGGCCAAGATCATCACCGATCGTGACACCGGCCGCAGCAAAGGTTTCGGCTTCGTCGAAATGTCGACGGATGCGGAAGCTGCCGATGCGATCAGCAAGTTCAATGGCGCTGATTACGACGGCCGCGCGATGACGGTCAACGAAGCCCGCCCGATGGCGCCTCGCGAGAACCGTGGCGGCGGCGGCGGCGGTGGCTTTGGTGGCGGCGGCGGTGGTCGCGGCGGCTTCGGCGGCGGCGGCGGTCGTGGTGGTCGCGGCGGCGGCGGCGGCGGTCGTTACTAATTTCGCCCGACTCGCATTTTAGAAAAGGGGCGGCCCTAGGGCCGTCCCTTTTTTTTCTGCCTCCCCTCACCGAGCGGGACGTACCTCTATTCTCTCGACATCCTCCCAGGCGTTTTCTATATTTTTTTCAATGAAATCTCGTGACGCCTGCTGGTTCGCGATTGCCTGGATCGCGTCTGGATTATTCATGTCTTACAGGGCTTCCGCGGAAACCCTCGACTGGCAGGCCGCCGTGGATCAGGCGAGAAAAAACAATTCTCAACTGACCTCTGCTCGCGAAAGTTACGAAGCGGCACGTTTGCGGTCGAACGGTGGGTATGCGCCGTTTCTTCCGAAACTTGCGGGAAACCTGTCCTACAGCCGCGGCAACACCGGTACCGCGCGTGCAGGCGGCGAACTAGTGACGGGAACCGACCAGATCAGGGACTCCTACGCGGCCACGATTGATTTCGATCAGAATCTTTTCAACGGGTATTCGGATGCGGCAGCACTGCGCGAAGCCAAAGCGAATGAGGCGCAGCAGAAGGCAAATCTCGATTCCACCCGCGCTCAGGTGAGCTTTGATCTCAAATCCGCCTTTTCCGGGATGAAATATGCGCAGGACACAACCACCCTGGCCGACGCCATTGTGGAACGCCGACGCGATAACATGCGCCTGGTGGAACTTCGGTTCGAAGGGGGTCGCGAGAACAAGGGTTCCGTTCTCCTCTCGAAAGCCGCCCTGACCCAGGCTCATTACGAAGCCTTGCAAGCCCGCCAGAACCTGAGACTGGCCGGGCGCGAACTGGCCCGCATTCTAGGTCAGGAAGGAAACGAAAATCTCAACATCCGCGGAAAAGTTCCCCTTTCTTCGTTCAACGATGAACCGGACCTGAGGGCGCTTGCGCTCGATACTCCGGCGTACCGCCAAGCACTTGCGCAGACCGAACTGGCTGACGCAAGACTCGGCAAAGCGCGTGCGAGATTTTTTCCGACACTGGACCTTTCCGGCAGCATAGGACGACTGGACGACCGGTTTTTTCCGGAGAACGAACGCTGGTCGGTCGGACTGAACATCCGCATTCCCCTGCTCCGGGGAGGAGCCGATTATTTCGCGAGCAGGTCCGCCGCCCGTGACCTCTCCGCTGCGAATGCGCAGCAGACCGGTACAGCACACGAAGCCCTGGTGACGCTTGAGGAATCCAGGAACAATTTACTGCTCGCGATCAAGAAAATAGAAGTCGACTCAGATTTTCTGAAAGCAGCGGAAGTCCGCGCGGAAATCGCGCGAAATCGTTACAATACGGGTCTCCTCACGTTTGAGGACTGGGATTTGATCGAGAACGACTTGATTCAAAGGCAAAAAGCCGTCCTTCAGAGCGAACGCGACCGTGTTGTCGCGGAAGGTTCCTGGGAAAAGGCGCTGGGCAAGGGAGTGATTGAATGAAGAAGAAGTGGATACTATCGGCCGTACTCCTGGTCGCGATGGTGGTCGGCATTTCTCTCTGGGCCAGGAAGAAAAACACATTGGACCTGGACGTTCGCGAGGTCCCGGTCGCCCGTGGGGACATCAATGTCACCATTCTGGCAACCGGCATCGTGCAACC
This sequence comes from Bdellovibrionales bacterium GWB1_55_8, assembly GCA_001769835.1. GTDB lineage: Bacteria > Bdellovibrionota > UBA1018 > UBA1018 > UBA1018 > GWB1-55-8. The sequence continues at coordinate 52,166 of MEPR01000081.1, forward strand.
GAAGAATCGCCTGGAGATCAAACCACCAGTCGCGGGCCGAGCCGAGAAGATTCTTGCGCGGGAAGGCGAACGGGTAAGAAAGGGGCAGATTCTGGCTTGGATGAGTTCGACGGAACGAGCGGCGCTTCTGGATGCCGCTCGGGCCAAGGGACAGGAGGAAGTCACCCGCTGGGAGGAGTATTACAAGCCCACACCCGTGGTGGCGCCCATTGATGGCACCATCATTCTCAGAAACATTGAATCCGGGCAAAGCTTCACGAATCAGGACGCGATTTTCGTGATGTCCGATCGATTGAGCGTGAAGGCCCAGGTGGATGAAACGGATCTTGCTCAAATCCGCCTGGGGCAGCCGGCCATCGTCACTCTCGATGCCTACCCTTCCGATGAGATCGAGGCAGCTGTCCGTCAGATCGCCTTTGACGCCAAAACAGTGAATAACGTGACCACTTACATCGTCGATGTCATCCCGGAGAGGACCCCTCCTCACATGCGGAGCGGAATGACGGCAAATGTCCGCTTTGACGTTTCATCCGCCGAGAATGTCCTGTTCGCCCCCACCGAGGCCATACGGCTCAGCGGGGACAAGCAGGTGGTTCGGGTGCGTGGACCGAAAAACGCATCGATCGAGCGCGAAGTCGCGACCGGACTCACCGATGGCAAGCGCACCGAAGTCCTGAGCGGCTTGCAGGAAGGCGACATTCTCCTGATCACTGGAATCAAATCCGGGAACAAGCCGCCAGAGACATCCCCGTTTTCTCCGATGCGCCGACGTTCGGGCGGGGCCCGTCGGTGACCGGGAACGCTCCTCCTATAATTCGCCTCAACGAGGTAACAAAAACCTATCAGATGGGCGACACGACCGTTCACGCTCTGCGCGAAGTCTCGCTTGAAATCGCGGCCGGCGACTTTGTGGCGATCATGGGGCCATCGGGTTCCGGAAAATCAACCCTGATGAACGTCCTTGGCCTTCTCGACACCCCTGACTCCGGCGTGTATCGCCTTTCAGGAAAAGCCGTCTCCGGTCTCGATGAGGACGAACTTGCGGTGCTCCGGCGCGAAACGATCGGCTTCGTGTTTCAGCAATTCCATTTGCTTCCAAGGATGAGCGCGCTGGAAAACGTCGCGCTGCCGCTGCTCTATTCGAAACGTTCGCTCGATCTCGAAAGCGCCGGGCATTATCTTGAAAAAGTGGATCTTGCCGACAGAGTCCACCACCGCACGAATGAACTCTCTGGAGGACAGCAGCAGCGGGTCGCGATCGCGAGGTCATTGATCAATTCACCTCGCATCCTGTTCGCTGACGAGCCCACCGGAAATCTCGACTCTGCCAGTGAAAAGGAAATCATCGCCCTCCTCAAAAAGCTGAACGAAGATGGCATCACCATTATTCTGGTGACCCACGAGGAGGAGATCGGCAGGCAGGCCAAGCGCCTGATCCGTATGCGCGACGGTTTCATCCTGTCGGATGAACGACTCGAGGATCTGCAGGGGAACGCAATATCAACATCCCTCCCCCTTTCGAGGGAGACGGGCGCCTCTTTCAGATTACTCGAATTCGCTGTCCATCTGCAGCAGGGATTCAAGACGCTCGCCGCGAACAAGGTGCGGACCGCGCTCTCGATGCTCGGGGTCCTGATCGGCGTTGCCGCCGTCATCGCGATGCTCGCCCTCGGTCAGGGTGCTCAACGGGCGATCGAGAGCCAGCTTGCTTCACTCGGCTCCAATCTCCTTGTGCTTCGCTCCGGAGCCCTGCGGACAGGTGGCGTGGCACGTGAATCAGGCACGACAACACGACTCAGCCTGGAAGACGCGCAAGCCATCAGACAAGAGATACCCGGCGTGGAAGTTTCCGCTCCGATGGTTCAAGGAAGAGGCCAGATCGCCTTTTCGAACAAAAACTGGAACACACAGATCACGGGCGCCGGTCCGAGTTATGCCCGTATCCATGCCGCAGAACCCGTGGCCGGCAGATTTTTCACGGAAGAGGAAAACCGAAAACGTCTTCGGGTCGCGGTCATCGGCGCCACGCTCGTGCAGGAGCTGTTCGCTACGGCAAATCCGATCGGGGAAATGATCAAGATCAACAAGGTGAATTTTCAGGTCATCGGGGTCTTGCCGGAGAAAGGTTCGGCTGGCTGGCGAAATCAGGATGACGTGGTGATCGTGCCGGTTATGACAGCCATGCGACGTCTGCTCGGAAAAAATTACGTCGACAGCATCGAAATCGAAGTCGCCTCACGGGAAGACCTCCCCTCGGTGGAAGGCGCGCTTGAAGAACTGATGATCTCGCGACACCGGGTTCCGCCTTCACAGCAACAGGATGCGTTCCGGGTTCATAACATGGCCGAAATCCAGCAGGCGCTCACGACAAGCAGCCGGACAATGTCCATGCTTCTGGCGTCGATCGCCGCGATCTCACTTCTCGTGGGAGGTATTGGAATCATGAATATCATGCTGGTGTCCGTCACGGAGCGGACTCGGGAAATCGGCTTGAGAAAAGCAGTCGGCGCAAGGCGCTCGGACATCCTGATTCAGTTTCTTGTGGAATCCGTAGTGGTGAGCGCGATCGGGGGGCTCAGTGGGATCGCTCTGGGATGGCTCGTTACGGTGCTTCTCTCGATGATCGCGGGCTGGACCACTTCCGTTTCGCCGGCGTCCGCTCTGCTCTCATTCGCCTTTTCGGCGTCAATCGGGATTATTTTCGGGATCTATCCGGCAAGAAAAGCCGCACTGCTGGATCCGATCGAAGCCTTGCGGCGGGAATAGAGTCCCTGCTCAGATCACCGTCATCATTTGCAGATGATTTTCAGCGGAAATCCGCGCCCGGTACATCGCGCATTTCACTGCGGAGAGGCTGATATCGAGCTGTTCGGCTATTTCCGAGCACGATAGCTGATGAACCACCCTGAGCCAGAGAACGCGTCGTTGAAGCCGGGTCAGTTTCGACAAGGCTCGGCGAAGCGTCCTCAATTTGCCGTCTTGCAGGAGAAGTCGCTCCGCATTCGGCTTCGAGCACGGGAATTCCTCGACAGGAACGATCGGCGTCTGACTCGAGCCGAACGGCTCGTCGCCCGGGTTCCTGGGCTTTTCTTTTTTCCTCCAGTCCGTCGTGGCGTTTCGAACAATGGTCCAGAGCCAACTCGTGAAGCGGAACGAAGGGTCATATCCCTGGCGGAACCGGTAGATCTTGAGAAAGATCTCCTGCGTCACATCCTCGGAGGCCTCACGGTTTCCGATCCGGCCGCGCACGTAGTGAAAAATCGGGTTCCGGAACTTCCGGGCCAGCTCAAGAAAAACCCACTCCTCGCCCTTTTGAAAAGCCGGCACAAAATTCGGATCTTCCATAGTCGGATCATCATCATAGGTTGCGACATCAGTCACAACATCCGGCGTGATATCAGGAGGGACATTAGTCAGAACGGAAAAATTTGTTATCGAGGGATTGTACTGCTCTAACTGCACGGAAAAATCATAAACGGATTCTTTTTTATAGCAATAGCATTTAACGAAACTTTTTTTGTTTGCGATCGTACTCCTTGAAAACACAGGAGTTACTCGTGAAATTACCTCTCGTTCTCTGGCCTTTGATGATGTCCATTTTTTTGCTGGCCGGTTGCGACGGTTCTGACGCGGATCCGCTCGCCGGATTTCCGCTTGGACAGGATCACGTGCAGGGAACCCCGCAGCCCGTTCCACCGGACGCGAACTCCCCTCTTCCGCCCGCAGACCCATCCAGGCCCTCTTCCGCAAAACTCGGGGAAAGCTGCGCGGGCTCGGGAAATCTCTGTCTCTCCATCCGGACCGTCATCTACAAGGACGAGCAGGGAAAGCCGGTCGTCAGCGAAACGGACACTCTCGAGAATCTTGCGCAGATCAATCGGATCTGGGCTCAGTGCTCCATCGCATTCGAAATCGGCGAGTATCATCCCGTGGACCCCCGCGACTTCGGACTGAATTTCAACACCAGCACGACAGCCGAGCTCACAGGTATCCGGCAGACTTTCGGCGATCCGGCGATGCTCGTTGTGGTCACCACGGGTGCCTGGGCGGGAACGCTGGGTGCTGGCGCGGCGAATGCGTGGACCATGATGCCTGGTGGTGGTGATTACGGCGTGGTCCTGGAAAGCATCGTCGGAACCTACCCGAATATCATCGCGCACGAGCTCGGACATTATCTGAACCTCGGACATGTGAGCGACACAACAGATGTCATGAACGCGATCATCTATCAGGGGTCCACGAGCCTCACGGCGACCCAGTGCAGCCAGGCGCGTGCGGCCGCGGCCTACTACTGGAAATCCATGTACCGCTAGTCCGCCTTGCAGTCGCAGCAGCAACCGCCTGTGAAATGTTCGCTTCGAGCGGCGCGAATGGCACCCAAACCTTCGCGGGCGATCAGCACTGAAAGCACCAGCGCGGCCGCGCTGTCCACCCAGTACAATGCCGGAAAAACGAGATAGGTTACGCTGCCCGCAAACAACACGAGTGAGAGCTGGATGCAGGCCATGGAACAAGCCGCGTCCTGAAGAACCGTTTTGCTGTCGACCGCAAGGCCCACTTTACGTTTTGCTTTCCACAGGAAGAACATGAAGCTCAAGCTCAATGCGGAGATAATCAAGCCCGGCAAGGTGGTTTCGGGATGGCGGCCAGTCGCGATCTGGTAGATGGACACGATTGCCGTGGACGTGGCAAGCACAAGAAAAAGGCCTCCGATCACCCAGGTTGCCTTCCGTTCCTTCGCCAGTTCCACCGCTGCGATCTCCTTGTCCGCCAGTTCAGTGCGGAAGCGCCAAAGAACCGCGATTGCGGAAAACACTTCAACGAAGCTGTCCAGTCCGAAGCCAAAAAGCGCGATTGAATTTTCTTCGACGCCGAAAAAGACGGAAACGAGTCCCTCAATCAGGTTATAGCCGATCGTCAGCCAACCAAGGAGAATGGCGCGGGAAATCCAGTAAGTGCGTCCTGATTGAGATGGCATGAGGGGCAAACTACGCTCTTCGCGCTCCCGGATCAATTACCAACTGAAACCGATTCGAATACCGACATAATCAGCCGAGTCACCCTCGCGATCAGGAAGGAAATAATCCGGCCTGAAATTCGTGCTCGTTTCAATTCCAAGGAACGGATGGATACTCTTCAGGTACTTTTCGCCGGCCAAGCCTTTCAAGCCTTCGACCATGTAGATGGCCGGATTCATGATCAGTCGCGCCGCGGTCCCGAGTTTTTTGGAACCAAGAAGTTTACCTTCATTTTCCGTGATTCTTTTATCCGCCCGATGAAACAACTCGCCCAGGATGGAGCCGACAATAGGAGTGATGAGCAGGTCTTGAATGGAAGGCCGCTCGACGGTCGACTCAAGGCCGTACTCCCACAGGAAGGTCGACATCAGAACGGCATAACCGAAAGAACCCATGATCCCGGTACCGTTGTGCCGGGCGATCCCATAAGCAGCTGCTCCGGATAGCGGATGGCCGACAAGATTGATGGCCCAGCCATCTTTGTCCATGACAGGAGAGCTGGAAGCATTTTTCTGCCAGTTGCTCGGCATATTTCGGATCAAATCGGATTTACTTCCTTCCCAGTTCATCATGTCGCCGGGAAGCGCCAGCATCACGCCGAACATTCCGAAAGCCAGAACGCTGTAGTAACCGCTATCGGTCACCATCTCGCGCGCCGCCGGATCTCGCGGGAGGTGAATTGGCTTTCGAATGACAACACGGCCGGTCAGACGATCTTCCGTCATGCCATCTGCGGAATCCTGAACGGGCTCGACCCTGAAAATCGAAACCATCGGTCGATCATCATCGCGAACGCAGATATCCGCGACGTTTCCCAGGGCGTCCTGGATCTGCTCCTGTATTCCGTAGCAGGCCTCGGAATCTCGCGTGTCGACGGTGAGCACCGTCGCTTTCACGTCCATGGCATGAGCGCTGGGTGTGATCCACAGCGCCGCAGCCACTCCAATCATATGAAGAACCTTACTCAGCGACCGTTCCATATCCATCTCCGATGTCTAATACCCGAGAAGCGCAGTCGGTTTTAACACGTTGCGCTAGAATTACAAGCACTTAAGAAAGAAGTAAACAAATCAAGTATTTAATTGAATAACAACCCGGTCGGTCATTGACGAACGGAACTTCGAAATCCTAAGTTGATGAAATGGTGGATATGGATTGGTTCAAAAACGGGAATCGCTTTCAAGCTTGGTACCCGGTTTTAGCTTGCACACTTGCTGCTGCTCTTATGATGGATTTTCGCTCTGCACATGGGGCTGCCCTTTCCATCTATGCCGGGCCGAGCGTCGCAATGCGGGCCTTATCCCCGAACTTCGGAGCGGAAGTCAGCTATGGAATCCGGGGTTACTTTGAGGCGGGCCTCTTTCTTGATGAAACGCTGCAGACCAGTTCTTCCTCGGGCGGCAGCGGAAGTATTTCCTTCTATGGCGGCTTGCTCCGGCTCGGGACGGGATTTCTCTCCTCGGCCTTCCTTGATTTCAAAACCGGTTTTGCGCGCTCCTCGATCCACCTGCTGCGTTCGAACACCTCAATGGGTTTCGGAACCGCGTTGGGATACCGGCACCAAATCGCACCCTTCCTCCAGTTAAGCCCCCGGCTTGGATATCGATGGATTCCTCAGTCGTTCACAGGCACAGGCGGTCCATCCGGAAGGGCCGCTTCTTTCCTGGATTTTAACCTTCTTCTTTCAGTGGGATTTTGAAAGTAAAGCGTCGCCAGCTTTTGAAACCGGTGTGCTCATCTCGCGCAGACTGAGTTCATTGAGCGCTTTCAGCATGGCGCCGTTGATTTTCTGCCAGTGACCACGAGCAGGGCAATCGCGCATGAATCCGCAGCCACCTCCATGCCCGCTGCAATCGGTCAGCGCTATGGGGCCTTCAAAAAGCGAGATGACTTCTGCCGCTGAAATCTTCTCTGAAGATCGCGCCAGACGATAACCACCGCGCACGCCGCGTTGGGACACCAGAATTTCAGCCCTTGAAAACAGCTTTAAAATCTTGCCTACGGTGGGAAGCGGGATGTGCGAGCGAGCCGCAAGTTCCCTTGCGCTCAGACTCGCGCTCTCGTCCTGCGTGAAATAGGTCAGAAGAATGATGCCGTAATCAGTCAGCTTGCTTATTCGAATCATGAAACTTCTCGAGCCAAGGATACTTACCCAGGCCCGATAGTATCAGCCAAATAGTACTTGTCTAGTTCTATTTAATTCAGAAGTGAAATCCCACTCCCACATGAGCCGTATACGCATGGGTCGAGTACTCGCCCGTCAGAGCCTGCTCGGTCGTTACATCGCCGGAAGCGGCACTGTACTCCACAGCACCGTCCAAATCCCAAGCGTCGGCGAACTGGGTGCCTGCCCCGACGGTGAGCGTGTAAGCAGCTCCGGGTGACGAAAAGGTCGCACGCGCATTCGCCTCAGGAGTCACCTTTGACGTATACGCATACCCCGCGCGGAGCACGACGTCTTCGACACCGCGGAACTCAGTGCCGAAACGCATGTTGATCTGGTTGGACCAGTTCTGATCAATTGAGCGCGTGACACTCACACCGTTCAAGGCGGCAAAGGGGCCTACAAAGCCAGCGAGCGGGAGACTTCCTGACACCTCGAGGCGCTGATTCACGCTGTACTCGGTCCAGGCAAACTCAGCAATGAACCGGAGAAGATCAGGCGCAACATCATAGAAACCGCCAATCGTCACCTGAGACGGGAAGGTATTTGTGGCGGAAACCGGAGCTGCATCAGCTCTTCCAGTCACACCAAGACCGCCGATCTCAGCCTGCGCCTCGCCCGTGCCTTCCGCTGTAAACTGCACAGGGGTACGCCAATTGGCCCCCAAACCCCACAGCTTGCTCTCCGGAAGATACTGCGCGCCCAGACGGAACCCGTTCCATTTCGTCTTCGAGAGATCATTCAGCTGAACCGCCGTAAGCATCGTGGCTCCGCCCGGCACCGGCGCTATCGCCGCAGAAGAAAGTGAAGCACTCACCATCACCGCGCGCCACGAGAGCCCAAGTGCCAATCCTGGAAGCAGCTCGTAACCAACGCCCGCTGAGAACTCAACGACATTCAGATCAGATTTCACCTCTGGCTTCAGGCCTGGAAACGCGGCACCGAAATCAACATTTTCGTAAATGGCTTTCGTTCCGCCACTGACAAAAGCGCCGAAGCCAAGACCGAGATCATCGCTTAGCCGATAAGAACCCACGGCGCCGAAAATTGGCGAAAAGCTCCTTTTGGATTCAGAGATATTCCCAGCTGAAACGATCGGGCCTTCATACTTCGCGAACGTAGGAGAGAAGTTCAGACTGATTTCGCCCGACTTGCCCTGAGCACCCCGCGCGAGACCGGCGGGATTGAAATACAATGACTGAGCGCCCGTGACATTCGATGTAGCAGCCCCTGCAACGCCGGCATACTCGCCGGACCACATGATCACTTTCTCGAAACCTGCAGACATGGCTTGCTGAGCGAAAAATAAAGCACCAGCTGCGGCCATGAAGATACCACGAAGATGCGTTTTCACGTCAAACCTCCTTGATTTTTGCGACCGCTCGCTGCGGTCGTTCGCAAAGCTTCTATCCCGGTTAAAGCTTCCGTGACAATCAGCGCCCCGTCATGAACATCAACACGGCGCGGCAGCACACAGAACAAAGTTTGACAAACCATCGCTATGGATTTAATCGGAAATGCAGCCTTGTTGTGGACAGATCTGAGTCGAAGAACGCTGGCGTGATTTTCGCAGATCATGCGTCCCCCGATTGCCTGAGGTCACTTCATCTGAACGCGGGCAATCTCAAACAGGAGAAAGAACCTATATGAACACGAACCTGAAAAAAATCTTGAATGCCCTTTTCGCCGCCTCCCTTTTGTTGCAGGCATCCGGAGCAGGCGCGGTTTCCGTGAACGCAGACGAGGAAATTCTCATCGAATGCTCAAGTGTGCGGGCTCGGACACACGTGTATCAGGTGATCTCGTACAAGAATAAATTCTACTTTGATGTGATGTCACAGAACGGCCATCTGCTGCAGCGCATACTTGTCAATCAGCCTTACATATTCGGCAACACGTTCATTGTGACTGCCGGCAAAGGGCCGGGCGGCTACGTTCACCTGTACCATAGCGGCAAGACGAGCTTGATTGACGTAAATCTGGTCGATAACGACCTGATCAGCACCGAGGCCGCCCTGACTGACTTCAGCTGCCAGAAGCTCGATTAGGCGGAGGACTTGCAGCGTCTTTGATCGCGAGCAAAAGGGGCTTGCGACAAGATGCCTCAACTCAGCTGCAAACAAGTCATCGGCTGCCCGGTTTTTGACGAGTTCAATCGCCGGATCGGGCGGATTCAGGACATCCTCTTTCATGACGAAAGCTGGAGCGTCCACGCGCTGGCACTCGAACGGGATATTTTCATTCCCGCGTCTTCCCTGAACTCCATCGATGAACCCGGCAAAGTGCGAGCCTCCTTGCGTTCGACCGCAGTCGGAGCCGCTCCCCTTTCCGCACAGCTGAAAAAGCGCTACTTTGGTCGTGGTATTCTGCCCTTCTATTGGGCCAACGCGGGGATATTCGGAACCACCCCTTATCCAGGAATGATGAGCCGACCGGGAGGAAGATTCGAAGCTGCGAATCTCACAACTCAAGACCGGATAACTTCCCACCTTCATTCCGTATCAGAAAGTGTGGGTTACAGCCTCCGAACCGCGAACGGGAAATTCGGAACTGTGAAAGATTTCCTCATAAGCCCGAGCCCTGGGACTGCGGCAGGCTGGGTCCTGAGCGGGATCGTGGTCCGGAAACGTGATTGGCGCCCCTGGCACTCTGAAGAGCGAATCATGCCCATGAACCGGATTCATTCCATCAGCTGGTTTGCGCGCACCTTCCATGTCGAGCAGGCCGCCCAGAAAATTCTCAGGACAGGTTAGCAGGAGGAATCATGCGTGAACATCTGAACAGACAATCCTTCGGAACGATCGCCCTGGTAGGACGAATCCTGCTGGCGATCATCTTCATCACAAGCGGGCTTGCGAAGATTCCGGGCTGGAGCGAAAATGTTCAATACATGCAATCCCGCGGCATTCCGGCCGTGCCCGTTTTCCTTTTCCCTGCGATCTTCATAGAAGTGATCGGCGGATTTTCGGTCCTGCTCGGATTCAAGGCACGGCTGGGTGCGGCGGCCCTTGCGATATTTCTGATTCCGACGTCCCTGATTTTTCATAATTTCTGGGCTCTAGAAGGCATCGAGCAGCAGATGCAGCTGGTCAATTTCCTGAAAAACCTGGCCATAATGGGCGGGTTACTTCAAATTATCGCCAACGGCGCTGGTGGAGCAAGCCTTGATCACTGGATGCAACGAAGGTCCACGAAAGGACAAAGGGACGTACCACCCATTCGCGAGGTTTCGTGAAAAAAACGTTCGTTGCGAATTTCAAACCTATTCGCCCTCGCTACGAGAGCTCTCAGGAACACTCGCTTGAATGGATAGCGCGAGCGCACGCGCAGGCCAACGTCACGAAGGAATCAAACGCTCAGGAAGATCTCGAAAAGATGAGGCGATTTGCGAATCGGTTCGGCTGCAGTCCACGCCACATATTCGAACGGGGTCATGAGCTCGAGGATTTTCTTCATCATGACTGGGAGCGAATGCGGCTCTACCAGCTTTTAAGGACTCCCTCCGGACCTGATTCAAGCGAAAGAACCCGGGTCTTCGAAGAACTTGCCAAGGACATGTTCGATCGTGCCTACTCGTCGCGGGACGAGGGCTGCCCCGCACACCTCATTCATGTGACCTGCACGGGCTATGTATCTCCGAGCGCTGCACAAATCACCTATTGGAGCTTCATATGGCGAACGCCCAGAAAAGACCCGGGGTAAACAATGAGTTCTACAACGAGCTTGGCAAGGATTGGATAATCGCCTCGGATCATCCTGTCGCGCTTCTGAGGGCCGAAGCTCCGACGAAATTGAAGTTCGTACTGGAGGAGATTCATGCCCGATTCGGTCCCGAGAATGTGGAAATTCTGGACCTCGGGTGCGGCGCGGGTTTTCTGGCGAATTCGCTCTCCGAACACGGCTACAATGTGACAGGGGTGGACCGGTCGCCCGGAAGCCTGGAAGTCGCGCGTCAGCAGGACCTGACTCGCCGCGTGCGGTACCAGGTCGGCGATGCCTATGACCTGGGATTCCATAGCCGCAGTTTCGATGTTGTTTGCGCGATGGATCTTCTTGAACATGTGGAGGATCCCGCCCACGTCGTACGAGAGTGCGCACGGGTCCTCTCGCCTGGCGGTGTCCTTATCTTTCATACTTTCAACCGGACTGTCCTGTCGTGGCTTCTGGCAGTGAAGGGGCTCGAGTGGTTCGTGGCAAATTCGCCACCGCGGGTGCACCTGCTGCGACTTTTCATACGTCCTTCGGAATTGGATCAGATGTGTCGGGCAGCGGGATTGCATATCGAGCGCCTGACCGGAATACGTCCGGCGCTGTCGATCGGGTTACTTCGTCTGATCGCCACACGACGCGTTCCAGAGGATGTCCGGTTTCGCACCACACGCGGCACTTCGCTGGGCTACATGGGCTCTGCCGTGCGATTTCCGCACCCGGCCTGAGCCTTGCACCATCTCAGGGCGGAGGATTTTACCTATGCAAGAAATCCGCAAGAATGATCCCGGCAGGACGGACGCAGATACCGGAGTGGAGTTCGAGAGAGATACGTCCACCTCTGTGAATCCTCCCCTGTTTCGGGATGTATCTGTAGAAAAGAAACACGAGGGCGAGCTTGCGTCCTGGCGGCGCGCTGCGCAGGAGCTTTCGGGAAGCTTGTTTGATCTGGCCAGGAGTGACATTCGACTTGCGGCCAACGAAATCAAGGCGGCCCGGCACAGTGTCCAAAAGCATGCAATTCAGATGGCCATATTCAGCGCCATCGCAGCGATCGGCGTTCTGCCTTTCATAGCGTTCCTGGTCGTGGGGCTCGGCGATCTGATCGATAATTACTGGTTGAGCGCTCTCATCGTATCGGTGCTCTGTTTCGCCATCGGCGGTCTTGTGGCATACCGCGCTCTGAAAAATATTCAGGAGCAGGATTTCAGCATGACCGAAACCCGCCGGATGCTCGATCGGCAAATGCATTCCATCGAGCGAAAGCTCACCGAATCCAATCAAAATGGCAGGAGGGCCGCATGAAAAGTGACCGCATACGCACGAATGAAGACGTTCGCAGATCCCAGCGTGAGGTTGAGGAAAACACCCAGCGCGTCGAAAACGCAATGGATCGATTTTCCGCTAAAATCAGCGAGGGTACGGACAAGATAACCGGTCGGGTTGGTGAATTCACGGAAAGCGTGAAGCGCCCGCAGGAGGTCATTGAGGAGTACGTCGGTGAAACCCGGCATTCGATCGAACGCTATGTGGACGAAGCCAAGAACCAGGCGGAAGGTTTCATGCGGTCAGCAAGATCCCAGGCAAACCGTGTGATTGATGATGTGCAGAAAACCGCAGAGCGGAGCCTGAATTTCATCGAGGAGCGGCCGCTTGGAACCTGGATGACGGTGTTCTTCAGCGGCTATCTTCTCGGGGTGTATGCAATGCGCCAACGAAGTGCGCGTCGCGTGCCGCTCAGGGACGTCTCCCGGACTGAACTTCCGAGCGAACCCGTCGTTCCCCTCCAGAAAACCGGGACCTGACCACCACCCCCGGAAAAAAAAACGCCCCGCGAGCGAAGCTCCGGGGCGTTATGTTTTTGGCCTCACGTGACCGTGGGCAAAGTAGTTCTTTATGTCGGTCGCAAGACCGAAAGACTTATTCAGTTGTTCTGACCAGCTGTCGCATGCCGCCCCGGCCGAGGAAGCATCTGACAGTTCACGAGCACCGCAGGTACCGGCGGCGCGCTCATGCTAGGCTAACTTCGGAGGCCCAGTATCCAGAACCAAGAGATTTCGAAGTATCATCAAACGTCCTCCCTTCGATAAATCCAGGCTATCGCAGCTCGTTCGCCTCGTGAATGTGTCAAATTGAAAATATTTTTTGTTCAGGAACTCAAGCCGACAAAGGTCGGAGAAATCAAAGCTTTGGGCGGGGGATATCAAAAATTCCAGAAGTCTTCCCGTAGCTGAAACCGGCCAATCGCGAGAGCGGCCGGAGTTCCTCAATGCGAATCCGCCCGTTGTCGTAAGCCCTCTCGTGGATATGCATCGTGACAATCCGCCCCACAACGATCGTTGAAGACCCGGGCCGACCATCCCCGACTTCCATCGTGTTGTAGAGTTCGCACTCAAGGTGGATCGGCGACTCCTTCACCCGCGGAGGCTTCACTGTCAGAGATGGGATCGGCGTCAGACCCACCTGCTCCATTTCATCCACCTCATAAGGGAAATCAGCGGAACAGTAGTTCATGGGTTCCGCCATCCATTCGGAAACCGAATTCACTACGAATTGCCGGGTCGCTTCGATATTTCGAAGCGTATCTTTTTTCCCGCCATCGGGCTTCCGCGTGATCGCAACCATGATGCAGGGGGGATCGCTCGATACTCCGTTGAAGAAGCTGAAAGGCGCCAGGTTCCCCTTGCCTTCAGGACTTACCGTACTGATGAACGCGATAGGCCTGGGAACAATCGCCCCGATCAGGAGCTTGTAGATCGGAGTGGATGCCATGGTTCGCAAATCCAGGCTGACCATCTGATCCACGGGAGAATGAATCTTCGACCCACGCTGCCATTCCGGATTCGGTGCCGGGCCGCGAAGTTCGTCTGTCATTCCTGAAACCCTTTCACGGGAGCCCGGTCATGCGGCAGATCGCCTCGCGGAGATCGAAGATAGATGTACGGTGTCGCATGAAGAAGGTTCGACACGCGGGACGTGTAAATATCCGCATAGCGCTCCACCTGACGTGCCAGATGACTCTTGTCGTTCCCGGCACGCATCAGCGGCCCCCAGGCCGAGTTGTTCAACTCTCCGGCGGCCTTCGCGAGCGGACCAACCGTCTGGTCAAGTTCCGCCAGCCGCGACTTCAACTTGCCGAGCGCGCTCTGAAGTTCCTGCTCCGCTTCCGGCAACTGCGGACCATAGCCCCCCCGCTTGCGTTGAATCGCGATCCGAATGGAGCAGACCTCCGCTTCGAGCGCCTCCTTTTCCTTCATCAGATGCTCAAGCTCGATCTCCTTCACATCGAAAGAGCGAAGAGCCACGATTTCCTCTTCCAGTTCACGAAGAATCAGCGCGGTTCGCCAGCGCAGGACATTCTTGGTCACGTGCACGTCACCAAACATGTGATCGCCAACATAGAGGATCTCATCGCCCGAAAGACCGAGATACTCCTCCGTCTGCTGAGCACTACCCCCGAGATAAGCGGTCCCAAGCTGCATCTTGCCGATGGTCGGACGCAGCAGGCCCTCTTCCGTAACGACTTCAAAAAACGGGCTTCTCGTCGTGAAAAATTCGGGCTTTCTCGCACCAACGATGACGACATCAAACAGATCACGCCATTTCATTCCTTCGGGAAGAAACCGGTCAAACGAATAACTCATGATGGCAGCCGTGTAGCTCCACTCAGAGTTGGTGATCAGGAGCAGTTTCTTGCCCGCGTGGCGCTGATCCAGGAGCGTGAGAGGGACCTCCGGATCCAGTACGATGAAACGGTCCGGGTCCGCGAGAATCTCGCCCTTCAGCCGTCCTTCCATATGTGCGGTATCGAGGGTTTTCCGGACCTTGCGATAAAGTTCCTCGTAGCCCAGCACCTCGGTCAGTTTCCGTTCATCCAGAAGATCGACGAGCTGGGCATACATGCACGCTTCCGAGAGCGAAAACAATGTATTCAGAAACACCCACCGGCGATCCGCCAGATCCACCATCGTCCTCGAATAAGCCTCGCGCTGTTTATCGAACTCAAGCGCCCGCGTACCGTGAAAAGCCCGTTTCACAAAACCGAAACGATTTGCCTTCACGAGATTGCCGGTCTCCGTATCGACGATGAGACCGCGCGTGACCATCTCAGGCTGAAATTCCAGATGCGCGATCGGCCATCCGCGGGACAGGAAGTGCTTCTTCATGTAGTCGTAAGCACGGCGTTCCCACTCCTCCACGCGGTAGTGGATGAGCGTATAGTCCATGTCATACCCCACCGCTTTGATCGCCCTCATGTTCAAGGTACGATTGCAAAACAGGCCCCTTTCGGGCGGAATTCCAGGCGCATATTTTCCAGACATTTCAAACTCCTTGCTTTCGTGAGTATTACGCTCGCCCGAAGGGAAGTCCAAATGATATGCAACAAATCCGATGGGCCAGTTCGCTTTCATTCTCTTCACACTAGGAATCGGAGCACTCCTTCGCCGCACGCGGACTCTTCCTTCTGGAACGCACCGCGTCCTGAATGCCGTGGTCGTGAACCTTTCACTTCCGGCGTTTACGTTGCTGCACCTGCATCGGCTCCCCTTCGATTCGCAGGCTCTTTTCCCGATCGCGATGGCTTGGATTCTTTTTCTATCGGGGGCGGGTTTTATCTTTCTCCTGGGCAGGGCACGAGATTGGTCGCCTCAGACGATGGGTGCGCTGATCCTCACGGGCGGTCTTGCGAACACCTCATTCGTCGGCTTTCCGATGCTCGAGGCTCTTTTCGGTCCCGAAGCGCTTTCGGTAGGTGTGCTGACGGATCAGCCCGGCAGCTTTCTCGTTCTCTCGACGCTTGGGGTCGGGGTCGCATCCCTTGCGGCATCAACTGAACTTTCCCTGAGCCAGACATTGAGACAAACGCTCCGTCGTGTTTTGTCGTTTCCGGCTTTCCATGCGATGGTCGCGGCACTCGCTTTGAGCCGCTACGATTACCCCGAAGCGATTTCCATCACGCTGGAACGATTCAGCGTCACGCTCGTGCCACTGGCGCTACTTTCCGTCGGGCTTCAGCTTGAAATCAACGGAGCCCGCCTGAAGTTTCATACGCCCAGAATCGTGGCAGGGCTTCTTTTCAAGCTGGTACTCGGCCCAGCGCTGATAGCCCTGCTCTACCTGCGCGCCTTCGGTGCCCAGGGCACGGAAATATCCATATCCATTATCCAGGCGGCGATGCCGCCGATGATCATGGGGGCGGTACTGGCCAATGATTATGACCTCGAGCCCGAATTGGCGAATCTGATGGTTGGAATTGGAATTCCAATATCGTTTTTAACTGTTCCCGCCTGGTACTGGCTGCTTCAACGGCTGAATTAGATTTCCGCGCGCGTTTTCACGATCCGGCTGATCAAGCCGAAATCGAGCGCTTCCTGCGCGGTCATCCAGGTATCACGATCCGTGAAACGCGAAATTTCCTCGACGGACTTGCCGGTCTCGTCCGCATAAATGCGGTTGATCTTGGCTTTCGTGCGAAGAATCTCTTTCGCATTGATTTCAAGGTCAGAGGCCGACCCCTGGATCGCACCTGAAATCAGAGGCTGGTGGATCAGGAATTTGCTGTTCGGGAGCGACAGGCGTCTTTCCTTCGGCGCACAGAGCGCGATCAAAGAGCCCATGCTGGCGGCAAGCCCGCAAACGACCGTGTAAACCTCCGGCTTGATGAAACGAGCGGTATCGTAAATCGCGAATCCGGAGTTAATCTCCCCGCCGGGGCTGTTGATGTAAAGGTAAACAGGAGCACTTGAATCCGCCTTTTCAAGCGCCAGCAAGGTTCTGGTCACCTGATACGCGAGCTCGGACCCCACGGCCCCCCCGACCTGAACAATGCGACTTTCAAAGATGGCCTGATCAATGGGTGTAAAGAACGGGAAAGCGTTTTTCATGCTCGAAGTTTAATCCTCCCTTTTAGAAAGTTCAACGACACAAACAGCACGCGGGGCAACGAGACGGATCCGGCCCCTGGTGCCCTGGGTCAAGGTTTTCCTCGCCCCGCGTCCCCGTTTTGCCTTAGAATGTAAACAGTATGGAGAACAAGAACGGCTACTCCGCTCTCATCATCAATTCGAGTAAGATTCAAAGTGTCTCCTCGGCTGTGCCGCTGACGTTTGTCACAACGGGCAAAGCGGCGCGAGGCGCCATCCTGGATCCGGCCCGACGCTTTGCCGCGATCTTCCTGGACCCGGTTTTTCCGCAGGACAGCGGGCTTGAGCTGATCTCGCTGGCTCACAGGTATCGCCCAGCCACTCCGATTTACCTCCTTCACGATGGCCGGGTCCCCTTCACGATTGACGAAATGAAACGACTGGGACTTCAAGGCGCCGTGCAGCTGCCGTTGTCCTCGTCGCATGTGAAAGAACGAATCTCTCAGGAAATTTTCGACAACTATTTTGAAGAAACGACGCAAGCGCCGCAAATCCTCACCCATTCCGCGGAGGACCCGCATTTTCTCCCGGTCCCCGCTGCTGACTTCCTGACCGGAGTCCCCTCACTCTTTGATGTATACGTACGTTTGCCTTCGGGCCGCTATTTCAAGATCCTGAACGCCAAGGACAACTTCGCCCCGAGCCGGGTACTGGGTTACGTCGAGAAGGGCCTGACCCATTTCTACCTTCGTAAGGAAAGCCAGCAACGTTGCCTGACTTACTGTGATCTGATCGCGCATTACCTGCTCACGCATCGAAATATCTCGTTCGAAATGAAAGTCTCGAATGTGTATCAGCGTGGGGAAAAGGTCATTCAGGCGATCAGACAAAGAGGCCTCACCCCAGACCACCTGGATTTCGCACTTACGTGTGTCTCGGACATTCGTACGCTGATTCGCCAGACGAATCTCGAGAACCAGGGTCATATCAAAGCGTTCCTGGAAAACATCACGGCATACGATCGCGCAGTGAGCACCACCATGATCGCGGCGTTGATTGCCTTGCCTTTGGAGATTCAGACTGAAACCGCTTTCCGCGCGGTGGGGCTCGCGGCGCTGCTGCATGATATCGGTCTTTATCAGATGCCGCCTGACGCACAGCTTGGGAATGAGGACACGATGTCACCCGAGGTCCGGCGCCTGTACCGAACCCATCCGGTGGTCGGCGCTGAAATGCTCTCTCAGCTCAAGGCTGTCGATTCAGTCACGATCCAAGCGGTCGCCCAACATCATGAAAGACGTCACAACCGCGGCTTCCCGGGGAAAGCCGCTCCGGACGAAATCAATCGCGTAGCGGAGATCGTCGGGATCTCAGATGAATTCATCGATCTTTTGATCAAAGCGGAGTTTGACCCATCACTCGACCCATTGCGCGAAATGGAGAAGTCCGTCTTCGCGGGATTCTCCTTCCCGATCATTCAGAGCTTCCGTACTGTCTTTAAACCGGCGAAATAGATTGGCATCTCGACAGCCCTAAATTGTGAGCCTTTCTTATCAACCCCGCCGGATGATCTATTTTCCTTAACAAATAACCTAAAGCTTGACCATTTTGCTCCGATAAGCAAAACATGCGTACTTGTCCCACCATAAGCCGCATCGTCATTGGGTTACTTGCAACCATCTCGTGGCCCAGTGCATCATTTGCGGAACTCCTCCAAATCATTCATACCAACGACCTCCATGCTTACTTCGAGCGTTCAGATAACCCTGATCGCGGGGGCTACGCCCAGGTAAAAGCGGTGATCGATTCCATTCGCCAGAAAGCCGCTGACGAAGGCATTGAAAGCCTCGTCCTCGACGGCGGCGACTTCTCGGATGGCACCATTTACCGCTATGCGGATCGCGGCACCGCGCCCTACGTCGTCATGGACGCCATGGGATACGACGCAGTAGCCATTGGGAACCATGACTGGCTCATCGGCGCAGAGCAGTTGGACCGCCTGTTAGGCAGCGTTCGTCCGAACACACCTTTGCTCGGCGCCAACTTTGCTTTCGATCGTGACAAGAAAAACCTCGCCCAGCACATTCGCCCCTACATTTCAGTCGAACGAGCCAAGACCAAGATCGCGGTGGTCGGCCTCACAACAGATCAATTCATCTACAAATGGGCCGTGGACGATGGAACGATCGTTTCAGCGGAAGACACGGCGGATGCATACATCGACATGCTCCGGAAAAACCATGATCGCGTGATCCTGCTCTCACATCTCGGATATAAAGCCGATAAAAAGCTGGCCGATGCTGAACCGGCGCTTGACCTCATCATCGGCGCCCACTCCCACACTCTTCTTGAGAAACCAACCCACCAGTCGAAGCGCGCCATTCCGATTGTTCAGACCGGTGCGCACGGAGATTTCGTCGGAGACCTCCTGGTTGATCTTCAGCCCGGAAAACCTTTGAAGATCGTTCGGTATCAACTCGTGGAAGTTCGTGCGGACGGACCCAAGGATCCAGTGATCGCTGGACTGGTCTCACAGGCTCGCGACCGCCTTCATCACGACTACGGATCCGGCTGGCTCGACGAGGTCATCGGATTCACCGAGGTGCCGATGTCAACCCCGGCGGGAGGAGCGACGGTCTGGGGAACGCTCTACGCGGAAACGATTCGCGAAGTGGCCCGCGCTCCGGCTGCCCTGGATATGTCGGAATTCTATGGCACCTCTCAACCAGCAGGGCCTGTCACTCGTGAATCGCTTTACAACTATTATCCGCGGACATTCGATATAGACAAACCCCTGGGCTGGAACGTCTGGAAAGCGAGGATGCCAGGCTGGCTGATCAAGCTGGTGATCGAGCAAGCGGCCAAAATGGGCTCTCACGTCAACACCGCAGGCATCACTTACAAAGCAAAATGGAAAAAAGGGAAACCGAAATTTTCGAAATTCCGGATCAACGGAAAACCCCTGCGCTCGGTCAAGACGTACACGATCGGGGTCTCAGAAGGGCTTGGACGTGGAACCAGCGAAATCAGCTTCCTTCTTCGTGCGTTCTTCAAGCCACACGACACCGGCGTTCCGATCTGGCGCGCGGTGGAAGAAAAGCTACGCAGAACGGGACCCATCCTCGCCCCGGTAGCCCCTGGGCTGCACTAAACGACTCAGGCAACCTGATCTGCTGCAGGCTTTTCAGCCACCTTAGCCGCGAGTTTCGCAAGTCGTCGACCCACTGCCCGCGCAAGCTCCAGATCGGTCTCGGTTGCCGCCCGGTTCGATTCAGGGCCGGACACCGACGACACGCCGTAGGGTGACCCTCCATGGATATCGTCCATCGACATCTGAAGCTGCTCGGCATAGGGCAAACCCATGACCACGTAGCCCAGGTGAAATAGCGGCGCCATCATGGAAAGAAGGGTGCTTTCCTGGCCGCCATGCTGAGTGGCAGTCGAAGTGAACACGGAAGCGACTTTCCCGACAAGCGAACCCTCCATCCAAAGCTTCCCGGTTCCATCAATGAATTGCTTCAACTGGGACGACATATTGCCGTAACGCGTAGGAGAACCGAAAGCGACGCCGTCGGCCCAGATCAGGTCGTCGTTCGTCGCAAAAGGCACATCCTTCAGGGCTTCTTTGGTGCGCCGGATTTCAGGGCGGCTCTGAACGGCTGACTCAGGCATGAGCTCCTTTACCTGCCTGAGCCGCACCGCAGCCCCCTCTTCTTGCGCGCCTTTGGCGATCGCGCGCGCCAAGGCTGCCGTGTTCCCGGTCATGCTATAAAACACCACGAGAATATTCATGCCTCCTCAAGGCAGCAAAGCGCATGCCCTCGGGAGAAAAAAACGTCTGACGCGATTTTTCAGATTGAAAACCAAACGAGTTGCGGGTAATCGTGTCAATTCCTCTTGAGCACGTCCCTATCGTCTAGAGGCCTAGGACACTGCCCTTTCACGGCGGCGACCGGGGTTCGAATCCCCGTGGGGACGCCAATAAAAATGCCTGAATCCATTGCGGATTCGGGCTTTTTTGTTTCTGGAGATCACACCTAAACAGACCCATGTCGCGCAGGTGTCGCGCGGGCATCACAACCACTCAACGGATCTTCAGTTGTTTTGCCGGTCCAATTGTAGCGACGTCAATTATGTCTGAAGAATGAATATACCGTCCCGAAACCTCCACCCTGGTTTCAGAGGTCATAAATTCAAGGATTTCCTCTTCGGTAATCTCCTGCCCAAACGGCAAACCCTCAAGATCGAGCTGACATTTGACCTGTTTCAGTTGCAGCTTATTTCTAGAATCTAAGTCGATGTTGCGCAGGAAAAAAGTTTCCTCGTCCATGTCCCACGTTCGAACCAGACCGCAAAGAAGCACATTTGTAGCAAGATCCTCTACTTTCTTAATATGCAATGCTAGTCTTTCGCGAACTTCCTTATTAACCGCCACGCTTACGTCTACCCGCTTTTCTGTAGATGCGATCACGCCTTTCAATTCTATCGAATCAAAATTGAACACCTTGCTTCGCGGATTCGGCGCAAGCGAATACATTTCTTGTCGAACAGTAGTAACGACATCCTGATGCACATTGGCAAGATTCGTCTCACTAATGACGTCCTGAATAGTCTCAACTGCTTTTGCCAAAAGAGGATTGTAGTCCATTGGTTTGAGCTTTAACTCAACACTACCAGGAGCAACCCCAGTCAAAGCCATTAGCGGCGTGGACTGATAGTTCTCCATTTCAGGAAGGTGTTTCTTTAGCTCCTTCATGACTTTCTTCAATGAGCGGTGAAAACCAGAAATAACTTTTGTAACAGCGCTTTCCTGAAAACTAGCGGGACTAATTCCATCCTTGTTTATCTTAAGGGTTAACTCCGAGACAGGACTCTCCAACCTAACCTCTTCGTCGGGAACGTACTCTTCCGGAATTTCTTCAAACATGGATCGTCTTGGACTTCCGACAACCTGATTTTGACCGTTCACAGTCACAAGATATGCGATCAAGGAAAGCTTGAAGAACTCACGGATCGTTACCTGGTCCTGAGTGAACTTCTCCAACAGGAAATTATTAGTTGGGAAATAGAGCCATGTTGAACTGTTAGCGGCTTGCTCGCAAAAGTAAGCAAGATAGAAGTCATTCGTTTTCGTAAGAAACGAAAAGATCTTCGGCCCATCATAGTAATCGAACACATCTACAATCCGCGGATTGTCGAAGTAGCCTGGATCATTTGGAAACAAAATGCCAGAAGTCATATTGCTTCCTCCTCTGCGATTTCAGCTACTACACACGGATCTAGACTAACAGGATGCCACCAGTTCACATGCGTTGCCTTATCCTGCAGCAACACGCCATGTTCTTCCTTAAGCGAAATTTTCGCGATTGCGCCGTCTCCAAACCCTTTCTTGAACCGCCTCATCAACCCCTTAGCCGCTGCAAGCGTTGTACACAACGACAAAGCCAAATCAGAGCAGACCGGATTAGGTTTCAAACCAAGCCGAGCCTGAGATTGAAAATTTGCCACCTCCACTCGCCCCGATTTCATAACGCGAAAAAACACCCCATTGCATGGCTTTGCATCAGGCGGAGGGCACTGCGGGAGTTCTGAACCTATATAGTTGGACATTGATCGGCTAGTTCTTACCCTAGTCTAACAAGGGAACGGCCTTATCATCATTAGGTATTTTCGACCTATAGCATTCTTTTGCCCGGCATCAAGTGCCTTGCAAATCAAGCCGCTTTGCGGACAAGAGACAAACGACCGAACTCTGGAGGGGCAGAATTCTTGACGCAAGACATGAATCGATTCACCAGATTCAGTGGCGGATCAATCTTCGCGAGTCTAGATCGTTTTCCAGAACCAACATGACTGCATTCGATAAAGATACGTTTTGGTAGATCCGCGCGGGTTTGCAACACAGTCCGAAAGGCTCGTCGCGAGCGGCTCTCAAGGAACCACTTCCAGCCCGCGCGGAATTGCATGGGTAGCGGAACTCATGGGTCAAGTCAAGGCGGCTCAGGTAAGTTCCCGTTCTTACAATATCAGGATTATCTCCGCAGATCCGTCCGGTTCGATCCAGCGGGCGCCAGGGTATGCTTTTCAAGACGGTCGATTTCGCCACATTCCTGCACGAATTTACGCATATTTGGCACCGAACGAGACACTCGATTCATCAATCATGAGGCAAAGCTCAGTCCTGTGACGTAAAAACCGCCTATCGCTGCCAGAATGGCTAAAGTTCACCTGAATCAGGATCCCCTGACGGGAAGCTTCTATTTGGAGTCCCACATGTGTCTGAGGTTCGCCGACCTGATGTAGACACTATATCCCAGTGAACACTTTGGGTTCATTTCAGGTAATCAGGTGAAATCGGCCAACTTTCTTTTTTAATCTTACGAGATTCGCAACGCGTTTCGTTTTGAATCCAGAAACGCTTCGACTCTGCCTATTTCATCATGTTCGTACTTCCCGAATTCCACCTCCAGCGGCAGATTTACATCAATTTTGCTGAGTGAGGCCAAGTCAACCAGGTTGGCGATTCTTTTCCCTTCGTCTGCTAGGGATTCGAGAAGTGTGCCAACTCCAGTCATAGCTTCAGCATCTCGATCTCGAGAACCGGTAGATTTGTATCCCAAAAACAGAAGCCCCAGCCCGTCAATCTTGTACGCCAAATCAGAAAGTTTTCTGTTAATGAAATTCTGGAACGTCATAGATAGATCTCCCTTGTGTTAAATAGCCGTATCCAGCATCCGAAAGACTTCCTCAGGCGGCTGAACACCCCTGAGGTTATAAAGAAAAGTAACGTACTGGCGTTCATTCATCATTCTGCGATCAGGGAGAGTTCGCTTAGCGAAGAAGTTCAATGGAACAACTCGGAACCAGGTGAAGTCGTGGGCGTACCTAACGGCGAATACTGGTATTTCCGCACGCTCTCCCATATCAGCAATAGCAAGGTAGCTCGGGTGCGTGGCAACCTGAGGCTGCGCAAGTTCACCTTTATATTCAAAAATTGCTGAAACTTTCGCCCGATTCATTTCGACGAGGACTAGGTCCAGATCCATAGCCGGGCATCCCACCCCCCACTGCCGATGGCGCTGACTCAGATTCTGATCTCTCCATCCTGTCCGCTCGGGCCTCGGGAGGATCTGCTTGCTTCTACGCTCGCCCATATTTCTCGTCCGTTCTTGATGATCCAAGCGCGAATCCTGCCTAGGACTTCTATAGCGCAAGTCGTCAATGACGGCGTGATAGCGCAATGCGCATACTATTTCAATAGCGCTGTATGACATTTGTTGTACAGCTCATCGGCCACGCCATAAGCTATTGGAATGCTCAAATTCAATATCCCCAACCGAGTGTACTGCCATGGACCCAAGAAACTGGTCTCCTATAGATTTCCAGAGCGGCTGATCAAGGAATTTGAGTCCCTGGCGAAGACAAAAGGGTGGACGACCACTGACCTCATCACGACGGCTCTTGATCAGTACGTTCAGTGGGATGCGTCACAAACGCCAAAGAAAAAGGGGCAGTCACGAAAACGTAACCGCGACCAAAACTTTTAGTTATTGAGTCATTGTCGGTCGATGCAAGGGAGGCCAGAGAGAATCTCCAGCCCCCCCAACACCTTAAATTACCTGAAGAAAATGATTACGATTACGACAATCTGGATAATCATCCCGGGCTCTATTACTATAGACATGACGAACACCTGCCTTTCTGGCGGTACGGGGTTGCCATCTGATCATGGCAGCCCCTTTTTTGTTTCAGGGCTATTCCAGCCGCTCCACTGGCCCCTGCTAAAAAACGCAAATTCGATTTAAAACCGCAGCCTCTATATTCAGTTGTTAAAATTTCAGTCTCCTTTCTGATTTTTCTGAAAATTATTCGTCAAAAAACAGCATCCGCGTGCTCCTGATTTTGCACCAAGCGTTTTTTTCACCTCCATTGCTTATTATACCCAGCGCTCTCAGTATTCTGGGCTGCGTGCGTGTCTCAGGAACCGCTTTTAAGCGGCCTTTTTAGGCTGACAGCAGCGGCCGTCGGCTTCAAACGACCGAAATATTTACTGAATATTAAATGGTAGGTTTGAGGAAAAATTCAGAAAACTAACGCGAAAAGGTTGCGCTAGATGCGGACCTGGATAGGGAAATCGGCGGTATTCGCTTGATCATGAGACGTGGAGCTCTTGAACGGGGCATTTCTCGTATCCGCTTTCGAGAAACTAAAAGACCCACCATA
>MEPR01000081.1:77164-83972 GCA_001769835.1 Bdellovibrionales bacterium GWB1_55_8
CCTGATATCCGCCAGTCAACCTGGAGGCGGCAGTCCAAAGGACAGGTGCGACACTCCAGCTATGGCGGATTTCAAGAGAGCCCATGGGCGAACTCGTCGGACCTTGCGATCACAACGCCCATCAGTGAGCCCTCAACCTGCGGTATACCGGGTTCCCGGCACAAGCAAGTCCTGCACGATATACCCGATCCTGAGCAGGGCGAAAACCGCTAAGTCCGCCTCCTACGCCCAATAGAAAGGCTCTAAACAGAACCACTGGAATAGTCGCCCGGTACCGCCAACACGGAATTAGCAACGATCAGGATATCTGCTCCGAGGCGGCTTCGTTTGATCTGGCATTCGCTGTCACGCGGCGTTCACGCGCCGCCTTCATCCGGTCTGCCAGCGCATCCGTCGTACTCACCTCAATTTTGTCCGTGAATAGCTTCAGATGCTTTCCAAGGAGTTCCAGTGCAGCAACCTTCGGCCAAAACTTGATCTTCTTTGTTATCGCTACTCCGCCAGGTACTTCGACTGTTTCGATGGAAGCAATTGCCCGTGCTACCCTCGCTGGCATTTCGCTCAGCGCCTTTAGAGTTCCATCCTCCCTAAAAGCATCCCGAATATCCACCATCGCGATCGCATAGAGTTCCTTAAGTACTCGATCTGCCTCAACCAACGTCCGCTTTTGCTGAGCCTTAATCTGCTCATCCAGTAGCTGCCGAACTCTAGTTTTCCCTAGTAGCTCGTGACCAATTTTGTCGGCGTTTTTAGCAGCATAGCCCGCGCGAATCGCGGCTTTTGTCGCATTGCAGTCCACCAGATATTCCAGAACAAACCTGCTCTGTTTTATAGTCAGCTCTTCCATTTTCCCTCCCCCTTAGCAGCACAGTCCCACTGGCTGGGTTATTTCGGTAAAACTTACTGCCGAACCTTCATGCGCAATTCTATGCCCGGCAAACCAGCCATGACGAATGCCGTCCTGGATACACAGCCCCCGCCAAATCTGCGTATGAACACCGTCGAGAATGGCCGCCATCGGTCCGCCGCGAGCAATGGACAGGTCAATCGTCAAATTGGTTGGCCAGGAGAGAACCCAGACGGGAACGCCGTTGTAGAGAAATCCAACAGCGTGCCGATTGTTCTCGCATCCAGGAAAGAACTCGAATCGGCCCCCCCGGCGTTCAGACTCCGCCTTCAATAGCTTGTAAAGATCTGAAACAAAGAACGGCACAACTTCGGGGGCATGAGTAGATCGAATTCGAAAGCCCCCAACAACCATCCCCTTGGTTGAATCCATCAAGTCTAGAATCCCGGGGACCTGACATTCGTGCTGGACGCTAAATGCTATGTGCTCAACGGGAAGTGCCGACTCCGCCAGCAAGGCAAGCGCCTGTAGCTTCCTCTTGAATACGCCTTCCGAGCTGTACTCGGGATGATGCAAGCTGAATCCGATTGCCTGAAGCCCTGATTTCGCCACCATGTCCGCGTATCCAGGTTCCGCGAACCGGAGACCGTTAGTGGCTAGCACCACGTTCCTGCCGGTCTGTCTAATAGCTCGTATGATGTCCGGTAGATCCTGCCGCACAGTCGGTTCGCCGCCCATCAAAACGATGTCCGGATCCGGAATCCCAGTAATTCGAACCATGATGTCACTCAGCGTCGGATCCGGCAATCCTCGCTGCGGGCGGTGATAGCAGGACGGGCAGCTGTTGTTACATCGATTCGTGATCTCCACTAGAGTCCCGAGTGGCCGCGGCCACTTGGTACCGAAGCTCTCCTGTGCTTGCAGGCAGAATTCAGCATCTCTCTCAATCATGATCTTCGTCGAACCGTGCCTCGAACACGTTTTCCTCATGTACAGCGCACCATCCGACTCGAGCAGGACCTCGGCCGGAATCTCTCGAAAGCAGACGTGGCACATGGATGCGGTTTCATACAGTATTTCAGTCTGATGCGACTCAGACCCCGTTTGCTCAGAACTCATCTAAACCTCCTTATCGAAATGGTTATTTTCTTTGAAATGAAGCTTTTCGGAATCCGGCAACACCTCCGGAATCCTACTTTCTTGGCGAAGAGAAAGGCGCGACTGTGCTGTGAATTGCCCCCCCTTTGCCTGCGCCAGTTTGGAAACTGCTAGGTGCTTCCACTGCGCTCTGAGGATGGAAAGGTTGTCATGTGTTAGCATTTGGCAGACGTTCTCCCAGCCGCCTTCGCTTTGAACGATTGCCCAGGCAAGCTCCCCGACCTCCTGGCGTGCATCGTCAGACCGATATGATCCAATCCGGGCAACAGCCGCAATGATCCGAGATGCAGCCTCGATCGCCTCGTGTTCGGGAACTAATGTTGGCTTAGCCACTGCCCGAATCGCCGCGGGCAACGGAAATCGAGTTGTCTTTGGGTCACGCCGAAGCTCTTTCAGTGCGGAGGCCACCTTCTCCACTGGAAGATCAGCCAAGTCTTCGGCGAACATCTGTACAACGTGGTCTTCGAATTTCTGACCAAAGTAGGCTGAGGTTTGAACGATAAGCGCTTTGATTGCCTGGATACTCACAGCGACCCCTCGCTAATTCTCCGCATTTGGTCTTGATAATGATCCAATGACTCTGCGGACCTTGCAGCAGATGCCGTCATCTTGCGGCCGGTAGCCCACTCGCTGCGGAGTTTTTCTGCATCCCGAAGCATCAAACCGACTGAGTGCATCGACTTGACGTAAAAAGCGTCATTGTGACTTAGATAGAACTCGGCAACGAGGGGGGCTTCGACTTCACCAATCCGATCGGTAAAGTGAGCTAGCTGGGAATTAATCGTCTTGTTTCGAACTGGAGCTACGCCATATCTCTTCTCATAGGCCCCTCGGTATGCTTCCCATGTTACGATCGTCTTGCCGGCTTTTTTGTCTGACCTCGCAGGTAATAGTTCCCTTCCACTTCCATTTCCCTTCCCTTCCATTTCCACTTCCCCACGTGCGTGCATGTGTGTACACGTGCGTTGAGAAATAGCTGGGAATTCAACCGGGATAACCTCGCAGGTATCATCGAGCAGCGGCAGGTTCGATTTGGCTTCTCGTAGATTTGGCCTTTGGTGCTTCAGGAACGTCGGAATCCACCCGATGCACTTTTCTGCACGTGCTTGCACGTGCGTGCATGTGTTTCCTGGTTCCACGTACTTAGGCCGATACTTAATCAGAAACCCTTTCGCAGCTAGTGCGTCCAAGACCCATCCGAAGTTCAAGTTGTCGAAAGGAAGAACATCGAGTTTGATGACCTCTGGCTCCCATCGGAACCGTCCTTCCCTATCGCAGACGCCGAAAAGTCCAGTCCATGCAAACCTGATAGGAAGTTGCGTTTCCTGTTCAAGTTCATATAGATCACGATGCCGGTATAACTCCGGTTTCACCGTGCGAATCCTCATCGCCATAAGTCACGCGCTCCGACTACGGCTTTCTTTAATGCGCTCGCGGATCCAATCTTCTATCTCTGAGTTCACCCAGCCGCTAGCTCGACTTCCACCCAACTTAATCGGCCGCGGAAATAGACCCTTTGCTATTAAGGCATAAATTTGCGATCCGCACAGACGGGTTCGCTCCTTCACATGCGGGAGCCGAAGAATTGATAAATCGCTGTTGTTAATAGACATGAATGGATTCTCCTATACGTAGAAGAAAACACACGTCCCTTAAGAATCCGAGGTTCTCGTCCGGATGAGATTTCTCGGAATCCATCCGAACATTTTGCTAGCTTTTGCACTCGTTGAAATCTTGCAGCTTTATTCCGAAACGGACCCCTCGAGAGCGCCAGCCAAAGCCTTTATGGTTATTTGCCGGACGAACCCGATCTGATCGTCTGCCGCCCGTCTTGCACTTTCACCGATTGCCTCCATCCGCCGCCGCAAGCACTTTGCTCGAAACTCCTTATCGCCTAGCTTGGATTTAATGCGCCTGACCAATAAGCAATCATTACACATGTCAGGGTACTCGCATTTGGGCTCAGGATGTCCTCGTAACCAATGTTTTCTCGCCTCTAGCAAGAGGATTCTGAAATATCCTTCTCGCTCCCCCCCACGGTCCTTGGCATATCTGGCGAGAGTTTCCGTATCGTATTTTCCCAAGCCGGAATGGAAGGCATCAAACTGGACCAGGTAACTCGCTTCTTTATGACCTAAGCCAGCGTCTTCCGCTTCAGCAACCATCGCTCCAAGATACTCTTGTTTCAGCAGGGTCTCAGTTTTCGCAAACTTCCTCGGCGTATAGCCGAACGCTTTGTCGAGATTTACCCCCGTCAACAAGGGTGCTTCGAATCCATCCAACAGTCGTTCGAGCAGCCATTGTGGCACCCTGAGGTTATACCGTTGTACATATTCCAGTGCCTTGACGAGATATCGCGGATCTTCTGTTTTCCGAAGCTCCTCGTGGAGAATGCTGAGCTTGTTTCTATGAATCAGTAGATCGATCTTCCTCTGTAGTTTCGGTCGTCCCTGATGGGAGAGGGTGCAAATTGGCTCATTATCGAGATGTGGAGGCCTCCACCCAGGGACAAACGTGTCTTCCCGAAGCAAGACCTTCGCAGGACCGCTAGGAGATTTACGCTTTGGCCGTTTCACCTTACCTCCACAACTTGGGGTGCTTCGATTACGACAGCGCGCCGATCACAGTTAAAATTCGGAAGGCGAGTCACCGCATCGGCTAGAGTCCTGTCCGCTAGGTGTGCGTAGTGCCTGCTGGTGATCCGTGTATCCGCATGCCCCAATAGCTTCGAGATACTCAGAATATCAACCCCCGCCTGGGCAAGATGCGAGGCATAGGTATGCCGAAGCTCGTGAAACGCAATCGGCGGATCGATTTTGGCTGCCTCGCATGCTTTGAGTAAAGGACGGATCTGATGACTTTTTCCCCAAGGGGCACTGTTGCCACGCACGAAAATAAGCGACGCTCCGGTCTTCCCGACAAGCAGATCAGAAAATAACCGAACCCCCTCTGCATTTAGGGGGATGTGACGTGGTTTATCGGACTTGGCTTGCGCAATGTAGATCTGAGCAGTTCGAAGATTTACGTCGTGAGCCCTGATCGAAACCAGCTCGCCGTACCGTGCGCCAGTCAGAAGTGCAGCCCG
Organism: Bdellovibrionales bacterium GWB1_55_8; assembly: GCA_001769835.1. GTDB lineage: Bacteria > Bdellovibrionota > UBA1018 > UBA1018 > UBA1018 > GWB1-55-8. The sequence continues at coordinate 82,255 of MEPR01000081.1, forward strand.
CACCAATGCTCGCAAGTCCGGTGGGCATACGTTCACAAGACGGATTGCTTCTGAATCGGTCAGGAACCGAATGCGCGGTTGATCAGCTTTCGCAAACGGCTTCACCTTTCGCCAGGCAGTATCATCAGTCGCTAATCCTTCGTGGAAAGCCCGATTAAGAATAGCCTTTAGAACGGTCAATATGCGATTCGCCGATGCCCGTCGCGCGCGCTTTTCATCGGAAGTCTCCGCTGCAGCTCGATACTGAAGATCCTTCGCAAAACGGCTAACTCTTATCCGCGCGGGTTTAACAGCCAGATTGTCCAGCCAAGTCCGGATCTGAGTAGAGCTGATCGAATCCACAAGGAAGTCCCCAAGCTCAGGCAAAATATGAGCCTGGATCGTCAAATCAGTTTCACGAAAGCTTCGCCGATGAGCGCGAAACCAGATGAGATACCGACTTGCTGCCTCAGAGATGGTCAATGGCTTTCTGACCAGTCCGGAATCTTTTTTGGCGCTTTCTGAAACTAATCTAGCCTTCTCCTGGGCCTGGTAGAAGCTTAGAACCGTACTTCCATCGGCGTCCAAGTAGTCGTCGGCTGGTCCGATTGCACGGACGACATACTTACCAGCAGGTGTTGCCAGTTTCACGCTCCACGTCCCGAAACCCTCTCCTGTCCGGCGATAGACCAGCGATATGCCGTCACCTATTCTTCGGAAGTACCGCCTTCCTGAGGGCAACCTCAAACGAGCAGATCGGGTCTCGAGCTTTGCGTCTCGCGCAGATTGCGCCATAAGCAGTCCCCTTGAGCGGCCTTGCCGCAGTCATGTCGCGCAGATGTCGCGGAAATGACCCTGTATTGACCCGGACGGCTCTGTACGTCAAGTTCCGTTTTCGTAGCAAATTCAAGGGAATGATTAATCCAAGGAAATCTAGAAAAGTCTATGATATCGCCCTTTCACGGCGGCGACCGGGGTTCGAATCCCCGTGGGGACGCCAATAAAAAAAGGCTGGCAAGCGAAAGCTTTGCCGGCCTTTTTTATTTTTCGCAATCATCAGGCCGGGTGATAAGCACCGCATCACATGAAAACAAGTTGGAAGCGTTTGTCGATCGACAACTGGGAACGGAAGCACATCTACGAGGGATTCCGCGCCTGCGAATTCCCCTTTCTGGTGGTCGGGGCGAACGTGAATCTTGGCAACTCTCCCGAGTACTGGAAGACCGCCGGAATTTCGCCGTACCTCGCTTGCGTTTACGCCATATGCAAAGCGGCGAACGAAATCCCCGCGTTTCGGCAACGCATGCGCGGAGACGACCTGATCGAGTACGACACCGTTCACGCGGACTTCACCGTACCTGCCGGCGAGGCCTCATTCACCATCCGGCAGATTCCCTTCACCAGCGAGTTTCAGCCTTTCTATCAGGCGGCCTCGTCAAAAGAAGACGTCGGATTCATCATGCCCGGCGATATCACCGAGCTGGACCACTGGATTTTCATGTCCTGTCTTCCCTGGATTTCGTTCACGCACGTGATGCAACCCATGCAATCGCTCAAGAACGACTGCATTCCTCGGATCGTCTGGGGAAAATTTTCGCAGCAAGGGTCTCTTTGGAACATGCCTATCTCGGTCCAGGCGCACCACTCCCTGGTGGACGGCCTGCACATTGCGCAACTTCTCTCGCGATTGGAAAATTATTTCGCCAATCCGGAAAGCACTTTTCAGCTATGAGCAGAGC
>MEPR01000082.1:0-1098 GCA_001769835.1 Bdellovibrionales bacterium GWB1_55_8
AGACATCTGTTCCCACGCCCGCTCAGGCTCCATCGCTTCCTGATGCACAGTCACAAACTCAGGAAGTAAAAGGCCCGCAGCCAATCAGCCTGACGGGGCTTGACCTCGACGAACTTCAAAACTCTTCGCGGTGCGGACCCCTCTCCGCGTCAAAGCTGGAACTGGTTACGGCTGAAGGATCAAACTCTCCGGATCGCATCCCGGTGAAGCTCGTCCAAAACATCTGCGCACCGCTTAAGCCAGATATATTCTGGAGTCTAGTTCAACAATCCGCGTCCAAAACGACTCCCGTGCCCATGAGTGCGATCAAGGTGCCTCTGATGCGCTCATTCATATTCGGTTACACGAGTTTCAATCCTAAATTCGCCTACAGTATTCCACGCCGCACGCATAAATGCGCCGCGATCATCCCGGAGTTCGCCTGGTCGCTGCCCAAACAGACAGGGAAGCTCGGTTCTGCGGTTTCAACTACTGATCCCATCATTTTAGCGGAGGATATTCCGGGAATGCCGCCCATGCGTGCGCATACGAACTACAGCGGGAAATACTACCCGAGACGCATGTGCGATTACCTCACGGATCTGGCTAGCTCATGCTCGCTGAGATCAGCTTATGATGTGACAGGAAATCTGGTTTTTCGAAGTCGGATGATCGACGTCGCGTCGTTCAATTTGTACGCTCAGTATGGTGCCGATGGCACATCACGGTTCGGACAGGCTCATTTTGGAGCGCCTCCTTCAAACCAAAATTGGAAGTTCGGTTTTGATTATCTTTTTGATTGGGTATGGACGGATTCTTTCTCATATAAGTGGCAACTTCATGAGCCCGATCACCATGTCAATTCCCTAAATGCAAGTGGGCTCTTGAAAACTTACGAGCGACTCAAAAAATCGCATCCGGATTTGGCCGCGTCTTATCTTGTCGCGGCAACAGAGTACATTCAGCATCAAATTCCCAGATACGGCTTTCACACGGGTATCTGGACTGACTCCCGCGGAATTGATCGACGGTTCTTTTGGACGGAGTACAGCCCTACGGGCAAAATTGACGGCATTGAAAATGAAGGCCGCGACGCTGTGGATAATGTGCAAGCACTGG
>MEPR01000082.1:1126-28793 GCA_001769835.1 Bdellovibrionales bacterium GWB1_55_8
GCAAGCACTGGTGGCCATGGCAGCGGCTCAGGCCGGATACCACGCGAATCGTCCGGACTTCCTGAACCTCGCGAAAGGCTTGCTCTGGTATCTGGTTCGGGAATTCCGAGCGGACGGGAGGTTCTATTATTATGGAGCAGAAAGCCCGTTAGAGTCTCTTCGAAAGGCGGAGAGCCATGATAATGCCGTTATCGAGCCGGCGTTGCAGGCTCTCGGCTATCTCATACTCGCAGGCGTAGCTGAGACCGATCTGATCAGCGAGTTTGAGGACGTTCTTCACACCTATCGGCACGATGATACCTTGAGAGGCATTCTGGGATGGGATGTGCGCTATGCCAAGGTCTGGCGTGCCGCAACTTTGGTTCCATCCGCGGGCTTACCGAACGAGATATCCGAATACGTCCTGCTTACGAGCTCTGAAATTCGAGACCTGCGATTCTTTTCACCTCTTTCAAAAGGAAGCACCGTTACGATCAGCAAGTGGAACCCTGATGAGTCAGCCGAGCAATGGATAAAACTCGGTACCTGGACCAACAGTATCGGGAACGCGCTTATGTCCGAGATTCTGCCTGATTTCCGGGCTTCCATGGGTGATTTGTATCGCCTGAACTACAGCTGGAGCGCGTACGATCCCGTTAAATTCGATCCGGTCTGTCCGACGGCGCTTGATGGCGGGGCCTGCAACAAGTACCGGTTCTATATAGAAGTCATCACGCAGCAAAATATGCCTGATGGTACTCCGATGAAGCTCACCAGGTATCAGGAGGCGATCACGAGCGACTATGGGAAGCAAACAGTCGGCGAGGAAGTTTATGATTTCAGTAAGATCCCATTGACACTCAATGCAGAGAATTGGCTCGCAATTGCGCAGAAATTCTATCTGCCCTGAGCAGGAGGCATATGCGGCGTTCTGCCTGCATCCTGACATTCACCATGATCCTGTTTTCAGCCAACTTCCTGGTGAGCTGCCGGGGAGTCTCGATTCTTCAATCCGACGTGAACTCCCCGATCGTGCCTTCCGGTGATCCTGGCGATGCCGATGATGTTACGGTGCCTGACGGGATCATCACTGTGAGAGGTACTGGATTTGGAACCAAGCTCACGCCTGCGCCGATCCGTTTTGAAACCTTCGCGGGAGCGGTGGATGGACAAAATCCCGCGGAGGCAAGTGGCGGTTGGTGGACCGTCGATGACCGTCCCGCGGAGCGTCCTGCGATTTCAACTTCGGTCGCCCGAGTGCCGGGGCGTCCCGTTCTCGACATGAGCAATTTTCCTGCGGCGCCGTTCTCGGAGGCGAGCAACTCGATGGTGTTTTTCCGGGATGGTGTCGGGTGGCTCGCCACAAACAAGATCTACGTGAATTACTGGCTCTACACTGATCTCGGACATAGCCCGTTGAATGACAATATCGATACCCAGGTGAAACTTTCGAAGTTCGCCTCGCAGTGTTTTGTGGATGGCGGAACTCTGGGGCTTTCGCTGCCTTATCGCAGTATATCCATGTGGGAATTCAGCAACCCTGGAACGAGCTACTTTGGGGTGGGCACCTATTCCACAGGAACTCAGACATTAGGACCGGCGACGTTCACCAGCAGTCCCTCCGCGCGCCCTACGCTCAAAGGAGCTGGATGGCACAATATTCAGGTTGAACTCGATCAAGGGACATTGGATATGCCCAATGGACGCGAAAAGCTCTGGCTGGTCGGACCAGGGTACGACAAGTATGGATTGCGCGATTCAGGCTTGAAGCAGGTGGTGGGATCATCACCCACCTGGTCCCTGAACATGGTCGTAGTCGGAGCTTCCACGGTTTTTCATGTCGGAAACGATGGAGTGAAGCGCCGCTATAAAGCGCTTCGGGGTTTCACTTCAGCCACGCCTCCGGACCTGGATCCCAGCAACTGGAAAGAGGTCGCCGTCAACGATAACTACGATTGCCTGGAATTCTGGACCTGGAGCCAGAAACGGGCATCCAACGTATGGAGTGAAACACATACAGGCGGGTACAAGGTCGGCGCAAAAGTCGATTATTCCGGCAAAGCGTATCAGTGCATCGCTGACGTGAGTTCATCATCGCCTCCGGACGGCGATAGCGATCATTGGTCCAAAATTCACGATTATCCCTGGCCTTCGAGCACCGTGACGACGTACCTCGATTCGATCTACATCGATCATTCTTTCGCTCGCGTCGAGCTATCGGATCATGCCGATTACAGTTTGGCAGCCCACCGGGAAATTCAAGTTCCTGTCTTCTGGTCTGATATGGAAGTGCGCTTCCAGCTGAATAAGGGATCATTCCCGCCGGGCACATATTATGTGCATGTGGTGGATGAATCGGGAACTCCACACAGCGCAGGTGTTGTCTCTTTTTAGGGCAAACGCGGATCTGGGTGAAAAAAAAGGCCCCGCCAATCGAATGGCAGGGCCTTTTCATTTTTTTCCTGAGCGACTTCTTACTTATTGAGAGCCGTCTCGTTCACGTCAATCTTGGCTGACTTGCGAAGTCCGCCCACGTAAGACTGCGTGAGGTCCTGACGAAGATCGTTCTGTACCTTCAGTTCGACATCGTTGAACTCAAGCTGACTGCCGGGCTTCTTCTCGAGAACCTTGATGATGTGGTAGCCATAGGTCGTCTTCACCGGTCCGACGATCTCGTTGGGCTTGCCAGCGAAAGCGGCCTCTGTGAATTCCGGCACCATCCGATCGCGGCCGAAGAAACCAAGATCGCCCCGGTTGTTCTTGGCAGAAGGATCTTTCGAGTGCTTCTCCGCGAGGGCCTGGAAGTCGGCTCCGCCGCGCGCTTTCTTGATCAGATCCTTTGCCTGGGCTTCGGTCTCAACCAGTATGTGCTGGGCATGGACCTGATCGGTCGTGAAACGATGTTTGTTCCGCTCGTAATATTGTTTTGCGGCCTTGTCCGTAAGCTTTTCGCCCAAGCTCTTCTGGAGCAGGCGGTTCGCCAGATACTGTTTGCGGAAAGCGGCAACAGCGTTCTGGAAATCCTTGTCCTGATCGAGTCTTTCTTTTTCAGCCTGCTGAACCAGGATCTCCTGGTCGATCAAGCCATTCAGGATCTGCCGACGGGTATTGGAATCTTTCAGAAGCTTGTCGCGCTGACCTTCGTTCAAGCCACCCAGGGCGGTTGCGAGATCATCATCTGAAATCACGCGACCATTGACCTTCGCGAGCTCCGTGGCGGACCACGCCAGCGAACTCGTCAGAATGATCGACAGAATGGACATCAAACAGAACTTCACTGATAGACGGTGCATATTTCACCCCCAGGTGTGACTTTAGAACGTAACTATATCGTGAATATCGTTACAGATATGTTTCAAACAGTCTATCATAATGTTCCTGTATTCGAGGCAAATTCACCCTGTTCAGGAAGTTGGAAAAACTCATCCATACGGCGACGCCGCTGACGTCCTGGAATTGCGGGGGCAGGTATCTCGGGGCATCGACGATCCCTTCCTTGTGCTTGCGATAAAGCACCGGAATGTCGTCAATATGAAGCTTCCCTGTGAACAGGAAAGGGATCAGTTCCGGATGCCCGGCGCGCACCGCCGCCCGAATGAAATTGTAGTTTTCCACATACCCTTTGCAGTAGGCGATATCCTTCGTGAACGGGGCACCGCCTTCCACCACGCCGCCCCGGAAGACCCGCTTCGCATTCGCGAGGCAATCGTCCTCAGAGTAGCCCTCTGTTCTGAAAAATTCGATAATATCGAGAATGCTCGCTCCATCCTCGGCGCGATCAATGGCAAGGATGCGGTCGTTGATGTGGCGTGCACGTTTGGCGTAGGACCGGAACGTGAAAATTTCCATGATGATCGCAAGGCCTTCCTGCGTCGCCGAACACCTGGGTGGACCTTTCGATAGCCACCGGGCACAGGATTGCTGCAGACCATTTTGCGTTGTTCCGAGATGAACCCAGCCCTCGTGGACCTCGAGAATGTCCACATCGCGCCGCGAGAACCGCGCGCCCTGGCGTATTTTCACGGTATCCCCGCCGGCCGCGGCGTCCGCCCAGATTTCATCCGCGATGCGGGCGTGAACAGTTGCATTCGGGCCAAAGTAATCGAGGAAGCGACCGTTCAGTTCGTCGACGACTGTGTGCGCATCGAGATCCATTGGCTCTGTGTCCGGGACTTGCCGGTCCAGGGCCGTAAGCATCGGGTAGATGAGTTCGCCGAGACTTCGGATTGTGGTCGTATTGTCAAAAAAACCGTCTTTAGGAGAGCCATACAGACTCCGGCTCTTCGCCCAGAACTCGGGTGTGCCCCGAGCCAGCAGCATTTCTATCACCGCTTTGTATTCTCTCGCGGAGGTCAACAGGATCTGACCGATGTCATCATGCTGTCCCAGTTCGCGTTTCACCAAAGATGTGAATTCGTCAAATTCCTGGAATTTCTGGTCCGGATCAAACCCAAGCGGGTTCGATGCATAGTAATTCGCGTCGACGGCGGGCATTTCGCGAAATCCGCTTTTTCGAAGTTTCTGATCAATTGCCGGGCTCCACTTGATGGCGTCCAGGATGCGGATGGGCCGTTGGATGTCGACAAGCTGCTCCGAGAGCACTGCGATCTTCTGTTTGTATGCGTCAAGCCTCGAGGTCATGGATAGTTTGATTATGCCTGGAAAATAAAAAAAATGAGCACAGCTTGATTTGCTCAGTGCGTTAAGACGGTGGTACCCGGGTTGCAGTTTTCGTATGGACGGAGGGCCAATCATGAGACCCGGTGAAACGCACAAGAGACCTCACGGACCTGAAAACGCTGAATATGAGCTCCGGAAGGCGTACAACTGCATCGTAGAAGCGGGTGTGACTCATCTCTGGAACAGGCGCCCCATTCCCGATGTGGATCCAGAGGAAGTATTGGCCCTCTACAATCGCGCGTTCGATGCTTACCGCAAGGGCGAGCGCCTTGCGGCTGAGCGATGGTCGCGAACGGCAAAGCACCTGGCGCGTGCATTCTGGCATGAGGCGAAAATCGCGTATCTGGAACCCCACGAGGCGGAAATCCCTTATCTAGCGGGCGGCACCGCTGAAGAATACAATCTTCATGAGCACAGTGACACGACCGCTGATCTTCTGGATTCGCTCTCCATGGACGTGCCGTCCGGTCACGGTCAGATTCCTGCTCCGATGCTTCAATATCTTACGAGGGCACGGAAGCATCTGAAGAAGCTTGAAGAAAAGGGCTACAAACACGAGCTCCTTCGTGCCGAGCGCATCAAGGCCGCCCATGAATATGGGCGAACGGTGGAATGCATGGCCCTTGCGTACGAGGCTGATGCGACTGGGAAGAAAACCAGCGCCGCTTAAAAAAAAGCCCCGCCGGTAAGGGCAGGGCTTTGTAAGGAATATTCGTTCTGCTTGTCGCGGTCCCGCTGTGCGGGACGTCGCGATAAGCTTTCGAATAATTAACGTTTCGAGTACTGGAACCGGCGACGTGCACCAGCCAAGCCGTATTTCTTACGCTCGACTTCGCGGGGGTCGCGGGTAACGTGTCCGGCTTTTTTCAAGACTGGACGGAAACCAGGATCCACTTCCAGGAGGGCACGGGTGATTCCGTGTTTCACGGCTCCTGCTTGTCCGGAAGCGCCACCGCCGTGAACGTTGACGAGAATGTCAAAACGGCCAACGGTGTTCGTGAGCTCCAGCGGCTGCATGATCAGCATGCGAGATGTTGGGCGAGGAAAATAATCCTCAAAAGCGCGATCGTTGACCCGAATCACGCCGGTCTCGCCGGCGCGCGGGCGCAAATAGACGCGCGCGATGCCTGTCTTGCGTTTTCCGACTTGGTGAAACTGCTTTTCCATTGAACTCTCTCCTGTTTATTTTTCGAATTTCTTCGTGAGCACTGTACGGCGAACCACGCCAGCCGGAAGCGGCTGAGGGTTCTGCGCGACGTGCGGATGTTCGGCAGAAGCGTAAAGCTTCAGCTTCTTCATCTGATGACGAGCAAGGCTGGAGTTCGTGGTCATGCCCCAGACAGCGCGCCGAAGAATTTCTTCGGGGTGGCGCTCGAGCATTTCTTTCGCAGTCTTTGTTTTAAGACCGCTCACGTATCCGCTGTGATCGCGATAAAGTTTTCCTTCCCACTTGTTCCGCGTGAAGACTACTTTGTCGACGTTCGTAACGATGACGAAATCGCCAGTGTCCGCGTGCTTCGTGTAGGTCGGTTTGTGCTTGCCGGTGATTACACGAGCTAAGATAGTAGCAAGACGTCCAACAACCTGGTCGGTTGCATCGACGACGTACCACTTCGGGGCACGGGGGCCTTTGGGCTCAAAGAAATGCGGGCCGGACTGCTTCGCCTGGTAACTCTTCTGTTGCAGCATAGACGGTTGGAATTACAGGAGCGGTAAGTTGAAGTCAACGTGTTTTTCACCTATGATCTCGGGAACATGAAAACCCGCACAACCGGCCCAAACCGATCCCCCCGTGTCCGCTTCAAACCCGCCAATCCTTTGACATCGCCCAGGTTCAGTGGCCCTACGACATTCAACAGACTGCCCTATGTTCCTGATTTTGAAGGGAAGGATGTCGATGTGGTCCTTCTTGGTATCCCCTTTGACGGGGGCACTTCCTTCCGGCCTGGCTCCCGTTTTGCCCCCCGGGCGGTTCGTGAGGCGTCCGTTCTTTCCCGAAATTACCACCCGGAAATGGCCGTTCATGTCTATGAACGGCTCAATGTGGTGGACGGCGGGGACGTTTCAGTCAACCCGCTCAATTTTCAAAAGACGATGGCTTCGATCGAAGCTGAAGTAACCCGAGTGAGACGAGCAGGGGCGCGTTCGATTTGCGTCGGCGGGGATCACTCGGTTTTGTTGCCTGAGCTGCGCGCACTTCATCGCACGCGTAAAAAAACGGCGCGGGGGGAGAAAAATTCGGAACCGGTGCTGATTCACTTCGATGCGCATACGGATACCGCAGATCAGGCGTGGGGAGAGAAGTATCATCATGGAACGCCGGTGAGGCGCGCGATCGAGGAAGGAATCCTGCGCGGGTCGCGAGTTTTTCAGATCGGCATTCGTGGCCCGCTTACAAGTAAAGATCAGGAATCATTTGTTCGCGAATCGGGCATTCATGTCCTTGGAATCGATGATTTCCATGATGCTCGAAAATACCGCGCATTTTTTTCAAAACTGAAGAAAGCCGCTGGACGTTCTCCCTGCTTTCTCAGTTTTGACGTTGATGTCCTCGACCCCGCGTATGCCCCAGGAACAGGAACTCCGGTTGTCGGAGGCATGACATCTTTTGATGCCCTTCGCGCATTGCGGGGGCTCGCAGGTCTGAATATCGCCGCGGCGGATGTCGTGGAGGTGTCGCCTCCCTACGATCATGCGCAGCTCACGTCGCTTGTGGGCGCGGCTGTTATTTTTGAAATACTCGCACTGATGGCGTCGGCTTCGGATTGATTAACGAACAAAGCTGCAGGACATCTCAAAATCGAGATGATGATTCTCCAGTTTGAGTTTCAGCCGAGCGGGAAAACCTTTGGGTGAAGGGGCCACAGTGGTCTGCACTTCGAGGTGGAAGCCTTCTCCGACAAATTCCTTGGGCGCTCCCGGGCGTCGTGCCTGGCGCTCGATCACGTCCACGCGGGCGACGAGCACCGTATTTTGTTCCATGCGGTGATAAACGGAAGCCTTCGTATTCATTTCCGGAGACATGAAGCGGTCGATGTTCACGACAATCGCGTCGAACATCGGGGCGTCCACTTCCGAACACTGGAGATAATGCATGACGGCGGCATCCGCATTGGTCGCCTGGAATGAAGTGATCGCAAAAAAAGCCATGAGGGCTGAAAATACTGTTTTCATGAAAGTCTCCTGCTTCTTGAGCACCTGGGGTGAGGGGCCCGATTCGGATAAATAGCTTCGCCCGTATTTAACGGGCACGGAGAGGGATGTAAATAGAAAAGTAACGCAAGGCGTTAAAGCGGCGAGGTTGAGCGAATCAGAGGACGCCAATTGAGAAGTGCCAGATCCAACGGTCTTCCATCTTGGGTTCCTCGCCGGGTTTGGGTTTCATTGGTTCGGGTTTCAGGTTGAGAGCCCAGTCCAGATTTACCGAGCCGACAGGGGGCTGATATCGGACACCCACGCCCGCGCCATAGCGCCAGCGGAAAGGAACCCGATGGGGGGAGTTGCGGATTTCCTCAGATGCGAAAGGATCCGTGAACAGGCTGGCTGCGTCGAGGAACGGTCCGAAACGGAGTGACCCGGAGAAGGGGAGATCAAGCTGAGTCCGGTAATTGGCGTATGCTGCACTCCCTTTAACGGCGGTCTCATACAGGTTCATCTGCTGTTCCTTGAAGCCGCGCAGACTCGTCGGACCACCCAAGGCGAACGTTTTGATGGAAGGGATCATGCCGCTGCGTGCGTTTCCAGGAATCTCCGCTTCGTTGTTTCTTTCGAAACCTGAACGAAAGCTGAAGAGCCAGCTCGCACCGAACGGTAACTTGAGATGGTAATCCGTTCGCAGCTGCATGCGAAGGAAACCTACAGGGTAAGGCTCAGCCTGTGAGCCCAACCAGGGCGCGGTAAGGTCAGCGGATCCCTGCGCGAAAAACCCCGAAACGGGATTCAGGGGATCATTCCTCAGATCGAGTCGCAGAGTCGTTGCAATGGACGCCAGTTGGACGTCGATGTTGTCGATGTTTTCCATTCCATCGATGATTGGGGCGTTGAACTGACGAACCCGTTCGACATTCCAGGTGAAGACACCTGTCAGATCCGGGGTGAAGAGAGTTTTCTCCCAGCTCATCGCCAGGGCTGTTGTCGCGGCGTCGAATTCCGGAAACCGTGTCGTGTTGAAGGTCAGGGTTGGCCGGAAAGTCGCGTCTTCCAGGACGAATGAAGGCCAGAGATACCCGAGCTGGGCCTCGACTTCGACGAAGCGGAAGTCGTCCAGCCGTCGATTGGCGACGCCACTGAGCGAAGCAGTATGATTGTTGCCGCCGACGTTCGCGTAACCTACTTGCCCGAAAACGCGGGGACCGAGGTCTGTTCGATAACCCACGCCAAGCGCCCAGAATCCTGGAGTTCCCTCGCGGACGGAAACGTGCACGATCTTGCGTTCAGGATCCCGCGGATCGTCATTCAACTGGATATTCGCGGATGAGAAAATGCCAAGCCTTCGCAGGCGGGCTTCACTCTCGAAAATCTCGCGTTCTCCGAGCACATCGCCCACTTTCAACTTGAGCTGGCGTAGGACGACATGTTCTTCGGTCTTCTGCAGTCCGGCGACTTCGATCGCGCTGATGCGATATCGTGGCCCTTCATGAAGCGTAAGAGATATGTTCGCGAAGCGGTTGTCTTGCGCATACCTCACGACGTTGTCGGAGTTCTCGTCCTCCACGCGCATGGAAAGGTATCCTTGAGCGCGGTAAGCTGCTTTCAGCAGTTCGAGTCTTTCGCTGAATTCGAAAAGATTTAATGGCTGACCTTCGGAAATTCCAAGCTGTTTGCCCAAATCGGCATCAGAGAAAAGGGTGGCGCCGGAAAAGCGGATGTCCCGGACCAGTGTCTGATCCCCTTCGTAAACATAAATGACAACGCGCACTGAGTCTCGCGAGACTGGAACGGAATTCACGGTGATCAGCTTGGAACCGAGATACCCTTTGGACTTCATCCAGTCCATCGTCAGTTCCGCCGCTTTCTGAATGTCGGCTTGCACGTAATAGCCGCGTTTGAGCAGTGTCGAGGATTTCGTCTGCAAGCGGCTGATCAGTTCCGCTGAGCTGAAGGTCGTGTTGCCGTCAAATTCAATGGAGTGGATCTTGACCTTGGGACCTTCGCTTACGAAATAGGTGACGTGCTTTTCCTGACGGTTCAGCCGTTCAAACGTGTATGGACGAATCGCTACCTGCGCATATCCGGCTGAACGATAGAGTTCCTCGATCTTCAGGCGGATCGCGCCGATGTAATCCTTGCCGAAACCCAGAAGTCGCTGTTCCTGGACGAGTGTCTGAAGCTGGCTCGAACCAAACACAGTGTTTCCGCGAAAACCAAACGTCACGCGATCGCCGAGATCAACGCGGAACTCAAGCCTCACCCAGCGACCCTGAGCCGGGGCGGTGGCCGTTTCGGCATCGGCTGGTGCCGCCGTCTCAAAAATGCGGACATCATCGACCTTGGCTCCCACAAATTCCTCTGAAGCCATCAAGTCCTGCAATGAACGTTTTGCCGACGCGATCTTTGTCTGATCGAAATTATCACCGGGAGCGATCCCGAGAGTCGCCTTCAGGGCCTGTTCCATCCTCTGCCAGTATCGGTTCAGCGAGGAGTTCAGGCTGGAATCCGGGACAAAGCGGATTTCCGCGATCCGTGTGGGTTCCCCCTCTATGATCACGAACTCGAGCACGGCCTCGTTTTGCCCGCCCTGACCGGGCCGGCGGTGCAGCTCGCTGCGGATGCCGACATGTTCATACCCGTGAAGCTTGTAAAGTCCCTGAAGGTTCTCTGCCGAGCGCACGACTTTGAAGCGTTCCAAACGGTCGCCCGGGCTGATCTCGAGCACGGCCTGAATTTCCTCGGAGGTGAAAACGGTCACACCGGAGATTTCGATCTGGTCCACCTTGAACGAGGTCTGACCAAGGGCATCGAAGCCCGATACTCTGGATTCCGCTTCCGCGGCGAGCGCGATAGTTCCTGGCGCAAGGTGAGCGAGGCAAAGAACCGCCAGCAGCAGGCGTTTCACCTTCACTTGAACCTCCGCTGCAACTTTAAATCGGCTCCGTAAGAGGTCTTGTTCGCATCTGTGGTTTCCCGGTTATCCCAGACGCCGAGGATGGATACGGCGGGCGAAAGCCGCCATTCGGCATTGACTTCCTTGCGGATGTTTTCACCGATTCCCAGAGTACTTCCATAGGAAAGGTCGAGATTTCTCGCGATCTGTTTCTTGATCACGATCTTCGGCGCCGCGATTGAATCAGTCTGGACCTGGGGACGCGTGATACTCGAGCCGATCTGAGAGTCCACGGCGTCGCCGAGCTGGATTTGAAATCCCGTTTTATTCTCCACTTCGCGATTGAAATCCAGTGAATGGAGGAGCAGCGACAGCCCTTCTCCCCTTTCAAACACGCTGCGATCGGCTGCGCCAAGTCGACGCATGTCGCTCGACGAAAGTCCAAGAGCCAGGAGTGAAAGAATTTCGGATTCGGGCATCACAGGATTGGAGCTGAGGTCGATTTTCCATTTCTCCATCCTTCCAGCGGCGTAGAGCTGGATCTTCGTATTATCGACTTCCGTAGTGGCGATCAGTTCAAAGAGCGGGTTGATGACCGTGGGATTGTCAAATTGAGCGCTAGCGGACTGGATCTGGAAAGACCGGTTCTTGAATATGAGTTTGCCCTGCACGAGTTCCGCCGTACCGAGAATGCGTGGGGTTTCGATAGTGTTCACGACGGTGAAGTTGCCTTTGGCCTCGACATCGAAAAGCTCGTTCTGGATCACCACGCCGCGCTCGGCGCGGGCTTTGATGTTCAAGCGGAACTTCGGGTAGCTGCTTTCCATTCGTGAAGTGGGTGGAGGCAGATAGCGCGCGGCTTTCAGTCCCTCCAGCGGTTTCTGACTGAATACCTTTTCGGTGGAGATCGCTGAATCGATCAGAACATCACCTTCCACGAGATAGGGAATCGTGTCGCCCGTCACCTTGATCACGCCCTGCGTCTTTGCAAACTGAAACGGGAAAAAACGGAGTTTGTTTCCCGACAGGATTCCCTTGAGCTGCAGGGAGGGAAAGCGATCCGCGAAGATCTGAACAGATCCGCCCGCCGAGAGCCGTCCGCCAGCAAGGTCGGCCTCGATGTCATTCAGCGTGAGGGTGCTTTGCTTCAGCTGAATGGCTCCGGTGATATTCTCGAAAGGCGACTCCAGTGCGGCCACCCGGACATTCGCACCGTTCAGGTTGACCCGACCCTGAATAGAAGGTTCCTTCGGCGTTCCGGCAATCGCGAAATTCAACGATCCCGTTCCCGCGGCCCTTGAAATCGGGGAAACCAGGAACTCGAGCACGGACATGTCGATTTCGCCCGATATCAAACCCTCGAGCCGGACACCATTGCTTCGAAGCTCCGCGATGGCTTCGCCCTGGGGCCCCCGCAACGAAAATCCGCGCAGGTCAAAGCTTCCTTCCGTGACCTTTGTCGATATCGGACGAACTAGCCGGAAAGAGGCATTCGACTTTGCGAGGACATACTCCGAGATGTCCACTCTGCCTGAGCCGCGTTCGGCTTCGCCTGAGCGGAAAGAGACATTGACGGCTCCGGAGACAAAGCCGGTCAGTGACCGGTCACCCGCAAGCTGGGGGTTGACCAGAAGCAGGACCGGGGAGAAATCGAGATGCTGAAGCTCCGCGCGGAAGAAGCTCAGGGTTCCCGGTCGAAACCCGTAGACCAGTTCAAGCGCGCCTTGTCCTCCGAGCGCTTCTGCTGTGACATGAAGCGCGTCGGTCTCGCTTTTGATCCGCAACTGACTTGCGGGCATTGGGACGCCGCGAACCGAAAAACCGCTGACGGAGGCTCGCGTGTCTGACCGGAGTTTACCCAGGGTCCCGTTGCCTTCACTGGTCAGGCTGATCTTGCCGCGGATGGGAACGTCCAGTCGCGCGAAATGGTCCAGATCGAGGACATTGAGGTTTTCGGTTCTGATATTCCAGTCGAACCTCTGGTCACGGTCAAAGGAGATGCTGCCGGCCAGTGTTCCGGATTTCTTGAGTGCCTCGAAGTCCGTGAGGTGGAATGTCCCGCGGTCATATCCGCCGGTTCCACGAACCTGTCGGAAGCTTTCTCCGTGGAAATCCCAGTCGGTCCCATCGATCCGGGCGTCAACCTTGAGCTGGTCCATCCGGGTTCCGCCGGTCACCTTCACCGCGCCTTTGACGGAGCCGCGCAGGGCCTTCGGAAACCAGGCCTGATCGGCCGTGAGTTCATCAAAAATGCTCGTCAGGTCCTGGATATTCCCTCTCGCGAAGCGGAAATCCAGCTGAATGGAGCTCTCGTCCCCGAGATGGATGATTCCGTTGCCAAGGTAGGGGGTTTCCCCTTTGATGAGCTGGATCGCTGAAAAAAGAAGATTTTCCGGGTCATCATCCCAGGAGATCCGCCCTTTCAGGGCACCCAGATTCATTCCGAGATAATAGGCGTCGCGAATGTCAGTATCAAAATCCAGAACGATCGCGGAGCCCGGACCGTGAACGTGCGTGACGAGGTCTCCAGCGCCGCGGATCGGAATATCAGCAATCGTTCCGATATCGGCCAGATTCACGTTTCCGGTGGCCACGAGATCATAGCCCTCTTTGAAATCGACCTTCCCGGTCACTTTCACGCTGGATTGAGGGAGTTTCAGATTGAGATCGCCTGGAAAGATTCCCGTGCGGTCGACGGTCAGATCTCCTGAGACATGGATCTTGGGTATATCCAGAACCTGCTGAAGTTCCTTGTTCCGTTCCATGCGTTGATTGTCGAGTTGCAGTCTTTCGATTTCGAGATCTGTCACGGCCCGGACCCGCCAGCCTGCGGGAGATTTCCCGGTGGAGGACGTAGACGACACGGTCAGGGTCACGGAGCCGCTTGAACGGAATTGAAGGGGATAGATGCTCTCCAGGGCGGGTGCCGCGAGCCAATGAATATGGGTGCGGTGGAGTTTGAGCGGAACTGTGAGAGCCTCTTGCTGGGATAATTTGAACTGGAACGGGCCGATCTCAATCCTTCCTCCTCGGCCGGGCTTCCTGAGGCCCTGTCGCTCGGCTTCCGCGGCGGTGATCGTTCCCTGCGACACCGCGATCATGCCGCCGTCTTTTCCGGCGCTCCAGGAGGCGTCCATCCGCACCTGGTCAAAAGCCCAATCCTGATAATGGCCGTTTTCGGCTCCGAGCGACCCGGAGATTTTGAGGGTTTCATCAGCCTTCGCGAGATTTCCGCTGATTTTCCCGTCAAATTGAAAACGCCCGCCGGACTTCGGCAACAAGGGTGCAAGATCGCCTCGCGCGCGAACTTCCGCGTCCAGCGCCAGGGGGCCTGGATTCAGCAGGTCACCCTGAATCGCCCCCGTGCTTTCGATGTTCAGTCCGTCGGCGAAAAGCGCCTGAAATTTTTTGATGCGTGCGCCATTCTCGTCCACCCTGGCGTACGCCTGAATTTCGGGCATGTTTTTCGGCAACGACCAGTTCGCGGGAAACTTGCCGCCCATCTCGGTCAGGTCGACTGAAAGTTCGTAAAAAGGTTCATCGGAATCAGCCGCACCCTGCGATAGGCGAAGGTTTCGAGCGAGGACGGAAAAATCCGCATTGTTCTTCTCGATCTTGACGGCAAGCCGTATGTTCTCCAGGGCTACACCATCGGCACGGATGTTCACGAGTTCGTCCCAGCGAAAGCCGATGGTCTTTTTCGTCTTCCGCCTGGCGGGCGCGGCGGGATCGACGATCAGGTTCGCCTCGCCGTTGACGATGACCACTTCGTGAATGCGGATATTTCCGGAGAACATCTGAAAGGGGCGGAAGTTCAGGTCCATTCTTTCGGCGTGGACCGATGATCCCGCCGGCATGTTGAGCGCGTTTTTTTCACGCAACGAGAGCTTCGGGTTCCGCAGGGAGATTCCGGGAGGGAAGAGCTGCACCGCAAATTCCGAGAAGTCGCCTTCGACCCCGAGATCTGCGGGCAGATATTTCGCCGCGACTTGTTTCGCGATCCTGGCGAAAGAGGGAGTCTGGATAAACCAAAGGAGAGACGCGATGGATAGCGCAATAACTGCTGCGAAAATGAGGAATACGCGTTTTCTCATCGGACCCCGGCCACTCACTCCATTCTAGCGTGATTTTGCCAGCCGTTCGCGAACATCGCGGTACTTCGGGTTGATTTCAGCGACATGCCTGAACCAGTCGGCCGCCCGGTCCGGCTTGCCCAGCTGTTCCTGAACTCGTCCCATCAGGTAGTAAAGATCGATCTTCGCCTCAGGGGAAAGCTCGGAATCGTTCAGGGCGGGCTGAAGCGTGAACTGAGCTTCAAACGGCTTAAGAGCCGCCAGCTGGGCCACCGCCAGAAGGCTTGTCGCGGAAATGATCGCTTGCGGAGGGGTGGCGGAGGATCCGGTATAAGCCGCCAAGGCCGCATTAAATCGTGAGATCGCGATTTCAGCGAGGCCCATTTCCAGAAAACCCACACCGACATCGATATTGTCCTGGGCCGAAAGATCGGCGAGTTCCGAATCGAGGCGTGAGGTAAGTTGCCTGAGGTTTTCCGCGTTCCGCAGGAGTCCCGGGAGGTCCCGGCCGCCGAGTCCCAGACTGAGGTCGCGATCCAGCTGCTCGAGAATCTGGTCCGCATCGATTGCTTCGGGAGTGTTTTTCCCGCGCGCATAAACCTGTCGTCCGGTTTCTTCGCCAAAAATCTGCTTCAGCTCGAGCTCGTGGATCTCTTCAAGAGCGTGGCGAGCCTCGATGGATCCAGCGTCTTCGACGAGCACTTTATGCAGGATTTTTTTGGCTTCCTCGAGAATGCCTTCACCGATCAGAATGCGTGCGCTCTGAAGCCGGCTCTCGATGGGTTCCTGCCGCGCGGGCGCGCTCGAGGACGATCGCGTGATCAGTAATTCCTGATCTTGCGCGGGGCCCCCCTCAGATGGCGCGAGGATCGCGGTCTTTTCGACAAGGTCATCCCCGAGATCAACGCGGGTGCCTGCTTCTAATTCTGGATCAGAGTCATTCCGGTTTTTTGTCACAACCGTTTAATTTTACTCGTATTTCGGCAGAAACTCTTCCAAAAAATGCGTATCGTAGTCGGCGTCACGGAACTTTTTGCTCGCAAGAATTTTCTTGTGGAAGGGGATATTCGTTTTGATGCCTTCCACGACGAACTCGTCAAGTGCTTGACGCATTTTGGCGATTGCCTCGAGCCGGGTGGGCGCGTGGACAATGAGCTTGCCTATCAGGGAGTCATAGAAAGGCAGAACTTTGTATTGGTCGTAAACGAAGGAGTCGATGCGGACGCCCAATCCTCCCGGGACGTGAAAAGCGGTGATCGTTCCGGGCGAGGGCGCCATGCGCTCAGGGTCTTCCGCATTGATCCGGCACTCGATGGAGTGGCCCTGGAGATGGATATCTGATTGCTTGATCTTGAGCGGCAAGCCTGCCGCGGCGCGAAGCTGCTCTTTCAGAAGATCGAGTCCCGTGACCATCTCGGTCACCGGATGTTCGACTTGGATCCGTGCGTTCATTTCCATGAAATAGAAATTCTTGTTTTCGTCGACCAGAAACTCCACGGTGCCGACATTCTCGTATTTCACGGCGGTGCAAAGCTTCATCGCCGCTCGGCCCATGGCATCGCGAAGTTTGGCGTCCATGATCGGGCTTGGGCTTTCTTCCAAAATCTTCTGATGTCGCCGCTGGATCGTGCAGTCGCGTTCCCCTAGGAAAATACGGTTCCCATGTTTGTCGCAAAGGACCTGGATTTCGACGTGGCGCGGGTGTTCGCAATATTTTTCCACGTACATTGCGGGGTTGCCGAAAGCGGCACCTGCTTCGGAGCTTGCACGATCGAACGAAGATCGAAGTTGCTGCGCATTGTAGACGACGTGAATTCCTTTGCCGCCGCCGCCTGCCGCTGCTTTCATGATTACCGGGTATCCGATTTCATCTGCAACGGTCACAGCCTCTTCCACTCCCGCGACCGCCGCTAACGTACCGGGCAGAAGAGGTACGCCCACTTCCCTTGCGATGGCGCGAGCCCGGGTCTTCTCGCCCATGGCCTCGATATTCGCGGGGCTTGGCCCGATGAATGTCATCTTGCATTCGCGGCAGAGACGAGCGAATTCCGGATTTTCCGAAAGAAAGCCGTAACCGGGATGAATCGCGTCGGCTCCGGTGATGTCGGCTGCCGAGAGAATCGCGGCGATGTTCAGGTAGCTCAGTTTGGAGCGTGGAGGCCCGATGCAAACCGCCTCGTCGGCCATTTTCACGTGCAACGAGTGTTCGTCAGCAGTGGAGTAGACCGCCACGGTGGGAATTCCGAGCTCGCGGCACGCACGTATCACGCGAAGGGCGATTTCCCCGCGGTTGGCGATCAGGACTTTGCGGAACAGGGGCTTTGACATTTTAGGTTGCTGCGCAACGGCTCAGAGAGCCGGCTCCAAAATGAAAAGCGGCTCGCCAAATTCAACTGGCTGGCCGTTTTCGACGAGAACCGAAACAATCCGGCCAGAGGCTTCTGCTTCGATCTCATTCATCAAT
Source organism: Bdellovibrionales bacterium GWB1_55_8 (assembly GCA_001769835.1). Lineage (GTDB taxonomy): Bacteria > Bdellovibrionota > UBA1018 > UBA1018 > UBA1018 > GWB1-55-8. The sequence goes on from MEPR01000082.1 coordinate 18,366, forward strand.
TTCATGGCTTCGATGATGCAAAGCACGTCACCGCGTTTCACCATCTGGCCTTCGCGAACATACGGCTCTGCCGTCGGCGAGGAAGCCCGATAAAATGTCCCGACAAAAGGTGACGTGATCTGTTTTTGTGTGCTGCTCTGAGCGCCTGGGGACACTGTTGCGGCAACAGGTGCTGCGTGGAGGGGGGCTTCCACGACGTGTGCCGGATGGCTCTGATGCGCGACGGTCGACACGGACGTCTCGGCACCCTGGCAGCGGACGCGCAACCGGTTGCCACCCTTTTCCCATTCCAGTTCCTGGACGTCGTTTTTCCGCATCAGCTGGAATATCTGCTCCAGTCTGTCGAGTTCGGGATCCCCGTTCCTTGCCGCTGTAGTTCCGGCCGCTGATCGGCCATTTTTGCCGTTCCTGCCCGGTTTTTTTGCCACGTTACTTGTTCGCCTTTTCTGCGTAAGAGTAATCGCGCGTATCCACTTTGATGAAATCGCCTTCTTTGAGATGGAAGGGGACTTGAACGGTAGCGCCGGTTTCAAGTTTGGCAGGTTTGGTGCCACCGACGGTGTCACCCTTGAATGCGCTCGTGGTTTCCTTGATCTGCAGTACGACGAAAGTGGGAAGTTCCACGCCGATCGGGCGTTCATTGAAGTACATGACCTTGATCACGAGGCTTTCCTGCAGGAAGTCCTTGCCTTCGCCCAGCTGTTCCTCTGAAAGGACCGCCTGTTCGTAGTTCGCCTGATTCATGAAATGAAAACCTTCGGCGTCCCTGAACAGATACTGCATTTCCCTTTCCTCGGTGTTGGCGCTCTCAAGCTTGTCACCCGAGGTGATTGTCCGTTCAATGACGTTCTGATTAAGCATGTTTTTAAGTTTCGTGCGAGTGAAGGCACGGCCTTTTCCGGGGCTTACATGCTGGAAATCTACGATTTCAAAGGGGACGCCATCGATTTGGACTTTGAGTCCTTTGCGAAACTGATTAGTTGCGTACATGGTGCATTCCTATCTGAGGCGGGTTTGTGTTGTCAACTTGCGGATGAGGTTTCAGCTTGAGTGTTTGGGCGGTTCACCAGGGCACGGTAGCGTTCGACTCTTTGCAGCATTTCCTGCAGAAGTTCGATCCGGCGAATCCAGCGTGACCGTTTCAAGTCTGGCGCCTCATGCATGGCGTCCTGCGCGGATTTTTCCTGAAAACCTGAGAGATCCGCGACCGGATCGGTCCGGAGGACCAGGGTGCCTTTTTGATAGGCTTGCGCTTCCAATTCTCGAACCAGCTTTGCTGTTTCCGGCTCCTGCGGGGCGAAATAGAGAAGCATTTTATAGGCGCTCAAGGCTTCTGCAACACGTCCGAGCATCAAACAGGATTCAGCCATCAATCGTTGCGCGACCAGATTGTCAGGAACGTCCTGAACGACAGCTCCCAGCAGCTCAATGACCTCGGAATAAAGCGCCTTGTCGAAGAGAGCGCGGGCGAGTGCAACCTTTCCACCTACAAACGTGGGGTGGATGCGCAACCCTTCACGAGCGATATCGATCGCCTCGTCGATGAGGCCTGCCTTTCGATAAGCTTCCGCGAGCGGGGCAAAAATGCGCGAGGTCGGATCTTCCTGATATTTCTTCAGGTAGCTGTAAATCAGCGGGTGATGAGGCGCCGTTTTTGTCATGCTTTGCGGTGACTCAGCTTACGAGGCCCGCCTCCTTCTTGTTCAGAATCTTGGGCGTAATAAAAATGAAGAGCTCAGTTCGTTCGCTGGTATCGCTTTCACTGCCGAAAAACACGCCCAGAATCGGAATTTTTCGCAGGAAAGGGAAACCCGAATTATTCTGTTGCGACGTCATGGTGTAAATGCCCCCGATCACGAGGGTGGAGCCGCTCTCCACGAGAACGATGGTTTTAATGCTTCTTTTGCCAATTCCGTTTTGGCCACCTCTTAATTCGACCGGAACGTCGCGAGAAAGGTTGAGGTCCATGAGAACGCTGCCATCGTTGGTGATGGTCGGTTTGACTTCCAGGCTGAGATTGGCTTCTTCCACTTCGGTTCCGAAAGTGACCTGACCCGTCTCCGCGTTGGTCGTGGCTTTCGGTACCGCTACCGGCGTGGTTTGGATGATTTTCGCGGATTCCTTGTTGAGGACCACCGTTTTCGGTGACGAAATCACCTTCAGCTGAGACTCTGATTCACCCATCGACAGGACGGCGTTCAGCCTGAATCCTGAGACAAAGGCCAGAGTAGGGGAGAAGCCGATGCTTCCTTTTCCCAGTTCGGAGGACACGAGGCTGTCCAGCGAGGTCAAGCTGCCGGAGTTCATCGTTGAAGCGATCTGGTTTGAACCGTAGCCCGCCAGTCCGTGCTGTGCGGAGAGACCGAGCTTGCCGCCTATGTCCTTGGTGAATGTTTCCGTGGCCTCGACGATCTTGCCTTCGATCAGAACTTGAGGAGTTTGGGTATCGAGGAGCCCAACCAGTTTTTGGATGCGATCGAGATTTTCAGCCAGGTCGCGAACGATAATGCTATTGGTGCGATTGTCAATTTCGACGATCGCCGTGGTGTCGGCTGCCGTGAGTCCTGATGCCCCCGGCCCGCCGCCCTGCGAAGCAGGCGAGGACGAGGACGCGAACCTGGTGAGAATGCCCGCCAAATCCTTGAGATTGGCAAAGCTGATCGGAAAAATACGAGTGATTCTCGGAGCGCTCGCCTGTGAGGCGCGTCGGGCGGCGAGCTCAGCGGTTTTTTCCTCGGTGAGGTTTTTCAAGGTGACGACACGAAGAATGTTGTTGTTCCGTTCGGCTCCGAGATGAAGCGTCTTCAGCAAGACATCGAGGGCCTGATCCCAGGGAACATCCACGAGTGAAAGGGTGACCTCGCCCTCGACGTCGTCGCCCAAAATGATGTTGAAACCGCTCGCGTCCGCGATGAGGCGGAAAACATCGGCAGCGTCCGTATCGCGAACTTGAAGGGTGATCGGCTTACCTGTGAAACGTTGGCTGTCGCGGGATGCGATGAAGCCGTCGAGTTGCTCTTCCACCGTTTTCGCCTCAGATGCCGCAGGAACGGCAGGCGCCGCAGGCGTTCCGGGGGAGGTAGGGGGTTCATCCATCATCGCTGTCTCGGCTGTCTCGTTTTGTACCGGCTCCGCAGCCGCCGCTCCGGCAGTACGGGGAACCAGTAAGCGCGCGGAGTTCCCTTGCTCTGTAAGGGTGGCAGCTCCGGGAGAGCGAAGCTGGACCACGACTCGGACCGTGTTCTGCTGCCCTTCCACCTGATAGGGGCTGATAAGCGTCACGTTCCCGTCGAACGAGGACGTGTCGATGCGTCGGCCAAGGTGATCAGGAAGCGTGGCGTTCTCGATCTCCAGGATCACCTGCCGATCCTGATCCGCTGTCTGCTTTGAGATCGTAATGGGCCCATCAGCCTGAATTGCGAGTTCATTAGGGTCCTGCGTGCCAGTGAAATCAATCGCCGTGATCGTGGACGCACCCCAGGCCGTGGAAATGCTGGCAAAGGACGCCATGAGCATCCCAACCAGGGAAAACGACTGCTGCTTCCTGCAACTCATACGCCTCTCCTCACGGATATCGCTGCTTATTTTTGCTGGGCCGCTCCGCCCTTACCGCTGTCTGTACTGCTGTCTTGGTCGGCTTCATCGTCTTTGTCTTCAGACTCCAGCGCGATCTCCGTATCTACATTCTCCATCTGTCCGAGAATATTGGCAATTCGTTCCCGCACGTAAATCGCTTCGGGCGTGATCTTTTTGATAATGCCATTTCGTGTCCCGATTACGGTGTTTTCTGAAACAAAGTGAGTTTTCTTATCAGGAGTGAGCAAAATCGCCCGCATCCGTAATGGACCGGTAAGGACCCCGATCATCTTGATGGATTCCAAGTCAGCGGTTTGGAGGGCTGATTTGACGATCGCGGACTCGGGGGTCTGCAGAATGGGCCTCTTGAATGGGTCACGAAGCAGCAGGATTTCCTCCGGGAGAGGTTGCACTCCCGGGAGCGTCTCCGTTGCTCCTGACGCACTGCCTTCAATTGCCAGGCAGATCAGTATCAGCGAGGTGAACAGCTTCGGAGCGCCCAAACCCGTTTGTTTCATCGGGAGCCCTCCGTTGTTGCCGGAGTGCTTGAAGACGCGGCTTTGTTGTTCTGTGTTTTACTGAGCTCATCCGCCTTGGACCCCAGATATCGGTATGCCTTGATCTTGATCACACCTTTGAGTTCAACGTACTTCGCGGTCGCGGAGCCAATTGGTTCCATCTCGAAGTCGTCGACCCGAACAAGCTTTTGCATGTTGGCCAAGCGTTCCAGAAAAGAAATAAGTTGAACATAGGCGCCGCGAAACGTCAGGTCGAACGCCTGTTCGACGTAAAATTCCTCTTTTTTGTTCTCGGCCGGTTTCAGGCTGATCACTTTCAATCCCACCTTGCGGGCTTCAGTCAACGTCGATTTCATGAAGTCCGGTAGATCAAGATTCTCTGAAACCGAAGCCTTTAGTCCGTCCAGCTCCTGGCTCAGATTCCGAAAATCCATTTTTTTGACTTCGAGGTTCCTCGCGAATTCCTGGACTTTCTTTATCTGCTGCTCAAGTGTGGCGTTGTTCGCCTCGATGGTCTGGATCTCCTGCAGCTTCATAACGTACGCTGAGCTGTCAGACGAGATGTAGTCATAGTACTGGAAGCCGAGGTACGCGGCCCAGGCCAGGAGCACCGGGATCAAGGGAATTTTGGCAAGAAATTCTTTTAGCTTTTCCGCGTCCACGTCACTTCCTTCGCTTCGCAGAAAGGTTGAAGAAAGCCACATTGACCCCGCGATCGAGTTTCTGCTCGCTGTCGGTCAGCATGACATCCTGAAAGTAGGTGCTCTCGCCCAGGCGCTGGATGAGGTCTGATATACGATTGAAATCCGCTGAGCCACCCGCGATGGTCACATCATTGTCCAGAATCTTCAGCGCGGAAATCCACGCGTCTTCGGGCATGGCCTCCGAGAGAGCGGTCAGGAGTTTCGGTGGCGCGCCCCGCTCAGCAGCCAGCTTTGTCAAAACATTGAGTTTGGTGCGAATGATCAACTCGTCTTCTTCGAGCTGTTTTTTAAGCGCTTCATATTCCTGCAGTTTTGCCGCATCAGCCGTGAGGCGAACGGTCTCCGCGTTGAGCGTTTCGGCTTTTGCATTTGCCGCGTCCATGAGCTGTTGGGTCTGGTCGTCCAGAATGACTGAGCCGATCACCGCCACGATAAGCGCCAGGGCGGTCCGGCGAATGACCGGGTCCCTGATCAAGCCGCCTACGTCCACCTCGATGTTCCGACCTCCTTTGGTTCCGGAACTCAGGGCGGCCTGTTTGCGGGTGGCAAGATTGATTTTGATCATTTCGCCCCCGCCCGAAGCGCCAAGCCGATCGGGATGGCTGCCATGGGACCGATTGCCGCAAGATAGTCCTGCGAGAAGATCGAAGGATCGTAGGAAATCGAGTTGAATGGATTGATCAGCTGAGTGGGAAGCCCGATGGACTCCTCGACCAGACGCGAGAGTTCAGGAATCTTGGCGCTGCCGCCAGCGAGAAGAATATATGAAACCGGGGCGGAGCTCGAAGACGCGGCGTAGAAGTCGAGCGCGCGCTTGATCTCCATTGCAAAATTTTCAGCGCCCAGGTGCAGGAGATCGGAAACTTCCTGCGGGACAGGTCCTCCCTGGCCTCCGACCTTCAGCGTCTCAGCATCCACATACGACAGGTTCAGGTGTTTCTGGATCTCCGCGGTCACATTGCGGCCGCCAATGGCGGTGTCTTTGGTGAAGATCGGGACTCCCGCATGCACGACCACGATCTTGAGCGCGGTGGCGCCGATATCAACAAGTGCCACTGCTTCATTGGGATTGGCCGGGTAATTCGCCTCGTACAGATTTTGAAGGGCGAAAAAATCAACATCAACGATCTTGGGTTTCAGTCCGGAGTCCTCGATGCAGGACATGTAAGAATCCAGTACGCCTTTTTTCACCGCGACCAGCAATACATCCGTCTTGTTGTCTTTAGCGCGAGATAGAACCTGATAGTCCATCACGACTTCAGATACATCGAAAGGCAGGTACTGTTCGGCCTCCCAGAAAACCTGGCTTTGGAGCTCTCTCATGTTGGGTACATCAAGAGTCATCTTCTTGATGATCAAGGAAGTGCCTGAAAGAGAGGTGCAGACCGATTTATTTCCGAGTTTTATCTGCGCGACAAGGGTCTTGATGGTGTCCACAACTGCGACGGCGTTCACTATTTCGCGATCGACAATCACGTCCTCGGAAATCTGAGCGATACCGAAGTGGAGCAGTTTCCATCCTTTTCCATTTTTCTTCAGTTCGATGAGTTTTATGGATGACGCACCGATGCTCAGGCCGACGGCGGTTTGACCGCCACCTGCGGACAGAAGATCAAAAAAACCTGAAAAATGCTGGGCTATGCGGCCCAGGGGTGCTCCAGCCATGGAACGTCGCTCCTGTCCTTAACTTATTTAAATAATTCACCATATCGGTAGAAAAAGGTCAACCTTCGACAGGTCAGTCAAAGGAAATATCTGCGGAGGGGCCGCTCAGCAAAACCACCGAAAGACGATCGGTCCGTTCTTCCCGCGAATCAGCCTGCGAAATAATTCCAATGGCTGCCGGCGAGGTTGTGCTGACGGCACTGCCGACAAGCGGGTCGTAACAGTATTCCGTGAGAAGTCCTGGGATACCCAGTCTGGCGGACTGTTCGGGACGCACGATCGTGAGGTTGGTTCGCGGTGACGTGTGAAGAGGGGCTTCTCTGACCAGCGAGGCGGTGCCCGGCTCGTTGCATGACTTGAGTTTTTCAATGCGGTAGGTGCTTGTGCCGGGGGGGAAGCTGATCCGAAATGCCTGGTGCTGGATACTGGCCTCTCTCTTCATCCAGTTCAGCTCGACACCGAGCATCCGGGCAGCGTGAAGCGTTTCCCACTTCGGGCGCTGATCAGCGACGATCGGAACGGAAAAAAGCGAGAACACGGCCATGGCGGTGGCAAAAATGGCGAGATTTTTCCTCCTACGGAGTCGGACCTCGACCTTCTCCCAGAGTTCGTACTGGTTCCACTCGGCTTGTGACCAGCGCTCTTCAGCTATGTCGGTATCGTAAATGGGAGCCATAAAATGTCGCCGAGAAGATAGTAATACAAAGCACCCAGAACCAGAAAGGGTCCATACGGGATTGATGCCTTGAGCAGGTTTTTTTCGCCGGAAGCGAGCGCCCAGGTGATGCCTACGACACTGCCCAGGATTGAGCTGATGAGGACCGTGACAAAAACTCCGCCCGGGCCGAAAAACGCGCCCAGCATCGCAAGCAGCTTGATGTCCCCGCCGCCGAGCCCCGCCCGTCCGCTTCTGCGCGAATAGATCCAGGCGACCAGGTAAAATCCGAAAAAGCCGGCGGCTGCCCCGAGGAGGGCCTGCTGCCAGCCGTAGGTGGGCCACGCATCCGGAAATATAAGTGAGCAGACGAGACCCCAGGCTGCGCCGCCGATACTCAGCCGATCGGGGATGATCCGGTGGTCGAGATCAATGAACGTGATGGTGACCAGCATGACGAGCAGAGGCCAGTCACGGACGAAGAGACTCACGGAGGGACCGAATTTCATCATTGTCGCCAGGAACAGAAGCGCCGTGAGAAGTTCCACCAACGGGTAGCGGGTGGAGATCGGGTGTTTGCACGTGCGGCATTTTCCTTTAAGTACCAGAAAGCCCAAAATCGGGACGTTGTCGTACCACTTGAGCGGCGTCCTGCATTCAGGGCACCGGCTGCCCGGCCATAGAATCGATTCACGCCTCGGCAGGCGTGCAATCAGCACATTGGCGAAGCTTCCGCAGATCAAACCCGCCAGAACAGCCATCAGAAGATCCGCGTGAACCAATTCAGATCTCACGTTTTCTGATGAGCAGTCCGGTCGCAGCGAGGAACATGCTGATCAAGGCCAGGCCATAGATGAAAATTCCGGCCGCTTCTTGAAAACCAAACGGAAGATCGTAGGTCACCCGGGTGCCAGGAGCGAAGCGTTCAAAGGAAGGTAGAACGAGCGCCAGGCCGTTCAGCAGTGAAGCCGGGAGAGAAGGGCCGATCTTTTCCGCCGCAAAGCGGAGTTCTGCGGTGTTTACCCCCACGAGGTAGATCCCGAAGCTGAAGATCACCGAAAGCGAAGGGGTCGAGAAGGTGGAGAAAAAAACCGTCATGCTGCCAAGCAACAGGCTCTGCATGAGGAGAAAAATGAGGGCAAGAAAAAGTGTCGGGCTAAAAATGACAGTACCTATGTTCATGCCGGAAGCCGCGGCAAAAATGGCGGTCATCGCCAACAGTGCCGCTGAGAGCAGCAGCCAGTTGAGAGCGATAATGCCCGAAAGACCGGTGAATTTGCCAAGCAGGAAAATCGGGCGCGACACCGGGCGCGAGAGGGCCAGGTGAATCGTACGGCGCTCGACTTCCCGATGCAGAAGGCCGGAGCCCGCGAGGATCGCTATCATTCCGCCGGAAATGGCGATGCCCGAGAGGCCGAGATCAATTAGCAGCCGTTCCGGCTGGATGTGGGTGAGTTGCGCGGCGAGCAGCGCGGCTCCGAAGACAAGGATTGCAAACAGAACGATGTTGTAGAGGAGTTTGTCGCGAAGGATCTCCCTGAAGGTCACGAGCCCCGTCGCGCGCACCACGTTTATCCAGTGGGGTTTCATTTACTGTGTTCCTTTCTCGAAAAGGCTTTCGAGGGAAGGCCGTAATGGCGTGACCCATAGAACTCTCGCGCCTGAATTCAACAGGCCCTGAAGCGTGCTCTGCACGGCGTCCTGGCTTCCTACGGTTGCACGAATGCCGTCCGGCATTTCCCGGATCGACTGAAACGTCGCTATTTTTTCCGCCTGTGCCAGGCTGATGCCCGAAAAGGCGACTTCGGTGGTGAGATCGCCTTGCGCAAGAAAGTTCCCGATCGGACCGCAGGTGATGATTCGGCCCTGTTGGATCAACGCGACTTCATCGCAGATTGTCTCAACGTCGGGAATCACATGGGAACTGAAGAAGATGGTGCGTCCCTCGTGCGAGAGTCGCAGGATCAGTTCGCGAATTTCCTTCCGGCCCACCGGATCCAGGCCGCTCATGGGTTCGTCGAGCACCAGGAATTCGGGATTGTGCAGCAATGCCTGAGCGATGCCGATTCGCTGGAGCATGCCTTTGGAATACCTGCGCAGCTCCATTCCGGCGGCTTGGAGCAGGCCCACTGAGGTGAGCACCTCTGGAATCCGGGCGGTGATCTGTTCCGGACTCATTCCTGACAGGGCTCCGAAATAGCGCAAAAGCTGCGAACCTGTCAGGTGTTCATGGAAATAGGGGCGCTCCGGGAGATACCCGATCAAGGCGCGTGCTTCAGGGGTGGCGGCATCGTGGCCGTTGATGCGTACGGTACCTTCAAATGGTTTTCGGATGCCTACGAGCAGATGAATCAATGTAGTTTTGCCTGCGCCGTTGGCGCCGAGGAAACCGAAAACTGAACGACGCGGGATTCGAAGCGTCACGTTATGTAAAACGGGTATCCGCTTCATCCAGAATCCTGAGCGGAAGGATTGGCTGGTGCCGGAGATCTCGGCGATGATGTCCTGGGGCTGATTCATAACGTGAGGTTAGTGGATTCCCTGTTGACGGTCAACACGATGCCGGCCGTGGGTTTCTGCTTCTCATTTGATGCCAAACACCCTCTCGTAAGGTGTGGTGGAGGTGACGCGACCTTCTGAGCTGAGAAGTACTCGGCCGCCGAAAGGATCCTGCGTGGGTGTTCGGGTTTCACGAACGAATCTAGACCAGTAAGCCTGGAGTTTTCCGGGCGGGATATGCGGGTTGTTCCGGTACTCGGGAATTTGTTTCAGGAACTCGCGAAACGACCGGTCCAGCTCGAATAGGTACTGAGCGAGGAACAGGGAGCGCCGTCGTTCTTCCAGTCGCGCCCTGGCTTTCTCGTCCTTCGTGCCGTTGATCATGGTTTTGAGTACCCGCAGGCCGACATCGTATTCACCAGCGGGTTGCTCCAGTCGTTCTTTGAGCTTGGGCAGGTATATGGGAGCTCCGGGAAAGGCCGCTCCTTTTTTGAAGGCCTCCGCGGCTTTCGGGATGTCACCGATTTCAAAAAGGTAGAGATAGCCTGCAAAAACATAGGGCATCCAGGGGTCCTGCCAGAATCGGAGCGCGAAGTCGGCCGGAAGATGTGGCAACACGTTTTCAGTGAACCTTTGTGCTTTCTCGGCAAGGATCAGGGCGCCCTTGCTATCGTTGAGCACGATCGCAAGCAGATTGCCGGCGCCTATGTGGGCTTCGTAAAAAGCAGGATCAAGTTCCGTGATGAGGTTCGCGCGGTGGAATAATGCGGAGTGTCCCTTCTGTTTCTCCACAGGCTCGTGAACTTCCGTC
>MEPR01000082.1:28807-36371 GCA_001769835.1 Bdellovibrionales bacterium GWB1_55_8
AAGCCAGTCAATTGCGAAGGGGAGGTGCCCGAAGCTCAGAATGCGGAACAATCTCGGATCCAGCTGGCGGACGTGCTCCGCCGCCGCGCGTTTAACCTTTGCCGTGTCCAGGCGCGGAATAGAGTGGTTCAGTGCGATCTGGGCGCCAACCGCCAGGACCAGCCAGAGTGTCGCAGAGGAGCGAATGCGTGCCAGTCTAGTCATCAGCATCACCGGTCTCAACTCCAAGCTTTGCAAGCCGATACCGAATGCTGCGGAAAGTGATACCGAGCAGCTCCGCCGCTTTTCTCTTCACCCCGCCTGAATAAGACAGGGCTCGAAGCAAATAGGTTTTTTCGATATCCGCCAGGATCAGGTCCAGATTCACCGGGCCCTCGCCGAAATTCGGAAGTGCTATGCGAAGCTCTTCGAGTTTCGAGTCTGGTCCCGCAGACGCACTGGCTTGGAACATCGGCTCTGCCCGGGTCAGGGCGTTTTGGATCATGGCCGGAAATGAATCGATCGAAATGGTCTGTCCGCTGGCAAGGGTCACCGCGCGTTCCATGACGTTCTCCAGTTCGCGCACGTTTCCGGGCCATTCGTAACAGTTCAGCGCCCGAATCACCTCAGGCGGCATTTCGTCGAATTTTTTCGCGAAGCGATCCCCGAATCGTCGCAAAAAATGGTTTGCCAGTAACTCGACATCGCCATCGCGTTCGCGGAGCGCCGGCGTCTTGATCAGGATCACATTCAGCCGGTAGTAAAGGTCTTCGCGGAATTTTCCGGCGGCCACCGCGGCCTCGAGGTCCCGGTTCGTGGCCGCGATGATTCGGAGGTCCACGTGGATGTCGTCGTTTCCGCCGACCTTCCGGAAGACGCGCTCCTGAATCGCGCGAAGAAGCTTCACCTGAATGCCGAGCGGAAGTTCCCCAACCTCATCGAGAAACAGCGTGCCGCCGTTGGCGGTTTCAAAAAGGCCCATCTTCTCATTCACGGCTCCTGTGAAGCTGCCGCGCCGATGGCCGAACATCTCGCTCTCGATCAGTGTTTCCGGAATCGCGCCACAGTTGACGGGAACAAACGGCTTGTCCTTGAGCGGCCCTGAATCGTGAATCATCCGCGCGACAAGCTCCTTGCCCGTACCACTCTCTCCGATAACCAGCAGATTCGTTTTTGAGGCGGCGACACGACTGATCATTTTAAGGAGATCTTTTACCGCTTTTGATTCACCGAGGATCTTTCGAATCATTCTGACCCCGCTGCGAGTTTGAAGATCGGCAGGTACATGGCGACCATCAATCCGCCGACGGTGCCGCCAAGGAATACCAGAATCAGCGGCTCAATGAGTTTGCTCAGGCCGCCCACGAGGGCCTCGACATCCGCTTCATAGAAATCCGCGATCTTCTCGAGCATTTTATCGAGCGCTCCGGTGGATTCACCGACGAGGATCATCTGATGAGTCATCTTTGGAAACTGTTTCAGTTTGCCGATGGAAGTTCCAAGAGTTTTTCCTGCTTCGATATCAGTGCGGATCTTCGCCGTCGCCTCCTCCAGGACCACGTTATCGATGGTAGCGCGGCAGATATCCACGGCGTCCACCAGGTTGATGCCCGACGAGAGCAGGGTCTGGAGCGTGCGCGCGAACCGGGCGACGCCTCCCAGTTGCATGATCGGACCGAATATGGGGGCTTTGAAGAACATGCGGTCTTTTAATGCTCGGCCTTCCGCAGTGTCGAAATATCTTTTCAGGAGGAATACCGTGACCCCGATTCCCGTGATGATGAAATGCAGGTTGTCGACCACGAAGTGTGAGGTCGTTATCACTATGCGCGTGACCATCGGAAGTTCCTGGCCGGCACCGGAGAGCATCTCCTCGAATTTGGGAATGACAAATGCGAGCATGAGAATGATCACGCCAAGCCCGATTGAGACAATCACGGCCGGATACATCATGGCGCTTTTCAGCTGTTTCCTGAGTCGGTCTGAATCTTCAAGGTAGCGGCTCAGGCGCTTCAGCATCTGGTCCATGGATCCGGATGCCTCACCCGCGCGGATCAGGGATACATAAAGCTTCGGGAATACCTTGGGGTGGGCGGCGAGCGACTCCCATAGGAATCCGCCCGCGGCGACCTTCTCCTTAATGGCGATCAGCATTGTCCTGAGTGCCCCTTGGCTCTCCTGTTCTGAGAGAAGTTCCAGGCTTTGCATCAGGGGAATACCGGCATTCACAAGAACATAAAGCTGGCGGGTGAAGATGACGAGCTGCTGGTTGGTGACACCCGGGGACCCAAAAAGCGATCCGATATCCTGGTTCATCGCTCCGAGTTTTTTGATGCGAACCGGGCGCACACCCTGTGCGCGCAGGGCCATGCGGAGTTCACCCTCGGTGCCGGCCTGCAGCTTCAGGACCACCTTCTTTCCTGATTTATCGATGCCCTCGCATTGAAAATCCGTCATCAGTCAGGTCCTCTGTTATTTTCCCTTGGGCGCGGTTACTCCGAGTAGTTTCGCGAGCTCGTCGGGGGACGTACTGTTCTCGACCGCGTCGGCCTTTGAAAGGATGTTTCTGTTCACCAGATCCAGCAGCGCCTGATTCATCGTCTGCATTCCGGTCTCATCCTGCCCCGCTTGCATGGCTCCGTAAATCTGATGAATCTTGTCTTCACGTATCAGGTTCCGAATGCCGAGCGTCGGGATTAGCACCTCGCACGCCATGGCTCTTCCGGGTTCAAAGCTTCTTGGGATAAGCTGCTGCGACATAATCGCCTGAAGGGTGAAGGACAAAAGCTGCCGGATCTGGATCTGCTGGTGCGGAGGGAACACGTTGATGATGCGGTTGATCGATTGCACGGCGCTGTTCGTGTGAAGGGTGGCGAAAACCAGGTGGCCCGTCTCGGCCAGGGTGAGCGCCATCTCGATCGTCTCGACGTCGCGCAACTCGCCGACCAGGACGAAATCGGGGTCCTGACGCAGAACGCGTTTCAATGCGGATCCGAAGGTTTTCGTGTCCACGCCGACTTCGCGCTGGTTCACGATGCAGTTCTTGTGAGGGTGAACGAATTCGATCGGGTCCTCGATTGTAAGAATATGTCCGTATTCCTCGCGGTTCAGAACATCGAGCATCGATGCGAGCGAGGTGCTTTTGCCGCTTCCGGTGGGTCCCGTGACCAGGATCAGGCCGTTCGGGCGGTGAACGATTTTCTTCAGGACCTGCGGCAGGTGCAGGCTGTCGAAATCCGGAATAGTCATTGGGATCCGACGGAATACGGCCGCGGTTCCACCACGTTGATAGAAAATGTTTCCGCGAAAGCGTGAGAGCTCCTTGATGCCGAACGAGAAGTCGATCTCGAGGTGTTTTTCGAATTCCGCCTTTTGCGTGTCCGTAAGGACGGAATAGCAGATTTCCTTTGTGTCCGGCGGCCCGAGCGGATCGAGCTTCGCCTTCACCATCTTTCCGTTGATCCTGAAAAGAGGAGGAACTCCGGGAGTGATGTGAAGGTCGGAGGCGCCCTGGTCCACCATGGTTTTCAACAATGCCGGCAATCCGATTTTGGCCATTTTGATCAGCTCTCCATTGTCATTGAGACGGCTTCTTCGAGCGAGACGCGACCCTCGGCCACTTTCGTCAGGCCTGCCATTCGAAGGGTTTTCATGCCCTCCTTGATGGCTTGTTTCTTGAGTTCGATGACGGTTGCCCCGGCAAGCACCATTTCCTTCAGGGTCTGGCTGAAATCGAGCACTTCGTAGATCGCGACTCGTCCCTTGGTCCCGCTGTTGTTGCACTTGGAGCAGCCCTGGCCTTTGTAACACTTCATGCGCGCGGCCTCCTCGGGGCTGATGCCGAAGCTTATGAGTTTGTCGACGGGAACCGGCTGCTCGATCCTGCAGCCCTTGCAGATCGTGCGCAAAAGCCGTTGCGCCACGATGGTGTTGCAGGAGGAAACGATCAGGAAGGGCTCGAGTCCCATGTTCATCAGGCGCGTGATGGTGCTCGTCGCGTCATTCGTGTGCAGAGTGGAAAGCACGAGGTGGCCGGTCAAGGCCGCCTGAACCGCGACCTCAGCGGTTTCGTAATCTCGAATTTCCCCGACAAGAATGACATCGGGGTCCTGGCGCAAAAGGGCGCGCAGCACGCTCGCGAAAGTAAGTCCGATTTCCTTGTGAACCTGAACCTGGTTGATGCCCTCGAGATTGTATTCCACCGGATCCTCGGCGGTCGAAACGTTGTCCGTGATCTGATTGAGCTCAGTGAGCGCCGAGTAGAGCGTCGTCGTCTTGCCGCTGCCGGTAGGGCCGGTCACCAGGACCATGCCGTTGGGTGAATAGACGCCCTTTTTGAAGATTTCCAGCTGCTTCGGCTCGAAGCCGAGCTTCGCGAGGTCCAGCTGCAGGTTGCCCTTGCTGAGCTGCCGGAGAACTATCTTTTCCCCGAAGAGCGTGGGCATGGAGTTCACGCGAAAGTCGATTTCCGTTCCTCCGGCCCGCAGTTTGATGCGGCCGTCCTGCGGTACGCGCGACTCGGCAATGTCCATGCGGGACATGATTTTCAGGCGTGCCAAAACAGCGCGCTTCATTTCCATGGGCAACTGGGCGATCTCGAAAAGCGTACCATCGATACGCATGCGCACGCGGAACCTTTTTTCGTAAGGTTCGACGTGAATGTCGCTGGCTGCCCGCCGGATGGCCTCATTCAGGATGCCGTTGACCGCGGTGATGACGGGGGCATCCTGATCCATCGAGCCCGAGCTGTCGATTTCATGGACCTGGACCACGTCCACGCTGGCTTCGTTGTCGCCGTTCTTGTCCTTCTTGAACAGGTCAATTGCGGCGCCTACGCTGGCGGCTCCGCTGTAGTTTTTCGAGAAAGCCGCGTCCCACGCGGAGTAGGAGGTCAGCACGGCCTCCACATTCGACTTCAGGACGAATTTCAGCCCTTCGAAGCTCGAAATGAACGTCGGGTCGCAGATCGCCACGACTACCGTACCTTTGCCGGCCTGGATCGGAATGACCTGGTGCTTGTGCGCCTGGTCCGGAGGAATCAGGCGGATCACCTCAGGGCTGATCTCGAATTTGCTTAGGTTGATGCTCGGTAATCCGAACTTCTGACCCAGGTAATAGAGGAGTTTTGTTTCGGCCAGGTACTTCTTTTCGATCAGGGCGCGGATGTACCCCCTGCTTGTTTTCGCGGTTTCTCCGGCCTCCGCGAATTGAGCAGGGCTGATGATCCTGTCCTTGACCAAAAGCTCGGCGAGTTGACGTGACATGTAGGAAAAATTTTGGGCAAAGTAACAATTTTTGTCAATACCGCACGTTTAAAATGCCCTGAGCGTCAAATTTTCAACGCTGATCCGGCGGCCGCGATGTCGAGCGAGATCTGTTCCTTGAGTTCGGTCATCCCTTTGAAGCGCCGTTCAGCGCGGAGCTTTCGAAGAAAGCGAACCTCGAGCGGCTTGCCGTAAAGATCCTGGGTGACTCCGATGAGGTGGGTCTCAACAAGTGCCGAAAGAGTGGAGGAGTCATCCTCGCCCGATTGCTGAAAGGTCGGACGCACTCCGACGTTTGTGACGCTTGGAACGGGCGTCTGGGCTGGGGTTCCTGGAAATGCCGCCGGAAAAGCGACGGTCGCGTAGACGCCGTACGGAAGGGCCAGCTTGTTTTCAATTTTCAGGTTGGCAGTTGGAAAACCGAGTTTTCGGCCCCGGCCCTCTCCCCGGATCACGACCCCGCGGTAAAAGAACGCGCTCCCGAGAAGCCCGTTCGCGATTTCGATTTCACCCGCAAGCAGATGCTGCCGGATCTTTGAACTCGACACGATTTCGCCATCCACACGCCAAGGGGGGACCACAGTGAGGTCGACGGAGGATTTCCGGCAGGCTGCCTCAAGCGCGGCGATATGGCCTCCGCGCTCCTTTCCGAACGAAAAGTCGTATCCGACCACGATGGCCTCGGTACTGAGGGACCTCAGCAGTACGTCATTGAAAAACTGTTCCCAGCCGATCGTCGAAAATTCGCGGCTGAAGGGCTCCTCGATAACGAAATCGACGCCTATTTTTGCGAGTTCCTCGAGCTTTTCGTCATAGGTGGTGAGAAGTTGAACGCCGGCTTCGGGTTTCAGAGCCGCCTGGGGATGCGGTCTGAACGTATAGGCCACGCAGGCGCCGCCTCGGGCTCGGGCCTTCGTGATTGCCTGTGATATGATTTCACGATGGCCCAGGTGCACTCCATCGAAGTTGCCGATGGTCACCACAGGGTGTTCAATTGAGCGTGAAAGCGTGTTGATTCCTCGGATGATTTCCATTTTCAGGTCCGTGCTCTCGATGATAGCAGGTTACCCATAATGAAGACGAAGGGTTTCTTCATCCGCGTGGGTGTCTGTTTCATTCTCTCGCTGATGCCGGCAGCCGAGCTGGAGAGTCTGATTTACTCAGAGCGGCTGGCGTTCCGCGGGCGCTGGACAACGCATACGAATCTTCTGATCGTCGAGTCAGGAGGCGCCGAACGCGCCAGTGAGTTGGCCCTAATCCAGAGGCGACTCATGGCGTTGGAACCCGAGCTGGTGCTCCTGCCTTCCCGTTACAATTCCAACGATCTCGTCGTCGATGCCGACGGGACCGTTCGCAGCGCGGTTCTTCAGCCCAAGGGAACGCGGCCCGGGCTGGCCTATACCGCTGCTCTTCAGAGCCACTCGGACCTTGGTGAATGGGGTGACCTGAAGCAGGCGCATCTGATCAATTTCATCGGGCCCGCAGGTTCCATTCCCCGCTGTCCTGTTCAGGGAGTGCTGAGCTCACCTCCGGTGCAGGGCGTGTGTTCCGAACTCCGCGGAAAGATCGTTCTGCTCAGCACGGACGAGGAAAACGTACCCTCGTTCCACACTCCGCTTGGAGAGATGAGCCGCACTGAAATACTCGCAAACGAGATTCATACCGTCGTGAACCGACGGCCCGTCAGAACGGTCGGATGGTTCGAGAGGTCGTTGACCAATCTCTCGCTCATCGTGCTTGCCGCGTTTTTCATCCTTTATTACCCCATTATGATCAGCGCATTGGCCATCGCTGGCATCGCGGTGGTGGTGGTGGTGGCGATTTACCAGCTTGTTTTTCAATGGTGGGGCATTTATCTGCCTTCGGCGAACGCAGCCGCTGCGCTCCTGATCACTTATCTTGTTTTCAGCGGCTACAAGCTCGCGTTCCAGGAAAATCTTCAGTGGCGATCCCTCAAACAGGCGCAATATCTGCGCGAGCTGGACCGAATGAAGACAAATTTCCTGTCCCTGGTGAGCCATGACTTGAAAACTCCGCTGGCGCGAATTCAGGCCGTGGTTGAAAGGATGCGGAGGGAGCTTCAGCTGCCGCCCGAGGAACGCTCTGACTGGAAGGAGCTCCTTGAGTCGATCGAGGGGAGTAATCGGGAACTCAGTACATACATTGGAAGTATCCTGAACTTGTCGAAGATCGAGTCACAAAAGGTCATTTTGAACAAGAGGACCAACGACATCAATGCATTGATTCAAGAGGTTCTGAAGCGCCTGCGGTCCGTGGCTTCTCAGAAAAACATCTTGTTCGAGGAATCTCTTGATCCAATT
>MEPR01000082.1:36464-36842 GCA_001769835.1 Bdellovibrionales bacterium GWB1_55_8
TTCCCGAGAGGAGGAAGGCTTTGTCCGAATTGAGGTGGAGGATTTCGGACCGGGGATTCCAAAGGATCGGTTGCCGCTGGTTTTCCGCAAGTTTGCGCGTTTTCAGCTGCCAATGAATGAACAAGTCAAGGGCACCGGTCTTGGGCTTTATCTGACCAAGTATTTCATCGAGCTGCACGGAGGCACCATCAGCCTGAAGACCATCGAGGGCAAGGGAACCGTTTTCACGGTCTTGATACCCATTTCAGGTGCTCATGCGTGACTCAGTCGTGGGGGACGGACCCCGAGGGGTTTGCGGCGCTTTCGTTTCTGGAACCAGTCCGCGCCCGGTAGTGAGGGCCGTTTTGAGCCAGTCTGAGAAGCGTTGATCGTATGCGG
>MEPR01000082.1:36906-40813 GCA_001769835.1 Bdellovibrionales bacterium GWB1_55_8
GGCCAAGGTTTTACGCTTGGCTCCGAACACGTCAATGGCCGCGATGAGATTCTTGCATTTTTCCGTGGTTTGACGGCAATGCTCGAACTTGATTCCGTAAATCGAAACCTCTCCCGTGTCACGCTGGTGAGCGACGGTTCCTTTAAGGTGGTGAGAGTAATTAAAAAGATCGAACGAGATTTTCAGGTTTTTGCCCCGCGGGAGCGGTTCTTTCGTGGTGATCATAACCCCGCCTTCGGAAATGTCGGTGGCAAGCCCGGCTCGGACATAACCTCCTACCTCCACGACCACAGGAAACTGCACCGCATACCGCGGTTTTGATTCCCACCATCTGACCTTCGGGTTCAAATACATGGTCCTGACCGCAGGCAGCAGAAAGTAACCGACAACCGCGAGATCAACGGCCGTGGTGACTAAAAACACGGGAATGGGAAAGGCCTGCGGCTGCGCTCGAAGCGTCGAGACGTTAACAAAGAGGTTCCATGCGCCCACGCCCAGGAATAAGGGATAACTCCAGCTCTTGCATCGGTAAATCGCCCAGCCGGCGAGCATTGAAGGCACGAAAAACTGGATAAGCTGGAACGGCTCGGAAAAGTTGAAAAGCGCTGAGAAATAAGTCGTCAGACTTACTTTCTGCAGAAAAGCGCTGAAAAAGAAGTTTCCTACGGGCGCGAAGAAATGAAGCGCCGCCAGAATCACGATGGGCCAAGGACGCTGTGTCATGGTCTACTCATCGTAAGCTGGCGGCCAAAACATTAGGGTCACGCGAGACGCGTTGAGTCATCTTTCGGATGAATTGCATTGTCCAGGGGCTATGCGGAATCTCCTATCTAATGAATTTCGAGCATCCTTCAGGACGCCATCGCTCTCATGAAGGTCCCGTTGCGTGAAACCGATCGTGACATGAGGAAAATAATGATCCGGATTCCAGGCGGAAGGGTTTCCGCCCTTGGCCACAAACGCAGTATGGACAGCTTTTCGAAATCTGCGGATGTTCCTCGATTCGATGAGGAGAAAGTAGGTCTCCTCCGAACTGTCGTTGATAAGTGCGCGTCCGCTACCGACTCCTTGAACGCGCAGGTCAGAGGTCTGAATTCGATGCGCGCGGGCAATCTTGGCAATCTCTTCCATCGATACATGGGATTTCAGTATGTCGAAATATTCCAAGGGCGTTATGACTGTGACGTGGGCCTCGCCCCCGGGGTTCCATCCTCGAAAATACATCAAACGCTTTCCGAGTTTTGCTTCGAG
Organism: Bdellovibrionales bacterium GWB1_55_8; assembly: GCA_001769835.1. Classification (GTDB taxonomy): domain Bacteria; phylum Bdellovibrionota; class UBA1018; order UBA1018; family UBA1018; genus GWB1-55-8. Next base: position 38,158 of record MEPR01000082.1, read on the forward strand.
TGCCCCACGTAGGTTGCGGATCGGAGCGTATTGGACATTCATTCCTATTCCTGCTCCAAAGCGGCCTTCTCCCTTGAATGCAATAAATGGAAGACCGGAGTTATTCCAGAAGTTGGGCTCCAAAGGCAGGCAGATCTTTTCATTGGCGAATGCATTGAGCGAGTAGAATACTGCCAACAATATCCATTTCCACATGGCGAGCTCCTTTTCAGATGGCGTTGCAAGTAAAACCAACCATGTCCTCTGGGTGGTCATCGTTGTCGAAGTATTCAAATGCCGTGATGGACGACCTTCCTCGTCGAGAATGCGGGGCCAAGGCCAGCATGAATTCGGAGTCGTTGGTTCGATGAAAGTCGATCAGCGCATAGAGGAGGTAGCCTCGGGTGGCTGCATGAGGAGCGGTGTCAACGTGACTGAAAACTCCGCGCGATTCCGACGATGTATTCAGGTCGGACCAGCGTAGCTGGCGGCCGTCTTTCGAGACTCTCAGGTGAGCCCTGCTGCCGTCCTGTGCGTGACAGTCATACTCGGCGGCATTCGCGGCAAGGGCCGCGAACGAGGATGCGAGAACCAGGAATACAGATAGAAGTTTCATTTTCATTCTCCTTATTTCGCGACGCGAAATTTTTGATAGCGGCTATTTATGTGAAATCAGTTAGGAAGTACAATTAACGTACGCTACAATTAGGTGAAGCTATGCTTAATCAACCTGTGCTTAGTAAGATGGACTTGAATCTTTTAAGGGTGTTGGCGAGTTTTGCTGAGGAAAGGACGGTCTTGGCTGCCGCTCAGGCGTTGAGGATCACGCCTTCAGCGGTTAGTCAGGCGCTCAAGCGGCTCGAGAACGAAGTCGGGCTTCAGCTTTTTGTAAGGTCGCACAAGAAACTCACGCTGACGTATGAAGGCAGGAGACTTCTGGAGTCCGTCATTCCGTCATTTCATGGAATTCAGGAAACGATGGATGAACTCACGAATCGGAAGAATAATCCGACCGGTGTCATTCGAGTTGGCGCTCCCACGGAGTTTGCCGTGAATTTCCTGATCCCCACCTTTTCATCGTTTGCGGAATCTTATCCGAACATCTCGTTGAAGGTGAAACTGGGTTCGCCGCGGGCTCTTATTCAGGGACTTCTGTCGAATGAACTCGATTTTGCATACTGCGATGATGGTCCGTATTTCTCGACGCATCGATCGACTTTGGCAGTGGAGCACGGCTTCAAGGAGGAACTGGTGATGGCCTGCTCCCGTTCCTTTTTTGAACGGCATCTTTCAACGGGAGCGAACTTCAGCGCTTTGGTGAAATTGCGGCATGTGGATTACGTCGAAGATCACTCGGCAGTGAATATCTGGTACAAGCATCATTTCAAGAAAACAGCGTTGCGGTTGGATCTCGCGCTCGTATCCGAGAACGTTCACGCTCTGATCCGGGGAATAAAACAGGGCTTGGGCCTCGGGATGGTCCCCAGCTATCTGGTTGAAAACGATATTCGCCGTGGAGATGTCGTCGTGATCAGTACGGGTCGATCAGAGCTCCAGAACCCGATTGTCCTGGTTCAGCATCAGGATCGCATCCTGCCTCTCAGGGAGAAGTTGCTCATTTCTTTCGTGAAGAAAAACGGCAAAAATTTCGGTTTGCGTGCCCAAGGCTAAAACAAAAGGCCCGGAGCGATTGCGTCCCGGGCCCTTTTTCGAACGTGCTCCTCCGAAAATTCAGGAGGAAGTTTTATCCATCGCGAAACAGGCTTCGGTCCGTCGTGTAACGGTCGGCGAGATCTTTCGTGGTCAGCTCCGCCTCGAATGAACTGCCGATCAGGGTGACGGAGTTGCCATCAGAACTTCCTTTGATGTCGTTGACGGTGCTGTAAGATTTCTTGTTCGAATTCAGCAACTCGTACACGCATTCATCGCCGTGCATGAAGTAAACCTGGCCATCCTTGGAAAGCATGAACAGGCGGTTCCCGACCACCTTCATCTCGACAATTCCGGATTGATCCATCGTGTACTTCATGACGGGGCAGGCTGAGCCGACTACACCTTTTCCCTTGGTCTTTACGACAACAACCTTGTCCGCATCACTCATGAGGAAAGTCTCAAGTTCGGTCTTGCCGCTCCCGGATTCCATGTGCTTGCATTTCTCGACGTTAGTGTCGATTCGGTTGAAATCGTTGTTCGAAAGATAGCAACCGGCGGCCTTCACGCGTTTCGCGCATTTACGTCCACCCTTGTTGGCTATGTCGCGTTCGAAGTCCTGGGATTCGACCCACGCAAAATCGGCATCGGTAACCGCATCGGCGGCGTACTGATGAGCATGCATCACGGCGCCCTGGCACAGCCAAGGGCAAGCAACGTAGTCGTCAGCGCAAAAATTCCAACAAGATTTATCCGCTTCATCAACACGACCTCCATGTCAGTTTCAGTTTTATGAAAGTGTAGCAACAGCGACCGGCAATGCAGGCGGCTCCTGATCGTCCGGTAATTGAGAAGAGATTCCACTGAGGGAGTTTACAGGGAGAAGGGGGCGTTCCAATCCGGGCGACAACCCTGTTGAGCCAGTCGGTAAAATCGTCTATAGTGCCGACGCGATATGTCAAATCGACCCACTCTCAATGTTCTAGGGGTGAATGTTTTAGTCGTCGACGATGAACGGGACATTCGC
>MEPR01000083.1:0-2283 GCA_001769835.1 Bdellovibrionales bacterium GWB1_55_8
CCGGGGACACTATTGCCGTACTTGTGGGCGCAGGTGGCGCACAAAATTCGAATGGCGCCGCTTCTACATTCGCCGACACTTTAATCCAAGCAGGAGGAGGCGCAGGCAGTTCCTCTGATATTGGCGGCGGAGGGGGTGTCGGAACGAGCGCTACGGCGACCTGTTATTCAGGGGGTGCGGGAGGAGATGCCAAACTTACAGGAGGTAGTGGTTACGGAGCGGGTGGCGGTGGTGCAGCAGGATACCTCGCTGTCGGCGGCAGGGGCGGAGATGCTAGCGCCAATAACAGCACAGCGCCTTTGCCTTTGGCTGCGACCGGCAGCGCGGGCGGCGGCGGCGGTGGCGGCGGTGGCGCTACTGATGCGGATAATTCTACTTTCGGAGCCGGTGCTGGTGGGGGTGGTGTCGGATTATCTGGCGTGAATATCAACAGCGGTGCGGCAGGTTTGTCCAGTTCGGGCAATGGCGCAGGCCAAACAGGCGGACAGGGTGGATCTTTTGGTACCGAAGGTGAAACTCCGTCCTATGTGACGCCAGGCTACAAGGACGGAGGCGACGGGGGGCATTACGGCGGTGGCGGCGGTGGAGGCTATATCAATGGTGGCCCGGGAGGCACCGGCGCCGTTCGCATCATCTGGGGCCCCGGCCGGTCATTCCCGCATAACGCTTTCTGACGTGTCCATCGCGACACATTCCGCCAATGGCAACTTCAGTTCATTCTATAAGAACGGGACAGGGTTGCTGCGCGTATGAAATACTGCATTTTATCATTATCAGCACTGGTGTTCGCTTCCGGCTGCAGTCCCGGAAACGGGGATATGCAATGGTCGTTTCTGGAGCGACAGCCAACCGCTATTCCGCACGCTGCGGAAGTCCGTCCCAGTTCGCTTCAGATTGTGAGCGGCGGAGGTAGAGTGCAAGCCGCAGGCATCAGTGCGCGACTCACGATTGGCTCTGCGGATTTGAATGGCAGCGCCAACGGCATCAGTGTCCGCAACCTGAGCGTGAGTTGGGGGCAATGAGCGCCATGACTAAATCAGCCTTACTAATAATCACGCTTCTTGTTTCCGCTTTGCCGGCCATTTCCTCTGCTGCTTCGAACCATCAAGGTTTTCAACTTCAGGGACAGCTTTTTGATGAGCAAGGTGTGCAGCCCATTCGTGATGTTGTGACATTAGTGATCGGAATCTATTCGCCTAGCGGTGATTGCCTTTTATACGAAGAGCGGCGCGATGGCATTGATCTTCAAAACACAGACGGGATCTTCTCGGTCACCGTTGGCTCAGGTACGCGAACAGCGAACGATCCAGGTAAGCTGATGGCGTACGTTTTTGCGAACGGAGCCAACGTTTTCTCGACGCGTGCGGTTTGTCCGAGTGGTTATACTCCGGCGGCAGGTGATTCGCGCGAACTTCGTTTGACCGTCACCTGGTCCGGTGGAACGGTGCAACTCCCTGGTCAGGTGATTTCATCGGTACCACAGGCCACTGTTGCGGAAACTCTTCAGGGATTGGGTCCTGATGATTTTCTGCGTTTAAGTAGTGGTAATGCCTATATCGGGTCGAACCGATTTTTGAAGCTCGGCGTTCATGCCTCTTCTCCGGCCACCGGCGGATGGGGGGCAGGGGAGGTTGGGAAAACGTGGTTTGAGTCGGGTGTGATCAAGTACTGGGATGGGTCAGCAGTAAAAAGTTTAACCGAAGGCATGGAAGGGCCAACAGGACCAACAGGTGCTACAGGACCAACAGGTGAAAGCCTTTGGAGCTCAAGCGCTTCGGGTGTTTATTATTTGGGCAAGGTTGGAATTTCGACATCGACGCCCAGCTTTGATTTGAGTTTCGACGGAACTGCGAATCGAACCATCGGGCTTGGTCAGAGCGGTGGAGTAGGTGCGTCCCTGACGTTATCTGCAGGTGCTGCTGGCGGTACCAGCAATGGTGGTGGAGAGCTCATTCTTTCCTCAGGTTCATCAACTGGCACGGGGAGTTCTCGGATAGCGTTCCAGACATCTACGGGGACTGGGAGCAGCACAAAGATGGTTCTTACCGGCAGTGGTAACCTTGGGCTCGGGACTTTAAATCCGACGAGTACGCTGGACATGACAGGCGACCTCACATTGCGAGGAACAACGTCCGGCGTTGTGGTGATCAAGGTACCCAGCACGGCTAATTCTACTCTCACACTTCCCGTCGGCTCGGGTTCATCCGGTCAAATTCTAGCAGTCGACGGTTCGGGAAATATGGCGTGGGAGGACCGACTTGAAGCCTGTCCTCCGGCCACAAC
>MEPR01000083.1:2346-13014 GCA_001769835.1 Bdellovibrionales bacterium GWB1_55_8
GTCAGCAGACGGCTGATACTTCCTGGTTTATGTCAGTGAGGAACTGCCGGGCCAAGTCTCCGAGCATGCATCTTTGCTCAGCTGAGGAATGGATAGCCGCTTGTACGCAAGCCGCTGGCGAATGGGGAGTAACTCCCTGGGAATGGACCCAGAATCTTGCCGGTGCGAGTGCTACTTTGCTGCAAACTTCTGCCGGCTCGTGTTCTGTGGGCGTCGGAACCTCTGGTGCAACTGCGAGCGGTATCCCCTATCGCTGCTGCATGGGTATTTAAAACGTCGTCCCTGCATGCAGCAGGAACGATGAAAACGTTCCACCTACGCTGACAGGCACGTCATTCACGAAGCGCGTGGATCCGAACACGTCGTGAAACGTGAGGGATGCGCCAAAAAAGATCGTCTTGGTGATTTCAAGGTCAACGCCTGGGCCCATATGCACGCCGAAAAGCAGGGGCGCAACAGAGGTGCCCGCCGGGAGTGCGACATTATCGTTCCCTTCGTTCGCTGAAACGGCGGTCGTGCGATAACTCGGCCGATAGAAGCCCATTCCGAATACGAAATACGGAACGACTTTGTCATACCAGGCAAGATTCGTACGCAGGCCTGTGACGGCAGTGAGCATTGAGAACTTGCCATTGGCGTGTTCGGAATAACCCAGCATGGAGTCAAATCCGAAGAGTTCGCTGACGCCGTAGGTGTAGTGAAGTTGCGCGCCGATGCTGTCGGAGTAGCGACCCAGGTCTCCCATCAGGAAGATCTGACCGACATCGAGTGCGAGATTATTTGAGCCGGGAGCGAAAGGTGAGGTGAGGGCGGTGTCTTCGCGGGCGAGAGCCGGGCGCCGGTCGGGAGTGCGATCTCCTGTAACGCCCTTGGCCCATGTCGGTTGTTGAAGCCAGCTGGGACCAGTCGAAGCTGCTGCCTGAAGGCTGAGAGTCAGCACAAACAGACCAGCAACTTCGACCGGGATCCTGAATTTTGTGCCCTGAAATCTGAATCGGCTCATGCCTTTTGACCTCCATGTCAAAGCGCAAAGTTGGTTTAAAACCAACCTACCTATTCAGAGTAGCGGTCTTCACCGCGGGGAGCAAATGATTCAGCTGGAGACCGACAGTTCGAGTCAGGTATTACTGGTTCAGCACAACAGCTTGGCTGATCGGAGCAGTGTCCGTGTCGAACCGAGCGATTTCAGTGCTGATCTTGGCCTGAATGTAACCCGAGAAGGAGCCGTCGCCATGGCGGATAATCTCTTTCAAGAGGTCAACAGAAGGCTGCGTCTTGGCTTTGCGCTCGCTCTCATAGAGTAGCTGCGTCAAAGTGGCCGCGGTGATGTCGTTTTTGGTCTTGTTGTCGATGACGCGTAGATCTTCGCCGCCTTTAATCATTTTCGCGATTTCGTCGAGCGTCACATAGCTGGACTCATGCGTGTCGTAGAGTTTGCGGTTCTGATAACGTTTGATGATCTTCACTTCTTTCATGATTCCCCCTAACGTATTGTTATACTAGATGAAATCTCCTGGGTATTTCTTATCTAGTAAGCTCCCTATCGATCCCCGATATGACTTTGAGTTCATCTGAGCCTGCCTGGGCCTGGTTTCCCGGGCTATAGCCGGTACGCCACGATGTGTCATAGTCACCTCAGTAGCCAAATAACAACCTGCGGCGCCAAAGTCAAGCGTGGCTCCGAAAGCGCCGAAATGCCGCAATTTGGATACTGCTGCACCGCATAAACCCTTTTTGCCTTTAACGCAAGAGCTTATGCGGCGAACGGTTTGGGGGCAATGCAGGTGGCGTTCCAACGGGCAGCTTCAATGTTTCTTTCGGTGCGACTCAGTTTTTTCACGGAAAACGTCGATCCGTAATCCGGAGGGAGTTCTCCATGAGCGAACGCCTATTCTGTTTACGAGATACACGGCCGATCAAACTGAATTTTTTCACGCGAATTGCCGGCCGCTCTGTCGCTGGAGTCTGCGCCGCGAGTTTCCTTGTGGCGTGCGCAAGCCCGCCGCCTCGTTCAGATTTTCCTTTGGCTACTGCGCAGGAAAATCGTTCGTTTGAATCGGACCTTGCTGAAGGAAAACGTGCCGCAAAGGTTGCCGAGAAAAACTCGGAAGCATCCGCGGAATATCACTTTAGCCTCGCTCAGGCTTACGTCGCCGAAGGAAATCCTGATCGTGCGATCGAGGAGTACAAGCTCACACTTCTTTTTGATCCTGGCTCAGCGCTGGTCTACGCGCGACTTGCGACGGAGTATGTCAAAAAAGGCATGCTGTCAGATGCAATGGAGACGTGCAAAGAAGCATTGCAGCGTGACCCCAAGTTTGTCGATGCGCGACTCATGCTTGCCGGACTTTATCTGAACGCAAGACAGGATGAAGACGCACTGCGAGAATATGAACAGGTTCTTAAGCTCGATGCCAGGCACGAGGAGGCCGCTGTTTACAAAGCGCAGGCGCTTGGTGAGGCCGGTCGCTCAAAGGAAGCTGCCATTTTTCTTAGAAAATTTGTGAAGGCCAACCCCGAATCCGCTCTCGGGTGGTACACTCTCGCGCGTTTTGAGCAGGCTCTTGAGCGAGTGGAACCCGCAACTCAGGCCTATCGAAAGGCGATTGCACTTCGACCGGGGTTTCCTCAGGCATCCCTTGCCTTGGGCTATCTCTATGAAGAGAAGGGCAAGAACGCTCAGGCAATGGAGATCTATCGGACTCTTTACGATGAGACACAGGATCTCGGCGCCGCGAACCGTCTGGCCACGCTCCTGCTGAAGGCCGAGAAATATCGCGATGCGGTGCCTTATCTCGAAACCATCGAGGCGGCTGATCCTGAAGATATGAACGCTCGCGTCAAGCTCGGTTTGATTCAAATGGAGCTGAAGAACTATGACCGCGCGATTGCCATCTTCGAGAACATCCTGGCGAAGGCACCCAATTCCGATCGGATTCAATATTATCTGGGAAGCGTTTACGAAGAGACCGGAAAGCCTGAGCAGGCAATAAAGGCTCTTCGAAAGATTGAGCCGAGTTCGAAGCTCTATCCTGACGCCGTGTTGCATGTCGCTTATCTTTTGAAGGAAAAGGAATCAGTGGCTGCATCGCGAGCCTATATCGACGCCGCGATTGAGACTTCACCCAATCTGTCTTCCTTCTATGTTTTCCGCGCCAGCCTCGATGAAGGGGCGAACGACATTGCGGGTGCCGTCGCCGTGCTTGAGAAGGCCGTGGTGAAATTCTCGGAAGACGAGAAAATACTGTACTACCTCGGCAGCCTTTATGACCGCATCGGGAAGGTGGATCAGGGTCTTCAGAAAATGGAAGCCATCCTGAAGGTGAACCCCAATAACGTCGATGCGTTGAACTACATCGGATACACCTGGACGGTTCAGGGACTTCGTTTGAACGATGCTGAAAAACTCCTGAAGCGCGCTTTGGCGCTGAAGCCCGACAATGCTTACATTCGAGATAGCTGGGGTTGGTATCTCTTTGTCCGGGGCAAGCTGGGTGAGGCAGTGGTCGAACTCGAGAAGGCCGCTCAGCTCAAGCCCGATGAAGCTACTATCCTGGAGCATCTCGCGGACGCGTATCTGCGAAAGAACCTTCGCGAAAAGGCGCTCGCCAGGTATACCGACGCGATCAGGTACGCTCAGGATGACTCGGCGAAGAAGAAGATTGAAGCCAAGCGTGAGAATCTGTCTCGCGAGCTGGCCGAAACCCGGTCGCAAGAGGCTGCTCCCGTTCGGATGCCTGCATCACGAAAGTAGAAGCGGACGTCGGACTCTTTCCGATTGCACCACCTGGAAAACCCGTGTGAAGCTGTCGCGATGAGATCTTCGTTCGAACGCCGTTTTCTGATTATTTTCATTATCGGATTCCTGGGAGTGGCAGCGGGCTGCGCGCGGGCTCCCGTCTTGACCGAGAAAGAGGGTGCTGACCCCCGTGGATTGCTCACGCAGGTCTGTGGCGCAAGCGCACCCGGCTCGCAGATCAACAAAGTTAAAGGTTCCGCCTGGCTCAAAGCCAGCTCCAAAGAGGCGTCCGGAAGATTTCCTGCGCAGGTGCTAGCCGAGATGCCAGACAAGCTGGTGCTTGAGGTGATGAACCTGATCGGGGGCACGGAAGCTCTCATCAAGGTGGAGGGCCGGCGCTACAAGATCGAGATCCCGGCTCAGAAGAACCGGAAGCAGCAAAAACAGGAAGGTTACCATTCTTGGGGTGGAATTCCCCTTCAGTTCGCCACTGAACTTTTCCTGGGACGGATCCCCTGTCCGCCTGTCGCCGCGTTTGCCGATGCGCAGGTTTCGACCAGTCAAGCGGACGAGCTGCTCGTTGAAACCAAGCCCTCGCTGGAACGCGAGGCTGAGATATTCCGATATTCGTTTCGCGCCTGGGAAGGTCGCCCCTGGGTAAAAGCGTTACATTGGGAGAAGAAGGGAACCGCGCCTTCCGTGATCGATTTCCAGTTCGACTCTCCTGAGGAGGGTACTGCGAGCCCGCAGCGTTGGGAGGCCAAGTCCGCCGTGGGCGAGGTGAGTGTTCGTTGGCGTGAGCGCAAGGTCACGCGTTGACACTGCCCTGGGTGACGGGTAGCTTTTCAAGGATGAAGCACGCACGCCTGTGGGTCGGATTCATTTCCCTTAGTCTTCTATTTTCAGCCGCTTGCACTTCGAAGCCCAAAGAGGAACTGCCGAATACTCTTCGGCTCGCGCAGCGAGGCAAGGTGAAGGGCCTGGACCCCATTTACGCGGACGACACTTATGCCGGAGAGGAAGTGAGTCGCGCGTATGAGGGGTTGCTTCAGTTCCATTATCTGAAGCGGCCTTATGTCCTCATTCCCGCTCTCGCGGAAGCGATGCCTGAGGTCAGCAAAGATCGTCTGACCTTCACCTTCAAAATCAAGAAGGGCGTTCTTTTTCATGACGACGCGTCTTTCAAGGATACGGGAGGAAAGGGACGAGAACTCACCGCGGAAGATTTCGTCTATTCGTTCAAACGTCTTGCCGACCCGAAGCTCATTTCAACCGGCTGGTGGCTTCTGGATGGGAAGATCGCGGGCTTGAATGAATGGCGTCAGGATGCACAGAAAAAGGGAGTAGCCGATTACGCTGCTCCCGTTTCCGGGTTGAAGGCGTCGGATCGTTATACGCTCGAGATCAAGCTCCTTTCTCGTGCTCCGTCGTTTCTTTATTCGCTGGCGATGCCGTTCACCTCCGTGGTTGCCCGGGAAGCGGTTGAAAGTTACGGGAAGGATTTCCTGAACCATGCCGTGGGAACGGGACCGTTCCGGCTGATGGAGTTTTCCTCGAATTCACGTTTGATCTGGGCGAAAAACCCCACCTATCGCCAGGAGACATATCCTTCCGAAGGTGAGCAGGGCGATAAAGAGGCGGGACTCCTGGCAGACGCGGGACAGCCGCTGCCTCGCGCCGATCGAATCGAAGTTCAGGTCTATGTGGAAGATCAGCCCATGTGGCTCACTTTTCTCTCAGGTAAGCTCGACCTCAGTGCCATTCCGAAGGACAACTTTCAGCAGGCGATCACGCCCGGTAAAGAGCTGAGCCGCGATCTGAGCGAACAGGGGGTTCGTCTGGTGAAGTCTCCCATGCTGGACGTCACTCATTACACTTTCAATATGTCGGATCCGGTGGTCGGCAAGAACAAGTACCTGCGCCAGGCCATGAGCCTGGTGTATGATTCCGGCCCGCTCATCGAACTTTTTTATAACGGGCGCGCGCTCGCCGCTCAGGGGCCGATTCCTCCGGGCTTGAGCGGTCACGATCCCAAGTTCCGGAACCCCTACCGGCAATTCAACATCGGCAAAGCCAAAGAGTTGATGGTGAAGGCCGGCTATCCTGGCGGACAAGGACTTCCTCCGCTGACTTACATCACGACTGCCGGGTCGACCGAGCGGCAGATGACGGAGTACGCCGTTCGCGTATTCGATACCATCGGCGTGAAGCTTCAGATCGAGGCTTTTTCCTGGCCTGAGTTCCAGCAAGCGGTGAGAAATCGCAAGGGGCAGATCTGGTCATTCGCCTGGAACGCCGATTATCCCGATGCGGAGAATTTTCTGCAGCTCTTTTACAGTAAGAATGCGTCTCCCGGTCCGAATGATTCAAATTATTCGAATCCTGAATATGACCGACTGTACGAAAAATCCCTGGGCCTCCCGGACGGGGCGGAGCGTACGGCCGTTTATCGGCAGATGGTGAACCTTCTCGTGGAGGATTGTCCGTGGATTTTTGGTGTGCACCGGATCGCATTCGGACTCGTGCAGCCCTGGGTGAAGAATTACAAACGCAGCGATTTCCACGGCGCATCGAAATACTATCGGGTCGAACGCGAGAAGTAAGGGGACATGTTCGCATACGTCGTACGCAAACTTCTGAACACGATTCCAACGCTGCTCGGTGTATGGATCGTGATCTTCGTGCTCTTCAACGTCATTGGCGGGGATCCCACCTACATCATGCTGGGGAAACATGCGACTCCCGAACTGATCGCGGATGTCCGCGCGGAATACGGCTATGATCAGCCGATGCTGAAGCAGTTCTTTCGTTATCTTGGGGAAACCGTCACTTTCAACTGGGGCGACAGTCGCGCGACGAGACAGCCCATTGCGACGATGATCCACGACGGACTCGGGCCCTCGCTTACCCTGACTGTTCCGGCATTTCTTGTGACCACGGTGTTTTCGGTTCTTATGGGGCTCCTCGTCGCCTATTTCAGGGGGCGTTGGATCGACAGGATCGTGGTGATCGGTTGCGTGATCGGAATGAGCGTACCGATGCTCGCCTTCATTCTCTTCGGTCAGTACTTTCTGGCTTACAAGATGGGGCTATTCCCGATTCACGGATTCGATCCAGCCTGGCCCGAGCGGTTTCACCACATCCTGCTTCCCGCGCTGATCTGGGTGGTGGTGTCGTTGGGTTACAACGTCCGCTTCTACCGGACGGCACTCGTGGAGGAGGTCGGGCAGGATTACATCCGCACGGCCCGAGCAAAGGGCCTGGGGGAACTGCCCGTTTTCCTGAAGCATGTGCTGAAAAACGGAATGGTGCCTATTCTGACGAACATCGTGATCGAGATTCCGATGCTCGTCCTTGGATCGTTTCTGCTGGAGAGCTTTTTCGGAATTCCAGGAATCGGAGGCATCACGATCGCCGCGATCAACAACAGCGACTTTCCCGTTATCCGGGCGATGACCACGCTGGTGGCCATGTTATTCATTGCGGGGAATCTCGCGACCGACATTCTTTACACTCTGGTTGATCCCCGCGTGAGGCTCAAATGACGGCAAACGTTGGAAGAAGCCTCTGGGCCGATGCGTGGCTGAGACTCTGGCGTGATCGCCTTGCAATGGCTTCCCTCTGCGTCATTGTTCTTTATTCCGTCGTGGCGCTCCTGGCACTTGCCGGCTGGATCGCGCCCTGGAAGGAAGTGGTCGGAGGGTCATATCAGCCGCCTTCCGGCGATTCCCTGGCGACTTTTTTTGGAACGGATCTTTTCGGGCGCAGCGTATTTTATAAAACCATCCATGGAACCCGGATCGCCATGAGCGTGGGACTTGTTTCGTCGCTGATCAGTGTTCCCATCGGCGTCGTGCTGGGAGCCGTTGCGGGTTATTTCGGCAAGTGGGTCGATGATGTCGTCGTCTGGCTTTATACGACTCTTTCATCGATTCCGAATATCATGCTCCTCATCGCCATTGCCTTCGTGCTCGGCAAGGGGATTTTTTCCATCTATATCGCGCTTGGAGTCACGGCCTGGGTGAGCCTTGCGCGCGTGATCCGCGGCGAGTTCATCAAGCACAAGGAGCGAGAATATGTGGTCGCCGCCGAGGGGTTGGGCGCCGGCCATTTTTCGCGAATAGTGAAGCATATTCTGCCGAACGTTTTTCACTTCGTGATCATTCACCTTTCCATTCAGTTCATGGCGGCGATCAAGGCCGAGGTGATTCTTTCGTTCCTCGGGCTCGGAGTTCAGGGGCAGCCCAGCTGGGGTGTGATGATCGACGATGCGAAGCTGGAGCTCGCGCGTGGCGTCTGGTGGCAGCTTGCCGGAGCAACGTTCGGAATGTTTTTTGTGGTGCTGGCGTTCAACGTTCTCGGAGACGCGCTCCGGGATGCACTTGACCCGAAGGTAAAGTAGACATGTCATTTGAAAAAATCCTTGAAATCAAGAACCTCCGGACCTCCTTTTTCACTCCTGAAGGAGAGGTGAAGGCGGTTGATGACGTCAGCCTGAACGTGTTTCAGGGCAAGACGCTCGGAATTGTGGGTGAATCAGGTTGCGGAAAAAGCGTGACCAGCCTTTCCATCATGCGCCTGATTCCGAACCCGCCCGGTCGAATCGTGGGCGGAGAGATTTTCTACCGCGGGCGCGATCTTCTGAAGCTCGACATGTCTGAAATGCGTTCGATCCGCGGTAACGAGATCTCGATGATTTTTCAGGAGCCGATGACGTCATTGAACCCGGTGTTCACGATCGGTAACCAGATTTCCGAGGCCATCGAACTGCACCAGGATCTGCCTCGCAAAGAGGTGAGGAACAAGGCGATCGAGATGTTGAAGCTTGTCGGGATTCCCTCTCCCGAGAAGCGGATTGATGATTATCCGCATCAGCTTTCCGGCGGAATGAGGCAACGCGTGATGATCGCGATGGCCCTGTCCTGCAATCCGAACGTGCTGATCGCCGATGAACCCACGACTGCTCTGGATGTCACGATCCAGGCCCAGATTCTGGACCTTCTCAGGGATCTCCAGCAGAAAGTCGGGATGGCGCTGATTCTCATCACGCACGATCTCGGGGTCGTGGCGGAGATGGCTGATGAAGTCGCGGTCATGTACGCCGGCAAGCTGGTCGAGCAGGGCGATGTCAGGGAGATTTTCAGAAATCCGAAGATGCCCTATACGCGCGGGCTGCTCAACAGCATCCCGGTCATGAAAAAGGATCAGACCGGAAAGGTGAAAAAAAGCCGGCTTGAAGTGATTCCCGGGATCGTGCCCAATCTTCTTCATCTGCCGCAGGGATGCCGCTTTCAGGAACGTTGCCAGCATGTCATTGAGGATTGTCGGAAGATCGAGCCCGAGCTTCGAGTCCTGCAGGAAACAGCCGATTCGCGCCTCCCGCATGCGATTCGGTGCGTGAGGGATATCTGAAATGGAAACACAGGAAATTCTTCTGTCGGTTCGTGATCTCGTCAAACGGTTTCCCATCCGTGGAGGCGTGTTCTCCCGCGAGATCGGAAGCGTGAAAGCGGTGTCCGGGATCTCGTTCGATATTCGCCGCGGGGAAACCCTCGGGCTTGTCGGGGAATCCGGGTGCGGAAAATCCACCCTGGGCCGCTGCATCCTGCGGCTTCTGGAGCCCACCTCCGGTCAGATTATTTTTCAAGGGCAGGATATCACTCATCTGGAAACCGGCGCGCTTCGCAAGCTTCGCAGAAAGATGCAGATCATCTTTCAGGACCCTTATGCTTCCCTGAACCCGCGAATGACAGTGGAGGAGATCCTGGGTGAACCGCTCGATATCCATCGTCTTTGCCGGACACGCGAAGACCGTAAGCGACGGATCACTCAATTGCTTGATTTATGCGGTCTCAGGCGCGAGGCGATTTCCCGCTATCCTCATGAGTTCTCGGGCGGTCAACGTCAGCGCATTTGCATTGCCCGCGCTCTTGCGGTCGAACCGGAATTCATAGTCTGCGATGAGCCCGTCTCCGCGCTCGACGTTTCCATTCAGGCTCAAATCATCAATTTGATGCAAGACCTTCAAAAGGAACTGGGCCTGACCTATCTTTTCATCGCCCATGACTTGCGGGTGGTGGAACATATATCGACTCGAGTGGCAGTGATGTACCTGGGGAAGATCGCTGAGCTCGCGACCGCTGAAGACCTGTACGCCCAGCCGAAGCACCCCTATACTAAAGCACTTTTATCCGCCATTCCGATTCCCGACCCGAACATTCAAGCCGAGCAGCGTCAGGAGCGGATTATCCTTCGAGGGGATGTTCCGTCTCCGATTCAGCCCCCGGACGGATGTTATTTTCACCCTAGGTGCCCGATCGTAAAAGATAATTGCCGTTCTGCCGCGCCTGTTTCCCAGGATCTCTCAAGGGATGGGAAAAACGTGCATGACGTGTCGTGTCATTACGCGAATTAGGTTTTCGGCTTCGCTACTAAATCCGCCGCCTTTACCGGGATTTAGGTCTCACATTCTTCTTTGAATTTTCCGAAGAAGTAATGAGGGACTCAGAGGAACCGAATGGATTTCCATTTGAAAAAGCTTCCGCAAGAGGAAGCAGACAAATTGCGATCGGTAGCCATCCACGACCTGAAACCGTTCGTGCCGATGCCGGCGCCTGTTTACGTGTTCATGAGGCAGAATCAGAAATTCGTCTCCGTGAAAGGCCCGCTCGATTTCTTTATTCCCGATGAGCTCGCGCGTCTGCAATCCTTCGGCGAATTCTATTTTCCTGAATGCGTCGATTCAGCTGCCGCGTACGTTCATGCGGCAAAGCAGGTGCGTGCGATTCTGGAGTGGACGCCGATGCTCCGGACGCGCTCCGGTAATCAGGAACCGGTCGTCTTCGCTCCGGCTTCCTACGAGATTTCTGATGCTGTCATGAGGATTCTTGGGCCGCTCTGGGGTTCAGGACCGGCGATCGAACCGTTCT
>MEPR01000083.1:13024-47441 GCA_001769835.1 Bdellovibrionales bacterium GWB1_55_8
TTTCGCGACTGAACTCTGCACCTTGCTTCCTTCGGATCTTATGGAGGCGGCGCGAGAGCGCGACGTCACGGGCTACGAGCACGCGCTGATTCAGGCAGGCTGGAGCGTCTTCCTCGCATTGAATCTGGGCTATGTGGAGCTTGCGTTCATCAATCGGCTTTACGAACGTGTCTTCCGGCACTATGGCCTCGGCGAGGCGTTCCCCGAAGTCGCGGTGGGCGCCGGAGCAGAGCTTGAGGATCTGATCACTTTCTCCCATGACGTCATGGCGGGCAGGGAATTCGAGCAAGTGAATCCGAGCGCCTGGTCGGGGCGCGCGGAAGGCGTTGCCCGGAAAATTGCCGCGCGTTTTCAACGATTCACGACTCAGTTCAAGCTTCATGGCACGGCGTTGGCGACCATTCACGGAGAACGGGGGTTTGCTGATGTCTAAGCAGGGACCTGCTCTGACAGCCGCATCGCCCGCCTCCTTTGGCATCGGGAACATCCTCGCGCCGAATACTCGAATCTATTATGACAACCTTTTCTCGACGCAGTACCTGGGTCGTGTTTCGGATCTCCTTGCCGCGCAACTTCGCACGCAAGGCTTGGATGAGCTGAGATTTCGAGCGGTTCTGCTTTTCGCGGTCTTCGAAGGGTATAGGAGCCAGACTGACGGTGAAGTGCTTGCGCAGCCTCTCGTGCTTGAGTGCGGCGTAGACGCTGAGAAGGTGGTGATCGGGATCTCGTTCCGACGAGCACAGGAAAAAGGAAAGCTCGCGATCGAGGGTCTTTCCGAACGTCTGGTTTCAAAGCATCCCGGTGGACCCTTTGAGGTACTGCTTGGGGAACTCCACGCGCAATCGGATCGCCTCGTCATTCGCATCGAGCCGGACACGGGCCGCTTTGAAGCAGTCGCGATTCTTTCACTTTCCGGCGCTGCAGGAGAAAAGGCCGCTCCTGAAGTTCAATTGATCGGTTCAGCCGAACCCGGTGAACGGACCTCGGATTCCTACACACAGCTTGCGGATCTGGACTACCAGGCGCTGCTGAAAGCACCTTCTGCGATAAAAGTGAAAGCGCAGTCGCCGCTTGGCGAGTTGATCGCACGAGTGGCCAAGGGGCAGACCGAAAGTACCGAAAATATTCGTGTGGCAGGGCCTGCTTACGCCGAGTTCGACGAATCCAGGAACGTCGTGACGGGTGTCACTGATCACATCGGTTCAGATGAAAGTCATACCATCAGTGGCAGCGGCGACAGCGCCGTGCCGGGTGGCGAGAACGAGCGCTTTCGTTCCTATCAGGAAAAAATCGCGGAACTGGAGCAGCAGCTTTCAGAGAAGTCGCGGAATGAACGCCCAAGCGTCATGAATCCGAGCGCGCTAACGGGACTTCTCAAGAAAGCCTGGCCTTTCCGGCGTGCGAAAGTACAGGTGGACGAAACGCCACGAGAGGAAAAATTCACCATTATCGAGCCGCCGCCGATCTTTGAAGCGGACCTTGCGAGTGAAGCGCAGAGCGCCAGCAGCGCCCAGGCGACGACAGCAACGGCCACGGACGCGGCGACCGGACCGGACGAGAGTCCGTCTGAAACCGCCGGAAAGCTGGTACGTGAGATTCACAGCGGGGGATTTAACCAGGCCGTTACCCGCGTGCAGCAGAAGGCCGCTGAAATCCGCGAGGAGCTCTCAAGCGAGCGTGCTCAAGGGTGGATGGATGGCATGCTCGGCGAATTGGTGGCTGAAAAATCGCGACTGCACGACCTCGCCAAGCAGGTGAACCTTTCGGTCCGAAGGAAGGAACATCACTTCAAATCACGCGAACAGGCGCTTCAGGAAGAGCTTCGCAGGAAGGATGAAGCCCTTCGGCAGAAAGACGTCTCCCTCGGGCGCCTTCGCGACCAGCTTTCCGAGGTGAATATGACCTTGGAACGCTCCAAAACGATTACGAAAACGACGAGCGACACGGGGCAGTTCAAACACAAATACATGCTCTCCCAAAGGATGCTGGTTTCCGCCAAAGAAGAGAATTCCCTGCTCAAGTCGAAGGTCGATGACCTTCGTTCTCAGCTTCTTTCGGCGCAATCCGCGAGCAAGCTGGGCAGCGCACCGCTGGCCGAGCTTTCAGCTCTTCGCATGAAACACGAGCGCACCAACCGGCAGCTCGAGGACCTTCGTCAGCAGCACAAACAGATTTCCGACAAGCTTGCCGAGGTCAAGAAGGACCGGAGCATCAGCGGCGGCAACGTAGAAGACCTGAAGCGGCGCCTGGACGCTGCAACGAAGCTTGCCATCTCGAATTCGAAGGAAGCGGAGCAGCTCAAGCTTCAAGTCGAAGAGCTGAAGCGCGAAGAGGGAAGGCTCAAAATGGAGCTTCAGCGCGGCCAGCAGGAACTTCGCGACAAAAAGATTGCTTAACCGTCCTTAAAACCTTAAAAACGGGATGTGCTCGCGTGGTGGAATGGCAGACACGCTGGTCTTAGGAACCAGTGGGGTAACCCGTGACAGTTCGAGTCTGTCCGCGAGCACCAACTTCTTATATTTCCTCAAAATCTCCTTTAGTAGATTACTTGACGCTTCGCGCTAGGTCATGGTACTCGGCCTGCCATGAAACACGCGCTTTTATTGTTGGGTTTCCTGAGCTTCTCCCAAGTGGTCGTCGCAGGCCCTCGAATCGATCTTCGTGAGCTGCTTCCGGAAAACAACAATGCGTGTCCTACGCTCAGTCCGATCCCTTTCAGGGCCGTTGTCCTGAACGAGGGCCTTTCCTGTGCTGACACGACCGGTGTCCGCAATATCATGAGCAAGCTCGGTGCCTGGATGCCTCCACGCGCCACGAAACCCCGGCTGGCTCTCGTACTGACGGCGGAAGACGATAACGCTTATTACTCGGGCTATGCCTTGAATGTACCCTTGAGATTGAAAGGGAGTTTGGGCGCGGGTCGTTCTGCCAGGTATTTTCCGAACGATATTTCGAGGGGGGTTGTGGCACACGAATACGGCCATGCGATGTTGAATTCTGCTCTCGCTTCGAGAAACGCGGAATTCCGTGAGGAACTCGCCTTGATGACCCGACTTGGTGAGCATATGGCGATCCAGCAGGTGGTCCAGCTGAAGTATCTCCGTGAATACCGTATGCTGGAGCAGTCCTTTACCCGGAAGTACGGGCCGAAATCTAAGTGGACAGCCGAGCAAGCAAGAGAGTTTGAGGCGACAGTGGTTCGGCTGAGCAAAAAATACGAGCCGCAAGCTCAGCTGAACGACAAGCTGCTGCAGGAAGCCGGATCAAAAGTCAGCGAGCACACAAACAAGCACTTTTCCATACTATCCAGCTACCATGAGTTTTTCGCCGATCTGGTCGCGGTGCTGGATGGCCAGGACTGGGCGCTTACCGGAAAGATCATCAGCATCCTGGTGAACGATCGCGCCGCAGGCCTGCCGCGCGACTTCACGAATGCGGGAAACGCTTTCGAAAATGTTGCCCGTGTTGAATCGCATGAACTCCTTGGGCCAGCTCGCTACGCGCTTTATCAGCGGCTCAAATCGAAACGCTGCCTGCGTCCTGATCCGAAATTGCTTATCCCGGCGGTGATTGATGCCATTCATGAGCAATCGCGTACGGCCTGGGGTTCTTCAGAGGTCTCCACGGTCGCGGGTCGCATCGCGTTCAACCGCGCATTCGTGAATTCGATTTTCTGGCGGCTGGATCGCCTGGGCGCGGGGCTTTGCCGAGCTCGCTGATCTTCAGGCCGCAAGGCGATCCCAGTAGCCGGTCTTGCCATAATGTGAGTAAAGCCGTGCTTCGAAAGTGCGATCGAAGGGGACATGGGGGCTCAGCGCCGGCGCTGATTTGATCTGTTCCGGATCCAGATCCACCCGGATCAGGCTTTTCTCCCACGAGATGTCCGTAATCCATTCCGTCGATATCGGCACCGGAAGCGAGGGCCACCAGCTTTTTGTGTCCACCAGAAGGTATCTGAGGGCCCAGCTTTCATTGTCCACGAAGGCATCCTCGATATGCCCGAAGACGGAGCCTCTGGCATCAATGTGATAGCCTCTCAATTCCTTGATCGACCGCAGGTGCGGATTCAATTCAGAACCTTCGGGTGAAAGTAAAAACGGAGGGGGAGAGTCCTTCTCAACCGCTTCGTCAGAATGCCTTTCGATCGGATAAAGCTGAGGTTTGTCGCTCTCACGCCAGAGGCCCATGCCTCCCCAGTAGACGGGCCAATTGTAGTAACGCAGAAGTTGCATCTCGTGCTCTCTTGAGACCGGCATCTCCGTGTCGATGTCAGGACTGTCCTTCACCTGTTGTTGCGAGAGATTCACGACGATTTCGCCTGCCACTTTGTCCAGGCGACTGACGGCATGAGGTGAGATCAGAACCTTTCGCCCGAACAGCCAGAATCCCGTATTCACGACAATGAAACGAATTCCGAATTTTTCATCATCAAGGAGGAAGTCCTCCGCGTGGCCGATGTCCCCGTCCGTGGCCAGGATCCGGTATCCATCGAGTTCTTTCATTCGCGTAAGCATGTTGACCTCACTTTCGCATATCAGGCCGCTCGTTTGTGATCGTCTCGATCACGGGCTGACGCCGATGATTCAGGTCGCAGGCTGCGGAACTGCATCAACTCAAAGACGTCGGCCGAGCGCACGATGCCGACGATCCTGCCGTCCTCTGTTTTCAATGGCAGCGCGCCTCCCGGATTGCTCGCAAGCACCGGGAGATTGTCCGAAAGCGGTTCATTCACGTCGAGAACTTTGGCAACCGGCTCCATGACGCTCTCGATTCGGGTGTGCCGCCAATGGTCGCGCGGAATACGGCGAAAAGATGCCAGGCGTACGATTGCTGCTCCCGGAGGAGCCATGATTCGAACCGGCAGGATGCTTGTTCGCAAGGTGATCATTTCCTCAGCCGTCGAATCCATGAATTCGGCCTGTTCGAGCACACGGGTTCTGATCCCGATTTCGCCCGCCTTGACGTCTTTCAGGAGCGTTCGACTTGTGAGGAGGAAAAGCTCGCTGTTTGCCGCCGTGTAAACGAAAAACGCGATCAGGATCAGGAGGAAGTTCATGCCCATCAGTCCCAGGATGCCGAGAGCCCAGGCCAGGGACTTGCTGATGGCGACCGCGACTTGCGTGCCGCGAAGTTTTCCCTGTCGCGCCGACAGCACCGATCTGAGCGCTCTTCCGCCGTCAAGAGGGAAGGCAGGGACCAGGTTGAAGATGGCGAGCACGAGGTTCACCGTTCCAAGCCACGAAGTGAACAGGACGAGTTCACCTGAAGAAGTCAGGGAACGAAGAAAGAAGAGGAGGCCCGCGATCGCGAAGCTGACAATCGGGCCGATGATCGAGAGTTTGAATTCCGCGTAGGGTTTTTCCGGCATTTCTTCCATTTCGGACATCCCACCCAACATCATCAGTGTGATCCCGCGCACGCGCACCCCGTGCGCTTGAGCGACCAGCACATGTCCGAATTCATGGATAGCGACCGAGACGAGCAGCGCGATCGCGAAAATGAAGCCCCAGATCAGGGGCCCCCCGCGCAGGGAGGCCGGATCCAGCCCCGCCTGCTTTGCCACCAACGGGTATTGCATGCTCGCCACCATAACCACATAAACGAGGAGGATGAGCAGGCTGAAGTGTAACTTCAGTTCGACACCGCGGATCGTCGCGATTTTCCAGCTTCTGCTGTTAGCCATTAAGGCCAGTCGTAGCAATTACGAAGCCCTCTCCGGAGCACGTGGCTTGCTTCGTACTCAGGCATGACGGAAATATCGGTAGCGGAAAGCTGGCGTCTGATCCTCCTGAGCGCCGACGGAACGGCAACACCTCACCAGGCGGGCGGCTTTGTTGATCTGCTCGCCAAGCAGTTGCGGGCAGAGGTGCTGCCTTTGTCGATGGGCTCCATCGAGGAGAGCCTTTCGGAGAGAGTGGATAAAATTCGGGAAGGGGTGGTTTCATTGCGAGGCGACCTGGTTCTTTATCCCGCCCACCCGGAAACCAAGCGGCGCGACAAGCTTTCCGAAAAGCTGCTCCTCTCATGCCCTGTTCCCATCCTGCGTTATGCGCATACCGCGGCGTTCGCGTCAAAAGGATCGCCCAAGATCCTTTTCCCGACCGATTTTCATTACGAAGCCAGAAAGGTCATCGATCGGCTGATTCCCTTTGCACGGCGGTTGGGGGCCTCCGTGACGCTCTTTCACGAGGTTCCGCGTCCCGCCGGCAGTGCGTTGGAAGTCGGGAGCGCGCCTGAAGCATTTCAGGTGGCTTGGGACGATGATCGGGAGGAAAGACGAAAAATTGCTGAGCGGTTCGCCGGAATCCTGAATGCGGCGGGTATTCCGACTTCCATCGAGTTGAACCCCCCTGGCAAGGTACTGGTGCACGCCATCTGGGAGGCGGCTTCATCGGGAGGATACGCGTTCATAGCCGTTGGAGCTCGCAGTGGTCCGATCGAAACCTATTTCACGGGCTTGACCACCCGGCAGTTGTTCTCAGCCCTGTCCTGTCCTGTCTGGGCGATCCATGAGCGGGTTCTCAAGTCCGACGAATCCATGCCGGGGGAGAAAGTGGCTTGAGTCAGGCAGACATGAGAGAGTGGTCGCATGTCTGCAGTGAAGGTTTCCGATTCTGAGAAAAAAAGAGTGGCTGAAGTGATTCGCGTCCTTGAACGTGAATATCCGGAGGCCGCCTGCAGCCTGGACTTCAAGAACCCTTTTCAGCTCCTTGTGGCGACCGTGCTTTCAGCTCAGTGCACCGATAAGCGGGTCAACCTGATCACGCCCGAAATCTTTCGAAGGTTCCCGGATGCTCACGCGATGGCTAAAGCCAAATTGAGTGAACTCGAGCGTCTCGTGAAATCCACGGGATTTTACAAGAACAAGGCAAAGGCCTTGAAGAAGTCCGCTGCCCAGATCGCTGAACTGCATCACGGTAAGGTCCCCGGCACTCGCGAAGAGCTCGTCAAGTTGCCGGGGGTCGGCAGGAAAACCGCGAACGTGATTCTTGGCAATGCGTTTGGAATAGCCACCGGCATCGCCGTGGATACGCATGTGGGCCGGGTTTCGCGGCGCCTGGGCCTGACAGCATCGAAGAATCCGGAAATCGTTGAAAGGGAATTGCTGAAGCTTGTTCCGGAAAAACATTGGATACACTTCTCTCATCTTCTGATTCAACACGGACGCGAGATTTGCTCGGCCCGACGCGCGTATTGCGAGCGATGCCCTATCTCACGTTTTTGCCCGAAGGTGGGGGTCACGCCGCCGGTTGGACCGCCAGGCGAATGGGTTTGATCCCCAGGGTGAATTCCAGAGCCTCATCGACCGTGTCGACATAGCGGAACTGCAGTTGCGAGCGCGTTTCCTGCGGAACGTCCACGAGATCCTGCTGGTTCTTCCTTGGAAGCACGATCGTTTGCAGTCCCGCTCGCGCGGCGGCAAGAACTTTCTCCTTGATGCCGCCCACTGGGAGTATCGCTCCGCGAAGGGTGATCTCGCCGGTCATTCCGATCTTGGGATCCACCGGTCGCCCAAGCAGCAGGGAGACGATCGAGGTCAGCATGGCCACTCCAGCGGAAGGCCCGTCCTTCTGAATGGCGCCTGCGGGGACGTGAAGGTGGATATCATGACGCGAGAACGCGAAATCGCGGTATTCCATGTTCGCGGAGATCGAGCGGGCGATACTCATCGCGATTTGTGCGGATTCTTTCATCACGTCTCCGAGCTGACCCGTGAGCGTCAGGCTCGATCTTTCCGATGGCATCGCGGCTGCCTCGATGAAAAGAATGTCCCCTCCATGAGGGGTCCATGCGAGCCCGGTGGCCACGCCCGGTTTCATCGCCCGTTCAGCGAGTTCCGGATAAAAACGTTCGGGTCCCAGAAGTTGATTCAGCCGATCGGGCGTGAGTTCGATGACGGGTTGCGTGTCGGGCTCATCGTTGGTGCCCCGTCGTGCAACGATTTCTTCAGCCGCTGATCGAAGAAGGGCGGCGATCTTACGCTGAAGTTCCCGCACTCCCGCTTCGCGGGTGTAATGCGTGATGATCCGTTCGATGGTTTCATCCGGCAGGTGAATCCACTCGGGTTTGACCCCGTGGTCCGCCAGAAGCTTCGGCATGAGATATCGGGTGGCGATGTGAAGTTTCTCCAGAGACGTGTAGCCGTTGACTTCGATGATCTCCATACGGTCCTTGAGCGCGGAAGGAATGGTGTCGATCACGTTCGCCGTGCAGATGAAAAACACATCTGACAGGTCAAACGCGAGATCGAGATAGTGGTCGGTAAAGCTTTTGTTCTGTTCCGGGTCGAGCACTTCGAGCATGGCTGCCGAAGGGTCGCCATGGAAGTCGGCGCGAAGCTTGTCAATTTCGTCCAGCATCATCAGTGGGTTTCGCGTTCCTGCCCGTTTGATGCTTTGGATGATCCTGCCCGGCATCGCCCCGACATACGTGCGGCGATGACCGCGGATCT
Organism: Bdellovibrionales bacterium GWB1_55_8; assembly: GCA_001769835.1. Lineage (GTDB taxonomy): Bacteria > Bdellovibrionota > UBA1018 > UBA1018 > UBA1018 > GWB1-55-8. The sequence goes on from MEPR01000083.1 coordinate 21,477, forward strand.
CCGCCTCGTCCCGGACGCCTCCGAGCGAGGTCCGGATGAACTTTCGTCCCATGGCGCGGGCGATGGACTCGCCGAGCGAGGTTTTCCCCACACCGGGGGGGCCAACGAGGCAAAGAATCGGGCCGTGAAGGTCATTCTTCAGTTTCGCGACTGCGAGGAACTGCAGGATACGTTTTTTGACCGCTTCGAGTCCGTAGTGATCTTCATCCAGGATCTGACGCGCGCGTGCTACGTCAATCCGGCTTTCGCTGCGCTTGTACCAGGGCAGCGCCGCAAGCCATTCCAGATAGGTGCGGATCACATGGTATTCAGCTGAAGCGGGTGGGAGTGCCCGAAGCCGATTCAGTTCATCACGCGCCTGTTTGGCGGCTTCTTCGGGAAGGCGCCCATCCCGTAATTTCTGATCGAGTTCGTCTGCGGCATCTTCAGATGCTTCTTCGCCAAGCTCCGAGCGAATGGTTCGGAGCTGTTCGCGCAAGAGGGCTTCCCGCTGCGCTTTATTGAGACGCTCGGACATTTTATCGCGTATTTCGCGCTGGATCGTGAGCACCTCGCGCTCCTTGCGCATGTGAGACAGAAGAAGCTCCATCCTGCGCTCCACCTGAACTGTTTCTAAGAGTTCCTGCTTCTGGGGAAGTGAGAGGTTCAGGTACGCTGCACAGACGTTGCTCAGGTACGCCGAATCATCGACTTGGTCGATCAGCTTGATCAGGGGTTCCATTGCGCCGGGCAGCAGCTCGAGAATTTCGCGGGTGAGTTCTTTCAGGTGATTGAAGAGGGCTTCGTTTCGAATCGGGTCCTCGCTGTGGATATCGGCCACAGTCTCTCCGCGAGCCGTCAAATAAGTCTCCGTCGCATCGAGCTCGACGCGTGCGATCCGGTACCGGGCAATGCCGGTGACAACGATCTGGCGGCTGCTCTCTTCCGTGGAAACGACACTCTCTATTTTGCAGAGCGTGCCGATCTCGTAGAGGTCTCCTGGTTCCGGATCGCCGGGCGTCAAAACACGCTGTGCGACAATCACCAGAAAATTGTCGAACTGAGCGGCTTCCTGGACCGCCTTGATGCTCCGGCCGCGTCCAATGACCAGCGGCATGGAAATCGAGGGAAATAGGACAGTGTTTCGGATAGGCAGGACGGGCAGGACCGGCGGAAACTGCTCCATGCCATCATCCGGAGCAATTCATGCGCCGAAGAGGTCAGATCTGTGCCGGTCGCACCCAAGCGGACCGAATGCGATTAGACGGAAGGGTTCGCTTTGCGCTTCTTGGCGCGGCTGCTGCGTTCCACCGCGATCTTGTGCGGGCGCGGGGCGTTTCCGGCTAGGTATTCGGCGGCCTTGCGGCGGGCGATTTTACGATGCTTCGTGCTGAGTCTCTTTGCCATGATACGAGTCCTTTTGTTGTTCTCTGTCTAGCACCTTGCGTTGCGAGTTTCTAGCCTTTTCCGTTTGTTGACAATCGGGTGTGAGTGGCTAAGCTGGGAAAAACCTGTGGCTTTAAGCCGAAGACCGGAGAGATTTTATGCCAACCGTACTGCATCGACTCGGACGTTGGGCCGAAGAACTGCCAAACATGCCGGCACAGCGCTACAAAAAAGGCGGTGAGTGGAAGCCTATCAGTGCTGCCGAATTCCGCGATCGTGTTTACCACCTGGCGCTTTTCCTGGAATCGCGCGGGCTGACCCAGGATGGGGTGAGCTGCATTCTTTCGGCAAACTGTCCCCAATGGGTCCACATGGACCTCGCGGCCATGCTAGTGGGGGCAAAATCAGCGGGTCTTTATCCAAACTCGATGCCGAAGGACATCGAGTACATTCTTTCGCATACGGAAACCCGTTTTCTGGCCGTACAAAATACGGCTTTTTTCAACAAACTCGTCGAGGCGCCCGGCTCCGCCGCGGTTCTGGAACGGCTTCAACTTGTGATCACGTTTGACGAGGATACCGCTTTTTCGCCCAAGGCCATCACCTACAAGGCGGCACTGGAAGAGGGCAGGAGGCTTGCGGTTGCGTCCGGCGCGAGGAAATGGAACGAATATATCGCGGCCGTCGATGCCCATAAGCCGGCGTTCATTATTTACACATCGGGAACCACGGGAAATCCGAAAGGGGCTCTTTTGTCCCACGATAATCTCGTGTTCACGGCCGACGCCGTGACCCGCCACTGGAGGTTGCCGCAAGGAACTCTCGAAAAAGAACAGCGGCTGTTTTCGTTTCTGCCACTCTGTCATATTGCCGAGAAACTCCAGAACATCGGGGTCGGCATTTCGTGCCGCAATGCCGTAAGCTTCGCCTCGAAGTTCGAGAATGTCTCGATCGAACTCCCCGAGGTTCAGCCGACACTGCTTCTGTCCGTGCCGCGCCTTTGGGAAAAGATGATGGAAGGCGTAAACATCAAAGTGCGCGCGTTCCCGCCCCCTCGGAAGCAGCTTGCGCATTGGGCGCTGGATGTCGGCGAGCGAGTGGCCAATGCCAAATACTCGGGCAGAATGCCAAGCCCGCTTGACTTGATTCAGTACAAGATTGCTGACCGCATTATCCTCGGGAAAGTGCGCACTGCGCTTGGACTGGGTGCTTCGGAACGCCTCGCCTCCGGCGCCGCTGCCCTTCCCGCCTATGTGGCCCGCTGGTTCCGGCGGATCGGCCTCGAGATCATGGAAGACTTCGGTCAGACGGAATCCACCGGCGTGATCTGCATGACCGAAATCGGAGTGGAGGGCGCCGGCACGGTGGGTAAGCCTGTTTCTCCGATTGAGGTGAAAATCGCGGAGGACGGTGAGGTTCTGTGCCGCGGCAGGAACGTCTTCAAGGGCTACTTCAGGGATGATGCGGCGACGGCCTCCACGCTTGAAGCCGGATGGCTGCATACAGGGGATATCGGTGAATTCAATGAACGCGGCATGCTCCGGATCATGGGGCGCAAGAAGGAAGTTCTCAAGACCTCTGGCGGCAAGATGGTCGCCCCTTTGCCGATCGAGGAAAATCTGAAGGCTTCGCCTTTGATCAGCCAGGTTTGCATGGTGGGTGATGGCCGGAAGTATCTTTCCGCGCTGATCACGCTCGCCGAAGCACCGCTTGCCGAACTGAAGGCCAAGGGTCTCGCCAACGGGGCGGTGATTGAGGATTCGGTCATCGTAGCTGAGGTGAAAAAAGAGATCGAAAAGCTGAACAAGACGCTTGCGACTTACGAGCAGATCAAACGTTTTTCGATTCTTGCGCGGGAATTCTCGATCGAAGAGGGGGAGATGACACCCACGCTGAAAATGAAGCGGAACATCATTGATAAGAATTTCCGCAAGATCATCGACAGCATGTATTCCTCGAACGGGAATAGCGGCGATTGAGACGGCGGCGTTTTCGTGAATCCATTTGAGTCGGGTGCTAGAAAAGCGATTCCAGCAGTGCTGGTGTACGCTCGGCGCTCTGGTCGGGTGCTTATGATTCATCGTGACGCCCGCGACCAGGCGAGCGATTACCATTCCGGGAAATGGAACGGGCTCGGAGGAAAATGCGAGCCGGACGAGTCTCCCAGGCAGACAGCCAAACGCGAGCTACGGGAGGAATCGGGCCTGGACCTTGCCGAAGAATCCTTTAGGCCTCTTGGCGTGCTTCAGTTCCCGAATTTCAAAGCCCATAAGAGTGAGGACTGGCTGGCCTTCGTTTTTACGGTCGATGTTCCTGATGCAGCTCAGGTTCTTGGCGGTCCCGAGGGGAGCTTGCATTGGATCCCCGACTCCGATGTTCCCTCGCTTGCGCTTTGGAAGGGCGATGCGCTTTTCTTGCCGTATGTACTGGCCCAGCGTCCCTTTATCGGGACCATTTGGTACGAAGGCGAAGAAGTGAGCAGACATTGGATTCAAGTGCTTTCGTAAGTGCGAATTTTCTGGTTGTGCGGTGACCAATCGAGTAATTCCGCATGATGCCTCGAATCACTACTTATGCGATTTCATTTGAGACGGTTAAGAAAGCGTCTTCAGCCATTCAGGAGCAGATTTCATCTCTTCTCTCGCTTCCGTCCGAGTACGTCACTATCGCCGTGAATGCCGACACGTTCATTCAGGACGGGGCTGTCGTCCAGGGTTCTCCCTTTGTCGAGATCTGTCTTTTCGATCGAGGTGAGGAACAAGAAGACGCGATAGCGCATGTCGTGACAGCAGAGCTGCGGAAATCAGGCTGCGGGGACGTGGACGTCTATCTGACGAAGCTTGAGCGCCGGCGCTATTTCGAAAACGGCAAACACTTCTGAGCTGATTCCGGTTAACCCTGCACCATCGGTGCGGTTTTGTGAAACTGGAGAGCCTTGTAGTTTTCCTGTGCCCAGCGCAAACCCCAGTCGGACTTGAACAGGATGACTGGCTGTCCATCGCGATCTTCGAGGCAGCGACTGTCCTCGCGCCTCTCGAAATAATCAGCATCCAGTCCGGCTCCGGTCACCCAGCGCGCGTGAATATAGGGCAGACGTTCAATTCTGACATCCACCCCGTACTCCGCCTTCAGACGGAACTGCAGTACTTCGAACTGCAAAGCGCCGACCGCGCCCAGGATGGGATCCTTGTCTCCGAGGCCGCGTTGCTTGTAAATCTGCACAACGCCTTCCTCTGCAAGCTGTTCCAGCCCCTTCTTCAGCTGTTTCCGCTTCATCGGGTCCAGGATCATCACGCTGACAAAGTGCTCGGGCGAAAAGCGCGGCACACCCTCGTACTCAAACTGTGCCCGCTCACAAAGCGTGTCGCCGATGCGAAGGTCTCCTGTGGTATCCAGGAGACCCACGATATCGCCCGGCCAGGCCTCTTCGATGATCACGCGCTCCTGCGCGAAGAAATTCAGCGGGCGCGAGAGTTTCACTTCTTTTTTCATCCGAACGTGATTCACGCTCATGTTACGGGTGAATTTGCCGGAGCATACCCGCATGAAGGCCACGCGATCGCGATGGGAAGGATCCATGTTCGCCTGAATCTTGAAAATAAATCCGGAGAAGCGTGGATCTATCGGTTCGATCGGACCATCCACCGTCGTGCGCGGCGCGGGGGCCGGAGCCATTTCGATGAAACGTTGAAGAAAGCGCTCGATTCCGAAATTATTCATGGCGCTTCCGAAAAATACCGGTGAAAGCTGACCTGCAAGCACCTGATTCTTGTCGAACGCGTCGCCAGCCATTTCGATCAGTTCCAGTTCGGAGCGGAGCTGGTCGTGCAGCTCTTTCGCCTCATCAGCATCACCTTCGGGACCGGCGAGCAGTTGGATGAACGCGGGGTCATCCACGCCACTGACTCCTTTTGGAGCCAGGCGCCCTTTGACATTTGCTTCCCCTTCGGTCTGATAGAGAAGCACTTCGCGCGCATGGCGATCGTACACGCCCTTAAAGCGATCACCCGCGCCGATGGGCCAGGTCATGGGGTAGGTGCGGATTCCGAGAACTTTTTCGAGTTCGTCGAGCAGGTCCAGCGGGTCACGGCTGGGCCGGTCGAGTTTGTTCATGAACGTGAAAATCGGAATGCCGCGCATTCGGCAGACTTCAAACAGCTTCCGCGTTTGCGGCTCAACGCCCTTGGCTGCGTCAATGAGCATGACGGCAGCGTCGGCAGCAGTCAGGGTGCGATAGGTGTCCTCGGAGAAATCCTTGTGGCCGGGAGTATCCAGGAGGTTTACCTGAACACCCTGATACTCGAACTGAAGGACGCTCGAGCTGATTGAAATTCCACGCTGTTTTTCGATTTCCATCCAGTCTGAGGTTGTATGTCGCTGGTTGGCTTTTGCGCGTACTGCACCGGCCAGGTGAATGGCTCCACCGTAGAGAAGAAGCTTCTCTGTCAGGGTCGTTTTGCCCGCGTCAGGGTGCGAAATAATTGCGAAAGTACGCCTTCTGGCCACTTCCCGCTGAAGGTCAACTAAACTCATAAAGGTGCCACAACATGCCTTAAAAAGGTCCAGTTTACCAGCACTTTGGAAAGGGGGAGGGTCCAGAAGGACCCGATATTGTTAACTAACTCAGTCAGGTATTGAAGTGGTCCGAAGAGTATTGTGGGAACAGCAGAAGGCAAAGGAAACATGAGATCAGCAACCATCGCGCTGGTAGTACGCTTTGAGGGCGGAAAACCGTCCCTTGTGGAAACCCTTTCAGATGAACGCGAAATATTATTTTTGGAAAACGCATGTGAAGAGGGCGAGGAAGCTCCGCTGAATGAGCTGCATCGTCGTCGCGCGCTCCAAAGCCGGGAGGACGACGAATTCGGCGATTATGTCGAAACGCTCCTGACGCAACCGTTTCTCCGGTCGGACATCCGAGACCATGGGGTGCAGTGGCTCCGGTCCAAACTGCGCATCGAAGAATACCAGCAGACAGAAAGAGAAGCAGCGACCACCATCGCCAGCTATGCGTTTCAGGTATACGAACAAGATCCTGATATGACTGATTTCTCCCTGTCGGGTACGGCCTCGCTGGTGCGAGTCAGAGTTTTCGTCCTCAATAAAGGACAAGAAACTTCTGAGTCGAAGGCAGCCTGAAAACTCGTTTTTCGTTCTCAACTTTTCTTGATTAATCCCGCTTGGCAGGGTATTCGCCCCTCATTCAAAAAACTGATTTCCATTAGCTCATTTCAGATTGAAGGGGCTACGGGGGGGGAACATGGAATTTACCTTGCTGCAGAAGCGCTGGCTGAACGTCCGCGTTGTGTCTTTCACGCCGGTTTTCGCTCTTTTGTTCGCGTTTGCGAACGCCACCGTTTCAGTCGCGGCTGATCATGCCCCGGAATGCATTGCCTATGGACGTAATATTCCGGTCAATAATCAGCAGGTCCTTCACTGGAAGCGAACCACCTCCAATCAGTTCCGTGAGCGCGCGCACATCCAGGGCGTCGTCGTGGATGTTTTTCCGGATAAAAACGGACACGAGCATTTCGAAATCAACATCGGAAAACACGGTGAAGACGTCATTGAAGTTATCTATAACCAGGACTTCGGCGCCGTTCCGAACGTTCGAGTGGGGATGGAAGTGGAAGCTTGCGGTGATTACATCACCTCGACGGCTCCCTCAGGACCGTATCCTGCGTCTCCTTCAGGCGCGATCATCCATTGGGTGCACATGAACCCGAAGCATCGGGGCCACGAGGCCGGATTCATGATGATCGATGGTACTTTGTACGGCTGGGATATCGAAAACGCCGGCCCGAAGAAGCCTCGTCCAGACCGCCATCCGAAGCCGCGCAAACCGAAGCCCCGCAATCACTAGAATTCGAATTGGCCGAACTGCCGGTTTTCGAATATACCTAAAGGATGCAGGCTCATCCTCTACCGCTGTCGACCGCCGCTGAAATCGAGCAGCTTGCCGCTCGATTGAAAGACTGCGACCTGATTTCCTTCGATACTGAGTTTATTCGTGAGCAGACCTTTTTTCCCGTGGTCGAACTCATTCAGGTCGCGACGGACGACGAGTCCTGGCTTGTCGATGCGAACGCTTTCAAGAAGGGATATGCGCCAGGGCCTCAGGGCGGGTTCAATCAGGGGTTGAGCCCTCTTCTTGAGATTTTCGAAAATCAGAAGATCCTGAAAATCGTCCATGCCGCGCAAGGCGACGAGGAATGCCTTTATACGAGCTTCGGGCGCCTGGCGTCTCCTACTCTCGATACCGCGGTGGCCGCGTCGCTTTGCGGTTATGGCGATGGAATCGGCTTGGGTCGACTTCTGAAACTTGGCCTGGATGTCACGATCAAAAAGGGGCACTCACGCACGAATTGGTCTGTTCGACCGCTTCCAGAACAGCTGATCCAATATGCGCACGAGGATGTCAAACATCTCGTGGCACTCGGGCGGAAGCTTCTGACTCGTTTGGATGAACTTGGGCGCAGAGAGTGGGCTCTCGAACTTTCGTCGAAGTGGAGCGATCCCAGACTTTATGAGCCCGATGTTGATGGTATTGCGGCGAAATTGATCCGCGGCGGGCACCTGGATCGAAAGGCGCAAGCGGTGCTTCTGCAGCTCGTCCGCTGGCGCGAGGAGCGCGTGAGGCAGCTGAATCTTCCACGGCGCTGGGTTGCTGATGATTCTGTTTTGCTCGATCTCGCCCGCGTTCGGCCAAAAGACATCGCACATCTCGGCGCGTTTCGAGGCTTGAATAAAGGAGAGCTGAGGAACAGCGGGGAGGCCCTCCTGAAAGCGATCGAAAACGCAGGTGCCATCGACGAGCGCCTGAAGACACTCACGTCCGAGCGTCAGGATGCACCGAATCCGGACGAATCGCAGGTGCTCGATCTCGTGCGATTCTACGTCGGGATTTTAGCGGATCGCCATCGAATAGCAGCAAAGCATCTTGCAACAGCGGCGCAGCTCTTGCCGCTTCTTAGGAATAAAATCGAGGGGCCGGCCGATCTCGTTCGGCTTGGAGTTCTCTCGCAGCACGCAGCTGAGCTGATCGGCGAAGAGCTGATCGCTTTTCTAAACGGGAACCGTGCCGTATCCGTGGACGGCCGTCAGATCAAGATCGTGGAAGTCTCCTAATTCACCGGGTTCGCCCCACCGCGTGTAACACACGTGGAACAGAGGATGCACAGCTCTTGGGTATACCAAGGGAGAACACGATTATGCGCAGAATCATTATGGGATTTCTATGCACAGGACTTCTAGTAAGTCCACTCTGGGGAGGAGGCGCCGCTCTGGCGCAGGAAAGAGAACAGACCGATACCGTCACTACCGCCGAGGCGAGCGAGCTTACACGCGGTTTCCTGAAAGATGAGACCGTGGCGGTGAAGCCCCTTGTCGGCGCGATTGCCTTTGACGATGTCGACGGGAACACCGCCAGGATGGCTTACGGTTTAGAGATCGACTGGAATGCAGCTCCGCTTTTCGGGGAAATGATGGAAAAAGACATGTTCTTCGGCCCCACTGTCGGGTTCATTTACTCACATCTGGGAGCCCCGACCTCTGACTTCATCGGAAGAAATCCGGACAACGAAGCTCTCGGTCAGGCTGGGTCGAACATGGCCGTTATTCCCACGAATCTGAAGGTCGGCTACAATGTCGCTGAAGCTGTCCGCCTGTCGGCTCACGGAGGAGGGAACATTATTTATCGTTCCGTCGCGAATTCGATCAACCTCGGTGATGACAGCACGGGATCGGATTCACTCTGGAAATATTATCCGAATGCCGGCGCTGACATCGAGTTCGGTCTCGGACAGAACGCCGCTCTGAGCTTGCGCCCAGACTGGACCTTCGCACCCAATGATGACTTGTTCATGGGTACGGTGGCCCTTGCAATCGGGCTAGGCTGATCCCGCTGGTCATCAAAACGGCACGACCGTTTTGATGAAAACAAAAGACCGGGTGCTTCGATGAAGCGCCCGGTTTTTTGTTGGCGCCGCGCTATATAGTTCCGGGTCAGATGTTCCGATAAAGATAAATGGACAGCAAGCAGGCAGCTATGGAGCTGGAACGTTTGTACCAGGACCTCTCGGTAAGTGAGCAAAAATTCAAAACAGTGGCTGATTACACCTCCAACTGGGAGTACTGGATCAATCCAAGCGGGCGACTGGAATGGATGTCCAGGGCATGTCAGAAGGTTACTGGTTATGCAGAAGAAGAATTTTTCAAAGATCAGCACCTCCTCGAATCCATCACGCATCCGGAAGACGCAACTATCATTCGAGATCACCTGATATCTATTGGTTCCAACGCACCCTGCACCGAGGAAATCGAGTTCCGGATCATTCACCGGGACGGTACTGTTCGTCAGATCCAGCACACATGCCAGTCCGTCCACGACGCTTCAGGAAATTATCTGGGTCGGCGGTCAGCGAACCGCGACGTCACTAGCCAAAAGCAGGCTGAAAAAGAAAAACATTATTTGCAGGCGCAGATGCTTCAGTCCGCGAAGCTTGCCTCGATCGGGACCCTTGCCGCCGGCGTTGCCCATGAGATCAATAATCCGCTCACGATTTTGCTTGGCAACCTTTCGGTTCTTGTTGAACAGGTCCCGATCTGGATGAAGCCAGAGTTCCGCGAGCGCTTCGATGTCCTCGCTTTTCAAAAAAGAGTTCAGCACATGGAAGAAGCGGGAAACCGTATTGCCGCGATAATCGGCACCCTGCTCAACTACTCGCGTGGCGATTGTGGGACGTATCCCTGTGCCGTTGATCTCAATCAATGCGTCGTCGAAACAGTGGCATTTTGTAAAACACTCCTTCAGAAGAGCGGGGTCGAGGTCGTCTGTGACCTGGCTCCCGAAAGACCGTTCATTGTCGGCAACATAGGATGCCTGAACCAGGTCGTGATGAATCTTCTGACGAATGCTCGGGATGCGATGGATTCAGTAACTGGAGAGCGGAAAATCGTAATCCGTACCCGATGCCAAGGAGATCTGAGTCAGCTCATCGTCTCGGATGATGGCGCCGGAATTCCAGGCGCGGATGTCACCAAAATCTTCGATCCATTCTTTTCGACCAAGAGCCCCGGAAAAGGTACCGGTTTAGGACTCTCCATCGTCCATACGATTATTTCTAAATGGGAAGGCTCTATTGAGGTTCAGTCCAAACCAGGCGAAGGTGCCACTTTCACCGTCAGCCTGAAAACCGCTGCGGCTCTGCCTAAGGCGAGCAGCCAAAAATGTGCCGCGTAGGTTGCGTTTAAACACGACCATTCGGGCAGTTCAGCTGTTCAACTACGACGTCGTCTTCAGCGGAATGAACACCTTCTCTTTAGGGCCGCGCTGGACATAGAGAATCGCGGCCTGCCCGGCCTTGAGTTTGCCAGTGGCTTTGGCCAGATCCGCGGCTTTGCTGATCTCGGTGTCGTTTGCCTTGAGAATGATATCGCCCGGTGCAAGTCCGGCATCAAACGCCGCGCTGCCCATTCGGATTCCGACCACCAGAGCGCCTTCATCCGCCACCGATCCAAGGAACTCCGCGATTTCGGCAGGAATGTCTTCTACCGCAATGCCCAGGGATTCGAGACTGGGTTTGGGTGGTTTCGCCCCCGCGGGCGCAGCCTGCCCGGCCAGCTGAGCAATAGGTTTTTTAGGCAGAGGCTCCTCCGCAATGGTCACTGCGAGGTCCTTAGTCGAGCCTTTCCGAAGAATTTTGACCGCGACTTTTTTTCCGCTCGGCGTTTTTCCGACGAGGGCCTTGAGTTCGCCCGAGTTCCTCACAGGCGCTCCGCCGTAGTTCAGGATGACGTCGCCCGCGCGGATCGATGCTTCTGAGGCAGGGCTCTTTTCATTCACGTTGCTTATGAGAGCTCCTTGTTTTTTCGCGACTGAGAAATGTCCGGCAAGCTGTTCGTCCAGGTCCTGCGCAGAAACTCCGAGCCAGCCCCGCTGGACTCGTCCGTGCTGGATCAGCTGCGCCACGATACCTTGTGCCAGGTTGGACGGAATCGCGAAGCCGATGCCGGTGAATGATCCACCTTGAGAGAAGATAGCTGTGTTGATCCCGATCACCTCGCCGCGCGCGTTCAGGAGCGGTCCTCCCGAGCTGCCGGGATTGATTGCGGCATCCGTCTGGATGAAGTCCTCGATATCGAGCACACCCATGTCGCCGCGCCCGATGTAGCTTATGATGCCGAAACTGACGGAGCGGCTCAGGCCGAACGGGCTGCCGATCGCGATCGCCCAGTCTCCGACTTTCATCCTGGTCGAATTTCCAAAGGGAAGTACCGGGAACCGGGCGGGGTCGCCGGATTTTTTCTGGATCTTGAGAATCGCCAGATCTGATTTCGCATCAGCTCCGATGAGGGTCGCAGTGCGTGTCTGGTCCGTGCCCTTCGGCAATTTATCATCGGTGTTCAGGGTGACGGTGATCCGCTCGGCATTCTCCACGACGTGATTGTTGGTCATGATGAGGCCGTCTTCGCGAATGATGATACCGGAGCCGATTCCCATCGAGCGCCCGGGACCCTCTGGCGACAGCCCGGGGTTTCCGGGAACTCCGCCTTCCGGCGGCATGGCTTGATCACCAAACGGCAGATCTTCTGGAAACTCACCGGGAAAGCCTGCTTCTTCCGCTGTGATTGTTTTCACGGTGCTGATGCTTACGACCGCGGGCGTTGCTTGCTCCGTGATGTCATTGAAGGCGTGCGCGGCACGATTCAGAAAATCACGCGTTGCCTTCTTCGACTGGCTGACGGTTTCAACCGCGGCGGACTTCGGTGCAACGGGTGGTGGATTGGCGCGAGCCAGGGTTCCAGAGCCGCTCCAGCCCAGCGCCAAAACGGGCACCAAGCCGGCCGTCAAACGAACGAGCCTTGGGTTTATAACCATGGCCCGCAAAGGTGCAGTTATGGTGCCGTTTCAGACAGCGCAGCATTTTTTGTGCTTTTTACCGCTACCGCAGGGACACGGGTCATTGCGGCCGACTTTCGGTTCCGCGCGGCGGACGGGTGTATGCTTCGCGGGCTGCGCATCGAGAAACCGCCACTCGGTTCCTTCTTTTTCAAACTGGCTGCGTTCCCAGTGTTCGTGAGCTTTTCCTTCGCTGACATAGCGTGCACAGAAAACGAGTGTTCCGGTCGAATCTGTTTCGCCGCCTGCTTCGCGTTCCACCACTTCCAGTCCAAGCCAGCGCGAGTCCTTGGACCATGCTTCCACTTCTTCCCGGTTCACGTCAGCGCGGGTGCGGCTGTGGTGTGTGTCGAGGATGAAATCGATGTCCCCGCGCGCAAACGCGGTGTAACGCGCGCGCAGCAGGTCCTCGGCAGTCGCGGCCTTTTTCTTCTTCTGAAGAAAAGGGCTGCAGCATTCCGCTAATTTAAGGCCAGACGTACAGGGGCAAGCTTCTGAAGCAGGGGAAGTCGTTGTCATAGGCCGTTCATATTATCCGATTTTCGGCTTTCGCCAAGCTCGGAGATGGGGTTAGAAGTATTACCATGAAAAACGGGGCGGAAATCACCGAGGCGGAATTTCGAAACCTGGCCCAGGAAGTCTTTAAGCGGATTGACCGCGGTTTCGGTGGAATCGATCCCGATGTCGCGGAATGTGAGTGGTCGCAAGGCGCGTTAGTGATCCAGTTCGCCGGCGGGTCGCGCACGGTCCTCAGTATGCAGCCGGCCGTTCGGCAGATCTGGATTGCCATGGGCGCCAAAGGCCGGGCTTATCATTTCAATTGGAACCTGGATGCCCGAGTCTGGGTGGACCCGGACCATGCGGCGAAAGCCGCGGGTGGCGGAGCGGAGCTTTTCGACATTTTTCGAGAGCACATGCGGGAACTCACTGGCTTGGATTTTGATTTGAAGTGAGTCCTGTGGGTCTTGGAAGGTGAGGGTGGCTATGGCTGCGGATATCGAAGTTTTCACGACAAAGTACTGCCCCTACTGCACTCGCGCAAAAGAGCTGCTGAAAATACGTGGTCTTCCCTACCGCGAGTTTCAATTTGATATGGACGATGACGCCCAATGGGATGCCCTGTGCAAGCGTTCCGGAATGCAGACGGTCCCCCAGATCTTCGCGAACGGGCGGCTCATTGGTGGATACAGCGAGCTCGCCGAATTGGATCGGAAAGACCAGCTGAAATCCCTCCTTCAGGAAGGTTCCAAATAGATGTGAAGCCGCAGTGCGTCGCGGCGTTTTCTTATGAATCCGGCGGAACCTGGGTTGAAAGGCGATTGAAACTTCGGGGCGGAGCGGCTAGTTTGCGTAAAACCTACCGGGGAGGGTACCGCAAATGCTCATGACAAGTCTGACGCAGCTGTTACCGATTGTGATCCTGTTGGGCGCGATCGCGATCGTGATGACGAGATTACCGAAAGTGGAACTGGGTCATTCACCTCAGTTCCTCGCAAGAAGAAAGTTCAACTGGCTTCCGCTGGGACTCACGTACGCGTTCCTTTACATGGGACGCTATAACCTCACCGTGGCGAAAAACGCACTCGGCGGGGCAATGACCAATGCCGATTTCGGAACCATCTTTTTTTGGGGGACGATTGTTTACGGCTTTGCCTTTGTCATCAATGGCCCCCTGACCGATAGGATCGGCGGCAGAAAGGCGATCCTGCTTGCTGCAGGTGGCGCGGCCATCATGAATTTACTGATGGGATTGGCCGTTTTCTTCGGATACACCGGGAACCTGGTCCTGGTTTTCTCGATTCTCTACGCCGGAAACATGTATTTCCAGAGCTTCGGTGCTGTTTCGATCGTGAAGGTGAATGCGCAGTGGTTCCATGTTCGTGAGCGCGGCACCTTCGGTGGGATCTTCGGGATTTTGATTTCCCTGGGCGTCTATTTCGCTTTTGATTGGGGTCGGCTGATTGTCGAGAACGCCCCCACTTACTGGGTGTTTTTTGTTCCAGCGTTATTGCTGGCTGGATTCTTCGTTCTCGATATCTTCGCCGTAAAAGATAACCCGAGTGATGCTGGTTTCGAGGATTTCGATACCGCCGACGCTTCGTCAGGCGATACCGGCCCGCAGCTCGGTGTGGTGGAAGTCGCGAAAAAAATGCTCTCGAACCCGATCATCCTCACGATCGCTGCTATCGAGTTCTGCAGTGGCTTCCTCAGAAACGCGATCATGCACTGGTACATCATCTTCGCCAAGCAGACGGGGATCATGGGGACTTTTGTTCCGAAAAACTGGGGTCTGCTTTTGTGCTGCGCGGGGATTCTCGGTGGGGTTTTCGCCGGAGTGCTCTCCGACAAAATCTTTCACTCCCGTCGCGGACCGATGTCGGCACTCCTTTATGGCCTGATGGCGCTCGGTGGCGTCGTTCTACTGTTCATGCTGGACTCGTCTTTTCTGGGATGGGCGGTTGTGTTCCTCTCGATGTGCGTGATCGGCGTTCACGGCATGCTTTCCGGGACCGCGAGCATGGACTTCGGTGGCAAGAAGAACGTTGGCGTTGCCGTCGGTCTGATCGATGGGATGGTTTACCTCGGAACCGCGACCCAATCGATTTTCTACGGCTGGGCGCTTCCGCAGGGGGATCTGGCGAAGGTTCCATCCAATTGGATGATGTGGCCCGTAGCCATGATTCCGGTCGCTCTCATTGGTTTGTTCCTGGGCACGCGCCTTTGGAACGCCAAGCCGGTTTCGAAGAAGGCTGTTGTCGAGCCTGCTGGTGTTGCACCTGTTCTTGCAACTATAGGAAATTCTTCAGAAAATACCTGAAATAGAATTGTTCTGATTGTCCTTTTGAAGGGCTCTCTGCATGGATTTGCAGAGGGCCCTTTCTTTTACGACGATTCGCTTCAGTGATTTGACGCGGTGCGTGATTCCTGATAGAAGCTGCCACGGAGATTCTTCTATGAAGGTTTTCAGTTACGGGTATGTCCTGCCTGTGCTCGGCACCGGGCTCTTCATGAGTCTTCTGAGTGCTTGCAACTTCGTCGATAACCAGCAGGCGATTTCATACCAGGATCAGGGGATCGTGAATCCGGTACCCGTCACCCGTAACTTTCTCCGGAACAATCAGACTCATCGAATTTTGCTCGGAGTGATCGACTCCGGCGTCGATTACAATCATCCTGTTCTTGCAGACCAGATTCATTTCGACCTGGATCCGGCAGGTCAGCCGACCAGCGCTGGCTTTGACTTCGTCGGGCAGGACGTCTGGCCATCTCCTTATCTCGCGCGCACGGCGATTTACGATCCGGAGGTTTCGGATGAGGATCGCGAAGCCGCCAGGAAGTCTCACAAACAAGTCGCGAACCTCCTGGCTCTTGCTCCCGAGCTTGGACGGTACCTCAACCTTCAAAGGCACATCTCGCAGGAGATTCAGGCAGGCGCGTATCACGGGACGCATGTCGCCGGACTGATGGTTTACGACCGCCCGGACTTCGGCCTGCGCTCGTACCGGGTTCTGCCTCAGAACAAGAGCACGGACCCGCAATTCGATTACACATCAGAGGCAATCGACGCCATTTCCGAGTCGATTCACCGAGCCGCCGCCGACGGCGTTCGAATCGTCAACATGTCGCTTGGGATTGATTATGCGAAAGCGGTCGGGGGCGAAGACAGCGAGGAGCAGGTCGGCCAATATATGAAGATGCGGCAGCTGTCGCAGAACATGGCTGATGTGATCGTCCGCTATCCACAGATTTTATTCGTGGTTGCTGCTGGAAATGACGGGCAATGGCGCGACGGTGAGAATCTGACCGGGATTCCCTGCGGTCTCAAGCTCAGGAATGTCCTTTGTGTCGGCGCGCTCCGTGAGAACGGGGATCCGGCCGGTTTCACGAATCTCGTCAACAGTGGAGCCGATGTGGTCTTCGCACTTGGGACCAACGTGATCTCAACTGTTCCGCAGGATATGTGCGTGACAGAATCCATGAAGTCGCTCGCGCAGACTTTCATGCTCCCGCCTGAGCTTGTACCCGATGATTTTTACGGCAAAACCGCCGAAGGGCTTCGCAAAGAGTGCCCGGCACAAGGTGGGCTAGGCACTTTAAGCGGTACGTCGATGGCGGCCCCGTTGGTTGCGCACCTTGCAGCCGAGATGCTTTCCCAGAATCCTGGTCTGGACGGCGCGGGCCTCATTCGTGAACTTTATAAAAGCGCGGTTCCAAGTTTTCTCGGCACGAATCCAGTCTACAAGCTGAAGATCAAGAAGCCATCCTGGTATCCCCGTCCCATGTCTCATGCGCTTCCTTTCACCCTGAGCTCTCTCCTCGGCCTCTCTTCTTCTCGCAGCGCACCAGGGGAAGTGGATGAAAATCACTGGGAGGCCGCTTGGGTCCGTTGAGGTTCGCGCTCGCAGCAGGTCTTTTTCTGGTGGTTTCAGCCCAGAATTCGCGCGCTGAGGTGGAGCTCGGCCGCAGTGATATCGTTTTCATCGAAATTGCCGGATCGTCGGCGCGGATAGGCGCTCGTTTCGATGGACGCCTGTTTGCCATTCCGTCCGACAAGACCGATGGTTTTTGCTATACCGCTTTTTACGGGCCGGGTTTGACGGAATGTCTGAAAACCTGCGACGGATCCCGTGTTTTTCAGCTCGGTCAGGAGGCCGATTTCGCTTCGGCGTGGAGAACCACGGAGGCGATCCGGATGGGATCCGGGTCACTTCCGCATGTTTTTTCCGGAGGCGGTTCGAAGCTGCTGCGTCTCAAGTCCCAGAATACGGCTTTTCTTCGTTTCAATCCGCCGGAAGCCGGTTCGCCGACCTGCGCACTGGGGCCGGAGGGGGATACCTGTCTCGAAAAAGTCGGAACAGAACTGTTGGTGGAAGAGTTCATCGCGCTCTATTCTGAGGCTCTCCTTGCGCGCGCCACGCAGATGGCGCCTGCAAAACAGGACCTCCGAACCGAGTTCATGGCGCTCGCGGAGCTTTCGCGCGAGCTTGAGCAGCTTCTCAACTCCGCGAAGCTTGCTGAATTCGGACGAGGCGGTTTTTTCTACGCACAGAACTTTCGGAATGCTCCGGCTCTTCTTTGCGGCGCTGCCGACGCGTCCGGGGCCTCCGGTAGTCCGTTGACGCGCGCGCTCCAGGCAAATCGGGAGGAACTTGAAAAATCCATCGAGTTCCTTCGCAGACTTTCCAGCTCGCCCGTGTCACACTGATTGCAGGGTTCTGAAGAATGCTGCCTCTCTTGTTCGCGCTTGTGACACCTCATATTTCCTGCACCGTTCCACCTGCAGACCTCTCTTACGAGCTTCTTGGAAGCATCAAGCGCTCGGCCACTTCCTTTACTGAAGGATTTCTTTTTGATGAGGGGCGACTTCTGGAGAGCGCTGGGCGTTATCGAGACCAGCCTGTGGTGATCAATTCCATCGATCCGAAGACGGGGAACGTTAGCGTCCTTCGCGCCGCTCCGAAGTGGAATGGCGCAACGATCTTCGGCGAGGGACTCGCTCGCTTTGAGGAAAAGGTCTATCAGCTGACGTACGACAGCGGCGTTGCTTTTGTTTACGACTCTAAATCCTGGTCCCTCCTTACAGCCATTCCCATGCGCGGTGATCTGCGGGAGGGTTGGGGGCTCTCGCGTTACAAGGACGCGCTCGTGATGAGCAATGGCACGGCTGTCCTCTATTTTCTCGAACCATCCCGATTGAAGCCCTTGCGATCGGTTCAGGCGCACGATTCCCTAGGCCGTCCCTATCCAGGGCTGAACATGTTGCAGGTCGTGGGAGACGATGTTTTCGCCAATGTCTTTCCCACGGATCGGATTCTTCAAATCGATCTCGGCACGGGATGTGTGATTGGACAGCTGGACATGAGCGCGCTCTGGCTCGAGTTCACGGAAGAGGAACTGGGGCAGATTCGCGGCGATGCACGATCGAATGTCCTGAATGGCATTGCTTACGATTCCGCGACAAAAACGTTCTTCGTCACGGGGAAAAACTGGCCTCGGATCTTCAAGATCCGGATTGCCGCCGCTCCTTCTGCAGCCAGACATACACCAGGGCCCCGCTTGTCCCGATGATCATGACCAGCTTGGTCCAGAGGGGGATGTCCAGGAAAGCCACTGGAATGGCCACCATGGTAGCGCCTGTGATCGTGCTGAGCACCTTCGTCCGGCGGCGGATCACGTGGCCATCGTGCCAATCCCGAATCATCTGCCCGAAAAGGGGATGGGAAAGCAGCCAGGAATGATAACGCGGAGAACCTCTCGAGAAGCAGTAGGCCGCGAACAGAACAAAAGGCGTGGTGGGCAAGAGGGGGAGGAAAAGCCCGATGACCCCGGTCACGAGCGAGGCCGCACCCATGACAACCCAGAACGTGTTTGGCAGCGAGGGAAAGCGGCTCATGGTGTTTCGAAAAACATCCGTCGTAGACTCTGGTCGATCGGCCAGCTGTCCCTTTGCTGCAGCGACTGGTAGGTGCGGGTTTTCTCAAGGCGGGCACGAAGTGCGCTAGTGTCAGCGGGCACTTTATCGAGAATCGAGCGGAGTTTCGCCAAAAACGATTCGTCCGTTTTTTCGTCGACCGCGAGGGCCACCAGGGCAATGAGTGCCGCGGGCACGGCACCGGCCGGTGTGAGGAAGGAAAGGGGATTGAAGGAAAACGCGGCGAGAGGGCGTTTATCCGAGAGCTCAACAACAGAAATCAGATCTTCGACAAATCGCACCTGAACGGGGCCAACCGGTGTTCCCGCGAGCTCAGCCGCTTTCTTTTCTTTCATGCTCTGGAGAACCACGGCAGCGTTCATCATGACAATGCCTGTGCTCGATATCGAACGCCTCTTAGAAAGCTCCTGGAACAGAGCTACAGCCTTGTATTGTGCGGGATCAGCAACAACCTTGTTCTTGATCTCGATCGCCGCACTGACTTCCTCGGCCAGAGAGCTGATGTAATGGGTTGTCGGATCATTCATCCAGTACGTGAGCCTGCCCAGGCCACTCGCGTAACCTCCAAGTAAAAACACTTGAGACATCAAGATGAGCGGGATGATCGTGAAAGCGAGAAGCGCCAGTGCGGCTGACGCTTTGGGTCGGCGGAAGATGAACGGAAGTTTCGCCTGTTCCGGCTTCCTTTCGCTTTTCAGCAGGAAAACGAGAAAAACCGCTCCGACCACCGGAAAGAGAAGCCATGCATTTGTCAGAAGACTTGGACGGAATTCCGGGTAGTAGATGTCCAGGAGGCGCCGATGAACCGGAAGTAATCTCCCCATGAACATCGCGAGGATTGTCTGAATCGCGACGAAGAAACCGATCGAGAGAATTTTCAGTGAGAAGTGATCGGTTTGGTATCCTTGCCAATAGACCAGTCCGGCGGCTGAGACGCAGCCGAGTTGCAGGTAGAGAAACCGGATGAACATTCGGCGGAATTCGTTTCGATTGATCGGGGCGTGCATGCAGGTAAGTCTAGCAGAAAAACCGGGTGGGTACCGGGAAACGAGGTTAAAATAAGACTAAATAGGCCCCATCTGCCTAGCACATTACGAATTTATAGGTATCCTTGTAAAGATGGTCAACATGCTTCAGGTCGGTATCCTCCGGAAGTTGCAGATAGGCATGCTCATCTTCGGCCTCGCCATGGGTGTCGTATTCCCTGTTTACGCGCGTTTCTTTGTCGAGTTCAAACCAGGAATGCAGAACTGGTTCAATCTCGGTTGTCTTCTCGCAGGAATAGCCGTCGGTGTATTCTCCTATGCGCTTGTGAAACTGATCCTGCTCCGTGAACTCCTGAAAATCGCCTCAGCCTGCCGGCAGGTGAGCCAGGGGGATTTACAGGTATCAGTCGATGTGCGGAGTCCGGATGCGATCGGAGAGATTGTCGGTGGTTTCAACGGGATGACTGATGATTTACGGGCACTCCTGATCAATATCGGCGATGGCGTCCACAAACTGAAAGCGGTATCGGACACGTTATCGGCTCTGAGCGGCAGGTTGGCAACAACCCTTGATGAGCAGAGCGGAGGACTGAGTCAGATCAGCTCAGCCACTCATCAAGCCTCCGTGACGATTTCCGATATGAGCGATAGTCTCACTGCTACTGCCGGTTTTTCGACGGACATCAAGCACCAGGCGGAGCGCACGGCGTCCTTGCTTCTGGCGTCTGATGCGACAATGACTGAAACCGCGCGATCGCTCGCGCGAATAGTGGATTCCATGAGCGCATTGAGCCAGCAATCGAAGGAAGTTGTCGCGATTCTCGCGATGATTGACGGAATTTCGCGCCAGACCAATTTGCTTTCACTGAATGCGGCGATTGAAGCTGCCCGTGCCGGTGAGCACGGGAAAGGTTTTGCCACGGTCGCAACGGAAGTGAAGAAGCTTGCCGAGGGCAGCGCGGAGTCGACGAAAAAAATCGCCCGCATCGTGAGTGAGCTGCGGGCCGGCGTGGATGGCGCGATGAAGGAAATGGGCCATCATTCGCATCAAACTGAGGCGCTTCGGGCATCTATTTCGGAATCTACGCGGGCGATTCAGGAAATTCTTTCAAACGTGAACCGGATCGGCGAGAAGATCGAAAGCCTGGCCAATGCCTCGCTGGAACAGAAGGCAGCTTATGGAAGCATCAGCAATTCCATGGAAGGGATTCATTCCGCCTTTTCAGAAATCACGAATTCGAGCCGAGAGGCGACCCGTGAGAGTCGGATCGTTCGCGAATTCGCCGACCAGTTGATGCGAATTCTCGGTCGTTTCAAGACCGGCAAAGACAATGGCAATATGAGTCCGGCTCCTGTAGCATCGGTGAAGACCCCATTGGCTAAAGGAGAAATTCATGTCCATTGAAATGCAGGTTCGCGCGTTCGCAGGTTCGTTCATTCTTCTCAGTCTCGCGCTTTCACAGCTGCATTCACCCTATTGGCTGCTATTCACCGCATTTGTCGGACTGAACCTTCTTCAATCCAGCATGACCCGATTTTGTCCGCTGGAGATCATTCTTCGAAAACTTCAGTCCCCGAAATGATGAGCGTTTCGCTCAGATATGAGCGAAAACCACGGTAAGCCTTCAAGATTCCAAGAGCTGGGTTGCGCCGGACGGTGAGGCCCTTATACTATTGGAACATGAATATTTCCGCGCCTCTTGGTTTTCTCCTAGGAACCCTGGTGATCGCTTTTGTCGCGGTCACCGGTATCAAGAACCCCAGCGTCTTTCTGAGCGGGCACGCAGCAGCCATCGTGATCGGCGGCACCGCCGCGGCGGCCCTGGTCTGCTTTCCAATCAGCCACTTTTTCGGCCTGACCCGGGTTTTCATGGAAACTCTGCTGGGAAAACGGAAAGCCGAAACCCTGAGAACCATCAACGACATCGTGAGACTTTCCCAGGCGGCCAACGACGGCGCATCGCTGTCGAACGAGGTTGCCTCACTGAAGGATTCCTTTTTAAAAGAGGCCCTCGAGCTGATGGATCAGGGCGGCCTGTCCGATCACGAACTGGAAGAAGTGCTTGAAAAGCGGATGGAGCTCCAGAACGAGAAGTACAAGAGAGACAGTTTCACCTTCAAAATGATCGGTAAGTTCCCTCCGGCTTTCGGCCTCGTGGGAACAACCATGGGCATGATCGCGCTCCTGCAGAGCTTGGGTGAAGCAGATGCCTTCGAGCGAATTGGCCCTGCGATGTCGATTGCTCTGGTGGCGACGTTCTACGGCCTCGTGTTCGCGAACGTTTTCCTGATCCCCATGGGCGAAAACCTGAATCAGGCGTCGGAAGAGGACCTTCGGATGCGAAGAATCGTGGTGGACGGAGTTCGTCTGCTGAAAGAACGAAAGCACCCGTTGCTGGTGCAGGAGTATCTGAAAAGCTACCTAGCTCCTGCCGAGCGCTCGAAAATGGCGAGGGCCTGAGATGGATCTGGGGAATGACGATCTCCCGAAAGAGCAAACCGAGAGGCCTCGCAGGTTTCAGCGGGTCAAAGAGCGCATCGTTCAGCACGATGACGGTGAAGGAAACTGGCTTGTCTCCTATGCGGATTTGATGACGTTGCTGTTCGGTCTCTTCGTGATGATCACCGCCTTCTCGACTCCTGACACCAAAAAGATGGAAAAGCTGAAGCAGGAAACGGCGAAATCGATGGGCGGGGAGTACACGCGGCCCTACGAGGAGCTTGCCCAGGACATGAAAAACATCCTGGCCGATTTCAAGCTCGATAAGGAAGTGACGATCGAGCAGACGGACGAAGGCATCACGCTGATTTCAAAAGGCACATTGTTTTTTGATTCCGGCTCAACGGACTTGAAGCCCCGGGCGCGGGAACTGATGGAAAAGGTGGCGGAGATTCTGACCCAGAAAGCGCGCGGATTCCGGGTCATTGTTGAAGGCCACACCGATGACGTTCCGATTGTTTCGCGCATGTATCCCAGCAACTGGGATCTGTCCTCAAGTCGCGCCAGTACGGTCGTACGGCTTCTGGAATGGAAAGGTTTCCCGCACGCTGATATGCGGCCGGTCGGTCTTGCGGACACCGAACCGCTGGTTCCGAATCGTGACCCCGCCGGAGTGTCCTTGATCGACAACCAGGCACAGAATCGCCGGATCGTGGTGCGGGTGCAGAAGCAGCTGCCCCAGCGAATGGCGAAAGGTAAATAAGTCGAACGCTCAGTGCCGATGCAGGGCGCCTTGCAGGCCTGTTTTGGCCTGAAATCCGTTTCCAGACTGTTGAACGGGGTTACCTGTGATTCCTGCCGTCCCGCTCAGTCGGAATCCGCCCCCCTGGGATATGCCTCCGCCCGTCGTCGCTGCGAATCCGGCAACGGGGTTGGCGCTCCCAACGTAGTTGAACGCGGATGAGAGAGTGAAACTTTGGCTGTCGGGATTCGTTACCTTCAGGTCGACGAGTCCTGCGGTGTGCCCCGGCACGACACAAGTGAGCTTCGTGTCGGAGATGAAGTGGGTGGCGCGGCAGGGTTGCCCTCCGATTTCCACGGTTGCTCCTGATTCGAACGACGAGCCAAGAACCGTGAGAAGTGTACCCCCTTGCAGGGAACCGGCATTTGGTAGAACGGACGAGACCATCGGCGGCTTTACGGCGTACCCGGGTTTATAGACGGGGTCAATTTTTCCGACTGCGCCAAAAGGGTTACTGCATCCGGCAAACCAGCCTGAAAAAATAATCAGCGCCAGAGGGGTGCAGCTGCGAAACACCGTTTTCATGGGAGATCGTCCTCCTGCGATTCATTGGGGTCCGGGGTTTTCATGCGATAGCTCAATCCGAGCGTAAACCCGATGTTCTTCTGGTTTTGTGTCGCGATGGAAGATTCCTGCGATCGAGACGAGTAGAATATTTCGCCGTTCATCCGGAGTGATTTGGATATGACCATTCCGAGTGTGGTGCCGAACTTAAATCCGGTCCCCATTCGGGCATTGTACGTGGTGCTCTTGGCGGGAGCGTAGGCCAGTCCGTGTGCGTTCAGGGAAAATGAAAAAGGCCAAAGCTCAAGAAGGTGGTATTGAGCGCCCAAGGAAAGTTCAGGAACTCGTACGGCGTCGAGGCTCAGGCTGGTGAAACCGTTGGCGCGGACGAAGATCTCCTGTCTGAGACGGAGACTCGAATCCACCCTGAATTCGTTCGAACGAAATGGCGACCACTGCGCGAGCACACCAAACTGCGACAAATTCCGCGAGGTATGGTCGACCGTGATGCCAGCGGATTGATAGGCGTAACTCTCTCGTCGCGCGCCAATCAGAAGAGAGGTTTGGAACCGATTGGACCAATGCTGTCCCCAGGAAAATACGAAGCCGGAGTTCAGGGTTGATAGGAAAGTCGCATTTCCGCTGGAACTCTTGTCCGTTGAGTCCAGTGCCGAAAATGAAAACACGGGTTCGACGGAAAACCATCCGTAACGATCGGGCGAGAAGGAAATGCTCGCAACCTCTTTCGGAGCAGGTGCGGGCGTTGAATGCACGATTTCCCGTTCTTGGGACGGCGGCGTGGTTGTTTGAGTGCTCTCCTCCAGTAGAAGAGCTGCTGGTGCGCGGTCCGGAACGTTGGCGGCGATGGCGGAATTTTTCGCGAATTCACCTATGTCGACCACCATGCCGGGAAAGACGCGGTTCACGTCGCGAATACTTGGATTCATTGCCTGGATCTTCGCGAGCGCGCCGTTTCTTCCCCAAATGCGCCAGGTTCGCTTCGGGAAATGGCGATCGAGAGCCTGCGACAGCGTGTCTTCCGCTTCAATTTTCAAATAGTGCGGTGGAATAAAATCGGCGGCGTAAGAGGGCCCCAGGCCGATCGCGCCTATCAAATACCACAGAGTGATTTGAGACAATGGTCGCAGAAGCACTTATATAGGATCGGCTGTCTTCGTGAAAAAATGAAGATCGCGCTGGAAGCCTGACCGGGCAAACGGGTAAGTCATGAACAGGAAAGGGCAATGTTCGTGAGTGTGGGTTCTGCCACAGGCATAAAAAGACACATCTCAATTTAAACATCAGAATTGTCGATAATGTGTGAAGAAATAGTTTTTCCGTCATTTGGAGAATGGTACGAAAATACGAATCGTAACAGCACTTTTATGCTTGGGCATCGCAGGCGGATTACAGGTCG
Source organism: Bdellovibrionales bacterium GWB1_55_8 (assembly GCA_001769835.1). GTDB lineage: Bacteria > Bdellovibrionota > UBA1018 > UBA1018 > UBA1018 > GWB1-55-8. The sequence continues at coordinate 46,324 of MEPR01000083.1, forward strand.
CATTTGCGGCATCAGAATCCCCGCAGACTTTCACCTATCAGGGTGCGTTGACGAATGAGCAAGGCACGGCCCCTGCTACTGACGTCGTCACGATCCAGGTCGGCATTTATGATCCGAGTGGCTACTGCTTGCTCTATCAGGAGACGCAAGGTCCGATTGATCTGGCGGTTACCTCGGGTCTGTTTTCGATTCAGGTGGGTTCTCATACAGGAGATCCGAAACGCGATGCGGGAACGGACCCAGCGATTCCGATGGCGATGGTGATCGCCAATACGGGAACCCAGTTGAGAGCCCCAGGTCCGAATTGCGCGGGCGGTTATACGCCTGCTGCTGGCGATATTCGTCTGATGAGATTTTCGGTAACCCCGCAGTCCACTGGAGTGACCGTAACGCTTTCTCCGGATCAGATTTTAGGTTCAGTGCCTCAGGCGCTCGTCGCCGAAACGCTTCAGGGCTTGGACCCAGCGGATTTCATTCTGGTGAACTCAGCGCCTGGTCTGACTCAGCTCAATGTCGAATCGCTGACGAATGGTGCAGAGGCGTCGAGTCTGCATCATCACGATGCGCTTTACGCGAAGCTCGGGACCAATGGTTCGATCAGTCTTTCGGATAATGCAACACTCGGGCTGGGACACAGCTCACCGAATACGACGGGGTGGGGGGCTACGGATGCGGGACGTACCTGGTACGACTCGGCCTCCAATCAGATAAAATACTGGGATGGTTCGGGAGTGCAGTCGCTCGGAGTTGCGGGTTCCGGGTTGCAGTCCTTGAATGGGCAAAGCGGCGGCACTCAAACGCTAGCGATCGGTACAGCGGGTTCTTCGCCTGGGTTTTCGAGCGCGGCAAACACCCACACTTTGAATATTCCCATGGCCTCGAGTGGGGGAGTTACAGCAGGCCTTCTTTCGAATACCGATCACGCCGCGTTTTCCGGCAAAGAAGAGGCGCTCACTTTTACCGCGCCGATTACTCGGGCGGTCAACGCGATCAGTATTCCTCAGGCCACCGGAGTTGCTTCGGGATACCTGGATAGCAGCGATTACATCAGCTTCAATAACAAGGTGAATCGCGCGGGTGACACGATGGGTGGAACTCTCACGCTGTTCACGGGCACG
>MEPR01000083.1:47494-59244 GCA_001769835.1 Bdellovibrionales bacterium GWB1_55_8
CGCCGGCGACATCGAATTTGACGGAACGAATCTCTTTTTCACAAGTTCGGCGCGGCAGAAGGTCTGTTCGTATCTGAACACGGCGCCGATCGCGGATGGTTATGTTCTTCAGTGGGATGCGGCCAATTCCAAATGGGTGCCCGCTGCGATTGGAAGTTCAACCAATTTTTCCGGTTCCTTGAGCGGCGATGTGAGCGGGACGCAAACCGCGACAGTGATCGGCGATGGGAAGGTCACGACGGCGAAGATCCTTGATTCGGCGGTCACGGATGCGAAGATCGCGGGAGTCGCTGCAAGCAAGGTCACGGGTACTCTCGCGATATCCCAGGGTGGAACGAATTCCGGTACGGCACTCAATAATAACCGCCTCATGGTTTCAAGCGGCGGCGCGATCACCGAAGCCGCAGCGCTCACGAACGGACAGGTTTTCGTTGGTTCAGCAGGGAATGCTCCAGTGGCAGCAACGCTCGCTACGGGTGCAAATGGTGGAGTCACGGTGACGAATGGGGCAGGGACGATTACGCTGGATACCCCCCAAGATCTGCGCAGTTCCGCATCCCCCGCATTTACAGGGTTGGCAGTTTCTGGAATTGCTACGGGTATAGTCAAAAGCACGCTTGGAACCTTCAGTTCTGGTGCTGTTGATTTATCGGGCGCCGAGGCGACTGGCACGCTTGCGACGGAACGCCTTCCTGCTTTCACTGGAGGCGACGTAACGAGCAGCGCGGGAAGCGCGAGCCTGGCTCTTGGTGATGCAAAAGTCACGACCGCAAAGATCGCCGATTCCAGTGTGACGTACGCGAAGCTCGGCGCTGATGTTGGAGCATGGGCTACTTCGGCCGGGAATGTTTACCGGAGCAGTGGGAATGTCGGGATTGGGACAACCAGCCCCGGATCATTGTTGGATGTAGCAGGTGCAGGAACTTTGGGCTTGGCCGGGGCTACAACGCCACAACTTACAGTGCTAGGAGGATCAGGCGGAAATCCGATTATTTCTTTGAAGAGAACGGTAGGGGCGACCGCCCAATTCGACTGGGCTTTAGCGAGTTCAGGATTATCGTTTTCACAGGTCACACCAACTTCAGGAATGGCTCTGAATCTATTCGGCCTTAGTGGTTCTGCCGAGGCCTATCTGGGTTCGAAGGATAGACCCGCTGCAGACACGAGATACGGATTGTTGGGTGCAACGACTTTCACGAATGCCGCTGGCACGGATGTCGCCGGGGTAAACTTATATGTGCAAGGCGGACTAGGAGTCGGCACATCACTTCCGGGCGATGTCATTATCAAGACGGGAGCCAAATCCGCATCGAACACAGTTCATAGCTCCATCGACCGCCTGACAGTCAAGGGGGATACAGGTTACGTCGGTATTGGCACGACTAGTCCGATTTATAAACTGATGCTCGTTGACACCGCAGGTTCCACCCATTTAGGTGGCTCATTGTTGGGTGGAGCGGGAGAGTGGAAATTGGGCTCTTCCAGTTCCGGATACGTCGAATTTGGTTCGGTAGGGGCGACACCCTTGCGTTTTATCGCACAGAATTCCGAACGAATGCGAATTACTACGTCGGGAAGCGTTGGAATTGGTTCGATATCACCAGTAACTAAGCTGGACGTGAACGGGACCCTTCGCGTGGGCAATGGCGGAGAAACGTGCAACGCGACTCTATCAGGTGCGATTCGCTTCAACAGCCCGAACGTCGAATACTGTGATGGAGCCGCATGGACCGTGGTGACCGCAGGTGCTGGCAGCAGCTATCTCAGTTCTTCCGGCGGAACATTGAGCGGCGGTCTCACAATCAGTTCGGGCGGTGCCAGTATCACTGGCGGCATCAATGCCAATAGCGGGAGCATCACGAATGTCAGCTCCCAAACCATTACTGGAACGACTGCTGCAACCTCCTCGACAACGGGTGCCTTGACCGTCGCTGGTGGCGTGGGTGTCAGCGGCGATATCTTCTCGGGTGCGTCCATCAATGCGGCAACGTCTGTTCGTGCGCCGGCTTTCTATGGAGGTTCTTCGGCAAGTGGGAACCTGACGTTGGATTCCACGTCGAATGCCACCAAGGGAAACATCATTCTCGCTCCTAACGGTGGAAATGTGGCAGTTGGACACACAAACCCGATTGCTCCGTTACATGTATCGAAAGCGTTCAGCTCGGCGACGGCTGGGGAGCAGTACTCGACGCGGATCGATACGAACTACATGGTCGGCGATACGAGTTTGAAACAAGGTATCCGGGCGTCTACCAATGCAAGCCATACCTCAGGAACGCTCGATAATCTTGTTGGTCTTCTGTCGTTAGTCACCGGAGGCGGATCCGGGGGCACCACCTCCTATGCGACCTCGGTTTGGGGCAGAGTCGACGCCGGCGCCGGCGCAACGGTCAGTAATGCCTCTAGTTTCCGGGCTCACAATGGAATGGGCGCGGGAACGATTGGAACGCAGTACGGCCTGTATGTCGAGGATCTTACGAGGGGTTCGAACAACTACGCCGTATACACTGCGGGAACGACAAAGAGCTCTTTTGGCGGCAATGTTGGGATTGGCACCATAGCGCCAACTGAGAAGCTTGACGTAAGGGGAATCACCTATGCTTCAAATCAGAATGGCGGGGTACAAATTGGTACAACAAACGGCAATTGGCTGTCTGGGTTCAGGATAAAATCTGATGCATCCGGGGTTGCGCGTACCGCAATTGATGCGACCGATGGAAGCGTTAACGGAACCTCGAATGAGGCGATTTCAATCAGGGCAAATGGCAACGTCGGGATTGGAACCACGAGTCCGGCGTCGCCCCTTCATGTTGCAAAAAACCAGACTACCAACACTTTTCTGAAGATTGAAAACGCAAACGGAGCCAGTAATGCCTACAGCGAGTTGCGTTTGTATACTGATAACGCAAATTACGGGACGTTGTTTCGGAATTCGTCAACTAATTCAGGTTATGGAGGCGTAAACTCTCTCAATCTGGGCACGATCGCAAGCGAACCTGTTTCTTTAGTTACCGCCAACACCTCAAGGCTGACTGTGACTGGTGCCGGCAATGTGGGGATCGGGACAGCGAGCCCCACCTCTGTGCTGGATGTCCTCGGCACCGCCAACGCGGCCAAAGGCGTCAACGCGAGTTTGTCATCAAACGTGAATGCGGCCGCTGCTATTTCCGCGACATTGACGAACACTGCTGTGACTGCCGATAGCGGTTACACTCGTGCTGCAATTTCAGGAACCGGCACTGCGAACCCTGCAAGCGCGTCGGATCGGGAGACTTTCGGGGTGTATGGAATCGCGAGAACTGCCGGAAGCAGTAACGTGGGCCCACTCGTGGGCGGATATTTCACTTCACAAATCGCGAATGGAGTAAGTGCCGGCTCGCTTTCCGGCGTCAGATCCGCGCCGTATATCTCATCGGGCTCGACCGGAAGCGCCTACGCATTTCATGGTTATCCGTGGATGAGCGGGGGATCTATTACCAACTGGTACGGATTGTTTCTCGGGAACAAGAATCTGGGAGCTGGGACAATATCGAATCTCTATGGCGTGTATGTGGAAGACGCCACAATGAAGAACTATTTTGCTGGCAACCTTGGGCTTGGAACGATCTCGCCCGCTTACAAGTTTCACGTTGACCAGAACGTAAGCGGCGCCGAAGCCATCGGAGCCATTGTGCAGAATTCAGCTGGAAATACGGGGGCCGCATCGACTTTGATTCTATCAACAACTGGCGCACCGTTGGTCAATGCGAATGGGTTGGTCAAACTTAAGAGCACTCGACAGGCAGACGGATCCGCTGATCTATCGATCATCAGCTCCCCAGGAGGTGAATCAAGCCCGACGACGAAGTTGACCGTCGCAGGTTCAACCGGTAACGTCGGGATCGGCACTGCCGGCTCGACCTATAAGTTGGATGTGAATGGTTCGGTGAAGAGTTTGGGGCTGAACGTTTCGGGAACTGGTATCAATTTCGCGAATTTCTATGGAACGCTAACTGATACTACAGCGGGTGCCAAGGTCGGTATCAATAATGCCGTTGTGATGAATCCGGCCTCAGCATCTGTTTCGTCTTACAGAGCGTACACGATGAGTGCGCAGACGCCTGTGGGGAATTCACAGCAAATGGCCGACATTTACGCGTTGTGGGTGGAGCCAAGAATTCAGGGATCCGGAAATATGTCATCGACGACGGGTGTTGTGACCTCCGGGTTGTTGCAGGGATCGGCGTCTGAAAATTTTGGCTCGATACAGAATACTTATGGAATCAACGCCTATCCGGTCAATTCATTTGGGAGCAATACCGGCACCGTTACCAATGCGACCGGAATTCACATCTCAAATTCCGTAGTCGGGACTGGTCCTGTTACCATTACAAATCAAGCAGGTCTTAAAATCGCACCGCTGAGCGGCGCCACAAATAATACGGCTCTTGTGCTCGGTACGACCTCCATTCCAGCTGGAAATTTCGGCATCTATAACGCTTCTACGGATAGCAACTATTTGGCCGGGAGCGTCGGGATCGGCACTGCAAGCCCTGTGGGCAAGCTCGACGTTGTCGGAGCTGCTGGAATTAACGACCCTCTGGTCCGTTTTGGCACGAGCGCAGCGACCGATTCGAACAGTATTTATTTAAGAAACGGATCCGGCACGTTCAGTTTCTTTATTTCAGGGGACGTTGGGCATTTCGTACCAGGAACTGCCGCTGGTGACGGTGGGGCTCGTGTGAGCGTTGGGAAAAACATGTTCCTGGGAGACGGCAACGCCGCGAGAATGGTGCTCTTGAGCACGGGTAATGTGGGTATTGGAACGGTGGCCCCTTCTGAAAAATTACATGTGCTGGGCAACCTGCGCGTCGAAGGCAGTACTGATTGTATTCTCGGCAACGGATCGGGCGGAACGAATTGTTCGTCAGACGCCCGCTTGAAGAGGGACGTGGAGCCCATCGAGGGCGCGCTCGACAAGGTTCGCGAGATCACCGGTGTCACTTTCAACTGGAAGGAGAGCTCCAGGAACCGCGATCGCAAACAGCTCGGGGTCATCGCCCAGGATGTTGAAAAGGTATTCCCTGAAGCCGTGTACGAGCGCGAGGACACGGGCTACAAGGCCGTGGATTATGGCTCGCTGGTGGCCCCGGCAATACAGGCCATCAAGGAGCTTTACGAGAAGTTCGCCGGTCAGGATCGCCGGCTGGCTTCGGTTGAGGCAGAGAATACCGCATTGAAGGCACGAGTGGACAAAGTCGAGCAGGACAACGCCGCCCTGAGAGCCTATCTTTGCGCGAAAGACCCCAACGCGGCCTTCTGCAAGTAAAGGTTGGAGATCTGGATGCCGATAAGCCAAGAAGGATGATTTTAGGGCACCCTCTTGCGCTTCTTGCAGCTCTGCTTTCGTTTTCTGCGCAAGCAGTGGAGCGCGGCTGCCTTGTCGCGGAAATCGAGGATATGCTCGGAGGCCATCAGGGACATGGTTCAAAGGTGAATGTCGGCCCCTATCAGGCCGCCGAAAAAATTCTGTTCCTGTCGGATTCAGGCGCTGAAACGGACGGCCTTTCCCTGGGCGAACTGATCGCGGATGCGTTTCCATCCAAAACCGTTGTCCGGACGGATCTTCAATTTCATGAAAGCTCCACAGTTGGAAACCTCTCGACTCTTTTCATGGACAACACCAAGCCTTTTCCATTCAAGGACAATACCTTCGACACGATTGTGATGCGGAAGGGGCTGCTGTTTTTCCCGTAGTGGAAGATGAATGGGCGAAAGCCTTTGAGGTCATCGAAATAAATCAGGGTGTTTCGATCCAAATACAATCAAACCCATGGGGAGGATTCAATTCAGTTGTTATTTCCCCTCGACGTTCGCCCTAGCGTGAAATATTCTTAAACCTATGAAAAGACACTTCATCCTGTTCCTGATGGTCGCATCGATTGTGCTCTCTTCTTCTGGTGCGCGGGCTCAGAGCCAGTTCGCCACGACCAGTCAGAGGATGCCCATTTACAAGGAGCAGGACACCTCTTCGCAAGTTCTGGGGACATATGCTCCAGGCTCCAAGGTACGAGTGAAGCCAACATCGAACCCGGAATGGATGGAGATCCAGTTTTCGCGTCCTGTGAAGGGAACCTCCGTTGGCTACGCACGGGCTTCCGCTTTCGGATCACTGAAGAGACCATCGACGGCACCAGGCGCAGCCGCAGTGGGCAATCCGTCTTCGGGGTCATCCTTGAAAAAGTACCGAGGAACCATTTCCCTGGGCGCGGATGGCGTTCAGGCAAAACCCTCAGCCGCTTTGGTCGCTCTGGGCGAAGCGTCAGCATCTGTTCCGGTTCTTCAGTTTCGCGCCAAAGGATCGTATTTCTGGAGTGAGCGTTTTCTAGCCTATGCTCATGTCGGATATGATTCCTTTACTCACATTAATGAGGCTGCCGTCAAAACGCTTTACGGGTCAGCTTTTGAAGGCATGGCAGGGGTACAATACCTGGTTATGCGAAACCGCTTCATGGACCTCATGGTGGGAGCCGGCGCAGGTGCCAGCATGTACTCCGTTTCCACTCTAAAGGCGCTGACCGCCACATCGTCGCTGGTCGGACTGCAGTTCGAAATTCCGCGGCTCACGGTGCTGGTTCCTCTCTTCTCGTCACTGGCGCTTGAGTTGAATGCAGGCTACCAGATGAAAACTCTATCGGGCGTAACGGTCGTGACTGGCGGTACCGTGGCTGAACCGGAGACTGTGCTCACGGACATCGGCTTTGGCGGGCTTTTTGGCGGGCTGCAGCTAGCCTGGGTTTTCTGAAAATTAACGAGCGGCCCGTTCCAGGCGTTCTCGGATGGTTTTTTGGGTTACTTCAGGGAATTGTCCGAAAGCAGGGAGCTCGCGCGTGACGATCGCGCATCGGCCGGCGTCAAAGTTGTCGATGCAATAATGTGCAATCACGTTTTCTTCCAGCTCGGAGAAAAGGCCAGTGGCTACCGCGGCAGAGGCTACCGCAAGCGAAGCGACAAACACCCATAATGGAATGAAGAGCAGGCGGCGGAAAGCACCGCGTACGGTTCGTCTGATAAGGTAGTAATGCGCGAATACGAAGAGCAGGGCCACCAGGCTGCCCAGGACGAGTTCTTTCAGCAGGAGTGTGATTCCCGCGAGCGATGCAAGATTTCCGAGGGCGGCGTGGTAATGGTGCGCCAAACCAAGTGCCGCGATCCAGCCACCCAGGATCACGAGCCCCGTCAGGAAGGTGGAGGAATCCCAGCCCCTGCCTTCTGAGAACTCCTTGATGCGAAGGGATCTGTAGGACTTGGGAGTCAGTAAAACGATGGTTTTAGTAAAAAAACCGGAAATGTCACTGGTGAGCGAGCCATCACTTTTCCTGGCTGCACGCAGGGGGCGTTTCGGCCCGAACCTGTCTTGCGTATTCGCCGGCTGAGACGTGTTGGTATTCGTGAGGATGAGACGGCACCGACCGAACTCGATGACATCGTTCAGATAGAGCTTCCGCGCACGTTTGGGCTGTAGCGGCACGGTATTGACCTTCGTGGGATTCGTTGCCCCGAGGTCTTCGACTGAGACCACGTTTTTGTGAATGGAGAAACGGCATTGCCGTTTGCTGACCAGTTCATCGGAAGGTAGCTGGAAATCGCCTTCCGTTCTTCCGCAGGTGAATCCATCTGTGAGATCGATGAATCTTCGTGTGGCATTGTTGAAGAGATAAAAGGAGCGCTGGCGTTGTCGCATCTCTATAAAATCTCACAGGAACGTTCAGAAAGTACAGGCGAGTGTTGATGCCGCTAGAACTTTTCAGTCATGTAGGTCTGCTTCATTACGAAATCGACGCCATCCCTGTCCCAATCGCGGTGATACGAATGATAGAGAACGTGGCCGCCGTCATAGAGGAAGATTTTCATGGTCGCGCTCTGGCTGCCGCCGGGAAAGGTCCTGGCGTATTCCCACGCAGCACGTTCGGCGGAGCCAGTGATCTTTGCTCTGAGCGAGCCTCCGTCTTGATCGTCGCTGGCTTCATAGATCGGGTAGGTCTGGGTATCCCCCGGGCGTGTTTCTGTAATCTGAAGAGTGCCATTGGGCTGAAGACTCAAATGAACTTCCGTTATGTCGCAGCCGCCGATCGGCATTGCGTTCACTGAGCAGTCGATGGGTGTTGTTTTGTAACTTCCCACGAATTTTGTGAACGGATTGTCAGGAGAGGACTCGGCTGCCAGGGCCGAATGATCCAAATGAGATACCGCCAGACAGGCGAAGCAGATCAACACACCGAATCGGGAATGCATGTCAGCACTCGTATCATGGTTTTAACCAAAAAGTGGGCCAGACTATTATTCAGTGTTAGGATACCGATTCCATGGACTCGAGCGAACAGGTCAACTTATTTGAGATCGTTCGGCGCGGTGATTCCGCGAAGACCGCGGAACTGCTGTTTCGCGGAACGGACCCTTGCGCCCGGGGTGCGCGAAACGAACCTCTCCTGGTCGCGGCCACTCGCGCCGGAAGCGAGGACATTGTCGAACTCCTTGCTGGTAGCGGCTGCGACGTCAACGATGGCGATGAGAGCGGGACAACGGCCCTGATTGCCGCCGCGAGCAAGGGATTGATGAGGTCTCTTGCGGTACTTCTGTTTTTCGAAGCAAAGCCGGACCTGCAGGATAAAGAGGGCAGGACCGCCCTGATGTGCGCAGCCAGAGCCGGGGAACGGGAAGCGATTCTCACGCTTCTTTCGTATGGGGCTTCGGGTGCGATTCACGATCAAAACGGAATGACTGCGCTACATCACTCCGTGGTCGAAGGACATCGAAATTCGACACGTTCGCTCATTGCCGCGAGCAAACACCTGAATGACCTCGATCGGGAAGGCAACTCAGCGCTGCACTTCGCGGCGAAAAAGGGTGACTCGGTAATTGTCGAAGTACTGCTGGAAGCGGGAGCCGACCCGAATATCCGCAACGTATCCGGGTGCACGCCGCTCATGCTCGGCGTAGCCAAGAGGAAGCGAAAGATCGTCGAACTTCTGACCGGCTCGGGCGCGGATGTGAATTTCGCGGATACGGACGGGCACACGGCATTGATGATCGCAGCGTTCAAAGGGGACAAAGCCGTTGTTGAAGACCTGATTCGGCTGGGCGCCGACCCGAAAATCCGGGACGGCAAGGGTATGACAGCGCTTATCCATGCATCATCCAAGGGATTACGGGATGACTCCACGGCGACTGTGCGAGGAATTGGCGAGAAGTACGGGGATGAAAAGTTTCTGGTTCAAGGTGCCAGCCACGAGACGCAGAATAGCGAGGAGACGCGCATTGCAGGCACCCCGGATTACAAGGAAGTGGTCAAAACCCTTGTGAAGAACGGCTCTCCCGTCGATTCTCGCGACAGTATTGGACAGACAGCCCTGATCAGGGCCACTCAGAACGGCCATACCGACTTGATTGAAATCCTGATCGAGGGCGGCGCCGATGCGAACGCTGTCGATCATGCGAACAACACCGCGATCGCGATAGCGCGCACCAGGAATGACTCCAGTGCGGTCGCCTGCCTGGAGAAGCACTTGAGGCTCCGGAGTGCTGTGCCGCCCACGGCCGAGCAGAACGCGGCTGCTGCGGAAAAGAAACTGGCCGGAGCCATGAAGAGCCGCGATGAAGGCGGGAAAACTCCATTGATTCAGGCATGCGCGACCGGCGACCTGGCGATCGTGAAGCTTCTTCTCGAGCAGGGCTCTGAAGTGAATGAAAAGGATTTCCAGGGGTCCACCGGCCTGATGATTGCGGCGAGTTCCGGGCATGTGGAGATCGTACGTCTTCTCATTCAGGGGGGCGCGAACGTCAATTACAAGACTCTGCAGAACTTTACGGCCCTGCTCCTCGCGATCGCCCGCAAGAAATCCGAAGCGGTGAAAGTACTCATTGAAGCCGGCGCCAACATCAACGCGCGGATCAAGGGCATGAGCTGCCTGATGCTCGCAGTATCTGTCGGAGACCTGGAATCCGTGAGCGCTCTCATCAAGGCTGGCGCGGACCCCAATGAGACGAACCACCGGGGCCAGACCGCCGCCGCCTTCGCCGCCGCCCAGGGCAAGAAAGAAGTGGCCGATTATCTTGGAGAGCTCCAGAAGGAAAAGAAGCAGCGCCCGAAGGGAGTGCGCCGATGACGGGTCCTCTTCGCGTTGTCTCGAAAAAAAGCTTCAATGTCGTTCAGTTCCTTACGGGATTCGAGACCCAGGGCAAAACGTCCCGCGACCCCGTCATTGAGGGACTCATCACCCGCCCCAAGCACCTCATCCTTAATCTTGCGGGCGTGAAGCGGCTAGGAGAGGAACTCATCGAGCAAATCCATTTTATCGACCAGCAGCTCAAGTCCAGCAGCCGGAAGATGAGAATCGTATTCGCGAACGAATCTCTGAAACAGGAACTTTTGAATTCGCGTTTCGGGAAGTTGGTCGTCGTCTCGGAGTCCTTGCACGCTGCGGCACAGGAGCTGTCGACGCAATCGGATCTTTCCGATCGTCAGTTCATCAAGGCTTTCGTCAATGCCACACTGCGGACCTTTTACGTTCAGGCGAAAACCCATTCACAGAGGGGTCCGATTTACGTCAAAACAGAAAACAGGTCGCACCCGCTGGGTGACATTTCCGGGATCATTCGCGTTCTGGGCAGGAACTTCTCCTATGGAGTGATGTTATCTTTTCCGAAAGAAACGTTTTTGAAGCTCCTGACCCGCCTGACAGGAGAGGAATCTGCTGAGATCACGCAGGAGAACCAGGACGCGGCGGCTGAACTCATGAATATTATTTTCGGGCAGGCGAAACTTGTTCTGAATCTCAAGGGCGCCGGTCTGACGCCGCAGCTGCCCGTGCTCTCTTTCGGCGACTCCTTCCCGGGACTCGCACTTGATGAGAAATCCGAGAAGCTGACGCCGCTTGATCAGGGCAAGACGGTTGTCATTCCGTTTGGGTCTGATATCGGGGATTTTTTCATTGAAGTTTGGATTCCGGAAACCGCAGAGGGCGCGGACGCCGCCCGGATCTGGTTCAGCTCTGGAGAGTGACGGCGGGGAACTTGTAAATGGAGCCGATGTCCGGACTCGAACCGGAGACCTACGCTTTACGAAAGCGTTGCTCTACCAACTGAGCTACATCGGCCCAAAAGAAAACGCGTAGATTCAGTTGATAGCAGCCAATCGGATCGGTTGCAACCGCCTCTTTTCACGGTTCCTCAATTTTTGACCTCTTGACGCTCGCTAGCTGTCCTGAGAACAAGGGCCTATGGGCCAAGCGGGAATACGACTCCTTACAATCGGTGCTTTTGGAATCATGGGCGTATTCAGCCGCTATTTCGCTGGGATCTGGATTTCACAGGTCCTTCCGCCCCCTTTTCCCTATGCGACGTTACTGATCAACGTTGCTGGTTCCTTTCTGATCGGAGTTCTTTACGTGATGGGCGCTGAACGGGCGCTTTTGTCCATGGACCTGTTCGCGGGAATTGCGGTCGGTTTTCTGGGGGGATTCACCACTTTTTCGTCCTTCTCGTTGGAGACTTTTCGTCTTTTTGAAGAAGCACGCTATCTGCAATTCACCGCTTACATCCTGGGCAGCCCCGCGCTCGGAGCCCTCGCTGCAGCAGCCGGGGTTTTGATCACTCGGCGGTTTGCGTGAAAAAAAAGGTGCAGGTTTGGATCTACGCAAAACGGGAGTCATCCCCTGCGCGGTTTCTCGTGCTCAAGACCTGTGCGAAGCGGGGTGATTTCTGGCAGCCGG
>MEPR01000083.1:59254-66243 GCA_001769835.1 Bdellovibrionales bacterium GWB1_55_8
CGTCGAGCCAGGTGAAGAACTGGCGCATGCCGCATTTCGGGAAGCCACGGAGGAAACGGGCCTCAGCTTCAGAAACCCTCCAGAACCGCTCAACGCGCCATTTCAATTCGAAAGCCGAGGCCTCATTTTTGAGGAACACCCTTTTGCGCTCGAAGCGTTGGCCGCCGATAGAGTGACGCTTGACCCACGCGAGCATGAATCCTATCAATGGGTCAGTGCGGAAGAGGCTTTCCAGATGTTGCGCTTTCCTTCCAATGGAGACATGCTTCGAATACTTTTGAAACGGCTTGGACATTAAAGGAGACAGTCATGAAACAAATCGAAAATGAAAAACTTGGCTTGGGTAAGGGCCTTTACGCGGTTCTGGATACCTCACTCGGAGAACTGGTCTGTTCTCTCGAAGAAGAGAAGACGCCCGAGACCGTCAAAAATTTCGTAGGGCTGGCGACAGGTGAAAAGGAATACACCGATCCGCGGAACAGCAAGAAGTCGAATGAACCCTTTTATGACGGGACCGTTTTCCATCGCATCATCCGCGATTTCATGGTCCAGGGCGGAGATCGGTTGGGACAGGGAACCGGCGGCCCCGGCTACCGTTTCAAAGACGAATTTCATCCCACTTTGAAGCACTCCGGCGCGGGCATTCTTTCCATGGCTAATGCGGGCCCGGGCACCAATGGCAGCCAGTTCTTCATTACGCTGGTTCCTACACCGTGGCTGGACGGCAAACACAGCGTTTTCGGTCACGTGGTCAAGGGAATGGAAGTTCTCAAGGCGATGGGTGAAGTTCAGACCGGTTCGGGCGATCGTCCCCGGCAGGAACTCGTGCTGAAGTCCGTGCGTATTGTTCGCGAGGCCTGAGCTGATTCAATACTCGGTACCATCGAGTGACCGTTTTTGGGCCATTCGGATAAGGCGAGTCCAACTCGCCCAGGTCGAATGGCCTTTTTTTGGTCAGTCAGGTGGGCCGAGTCGGTAGTATCGGCAGTAGTCGGTGGTAATTGACGCAATTACCTGCCGTCGCCCTCGAGATCCAAGTGAACGCCATCTGAATCCCCTGATGCTGATAAAACAGGCACCGGTTGTACAGACATTGGACACTGCCCTGCCCAGACTCTGGAGGGGTGCTGTTTGCTCTCTTTTAAATAACTCCTTAATTTCAGCTACTTGCGGCATCATGGCGCCCCGTGTCATTTGGCACCTGCGTTGCAATTACCCATTCCGTACATGTTGCAGGCACCCTGGATGGGCTGTCTGATGTTGTAAACAGAGATGAGTTGAGTAGGAGTTGAATATGAAGAAGCGATTTTTGTTTGTTTTGATGCTTGGAATGTCTTTCGCCCCGACGGCTCTTGCTGGGTCTAAACTGGGTGAACAGAAATTGAGTGAAACCAACATGGCTGGCGTCCGTTGCGGCGAACAGTTCATGAATAAGAACCTGGCTGATCGCACGGTCGCACCGAGAGAAAGTAAATCGGCGCAGGCCGGAAAAGCTCACGCTGCTCTTTAATCGGAGCTGCTGTTCAGTTCGCGAATCAGTGATTTTAACTTCTGGCGTTCGGAGACGGGGATATCTTCCTCAGTGCTTCGGACGCCAGAGTTGTTTTTACGCCCGAATTTGTGAGCCTGTTTTTGCCCGAGCCTCGAGTCTTCTGATAGCTCTGAGGAGATCTTCCGAACCCGGTGAAAAAGTTGCGAGCGTTCGGCCTGGGCGATCTGGACCTTCACCTGGTCCGAAATCGTTTTGCCGCGCCACTCAAGCACATTTCCAAGAACCAGAAAGATCGTGCCCAGCACGGTGAGCTTGATCCCAAGCCCGATCAGTTTAAGCATGCCCCGTATTCCCCTGCGGCGGGTTGATCAGGATCGCATGCAGACGAATCGAGATGCCACGGTGCAGATGAAGATAGGTGCGTCCGGTCAGTTTGTGCCCCTGCGAGAGGTTTTCCCAGTGCTTTTCGCTCAAGAGGCGAGGCGGGGAGACCAGAATATCGAGATTCTCCATCTTCGAGAGGTTCGTGGCCACGCGGCTTGCGATCACATTTCCCATTTCCGAGTAGATGGATGGATCGAGGCCTTTCTCAAAATGCAGCACCAGGGCTGCTGAAACGTCACCGCTCAGCTGAAAGGCGACAGCCATCGCATCGTCCGGCAGTTTTTCTGAAATCGGATGGGTATGCTCCGGTTCCAGGTTCACCGTACCCAGATGGTAGAAATCGAACTGTTCCGGCAGGGCATTCATCAAATTCATGATCGCCTCCTTCAGATTGCCTGTGTTTCCCGGTGTGGTCGACCGGGTTCATCCACCAGCGCACGACTGATTGTTTTCACCACATCATTGGCCGTGAAGGGCTTCAGGACGTAGTCCCGGGCTCCGACATTGATCGCTTCCATCACCAGGTTTTCCTGCCCCATGGCTGAGATGATGACAATTTTGGCGGCTTTATCGAGGCGCATGATCTTCCGGGTCGCTTCGATTCCGCTCATGTTCGGCATGACAATATCCATGGTGACGATATCGGGGCGCAGTCTCTGGTACTGGAGGAGCGCCTCGTTTCCGTCCGCAGCTTCCCCGACGACCTGATAACGGGCTTCAGTCAGGATCTCAGCCAGGGTTTTTCGAACGAATTCGATGTCGTCTACGATGAGTACGGTCTTTGCCATAGCGTGATACTTCCTTGTCGGGAACCGGTAGAGCTTTGGTTCCTTCATGGAACCGCTCCTTCTCTTCAAGTGTAACGCGAAACGGGTGTAGATACCAAATAGGACGTAATTAATCCTGACTGTTTTGGTTTGCTTTGGGTTCCGAGAGAATCTCGATCAGGACCGTCTCGATATGGCGTTCGGTAGCTTTCCGGATCGTAAACCTGAGTTCTCCCGCGGATGTATGGAAATAGAGTTCGTCTTTCTGCTCGGGGATCCGCCCGAATTGCTGAAGGAGGAAACCGCTCAGCGTCTCGTAATCGCCCTCCGGGAGGTCCAGGTGGAGCTGCTCGTTCAGCTGCTGAACCTCCATCCGCGTCTGGACCAGCCAGCTTGTCCTGGACAGCTCCTTGAAGAAGGTGAAATCGGTGTCATACTCATCGCGGATCTCGCCCACGATCTCTTCGACGATGTCTTCAAAAGTCAGGATGCCGACCGCGCCCCCATGCTCGTCCACCACGACCACGAGTTCGTTATCCTCGTCGCGCATTTGAAGGAGGAGATCATCGAGCGCCTGGGTTTCGGCGACGTAATGAGCGGAGCTGATGTAATGGCGGATCGGTTGCTGAAGATCGTTCGCCGAGAGAAGGTCCATGGTCTCCAGGACGCCGATAATGTTGTCGATGCGCTCGGCATAAACGGGCATTCGCGAATGGCGATGTTCCTCGAAGCGTTCCAGGGCCTCCAGGACCGTAGCGGATTCCTCGATCGCCTCGACGCGAACGAGCGGAATCAGCGCATGTTTGGCTTCGGAGTCCTTGAAGTCGAGGATCCGTTTGATCATCTTCTTTTCGCTCGGCTTGATCTCCGATTCGCGCTTGTTGTACGAAAGGAGCGATCGCAGGTCCTCGCGGGTCGTGCGTCTTTTGCCGCCGAGCAGTTCCTCGATCGGCGCGATGACCTTTGCGACCCGGTTCGTGTAAAGCGAGAGCACTCGGGTGAGCGGGTAGAGGCCCCAGAATGTCCAGTGCACCGGGTAGGCGACCCACGGAGCCAGCTTCGTCGCATGGCGCTGGTACAATGTCTTTGGAATCAGCTCGCCGAAAATCACGATGAGAGGTGAGGTGATCAGGACTCCGAGCAGCTCGGCATGTTGGAAGTTCTTGATCATGTAGAGCGCGATCAGGGCTGAAATCAGGATGACGCAGATGCTGGTCATCAGGAGGGTCGTGGAAAGAATTCTTTCGGGATGGCCGGCGAGATCGAGCGCGCGCTGAGCGCCTTTTCCTCCGAGTTTCGCTTTTTTCTTCAGGGAAAGCTTGTCGGCTGAAAGGAGCGCGATTTCGGAGCCGGCGAAAAAACCCTCCAGTAGGAGGAGAGGAGGGACGATGACAGCGAGAACCCAGAGGGAGAGATTCATCTGTTCTCTCCTTTTTGGGGGCTTTTTGCCGGTGGCTTGATGGGCGGCGTGACTTCTTCCTCATCGTCCTCGAAGAAGTCCTCGAAAAGGGAATCGAAAATATCGTTCATCGTGACGATGCCGAGCGACCTTTCGGTGGATCCGTCATGAACCACGGCCATATGAGTCTTGTTCTGCTTGAATTTACGGAAAACCGTATTGAGTCTCATGGCGGGCGTGACGAAAACAGGCTTGCGCATGATGGATTCCACGGTCACCGCCATCATTCCGTGCTCGAGGCGGGCCCGCAGCAGGTCCTTTGAATACAGGATCCCGACAACGCGTTTGCGGTCGGGGCTCGTGACCGGGATCCGTGAATATTGAAGTCCGCGCACCGCGATCAGTGCGGATTTGAGCGTGGTGTTCATGGGTATGGTGCGGGCCTGCGTAAGCGGGGTGAAGACCTCTTCGACGGTCGTGTCATCGAGATTGAACACGTTCTTGATGAGTTCCAGCTCGCTTTCATGGATCGCGCCTTCCTTGTGACCTTCCTCGATCATCAGCAGGAAATCGGATTCCTTGAGAATCGTGCGGGTGGAGAGTTCCGGGTTGATCTCCGAGGCAGCCGGATCCTGAGCTCCGAAGAGCCGGCTTGAATGCCTCACGATCTGCTGGATCGTGACGCGAACGGGCTTCATGAGATCGTAAATTCCCGTGATCGGCCCCGCCGCAAGCGAAGCCATGAGCTGGTTGGCACGGGCACCGAAGACCTTCGGGGTCATCTCACAGAACAGCAGAACGACCGGGGTGGTGGCGAGGAGACCTAAAAAGGTGTCCAACGCCCAATCCGGAATGATGCTGATCGATCCGATGAGGCTGCCCCTTGAGCGGGAAACCGCGTGGGTGATGATGGTGGAAAGCGAGACGTTCACGATTTCATTGACGACCAGAATCGTGATCAGAAGGCCGCCGGGATCGCCCAGGAGACGTTTGATCTTTCGGTGACCGGAGCGGAGACGCTCCTTCATGGACCGAAGCTGAAAACGTGAGAGGCTGAACAGAGCTACTTCGGACGCTGACATGTATCCTGATACTGCAAGCAGGGCGATACAGATCAGAAGTTCAACGGATGTCACAGTGGTTGGAGACTCTCCAAATGGCGACCGAAAGTCAATGCCGAGTGGTTACCCGGTATTGGCTTTCGGTGCGCAGAGTTGTTCAGATGATCAGGCTGCCTTGTCGAAGTCGGGCGACTTTTTCCTGGTCGGGTGCTTCTGAGCGGGCGTGGTGCGTTTCTGGGCCGCGCCCCATTTCTCAGTCAGTACCGCGTTCAGGACATCGTCGATCGTTTTGACCGGCACGAAGGTGAGGGCTGCCCGGTACTCTTCCGGAATATCCTCGAGATCCTTCTTGTTCTTATCCGGAATCACGATTGTCTTGATCCCGTGCCGCATGGCTGCGAGAGCTTTTTCCTTCAGGCCGCCGATCGGGAGCACTCGGCCGGTAAGGGTGATCTCACCCGTCATCGCGACGTCTTTCCTGAGCGGGATCCCGGTCAGTCTCGAGATCATCGCTGAGGCCATCGTGATGCCAGCCGAGGGGCCGTCTTTCGGAATGCCGCCTTGCGGGAAGTGGATGTGGATGTCGTTTTCGGCGAAGAAATTCTCGTCGATTCCAAAATCCTTCGCTCTCCAGCGAATCAGGCCAAGCGCCGCTTGTCCGGACTCTTTCATGACATCACCGAGCTGTCCGGTGAGGATCATGCTGCCTTTGCCTTTCATCGTCGTTGTTTCGACGTAGAGGATCTCTCCTCCGACCGAGGTCCAGGCAAGGCCGGTCGCGATACCCACTTCATCATGCTCCTGCTCGTCTTCACGGGTGTAGACCGCCGGGCCGAGGAACTTGTAGACCTGTTGTTCATCAACGATGGTCTTTTCCTTCTTGCCTTCGGCCACGAGGCGCGCCGTCTTGCGACAGACGTTGGCCACGTTCCGCTCGAGGTTTCGCAGTCCGGCTTCGCGGGTGTACTGCGAGACGATCGTTCGGATGCCTTCAGTCGTGAACTCGATCTGCTGTTCCTTGATTCCGTTCTCACCGAGCTGTTTCGGAATCAGGTACTTGCGGGCAATGAAAAATTTCTCTTCTTCCGTGTACCCTGCGAGCTGAATCACTTCCATGCGGTCGCGAAGGGCCGATGGGATCGTGTCGAGCATGTTACAGGTCGTGATGAACATCACATTCGTCAGGTCGAGCGGGACATTCAAGTAGTGGTCACGGAATGAAAAATTCTGTTCCGGGTCGAGGACTTCAAGAAGCGCCGCGGAGGGATCGCCGCGGAAATCGCTTCCAAGTTTGTCGATCTCATCCAGAACAAAGACGGGATTGTTAGTCTGTGCCTGTTTGAGACCTTGGACAATGCGGCCGGGAAGAGCGCCTACATAGGTTCGGCGATGGCCCCGGATTTCCGCCTCGTCCTTCACGCCACCCAGCGAGATCCGGACGAATTCGCGGCCGAGGGCGCGTGCGATCGAACGACCCAGTGACGTTTTGCCGACTCCGGGAGGTCCGGAGAAGCAGAGGATCGGACCCTTCATCTTGTCCTTGAGCTTACGGACTGCCAGATATTCAAGGACGCGCTCTTTGATCTTGTCCAGGTTGTAATGATCTTCATCAAGAATCTGCTTGGCGCGCATCAGATCGAGGTTATCGACCGTCGATTTGCTCCAGGGAGTCTCAATGAGCCAGTCAATGTAGGTGCGGAGCATCGAGGCTTCGGACGCATCCGGATGCATGCGTTCGAGGCGGCCAAGCTGCTTCAGGCACTCCTGCTCGACTTCGGGAGGCATTTTGCATGCGGCGACCTTTTCTTTCAGTTCGCCCATCTCCTCGCCCTTGGTGTCGTTGTCGCCGAGCTCGCTCTTGATCGCGCGGATCTGCTCGCGAAGGA
>MEPR01000083.1:66326-66803 GCA_001769835.1 Bdellovibrionales bacterium GWB1_55_8
GTGAGGAGTTCATGCACCTTCTGGAGACGCTCCATCGGGTGATTGGTTTCCAGGATGCCCTGAGCATCGGAGACTTTGAGTCCCAGGTTCGAGGCCACAAGATCAGCCAAGCGGCCCGGATCCGTGATGTCGTCCAGAACCATGATGATATCGGGCGAAAGAGGTTTGCCGAGCGCGATCACTTTCTCGAGCTGATCGCGGACGTTGCGCATCAGTGCTTCGGACTCAGAGCCGGCTTCGACAGCCGGTTCTGAAATGCGCTCGATCTTCGCTTCGAAGTGAGTTTCCGTCTGGGTGAATTCCTTGATCGTCGCTTTGGTCAGACCCTGCGTGAGAATCTTGATGCGACCATCGGGAAGTTTACGCATCCGCATGATCATGGCGACCGTGCCGGTTTTGTAAATCGCCTCAGGGGAGGGATGTTCGTCGCTGATGTCTTTTTGCGACGCGAGCAGGATCAATCTATCAGAGCGTGAC
>MEPR01000084.1:0-7260 GCA_001769835.1 Bdellovibrionales bacterium GWB1_55_8
CAGGGCCGCCTGACTGATCATCGGATCGGACTTACGCTTTATCAGTTGCCGGAAGTGATGGAAGGCAAGGTCGACGAGATTCTCGACGCTCTTCAGACGCATTACCAGGCAGAAGCTCTTAAAGCGGAAGGAATGGGCGAGCCCGTAGCTTCGACGGCGGCTCCTGCAGATGGGAACCGCTGAACTTTCTTCAGTTCTGAATTTCCGTGGGGCGCTAAGGCGCGCGCGCGAAATTCTGGAAACGAACGATTCCCTTGTCAAAAAAGGTCTCGTGTCGACCGAGGCTGAACAGCTGGTTCTTGCTGCCTACCGCCGGATTTCTGGTGCCGCTCTTTCCCGCATCCGGATTTTTACGGATCCCGAGTTGGGTTATCCTTCAAATGCCATGCGACAACTTGAGGATTGGTGCCGAGCCCGTGCGCAAGGTGCGTTACTACAGCACCTGATCGGATATCAGGTTTTCCTGGATCATGAGTATGCCGTCGGTCCAGGTGTTCTTGTGCCCCGGCCAGAAACCGAGGCGCTGGTTTTGAAGGCGATAGAGGTGCTACGATCCGGGACTGGGCTGCCAGGAACAGGAATCGAGATCGGATTGGGAAGTGGCGTGATCTCAGTTGAGTTGCTTTGCGCGTTCCCCGGATTGCGAATGCTGGCATCTGAGTTTTCCGCCGAAGCGGAATCCTACGGACGAAAAAATGCGGAAAACGTGCTTGGAAATGAATGGGCCAAGCGGCTCGAAATTCTGCGCGCCCCTGAATCTTCGAGCATTTACGGCGTGTTCCTCGGAAAATTGCGGAGTCCTGCTGATTTTATGATCAGCAACCCGCCCTATGTCGCTTACGACGACGAGATAGACGACGATGTACTTAAATCAGAACCTCATGCAGCGCTCTTTCCCGGGCCATTTGTCGAACCGCTGTATTTTTATCGTGGAATAGCGGAAGGCGCGATGCGTCTGCTTAAACCCGAGGGTTGGGTATTCCTGGAAATCCCACATGAGCGGGCAGGCCCCATAGGCGAGCTATTTACGAATAACGGTTGGGCTGCGAATATTTTTACGGATCTGACGGGGCGCGACCGGGTGCTCGCAGCCAGGCGGAAAGGGATATAGGCATTATGGACAAAATCAAAATTACCGGAGGCGTTCCGCTCCACGGAAGTGTGCAAGTCAGTGGTGCGAAAAACGCAGCCCTGCCCATTTTGATCGCATCTCTGCTTGTGGAAGGGAAATGCACTTTCAGGCGGGTGCCTCAGCTTCAGGATATCCGTACAACGCTGAAGCTTTTGTCGCAGATGGGCGCAGAAGTTTCGTCAGACCTCGAAAACAATCAGGTAGAGATCACCTGTGCTCAGATCACCCAATTTGAAGCGCCTTACGATCTTGTGCGTACAATGCGGGCATCAGTCGTTGTGCTGGGGCCCCTCCTGGCTCGGTTCGGGCATGCCAAGGTCAGTCTTCCCGGAGGTTGCGCCATTGGCGCGCGCCCGATCAACTATCATCTCGTTGGGCTCGAAAGACTCGGCGCCGAGATTCGTCTGGAAGATGGCTACGTGATCGCTTCTGCCAAAAAGCTCAAGGGAGCGACAGTCGCATTTGAGTTTCCCAGTGTGGGCGCTACGGAAAACGTCATGATGGCGGCGGTTTTGGCTGAAGGTGAGTCGGTGCTGGAGAACTGTGCGAAGGAACCCGAGATTGTTGACCTGGCGCGTGCGCTCAGGGCAATGGGTGCGGACATCGAGGGTGAGGGCACTGAGCAGATCCGCATACGTGGCAAGCGATCTCTCCACGGCTGTGATTTTGAAATCATGGGCGACCGTATCGAGGCCGGTACTTTTCTTGCGGCCGCTTTCGCCACAGGAGGTGAGGTTGAGGTCCGCGGAATCGGACCAGAATGCCTGGAAGCCGTTCTTCTGAAATTCGAGGAATCCGGCGCAAAAGTGACCCGAGGGCAAAATTCATTGCATCTGGCGTCACCGGGTACCCCAAAAGCGGTGGACATCACGACGCAGCCTTATCCGGGATTTCCCACGGACATGCAAGCCCAGTTCATGGCGTTGATGGCGGTGTCCACAGGCGCGTCGATCATCACTGAAACTATTTTTGAGAATCGATTCATGCACGTCCCGGAGCTTGCGCGCCTTGGAGCGGATATCACAATACGCGGCAACAATGCGTTGATTCGCGGTAAACCGCGCCTGACGGGAGCCCCGTTGATGGCCACGGATTTGCGCGCCAGCGCCAGTTTGGTCATCGGAGGGCTATGTGCGGAGGGTGAGACGACGGTCCATCGCGTGTATCATTTAGACAGGGGTTACGAAAAAATGGAAACCAAGCTGCGGGCATTGGGTGCCCGGATCGAGCGTCTTTCTGAATAGGAGCAACTATGGAACATACAGCGGATAATTGCATTTTTTGTAAGATTGTTTCCGGCGAAATCCCTGCTGAAAGGCTCCATGAAGACGATAAATTCATCTGTATCCGCGATGTTCGCCCCCAAGCCAAGGTGCATCTGCTGCTTGTGACCAAGCGGCACATCCCGTCATTGGACGAGCTCTACGCAAAAACTGGCGCACCGGGCGTCGGAGAGGCGGCTTTGGAAGTGGCAACGGCGGTTGCCCGAAAGCAGGGTTTATTACCAGGCGGGTTCCGCTTGGTGATCAATACCGGCGGCCATGGGGGCCAGACCGTGTTCCATCTGCATATCCATTTGCTGGGGGGAAACGATCTCGAGGGAACTTTTGGATGAGCCCTGGAATACGTTGGTCTTTAAAGTTAATTAATAGTTGTTTAACGGCCCCTGCCATAAGATGCGGCTATCTATGAAAAAGATTTTACTCGTTGATGATGACACTGAGAACCTCGCTCTTATAGCGCAGATGCTTCAGCCACATTATCAGGCCATTCAGGCCTCATCCGGCCGCGAAGGTATTCAACTGGCCGTTCGCGAACAACCCGACGCTATTTTGCTCGACGTCAACATGCCCGAGATGGACGGATTCGAGGTCTGCAAAAAGCTTCGTGAACAGCCCGCTACGCGGAGCATTCCGATCCTTATGTTGACCACCGTTACAGGTCTGGACAGCCGGGTAAAAGGCCTGGATATCGGCGCAGATGATTACATCGGAAAGCCTTTTCAGAGCCGTGAACTCCTTGCTCGCATCAATGCGAGGCTTCGTCGGCAGGAAATGGATCGCCAGACGGACGGGGCTATTCAGATGGGCAACCTGATCCTCGATCCCAAATCTTTCGCGGTCAAAGTGGCTGATCGCGAGGTGCATCTGACCCGCATTGAATTTGAAATTCTGCGGTATTTCATGGAACGCCCGAACCAGGTGATTGATCGCAATAAATTGCTGGGCGATTTGTGGCCCGATGCCGTTGTGACGAACCGGACCGTGGATACTCATGTCGCGAACCTGAGAAAAAAGATTCGCGGATTCAACTGCCCGATCGATACGATTTACGGTGCAGGCTATATCTTGAAGAATGGCTGATTATTCGGCCTTTCGGTCGAGAATCGCCCCTGATTTCGATAAAAGAACTTTCTTCTGCCGGTGTCGGGCAGCGTTGTAGGTTTTCAAGCCGAGCATCCGGATCAGGTGTGCTCGCTGTTCTTTAAATAACGCGAGCAGCTGAATGAGAGTGGCGCCTAATCCTCTCTCGCTTTCCGAGTCCATGTTGGGCCTAAGGGGGATCACAGGAGCTAGCTCAGGGGCCGGCTCGGAGCGATTACCCTCGTCCGCATTTCGGGGGAGAGGCTCCGGCGGAGCCTGCGACTCTCCTCCTGTTGCGGAGTCAAAGCGATTAAATTGCGTAGCTTCACCCGCCTGCACGGGCTGCTGGCTCTTCGTCGTAATCGGGGTAACGAAGTCGCTCAGAGTTGATGGTATGCGAAAAAGCACGCTTGCCGTGATCTTCCTGCCGAGGAAGGTGAGTCGGCTCCTTCGCGCCCGAAAGAGCTGTGTTTTTCGCACACAAGACCCACTGCGAGACTTATCGGAATTAGGTGGAGAAACTTGAGGGCTATTTTTAAAAAAATGTACTATTGTGTTTGTCTATGGGTTTCAATGAGATAGCTCTCGTTGACAAGCTGCAGCCTGAGTGTTAGCTCTTTGGATCTTCAAAAACTGAAGCAGGACTTTTGGCTACTTGAGCTTTCAGCAAGCTTTCAGAGGGTGATGAGTGCATGAGCGGAACAGTAGATTTGTTTGATAAGTGTCTCGCCTTTCAGGACGCAAAACGAGTGCAGGCGGCGGGGGTTTACCCTTTCTTTAGACCGATTGAATCGACAGTCGGCTCAAGCGTCGTCACACATGGCAAGCGCCGCGTAATGATCGGATCCAATAATTACCTGGGTCTGACGCATCACCCGAGGGTTCAAGCTGCTGCCAAAGCAGCGATCGATAAATTCGGAACCGGATGTACCGGGTCACGTTTTTTGAACGGCAACCTCGTACTTCATGAGGAGCTCGAAGAGCGACTCAGCAATTTTCTTGGCAAAGAGGCTTGCCTCGTTTTCAGTACGGGCTTTCTTTCGAATCAGGGAGCTCTTTCCTCTCTGATGGGCCGAAGCGACGTGATCTACAGCGATCGCGAGAACCACGCGTCGATCATCGAAGGCACTCGGCTGGCAATCGGCGACACCATCAAGTTTCGCCACAACGAAATGGCGGATCTGGAGCGGGTGCTTGAGTCCACTCGCTCAAAGTACGAAGGCGCGCTGATCGTCGCAGATGGCGTTTTTTCGATGTCCGGTGACATTTTCAATCTGCCTAAGGCTGTGGAGCTCGCAAAGAAGTACCGCTGCCGTCTTTACATCGACGATGCTCATGCTCTTGGGGTACTGGGTCCAAAAGGGCAGGGGACTGAAAAGCATTTCAATCTCGTCAATAAAGCTGACCTCCTGATGGGCACCTTCTCGAAGTCTTTTGCCTCGATCGGTGGCTTTATCGCGGGCGAAAAAGATGTGGTTCACTACATCAAGCATAAATCCCGTCCGTTCATGTTCAGCGCAGCCATGCCGCCGGCAGCTGCGGGGGCGGTGCTTGAGTGTCTGAAGATCGTTGAAGAGGAGCCGGAACATCTGGCAAACCTCTGGAAGAACGCCCGCAAGATGAATCGCGCGCTGAATGAGATGGGTTATAACACCCTGAATAGCCAGACACCGATCATCCCTCTTCTGATCGGAGATGATTTCACCGCCTTTGCGTTCACGCAGAAGCTTTATGAGCACGGCGTTTTCGCCACTCCGGTTGTGAGACCCGCAGTTCCGGAAGGTTGCGCGCTCATTCGCACGAGCTATATGGCGTCCCATACGACGGAAGAGCTGGATTACGCTCTGGGTGTCTTGGAAACTCTTGGAAAAGAGTTTGGCATCATTGGAAATCGTGCGAAGCAGCAGGAGCTTGAGGCGCTCGCGTTGGCTCATTTCGGTGCCTCACCGGCCCAGGCGCCGATCGGCGTCTGAGAGTATTTCGCTCGACGGGTTTGCCGTCATGTGAATAGAATCGCTTCATGCGCATACTGGGAGTCGATCCCGGATCACGTTTGACCGGATATGGATGCGTGGACTGGGTCGGGAATCGCCTGGTTCATGTGGCGCACGGAACTCTTCGCCTTGCCAATACCAGCGGAAAGGCAACGGTGCCTCTTGAGGAACGATTGCTTCTTCTGCATCAGGGGTTAAGTCAGGTCATACAGGAGTTGCGGCCCGAGGTTCTCGCGATCGAGAGGGTCTTCTTCGCGAAGAACGCTGTTTCCGCTTTAAAGCTCGGCCAGGCGCGAGGAGCGGCCATCCTGACAGGTATGATACATTCAGTGAAAATCGTTGAATACAGCGCTACTGAAGTCAAGCTCGCGGTGGTCGGTCACGGGCAAGCTGGAAAAGAGCAGGTCGCGAAAATGGTGACGTTGCTCACCGGCTGCAAGGATTTTGAAACCGCGGATGCCTCAGATGGTCTGGCCCTTGCCATCTGTCATGCCCATTCCACACGTGCTTTGGTGAGTTCGGGCTCAGATTACGCTCGTGCGCTTCAGGGCATTTCTAGAGGAAAGCGCGGAAGATCGGGATCTCTTGCCGAAGCCTTGGGTTTTTCCCCATCGGGGAAAGGTATAAACAGGGGTATTCCCAGGAGTTCTAAATGATTGGTTATCTGCGCGGAAAAATCCGCGAGTGTTCGCCCGGAAAACTGCTCCTTGTGCTCCCGGCCGGTCCGGCTGAATCCGCGGGAGCGGTGGGCTACAGCATTTCCACTCCGCAGAGCGTGGCCTATCATGGACTTCTGCCTGGAGAATGGGTCGAGTTTTCGATTCACACGCATGTCCGCGAAGACGCGCTGGATCTGTACGGTTTTTTAACCGGCCTCGAGAAGGAGATCTTCCTTACTTTGCTCGGCGTAAGTGGGATTGGCCCGAAAGGGGCTATGGGAATCCTTTCTGGCGCGGAGCCGGGTGAATTGGTTCGTGCGATCGCTGAGGAAGACAAGGGATTCCTGACGAAGCTTCCAGGAATTGGAAAAAAGACGGCCGAACGGGTCATGGTGGAATTGGCTGAACCGATGCGAAAGCGCCTGACCCTCGACCCCGCCCTCGTCAAATTGGGTTCCACCTCCGCCAATCACAAAAACGTGGCTGGGGCCAGGTCGAACCTCAAGGGCGAATCCGGTGCGATGCTCGAAGATGCAAAGTCGGCGTTGCTTGGGTTGGGTTATCGCGAGGCTGAAATCACGGGTTTGCTGAACAGGGCTCTGAAAGATTCCGAAACCCCTCCGGTGCGCGCAGAAGATCTTGTCCGCTTGGCTCTTCGCCAGCTGGTTTAGGAGCGATTCATGAATGATGAGGAAATGAATTCCAGAGTGATGGATCCCTCGATTGAGGGAGAGAGCGGGATGGCGGACGGCACGGCCGAGCGCCATCTGGAGAAAAGTCTTCGTCCGACTCATCTGGGTGAATATGTTGGACAGAAAAAGGCTAAAGAGAATCTTTCGCTCTTTATGAAGGCTGCTGTGCAACGTGGTGATGCGCTCGACCATGTTCTGTTAGCCGGCCCTCCTGGTCTTGGGAAAACAACCCTCGCTCACATCATTTCCCAGGAAATGGGCACGCAGCTTCATTCTGTCACTGGTCCGAACGTCGAGAAGAAAGGTGATCTGGCCGCTATCCTCACGAACCTGCAGCCCGGCGATGTCCTCTTTATCGATGAAATTCATCGTCTTCAGAAAACGATCGAAGAGGTGCTGTATGGTGCGATGGAGGATTTC
>MEPR01000084.1:7285-8450 GCA_001769835.1 Bdellovibrionales bacterium GWB1_55_8
GACCGGCGGCCCGTACTTTGCGCATCGATTTGCCGCGTTTCACCCTGGTCGGGGCAACGACGCGTACGGGCCTGCTGTCGAGTCCTCTCAGGGATCGCTTTGGGGTTCAGTTGCGCCTGGATTTTTATCCGGCGGAGGACCTCGAGCGCATCCTGCAGCGGTCGGCCAGCCTTCTGAATATCCGTCTCGATCCCACTGGCGCCAATGAGATTGCTCGCCGGTCGCGCGGCACTCCCCGAATTGCCAACCGGCTCTTAAAGCGCGTGCGTGACTTTGCGCAGGTTCGTGGGGCCTCGGAAGGCCATGTGGATCGCAAGACGGCCCAGGACGCGCTTGCGCTGTTTGAGGTGGACGGCAGAGGCCTGGATCATATGGATCGAAAGTTCCTGCTGACGATTATCGAAAAATTCGATGGTGGCCCCGTGGGCATTGAGACGCTTTCCTCAGCTATTGGCGAGGAGAGGGATACGCTCGAGGACGTCTATGAGCCTTACCTGATCCAGGAAGGGTTTATTCAGCGAACGCCTCGGGGCAGGGTAGCCTCGCGACAGGCTTATGAGCATCTTGAGCGGCATTGGAAAGAGAAAGCGGCACCCACACAGGACTCGCTTCTTTAGTCCGGACTGTGTTGTAAATGCGACAGATCTGCCACCTTCAGTTGTGGACGAAAGAGCACAGTTGGCGCAAATGGTTGGCAACCTCTCTGTCTACGTCCAGGGGTTGACTAACTGTGTCAACCTTGTTAGTTGTTGGAACGTTTGATGAAATTCAATTCGAATTTCGAATTCACCTGAATCATCGCGGGCATAACACTGTGGGCATAGGGCTTGCTCTAGTAGGTGTGAACCCACATGAATTGTGGCCTATATTTTCTGCGCGGAAAGGCGTGAGAAATGGAATTCCAGCAAACCCTCAAGCAAAGCGTCTCCCTCATCGGGATCGGTTTGCACTCTGGAGCTGAAGTAGTCGTAACGATTCGTCCTGCGCGCCCCAATCAGGGCATTTGCTTCGTCCGCGTGGACCTCGATGGCGCCCCTCACGTTTCTGCCCATTACAAGAACGTCACTCACACCCAGTTGGCGACGACGATTGGTCGCGGTCAGATCTCGGTATCGACGGTTGAACATCTAATGGCGGCCTTGCATGGCCTCAAAATTGATAACGC
>MEPR01000085.1 GCA_001769835.1 Bdellovibrionales bacterium GWB1_55_8
AGTCCATCCGGTTCGTTTACGACATCAAATTTTAAACTCTTGTGAGGATCAGTCTCGATCGAACTCAACGATCGTGGCGCCGGCGCCGCCTGCTCCGACCCCGCCGTCGCGAAACTTCAATATATAAGGAAGATTCCCCAGCAGCTTTCTGGTGCCCTCGCGGAGCGCTCCTGTTCCGAGGCCGTGGACAATGGTGACTTCCGCGGGGCCGCCGGATCGGTAAGCTACGTCGAGATAAATCTCAAGCTCCCTCATCGCATCGTCCAGGCGCATCCCGCGCAAATCAATCTGAGAGGGAGGCGCTGGTGGGCGGGAGTCCGGCGATACCCCGCGTTTCGGTCTCGATGCGGACAGCTGCGCCAACTCTGATTTCAAAAGCGGTTCAAGTTCCGCGACTGCCATCTGGACCTGAAGGCTTCCCATCGCCACTTTGGCTTTTTGACCGGAGATTTCCAGAATAGTTCCGGTTGTCTTCCATTTCGGAACCCGCACTGTCGTGCCGACCGCGAATTCCCGTTCGACAGATTCCATCGGCCCCGTAGTCCTTGCTTGCTCCAGGGCTGACGCGATTTCAGGAGCCTCTTCGCGCAATGCTGATTCCAGACGGGAGGCAGTGATGTTCGCTGCGGAATCCAGTTCCGTCCGAACCCGATCCACCTCACGGCGTGTCTTCACCTCGGTCACTCTCCGGACAGCCGAACGGACTTCATCCTGAGCTTGTTCGAGAGTGCGCTTGAGACGATGTCTGGCGCGATCAAGCATTTCTTCAACCGCGGTCTGGGTCTTCTCCGTCCATTCCTTCTTCAGTTTTTCCGCCTCATTCCGGAA
Source organism: Bdellovibrionales bacterium GWB1_55_8 (assembly GCA_001769835.1). Lineage (GTDB taxonomy): Bacteria > Bdellovibrionota > UBA1018 > UBA1018 > UBA1018 > GWB1-55-8. Next base: position 829 of record MEPR01000085.1, read on the forward strand.
GTGAACGGCTTGCCTTCGCGCGTGATCGGCCTCGTGCACGTCATGCTCGAGTTTCGTCAGAAGATTTTCAAATTCGAGATGTTCGCGCGACAGGTACTGACGCGCGAGTTCAAGAACTGAAAGAGGGATGCCGAGGCGCTCGGCCGTTTCCAGCGCCCGTGAACGCCCGGGCGTGCCAGGAACAAGTCTGAACGTCGGAAGCCGGGAGCCTTCATCGAATTCCATGCTGGCGCTGAGAATCCTCTCGTCCGAAACGGAGGCGGCCTTCAACCTCGGATCGTGCGTCGTTGAGACGATGACCGCCCCGCGATTCATCACTGTTTCGAGAAATGCGCGTCCGAGCGCCGCGCCCTCTTCGGGGTCCGTTGCGGTATTCAGCTCATCGAGGAGGACCAGACTTTGGTCCGTCACCCGCTCGATGATCTCCTTGAAGCGCAGAATGTGACCTGAGAAGCTCGAGATGTGCTCTTCAATGGATTGTGCATCGCCCACGTCCGCAAAGAACGAATCGAAAAAAGGCAACGAGGGTCGCTCTGTTGCGGGGAATGGAAAGCCGGTCCTCGCACAGATCCCGGCGAGTCCGAGCGTTTTCAGGAGAACGGTTTTTCCTCCTGTGTTCGGTCCTGTTATCAAAAGCGTTTTGACGGGATCGCCGAAACCTATGTCGTTTCGGATGATCTGTTCGGGTGGAAGTGAATGCCAGAGCAGGGGGTGGGCCGTTTGACGAAGGAAGATCTGGCGATCCTCGGTTACGTGGAGCGGTTTTCCAGCATAATGCAGTCCGGCCCGGGCGCGCGCATGAACCGCGTCCCAGTGTGCAAGAACCTGCACGTTCGTTCGGATTTCTGGGGCATAGGGACGCAGCCGATCCGACGTCTCACTGAGGATTCGGAATACCTCCTGAAGCAGGTCGTTCTGCCGCTGGCGTAAGCGGTTGTTGAGAGGCGATACTTCCGCGGGTTCCACGAAAACGGTCTGGCGGCTGGCGGAAGCGCCATAAATGATGCCGTTAACCTCGTTTTGCGCCGACATTCTCACGGGAATGACATATCGCCCGTCGCGCACGTCCGTGAAGCTTTCCTGAAGCAATCCCTTTGCTGAGAGAGTTTTCAATATTCGATCGAGAAGCGAATCGATCTCGCGACGCAATCCCCGGATTTCATGGTGCAGTGTTCCGAGTTTGGGCGATGCCCGTTCTGAAAGGTCGCCCTCTGGGGTCAGGACCCGGTCAAGCACTCGGAGAATATCAAAAGGATCGCTGAGCGCTTGAATCGATTTCTTCAGGTGTTCACCCGAGATTTCGTCGCGTGGCATCTGAGTCCAGGCTTCGGTTACAAAAAGCCACTTTCTCAGGAACGCGAGTTCGCTGACCTCAAGTACGGCCCCTTTTTGCAGGCGTTCCAGGACGTCTTCCGGATCAGCAAGGCCATCCAGTGGTCCCCACAGGGAGTCGCGCACAAGCAAGGGGGTGACTTCCTGGGTCTCCTGTTGCCGAAGATTGGCGGCCGCGCAATTCGATGCCCAGTTTGAGGGTTCCGAAAGCGAGCGAACGAGCGCCCGTCCGGGTTCGCTTCGTCCTTCGCGTTCCGCGAGTTCCAGGAAACGATTCCAATCGAGGGCTTCCGCGACTTTCTGCTCCCAATCCTTCGAGCTCATTCAATTACCTCTATTAGCACAGAAGCCGTTCGCTGGCCGCGTCATTTGCTTTTTCGCTCCGTTGACACAATCGCGAATCTGACGCATCTTTGCGCCATGTCCGGCACCCTATTCGACCTGCAGCAGTATTTTGAGCAGGTGAACCAGACCCATTTTGATGGGTTTCTCGAAGCACCCGTACTGCGGTGGAATTCACGCCTCCGCTCGAGCGCCGGCCGTTTCATTCCCGGCAGCCGAAAGTTCTGGAAAGAGCTGCCGCCAGTGATTGAAATCGCGACCTATTTGCAGCGGGAAGAGCGGGCGCATGAGCTGATTCTCGACACGATGGCGCATGAAATGATCCATTATTGGCTCTGGGTCAGACGAAAACCCTTCGGACACACGGGCGATTTTCTGAAAAAGATGCGCGAGATGGGCGTGAGCCGTTACAACCCGGTTCCTCGGCTGCGTCCCTTTCGCTACGTTTACGGTTGTTCCTGTTGTCAGAAGGAGTTTCCGGCCAAGCGGGAGCTCGGAGTTCTGGCCTGCGCGCATTGCTGCAAGGCGCACGCGAATGGACGCTTTGATTCCCGTTTCCGCTTACAGCTTCTCCGGCATCTCACCCGTGAGGAAGGTTTGAAGCTCATTCACGAGCGCGTCTGAACAGCGCTCATTTCTGAGCGCCAGGAACAGGAACGTATTCAACATCAAGGCGTGCCGGATTTTTCCACTCCGCATCAGCTCAGGAATGTCTTTGATGGGAACCTCCTCGACACCGATTGCTTCAGATGAATCAAGTTGCTGGGCCTTATGCTTCACGACCGGGCCGACAATGAACGTGTGCACCTTGTTGTCGAGGATCGCGGGGTTGGAGTAGGACCAGCCCAGGTCCTCGGATCGGGCGCCGGGGATCGGGACATACCCCGTTTCCTCCGTCATTTCGCGAATGGCGGCCGTGCGAGCGTCGGGATCGGAAGTGTCCCAGACGCCTCCCGGAATCTCCAGTGTGAACTCATCAACGCCCACCCGGTACTGGCGCACGAAGACCACATTCCCGTCAACGGTGACCGGAATGATGTTGCACCAATCCCGCGAGCGGAGAACGTAAAAATCATGGGCTTTATGACCTGGGTTCATTCGGCATTTACGCCGGATCAGGGACATGATCGGCGTGGTGAAAATGTTCGCCTCACTCTCGCAAAGCCAGCCTGCGATCGACATAGGTCTGGATACTCCTTTCGAGCTCGAATATGATGATCGCACGATGATTAAATCCGCGCTCCAACTCATTCTGATCGGCACCTTTTTTTGCGGAAACGCATTGGGGTTTTCGGGAAAGGCCGCCTCATCCTCATCTGCTGAACGCGCCTGGGTCATGATACCGGATGGTTCCAAGCAGTGCGGATTTGAGTCCGGCATAGAAATTAAAAGCTCAGAGGTGATTCTGAAAAAGGCTGGAATTCGCGTGGAGAAAACTCAGAAATCCACGGACGGCATGATGCACATACAGATGTGTGGTGCGCCCACCGGAGCGGTCCATGGATTTTTGATCGATAAATCCCAGGTCGCAGAGGCGGAGAAACTCGGTTTTACACCGGCGCCGGACGGGTTTCCTTTTCAATAGGACGAAGTCCGTAAAGCCTGATCTTCTCGAGCAACGTGGTTTTGTCCATGCGGCTCATTTCGCAGGTTCGGTCAATCTCCCAGTCAAACGTTCGCAGAAGTTCGAGGATGTAGACCTTTTCAAACTGTTCGCGAGTGGAGCGGAAATCCATACGGTTATGACCGAAATCAGGGAGCTCGCGAACCTCAATATGATCGCCATTAGCCGCCGATACAGCCAGCCTGAGCACATTTCTCAATTCACGAATATTGCCAGGCCAGTCATAACCCCGGAGCGCTTCCCAGGCCTCAGCGGTGAAACCGCGAAGGTGCTCTTTGTGAAACTCGCGGGAAAGCTCGCCCAGAATCCCGAGTGAAATGTCCTCGAATTCCTCGGCACGTTTCGCCAGCGGGGGCATTTCAATTCTAAAAACGTTCAGCTTCTGGAGGAGTTCTTCGTTGAAAAGGCCGCCTTGCGCGCGACCTTCAAGGGCCTGGCTTGTTGTGGCGACAACCCGCGCATTGACGATCATTCGGACGCCGTCGCGCCCGGAAGCCGAAATGGACTTCGTTTTCAGAAATTCCAGGAGGATCATCTGCTGCGAAAGGGTGAACCGGCCGACCTCATGAAGCACCAATGTGCCGCCCTGCGCGAGCGGGATCTGTTCATTGAGCTGCGTGCCATCTGATGTTTCGCGGAGGACGCCACCGGCGCGCGGACCGTTTGAATGGATCCATCGTGCAATGGCGCTTTTCCCGGTTCCGCTTGCCCCATAAATCAGCGCTGGGGCGTTGTCGGCCTGTGCGGCGAGCATCGCAAGTCTGCGCTGATGAGGAGGAACGAAAAATACCATCTTCATAAGGTCATCCCGGGGGATGATATAACGCTCGGCGTCAAACGTGTCAAATCTATTCTCATGGGTGGGAATCCGGTCAATAGATCTAAATTACTAAAATTTAGGAACTTTTTGCGGTACCTAAGAGCTTTTGGCTGTCCGGTATTTGTCCCGGTTCCCGTTTTAGTTTAGAGTTTTTCAATGATCTTAAGAAGACTCGGTTGGATCGGGGCATCTTGCTCGCTCGTTTTTGCGCTCGCCGCTCCCAGCTGCTTTGCAGCTGGGCTGAAAGTGGCGCTCGTCCTGGATAAAGGAGGCAAAGATGATAAATCCTTCAACTCCGCCGCGTTCAGGGGCGTGACCCAGGCCAAAGAGGAGCTGGGCATTTCGCTGAAATACGTCGAGGCGACTGACGATAATGCGTTTGAGTCGCTTCTTCGCGCATTTGCACAAAAGAAATTCGATTTGATCATTGCCGTCGGGGTGTCGCAGGCCGATGCGGTTAAGAAAGTTGCCCCGAAATTTCCCGAGCAGAAGTTCGCGATCGTGGATGCGGAGGTGGACCTTCCCAACGTGCGTTCGCTCATCTTCGAAGAGCATGAGGGATCCTTTCTCGTTGGCGCGATTGCGGGGCTGACCAGCAAGACCGGCACAATCGGATTCATCGGAGGAATGGACATACCGTTGATTCGGCGTTTTGAAATGGGTTATGTCGCCGGAGCCAAACAGGTGAACCCGAAAATCAAATTGAAATCCAATTTCATCGGGATAACGGGGGATGCCTGGCATAACCCTGCGAAAGCCAAGGAGCTTGCGATTGCGCAATACAGTGGCGGAGCGGACGTTATTTTCGCCGCCGCTGGAGCCTCAAATGGAGGACTGTTTGATGCCGCTGAGGAATTAAAGAAGCTGGCGATCGGCGTGGACTCGAACCAGAACTGGATCAAGCCCGGCTACATTCTGACAAGCATGCTCAAGCGTGTGGACACCGCTGTTTACGATGTGTGCAAGGACACGCAGAGCGGAAAATTCAGCTCAGGCATCAAACGATTCGGTCTTGCGAGCACCGGTGTGGATTATGCCGTCGATGAGTTCAATGAAAAACTTCTGCCACCCGCGGTTCGCGAAAAGGTGGAGAAACTCAAAGCTGATATCATCGCCGGCAAGATCAAAGTTCCGGATTATTACCAGAAAAAGAAATGAACCTTCCTGGAGCAGCGGTTCCGGCAGTTGAGCTGCGTGGTCTGAGCAAGCGCTTTGGTGCGGTTGCCGCGAATCATCACATCGACCTCAAGGCATACGCGGGGTCCATTCACGCTGTCATCGGTGAAAACGGCGCGGGCAAGTCTACGGCAATGAAGCTGCTCTACGGTATGTATGCCCCGGACTCGGGCGAGATCCTGATTCGGGGGGAACTCAAGCGATGGGCTACGACCGCTCAGGCGATCGCAAACGGCATTGGAATGGTGCATCAGCATTTCATGTTGGCCGAGCCCTATTCCGCGCTCGAGAATGTGATTCTGGGAGCGGAGCCACTCGAGCTTGAATTTGAGGGCTTTACCGCGGGACGGAAGCTCCCGCTTCCGCGGTGGGCGCATCCGATCAACCGCAAGTCAGCTCGAATCAGGCTCAATCAGCTGTCCGAGCAGTATGGGCTGAAGGGCATTCGCTGGGAAGATCGCATTGAGGATCTGTCTGTCGGAGTGCAACAGCGCATAGAGATTCTGAAACTTCTTTATCGAAATGCATCCATTCTTATTCTGGACGAACCAACAGCCGTGCTTACTCCACAGGAAACGTCTGAGTTGTTTGTCAACCTCCGGAGACTCGCTGCGGAAGGAAAGACGATTCTGATCATCACGCACAAACTGAAAGAAGTGATGGAGATCGCGGATGACATTACCGTCTTTCGTGCCGGTCAGGTTGTCGGCCAGACGACGAAAGCGAAGACGAATCCCGAGGAGCTGGCCTCCATGATGGTCGGGCGAAAGGTGAGTTTGACGGCAACCCCGCCTCCGGAGCCGAAGGTGGGTTCGCCGGTTCTGGACGTTCAAGGGCTCAGTCTAGGATCCGTTTCCATGTCTGGCTTGCACCGATTATGCGGCGTCAGCTTCAGTGTTCGTGCTGGTGAAGTCGTTGGAATCGCAGGAATCGAAGGCAATGGGCAAAGCGAGTTGCTTCAAATCCTGCAGCACCCGCGAGATTATCGGAGCCACTGCGGAGGATCCGTTCGTCTGATGGGGACCGAGGTTCTTGCGTCAAAAAACGCCTGTACGGCGCGTGAAGTGAAAGCCATGGGCGTCGGAGTGATCCCTGAAGACAGGCACAAGGAAGGGCTTCTTCTTGAACGCCCTGTGCTTGAGAATTTTCTTCTGGGGCAGCAGCGACGGGACGTTTTCAAGAAAGCAGGCTTCATTCTATATCGAAAATTGAAAGAAGCTGCCGCGAACGCACTGAAAAGATACGACGTCAGACCGCCGAATCTGAAGCTGGCATCGAGCGCGCTCTCGGGAGGTAATCAGCAAAAGCTGATCGTCGCCCGCGAATTCGAGCGTGAGCCGGTATTCCTGATCGCGGCACAGCCAACGAGGGGCGTCGATGTCGGTGCCATCGAGGCGATTCATGGAAGAATTCTGGAAGCACGTACGGCCGGCGCCGGAGTGCTCCTTGTTTCGTCTGAATTGGATGAGATTCTTGCCCTCTCTGATCGTATTCTCGTCATCTACGGAGGGCGTATAGTCGCGGAATTTCCGAGAGGCGGAGCTGACGAGCAGACCATCGGCATGCATATGGCCGGCGCAAGTTCAGACGTGAAGCCGGGAGGCGCGGCAACATGAGCGCGTTTTTTTCGATTCTCAGAAAATTGCAACCGCTGATCGCGGTTTTGCTCGGGCTCTCCCTGGGGCTGGCCGTGACTATGTTGGCTGGAGAAGACCCGTTTAACGTGCTCATGATTTTGGGAAGAAGCGCCTTCGGGTCTCCTTATGATTTCGGGATGACTCTCTTCTATGCGACGCCCTTGATTTTCACCGGGTTGGCCGTCGCGGTTCCTTTCCACGCGGGGCTGTTCAACATCGGAGCCGAAGGCCAGCTCACCATGGGTGCCTTGGCGGCCGCAACCGTCGGGATCATGTTTCCATCGGTTTCCTGGCCGTTAGCGCCGTTGCTTGGGGTGCTCGCCGCGTTTTCTGGAGGGGCGCTCTGGGGCTTTATTCCGGGATGGTTGCGCGCGAAAAGAGGAAGCCACGAGGTGATCAACACGATCATGCTGAATTTCGTCGCAGCGGGGCTGGCCAGCTGGGTGACGCTCTACCTATTAAAGAATCCTGATTCGCAAAACCCGGAAACCAGCGCGGTCGGCCCGGGATATCTCTTGCGGCACTTTGAATTTTTCGGAGATGCGCCGTTAAGTACGGCATTGCTGCTGGCGATCGCCGCGGCACTGGCGATCTGGGTATTCCTCTTCAAAACAGTGAAAGGTTTTGAGCTCCGGGCCGTCGGTCAGAGTGAGCGCGCCGCCGAGACCGGTGGAATCAGCGCTGCTCGGGAGCGAATCCTCGCAATGGCGCTGGGTGGTGGGCTTGCTGGGCTCGTCGGTATCGGTGAGGTTCTCGGAAACGCGGGACGCTTCAAGCTCGGTTTCTCGCCGGAGTTTGGTTTTATCGGGATCGCGGTCGCGCTTCTTGCCCGCAATCGTCCTATCGGGATCCTGCTTTCCGCCCTCCTCTTCGGAGCGCTTCACAAAGGTGCCTCGGATCTGGATTTGGAAACTGAGAACGTCACGCGCGATCTGTCCTTGATTCTTCAGTCTCTCATCATTGTTTCAGTCACCGCCGAAGGGCTTTGGGACTGGATGCGGAAAAGGAATGTTCAACCGCGGATAGGAGGCGATGTGTGATGGATGGCTATTTTGGTATCGCACTCGCATTGATAGCCTCCACTCTTCGCGTCTCAACTCCGTTACTATTCGCTTCACTGGGCGGCCTGGTTAGCGAGCGCTCAGGCGTGGTCAATATCGCGCTCGAGGGCATGATGCTCGTGGGAGCTTTTGGAGCGGCAGTCGTCGCCTTGTCTTCTGGGTCGCCCTGGCTCGGTGCTGCAGCTGGAGCGGCCGCGGGCCTGGTGTTTGCTGTATTTTACGCCTTGATTGTGATCCAGCTTCGGGCGGATCAGATCGTTGCGGGGACCGCCATGAACATGCTGGCGGCGGGAGCCACCCCGTTTTTATCCAAAATTCTGTATGACTCCACCGGGTCCACCCCGGGCTTGCCAATCGACGCGAGATTTCAGTTTGCACCCGTGGTCCTGGCCTGGGCTTTCGTCTTGCTAGTCTGGCTCTGGATTGCCTATACCCCGTCTGGAATGTGGCTCCGCTTTGCGGGAGAAAAGCCAGAGGCACTTGAGGCTGCGGGCGTTCGCGTCAACCGGGTTCGCTGGACGTCAGTCATGCTGAGTGGTGCTCTAGCAGGGATCGGTGGGGCGTCGCTCTCCATCTTCCTGGCGTCCTCTTTTTCCAGGAATATGACCGCAGGCCGCGGTTTCATGGCACTTGCCGCCCTGATTTTCGGAAAATGGAAGCCTTTCCCGACAGCGGTGGCTTGTCTTTTGTTTGGATTTGCCGACGCTCTTCAGATCCGGCTTCAGGGCGTGATTTTATGGGGGACGGAACCCGTTCCTGTCCAGTTTATTCAGATCCTCCCATATCTCGCCACAATTCTAGTACTTGCCGGTTTGGTCGGCCGCTCCCGGGCGCCCCGTGCACTTGGCTTGCCGTTCCGCAAACCCTGACCTACAATTAGATTTCTGAACAAACACAAGGAGTGTGTATGCGTAATCGAGTCGGATTGCTTGCTGTTGCTTTGACTTTCACTATCGGAACTCAGGCGTTCGCGCTGGATGAGTTCAATCTCACGAATTCTGCACTTCCAGATGAACAAGTCAGTGATCTGCTGCGAACGGTTGCTATCGGCGCTGATCATCGTGCCTATATGCCCGCCAGTTCCATCGGTTTGCTGGGGTTTGATCTTGGCTTGGACGTAACCGCGATTTCCGTCCCGACGGACTTCGTCACTGCCATGTCCGCAGCATCCGGATCGGACGCGAGCGCCATTCCTGGTACGATTCCTGTTCCGAAACTGAGCTTCCACAAGGGGCTTCCCGGCGGCGTGGATTTTGGTTTCTCCTATGCGACTTCAAAGCTCGCCGGCGCCGCGGATGGTTTATTCAGCATGTGGGGCTTGGACCTCAAATACTCGATTTTAAGCGGTCTCGGGCCTTTACCTGCCGTCGCCGTACGTTTCAACATGAGCTCGAGCGACCTCTGGTTCCTCTCGACCAATACTTATGCTCTTGACGCGATCGTCTCCAAGAACCTTTATCTGATCGACCCGTACGCGGGCGCGGGCCTCAAATACTGGTCTGGCGAACTGAAGGTTCCGGTGGAGCTTGCGGGCGCCTCAACCACCCTCTCTTCAAGTCATTCCTCCATGAACCCTCATATTTTCGTCGGTATTCCGCTGAAACTCATGTTCCTGCGAATCACTGCTGAAGCGGATTACAACCTGGCTGGCATCACGACTTATGGCGCGAAAGTCAGCCTTGGTTTCTGATCGCGCGAAGAAATCGGCCTGCTGGCCAGTTTTCTGCCTCGTGCCCATTCTCCTTGCGGGATGTAATCCCGTCGAATGGGTGCGAACGCAGTTGGCTGGCCCGCAGCCGACTCAAACAGCAAAGCCGGTAACCGAAGCTTCAGGTCAGCCTGATGAGTACGGGTCGGCGGGCATGCGCGCAAAAGCGAATGCCGAGCTCCTGGGAGAAATGTTTCACGTCGTCTATTTAAGGCCGCCCCAGGACCGTGCGCATTTTGGGAGCCTGGTGGATTCCTTGAATCAGGGGGCCTCCTTCGAGGGAATCTATAACGGACTTACTCATTCCTCGGACTACCGAAAATTGGAAGTGGCAAATCCGGGAAGTTCCGCGCGTGCCTTGCAGGTTTTTTCGGAGTCGCTTGCGGAGCTCAGCCTCGAGCTTCCAGCCGAGACCGACTTTGGGGCAGGTGCCGCAAAACCTCTGGCCTTGCCCGTTCAGCCCGGAAGCCCTTCAGGAGTGGACGAAATCGACTTCACCAAAAAGAAGCCCGCGCCTGGCGTTTCCAGTGAGCCCGCTACGCTAACGATGCGAAAAGCGGCTTATCTCGCGAAATTTCAGGATGCTTCTGTTTTCACATTGAAGCGGGTTCTGGGAGATGAGGCACTCAAAGTCCTCGATCATTATAAAAAAGATCGTGCTGCCCTCGCGGGCTGGTACGGCAAGTGGGTCGTGCGCATGGTCCGGCACGGCGTGGACTTCGGTCTGTCTTCACGAAATGTGGCAGACGAAAAGCTGCACGCCGAATGGGCGGCGAGCGCCGAGCCCGACAGGCTGATCTGGGAAGTTTTAAACCGCCTGCATCGAGTCGTTAACGAAGCACAGAGGAAGCCATGAACAAACCCTTGATCATCACTTGTGCGCTTACCGGGGCCGAAACCACACGCGAAAAACAGCCCAACCTGCCCGTCACTCCGAAGGAGCAGGCGCAGGCGGCCGAAGAGGCCGTTCGCGCCGGGGCTTCGGTGATCCATCTGCACGTTCGCGAGGATGATGGAAGCCCGACTCAGAGACCTGAACGCTTCGAGGAATCCATTCGAGCTATCCGGGCGCGCGTGCCGGAGGCCATCATCCAGATATCCACCGGCGGTGCCGTCGGGGAATCAATTGAAAATCGCGCGCGACCTCTGGCGTTGAAACCGGAGATGGCTTCCCTGAATCTCGGAACGATGAATTTTGGCGAAGAGATTTTCTACAATCACCCTCGCGACATCGTCGGGCTTGCCTCGAAAATGCATCAGTTTGGGGTCACCCCGGAGCTTGAAATTTACGAGGCAGGCATGCTTGAGAACGCGTTCCGACTGGCCAAGCAGGGCATCTTGCGTGAACCGTTGCACTTTCAATTCGTCCTGGGTGTTCCTGGTGGAATGTCCGGGCATCCGGCAAACCTGGTACATCTTGTCGGTCTTCTCAAAGAAGGTGCAAAGGGCGAGTTCACCTGGGGCGTTGCCGGGGTGGGGCGGTTTCAACTCCCCGTCGCTGTTCAGGCCCTGGTCATGGGCGGGCATATCCGCGTCGGCTTTGAAGATAATATCTTCTATAAAAAAGGTGAGATCGCTCAATCGAATGCGCAACTCGTCGAGCGTATCTCGCGGATTTCAAATGAACTGGGCCGCGAAGTTGCAACCCCCGCGGTGGCCAGAAAAATCCTGAAGCTCAGTTGAGCTTACTTCTTGGGTAAGCGGAACTTCTCGATCGCGACCGGTCCCCAGTGGATACGATCGGTATTCGTCGCCAAACTTGCTGCGTAAATGTTTCCGTTCACCAGTTCTTTTGCCAGCGGATACCAGGGGCTCGCGGTGTCGGTTCGATCCAGGACGATCTTGTTTTCGCCTTTTTTGAAGTTGCCCAGATTAGGAACCAGCAGTGAGCAACGGTTATCATCCCTGAAGGGCCACCACCAATTGTCGATCCGAAGCTGGAGAAAGAGTGCCACGGGTGTTTCCGCGAGTTCGAAGGCGAGTTCCACGCTGTCATAGCTCAGTACGTTGGCGGTCAAATTTGAAATCGTGGATAGCGGGTTCCCATCCTGGGTGCGGCTGCCTTCGTGATCGAAGTCGATTTCCCGACGCACTTTCGTCGCGATGTTATCGAAGCGAAGCTGTGATCCGCCCTGGTCCACGATCCTTCCAAACGAGTTGTTATAACCGGAAGCGTAATAAGAGATCGTTTCGCCATCCAGTGCGCTGCGCACGAGCCGCATGAGTTCGTAGCCGTAGATACGGTCAAAAAACATTTTGCCGAGAGCTTCGGCACGTTTTTTCGGATCTTCCACCAGGCGCAGGCGTTTCCAGCGCTTGTAGATCTTGTTGGCGTGGCGGAGGTTGGATCCGCGTTCGATATTGAATCCGGTGACATAAAGCGGCACGTTCAAAGCCGTCAGTGCGCTCATTTTCATTCTATAGATCCGGCGGGCTTTTTTGGTCGCCCAGCTTCCCTCGGGAACCTCAAAGGCTTTCTCCAGGAGGCGCCACATCTGATTTTCCGGAGTCTCGATCAGCTTTCGAATCAGGGCGTTATCAAGCGCGATCTGGTAATAAAAATGCGATCGGCCCAATCCTCCGATGTTGGGGATGAGCGGAAAAATCTTAGGCTTGCCGACCGAGTTTTCGACCTCGAGCGTATAGGCGGTCATTTCCTTTTCGCTGGTGTCGGTATCCTGGATTCGGCCTTCCATCATGAGATGAAACGCGTCTTCCTTCTCCGGATTCTTCGCGAACTCGTTCAGGTCCATGCTGACCGTGAAATTGTGCTCCAGTTTCTCGCGAGTGCCCCAGAGCAGGCGCCAGTCAGTACTGGTCAGGACCTCAGAGGTGAAGACGTGATGCTTGCCGTCCGGGAAAGTGATGATGGCATCGATGGCGTTGACTGAGGCGCGGGCGTTACGTTTCCAGATGAAGCCAATCCGCAGCGTCGCGGCCTGAGAGGAATTGGATGCTTTGGCGTGTCTCGTGAACACCTTTTCGACACCGGTTTTTGCGAAATCGGTCGGATTGCCGGCGCTATCGACAGCCAGCTCGTCGGATAAGCCCAGGCGGCCGATGACCGCGAGTTCGTAAGCCTTGCGCGCTTCGGGAACAGAAAGGTCATAGCGGTAGCCGACGTCGAAAATCTTCGAGAGTGAATCGCCCGCGACCAGGTTGAAGGGAATGATTCTCAGGTTTTTTTGAATATTCTTGATGATGATGATGCCATCGAGCGGCGCTGGCTTGAAGTCGGCGCCCGCAGTCATCGAATGGCCGACTGTAGCGACGCGCGAAGCTTTTACTCGTACGAATCGTGCTGTTTCTCTCATGACCGAAATGCGATGCGCGCCGCTGACATAGGTCTGATAGGAGAGTCCTGCCTGAGCGGAGCTTGTAAGATTCGTCAGGTCGGGATTCCAGCCAACGCTCGCTCCGAGTTCCAGGGAGCCTTCTCCGCGATATGAAACAATTTCGCCGTCCTGAAGTCTTGCGATCGAACTCGCTTTCATCGGAAAGCGGAACGGGAATACGAGAAGCTTCCAGAGTTTTGAATAGCGAGCATGATCCTCGGGGTCGGACAGGCGAAACTTGAATTTTCCCTTCTCCCCTTCACTTTTGACCCATTCTCCGTCCGGTTCCGGAGTCATTTCCGAGCTGAGCGGACTCTCTTTTTCAGCGGCCTGGGCGGCAAGGTATTCACGGTACCATTCGGCGGTTTGAACTTCGTTTTTCAGCGCCTCAGGTGGCGGGAGATTCGGATATTCCGATGGTAAAACCTGTCGAATGTTCACGAAGTCGAGTCTGCTGTTCGCGCTGATCCAGAATCCCATGTTCGAGAAAGCTGAACCTGCGACCGAGAGTGCATCGTTCGCAAGCGGGATTCCCCCGCTCATTTCGAACCGATCCACGACCGTCCAACTGTTCAAGATATCGGCGTTGTCAAAAACACGCCTTTTCACCCTCAAGTTGAGGCTGAAGTTGTCATTGCTTTCGCTGAAGAGGCGCGAGTCATCCAGGCCGTCGAAAATGATGTCGCCGAGCTTGTCTCCTGCGCGATCGAGCTTCCGCATCTGGTCGCCACTCAGGTTCTCCCCCCATTGTTCCGGGGAGGGCAGGGTCTCAGACGCCAGCGCGGATGATGTAGCTAAGGCCGTAACCAGGACGAGCTGGCGCAAATACACTGAGCAAAACCGACAGAGCATAGGGTCCCCTTCATCGCGAACGACGCCGTGCGTAATATCAAGAGGGCGCGAAAAGTCAAGAAAACGAGCGTTATTTTCGAGGGTTAACCAAAATAGTTGGGAGGGAAGTCGAGTCCGATTTCTCGCAACCTGTCCACAAATGTAGGTACCAGTCCTGTAGCAGGAAATGATGCGTTCATTGCGTCACCCGGCGCTGCCTTTGCGCCGACTTCAAACCCGAAGATATCCTGAAGCGTGAAGGTCTCCGCCTCCATGCCGGTGACCTCTGAAATCTGAACCACATGCCTTCGGCCATTCCGGAGCCGTTTCAACTGAATAATCACATCAATTGCGCTGGCGATCTGTTTCCGCACAGCGATCAGTGGCAGGTCTACTCCTCCCATGAGGCAGAGCGTCTCGAGACGAGCTAATGCATCCCGCGGCGAATTGGCGTGGACGGTCGTCATCGAACCCGAGTGGCCGGTGTTCATGGCCTGAAGCATGTCAAAGGCTTCCCCGCGGCGGCCCTCGCCCACGATGATCCGGTCGGGTCTCATTCGTAGCGCATTCGCAACAAGATCGCGGGCCAAGACAGGGGGCAGTGTTGGAGTCTGAGGTTTGGTCTGAAGTTGAACGCTATTGGCATGGCCGACCACCAGTTCGGGAGTATCTTCAATGGTAACGAGCCTTTCATTCTTCGGAACGAAACCAATGAGCGCGTTCATCAGGGTGGTTTTTCCGCTTCCCGTCCCGCCAGAGATCAGCACGTTCAATCTGCCCACCACACAGAAGCTCAAAAAATGTGCAACCCTGCGGTCGACCATGTGATGGCCGATCAAATCTTCCATCATGAAGCGCTTGGAGGGGAATTTCCGGATTGTCAGACAAGGCCCATGCAGTGTCAGCGGGGGGCCAATGATGTTGACGCGTGAACCATCCGCGAGGATGACGTCCACGTAGGGGCTATCAGGGCTTAAAATCCGGCCGGTTACGTCCAATATGTTCCGCGTCAGGCGGTTAAGTTCGTCTATCGATCTAAAGGCGAATCCGGAAAAGCTCATCTTTCCGTCTTTTTCGACCATGACATTCCGAATATCGTTCACCATGATTTCGGTGATTGAAGGGTCTTTCATCAGGGCATCGAGGGCGGCCATATCGGGCATTCGTCCGACCAGTGGCGGCTTTGGCATCGCGGGGGCGGGGGTCGGGATAACCGGTGGCCGCTTCTGTGAGGGTTTCATCGGAGGCAGCGTAATACCCGGATCGGTCGGTTCTTCCCTGTCAAAACCTGAATCGTCGCCGGTGTTCAGGCTGGGTATCTTGGTCAGCGTTCGCTCATCGGCCATATGCGAGATTGTAGCACAGGCCTGTTTAGATTAAATATCAGGACCTATGCCCATTAAAAAGTTGGCCCTCGCGGTGAAATCTGAGCACCGCGGACTGAGACTCGACCAGGTACTTGCGCTCTGGCTTCCCGAAGCCCTTGCGCGGCCCATTTCCAAGGCAATGGCCCGGAAGCTTGTGCTTGCCGGGGCGGTATACCTGAACGGGCGGCGAGTCAGAATCGCGTCCAAGCCTGTTTTGCCAGGCGCCCGCATTGAGGCGTTTGTGGATCTGGAAAAACTGCTTAAAGGCGGTGCGACGGACGAGCGCTTTGAAATGGGTCCCGATCGGATCCTTTACGAGGATGACGATCTGATCATCGTAAACAAACCAGCGAAACTTCCAACCCAACCCACCCTGGATGAATCGCGCGACAATCTCTTTGCCGCCGTCAAAAGATTTCTGGCTCAGAGGGATAAAGTGGCGCAGCCCTATGTCGGTCTTCATCACCGGCTTGACCGGGATACATCGGGGGTTGTCCTTTTCACGAAATCGTCCCGCGCGAATGTGGGCATCGCCAATGCGTTCTCCTCTCATCAAGCGGTGAAGGTTTATCTCGCACTTTCGGAACGGGCGCCTGGACGACCGATGCCGCTGCAATGGAAGGTTCAAAATCATCTCGGGCGGGCGAAAGTGTCTGGGAAGAAAGCCAGATTCACGGCCGTTCATTCAGGCGGGGATTTCGCGCATACCGATTTCAAACTTCTTGAAGAGTTTCCCGGCGCCTTCCTCGTCGAGGCACGGCCCAAGACCGGACGTACGCATCAGATCCGTGTACATCTGGCCGAGGCGGGGTATCCGATTCTCGGCGACTTGCATTACGGAGCAAAAGCCGGTCGCAGCAAGCGAATCATGCTTCATGCCGCTTCATTGACTTTGCCCCATCCCATACATCAGACTGAAATATCAATTCACAGCCCCCTTCCCGAGGATTTCCAGGAATGTCTTCAGGCGTCGAGAACCTGAAATCAAAACCAGCAAATTCGTTCGCGCTTGGCCGATTTCTGCGCTTGCGATGGGAGCGTTTTCTCGAGGAGAGCTCGTTCATCCGGCATTACCTCTGGAAATATCGCGCATCGGTCGGCCTGGGTCTGCTCGCGTTGGTTCTGGTCGATCTGATGGAGGTGGTTCCGCCCATTCTGTTGAAGGAATCCCTTGATATCGCGATTGAAGGAAAGCCCCTTTCGCAATTAGCCTGGATCGCGCTCGTTTACCTGGGGGTCGCCCTTGCGCAGGCCGTGGGACGGTATGGCTGGCGGATTTATCTCATACGCACGGGGATACTCTCCGGCCGGGATCTGAGGGCTCGTTTTTCGCGCCACCTTTTCGGGCTCGGAGCCAGTTTTTATGATCGTCATCGTGTAGGAAACCTCATGTCGCTCGCGACGAGTGATACGGATGCGGTTCGGATGGAAATCGGCGCGGGTTTGCTTGTTCTGGCGGACGCCATTTTCTATTTCGCCACGGTGCCGGTCGCAATGTACCTGCTTTCCCCGCAACTGATGCTTCTGGCCTTCATTCCTCTTCCGATCATCCCATGGCTCGTCATTCGAAATGAGCGCGAGGTCCACAATAGGTCTGAAAAGGTGCAGGAGGCGCTGGGACAGCTCTCGGCGATGGCCCAGGAGGCATTGGCCGGAATCCGCGTGATCAAAGGATTCGCGAAGGAAGACGTTCAGCTGGGCAGGTTCCGGGCAAAGGGCGAAGAGCTTGCCGGCCTCAGCTTGCGGCTTGCCAGGGTGCAGACCTCGTTCGGGCCCACTCTCGATTTCACGATGAGTCTTGGCCTCGTCCTCCTCCTTTTTGTAGGTGGTAAACAGCTCATTGACCAGCCGGTGGACGCGGCTGGCGCGGCCGTGACCCTCGGAACTTTCGTGGCGTTCCAGCGATATATCCAGAAGATGGTCTGGCCGATGGCGGCAATAGGCGTGGCGCTCAGCTTTTACCAGCGCGCGGTCTCGAGCTCTAAGCGACTGAAAGCTGTCTTGAACGAATCAAGCGATGTCTCGGACAGATCCGAGGTCATGGCTGTCATGCCCAAGGGGGCCTGGAAAACCCCAGGAGGAGTGGAATTCAGGAATCTCGGATTTCGATTTCCAGGGAATTCGATCGAAGTTTTGAAAGATGTTTCCCTGCGGATCGAGCCGGGCGAGAGGGTGGCTTTCATCGGGGCCATCGGTGCTGGAAAATCCGCACTGCTTTCGCTTTTACCCAGAATTTACGCCGTGTCCGACGGGATGCTTTTCATTGACGGAATCGATGTGAATCGCTGGCCGGTCGAGGAACTCCGGAGACAGGTGGGATTCGTCAGCCAGGACGTGTTTCTTTTCAGTGAAACCGTTTCGGAGAACGTGGCTTTCGGTCTTTGCGAGTGGATGGAACGTGATTCAGAAAAAGCCGTCGTTGAAAAGGCCACCCAACTTGCCGCGGTTCATGATGACGTGGTCGGTCTGATTTCTTCTTATCGCACGCGTCTCGGCGAAAGAGGCATCAACCTTTCCGGAGGGCAGAAACAGCGCTTAAGCATCGCGCGGGCGCTGGTGAAGCAACCTTCGATCCTTGTTCTCGATGATGTCCTGTCCTCTGTGGACGTTCAGACGGAGGAAAAAATTCTTCAGGGTCTCCGTTCTCGCCCGGGACGAAACACGGAGATCGTGGCAGCTCATAGAATTTCGACTGTTCGCGATGCGGACCGCATCGTGGTGCTGGAAAACGGGACGATACGACAGCAGGGAACGCACCAGCAGCTGCTGGCGGATGCCCGCGGCGCTTACCGAATTTTTTATGAACAGCAACAGCTGAAGGAAGATCTCGAGCACTATGCCGAAGCCGTGGAGCTTCAGACATGACGGCCGAGAATATCATGGAGCAGGAAGAGGGAGAGATCGGGGCGATTCGGTCCAATCATCTGCGAAAGCTGATTGGCTGTATGCTTTGCCACCCGGCGCCGCTCGCAATTGGCCTGGTTCTGATGGTGGCAACCACCGCTGCCGCGCTCCTTGAGCCGCGCCTTTTCGGTTTTGCGATAGACGAGGCCATTGTTCCACGTGATTGGTCGAAACTCAGGAGTTTGAGTGCGATCTATTTCGGGGTGATTCTTATCCGAGTGGTTTCGGTCATAGGGCAGACCTACTATTTTGAAAAGCTCGGGCAAAGGGTCGCTCAGGACCTTCGCTGTCGGCTTTTCTCCCATTTGCAGAGACTTCCTGTGTCGGCGTTTGACCGAAATCCGGCAGGACGCCTGATGACCCGGGTAACGAATGACATTTCATCGTTGTCCGAAATGTTTTCGGCCGGATTCGTGGCATTGGCCGGTAATGCGCTGCTGCTTGTCGGCATCCTGGTATGGCTGCTGGTCCTTGATCTCAGATTGGGATTGATTGCGGGCACCGTGTTCCCAGTGATGGCGATTCTAACGGTATACTTCAGTGCGCGTCTCAAGGTGGCGTATCGAGAGGCTCGCACCCGGCTGTCCGCGCTGAACGCATTTCTGGCCGAGAATCTGCTTGGAATGAAAATCATTCACCTATTCAATCGCCAGTCCGCGCAGCTCGGACGGTTCAACGAAGTCAACGAACGTTTCACTGATTCTCAGTTTGCCACGGTCCGGATTTTTGCTCTCTTTCATCCGGTCATCACCATCTGCTCCGGGATCGCCGTTTCACTGGTCATCTGGTATGGCGTTGGCTCAGTCCACGATGCGTCATTGGCTCCCGGCGTGCTGGTCGCATTTCTGGCCTATGTACTCGCGCTATTTCAACCGCTTCGGGAAATGGCGGACAAGTGGAACATCTTTCTGTCCGGGATGGCTTCCGCTGAACGCGTTTTCTCCATTCTGGAGTGGCCCGTGGAGCTTCCCGCTGGCGAAGGCGGTGAGCTTGCGCCGGCGGTTCCGATCGCGAGCCTGCGGGGGCATATTATTTTTGAGAACGTCTGGTTCGCTTATGAGGGAGATCACTGGATTCTGAAAGATTTCAGTCTCGAGATTTCTCCGGGTTCGCAAGTGGGCGTGGTCGGCCATACGGGGGCTGGCAAGACCACGCTCATCAGCCTTTTGATGCGGTTCTATGAGCCTCAGCGAGGCCGTATTCTTCTGGATGGCAAAGACCTGCGCGATTACGATAAACGTGCTTTGCGCGCAAGCATCGGAATCGTCCAGCAGGATGTCTTCCTTTTCTCCGGCTCGCGTGCGGACAATGTCGATTTCTGGGCCGGCACGGGAAAATCGGGTGCGGAACTGGGCGAACGGGGCGGGTCGTTATCCGCCGGGGAACGACAGGTACTTGCGTTTGAGCGTGCACGCGCCGCCAATCCGTCGATCTGGATCCTGGATGAAGCCACGGCAAACGTGGACTCCGGCACGGAGGCCCGTCTGCAGCAGGAGCTGGAATCTTCGAGTCAGGGGCGAACGGCGGTTCTTATCGCGCATCGGCTCGCGACTGTTCGAAACGCATCGAATATCATTGTTCTTCACAAGGGGCAGATACTGGAGCAGGGGTCACACGGGCAGCTGATTGATCTTGATGGATTGTACGCGCGTCTCTACCGCTATCAACGCGCACGGGAGCTTCACGGCAACCAGAACGTGTAATCGATCTGTGGTTCGTCCGCGAACAGCATCACGAGGCGATCAAAGCCCACGGCAATTCCTCCGGACGGAGGGAGTCCTTCTTCCAGTGCGCCGAGAAACTCTTCATCCATGGGCGTCGCCGGAAAATCGTTCCCATAGACGCGGGCTCGCAGTTCCATGTCTTCGGCGAACCGCGTCCGCTGCTCCACGGGATCCGTCAGCTCTTCAAAGGCGTTGCCGAGCTCCAGCCCTCCGGCGTAGACTTCAAAGCGCCTGGCCCAGTGGCTTCCGTCCGGATCCGCCGCGACCACGGCGAGCGCTGATTGCGACGCCGGGTAATCCACTACGAAGACCGCACGATCGGCCGGAAGCGCGGGCTCGACGATGTTGAGCCAGATCCTGAAATAGAGATCATCCCAGGTATCCGTCGGCGCCGGTTTGAGTCCGAGCCGCAGGCACTCCTGAGCCAGATCCTCCGTCTGCGAAGACTTCACAAGATCAACGCCAGCCAGTGACGTGAAAAGATCCCGAACTTTTAATCTCGGCCAGGGCGTCGCAACCGAAATGTTTTGTCCTTGAAATTTCAACCTGGCTTCCCCGAAGAGCCGGAGCGCGAGCGTCGAAAACAGCTCTTCCGTATCCTTCATGATGTCGGTGTAGCCGGCATACGCACGATACCACTCCAACATGGTGAATTCGCGATGGTGAGTGGTGGAGCGGGGTTCGTGGCGAAAAGCCGGAGAGAGCTGATAGACACGTTCGAGGCCTCCGACAAGGAGGCGTTTCATGGCGAATTCGGGAGAGGTGGGAAGGAAACCCGCCAGCTCCGGTTCCGGGCCCGTCGCAGTGGTCACGCGGAAAGGACGGATATGCGGTTCCATACCTGGTGAAGGGACGACAAGCGGGGTTCGTGTCGCGAGAAATCCCCGCGAGTTGAAAAAGGAGTGTGTTTCGGCCTCGAGCTTTGCCCGCGTTTTCATAGCCTGAATGCGTCTCGGGTCAAGTACCTGCTGCATCCATTTCATCGTGCCGGACCGGTTTCTGGTAAGTACCCGAGCGCGCGACGCCGTGATTTCGACGATATCGCCGACTCGAACGTCGTGGGCATCCGAGACTTCAAAATCTTTAAGCCCCTCGGCTGTCGCAACGCGAAGCCGAGTTGTTTTGTAATCAGTGTCATCAGGCGTGGTCAGGGCGACGCAGCGCCCGTGAAAAGGGTGAGGCATGGGCTTTCAGTGATACCTGAAAGCGGGTAAAATGAAACCCTCCCTATGTCAGACACTGAACCGCAACACGAAAATTCTCGCGAGTCCTTTGAAGATAAGCTCAGGACCGCACTTGCACTCGATTTGCCTTATTCCGAGCGGCTATTGCACCCCGAAGGCCGAGCGGCCGCTGTACTGATCCTTTTCGGATGGAATCGTTCGTCTCCGCAGTCCGGTCCTTCGATCTTGCTGACGCGAAGAACTGAACTCGTCGAGACCCACAAGGGTCAAATTGCTTTCCCGGGCGGAGTGGTCGATCCGGAGGACGCTGACTCAGTCGCTGCCGCGCTGCGCGAGACCGAGGAAGAGGTGGGAATTTCGCCTGCTTCCGTGCGAGTGCTGGGTGAGCTTCCAAAGCTTTGGACGGTGACCGGATTCTGGATCACGCCCATTGTCGGTATTCTTCACCCTTCGATTGGCGATACGACCATTCGCATCAGTCCAGCTGAAATTGCCGAGGTTTTCTGGGCTCCATTGGTTCAGCTCCAGGCATCGGATACCTATCGTGAAGAGCAGTTCGTCATTGGGAGGTCCTCTTACCCGATTCATGTTTATCAGTTGCAGGGGCACCGCGTCTGGGGCGCCACGGGAGCCATGCTGAAAAACCTGCTCGATCGAATCGAGCGATTGAGATAGTCTCGCCGAATGAGAAAATTCATCGCTCAAATTGCAGGCGGGCTCTTCCTTTCAATCGCACTGTCAGCGAATTTTGCGTCGGCGGAGGAAGCCGAGGAAAACTGGAAGGGGGCATCCGATCCAGCTCAGTTTCACCTGGGCGCATTGACGGGACTCGGAATTCTCGATTCGAGCGCCGGGTTTGAAGTTCTTGGAACCTTGAGCAGAAAAATCGTGCCTCAGGGCTTTGTGCCGGATATCAGCAATTCCGTATCAATCGAGATCCAGGCCGGCCCGATCTTTATTCACTCAACCACAGCTTTCTCCTACAGCGCGCATCTGAGATGGGATTTCCGAAAAGACGCGGCTTGGACCTTTTATTCGGTGGCGGGTCTCGGGGGCAGCATTACCGGAGAGTCGCTCGATAACCGCTTTTTGCTTTTTCCGCGTTTCGGCGCCGGGGTTATCCGGACTTTCAATGAGAATGCCCCTTCCATCCGCTTTGAAGTGAGTCACGAAAGGCTGTCGCTCGGCGCTATCTGGGGTTTCTGATCAGCGGCGCTTACCAGCGAAAGGTCACGTTGGCGGCGGTGAAGAATCCATTGGTCAGGTCAATGCTTTGGGTATCCAGCGAATCGGGCTGCTCGGAACCATTGTCCGGCAGATTTTTTCCAAGGGCCCATTCCAAGGAGACCTTGTCGTTCGCAAGGCGAAGACCGATTCTGCCTGTCGTATTGTCAGCTGAGCTGAGCCCGTCCAATCGATCCAGCAAGCGATAGCTCACTCCGCCAAGGAGTGTGGCCCATTCATTCAACGCCCCTTCAAACGAGAGATCCAGGGGCAGAATCTTCCGCTCACCTTGAGCTGGACCGCCGGAATCCGCGATTTTGTAATAACTCAGGCCGTAATTCATCTTAACGCCTTCAACGACACGGGTGCTCCGAGTGAAACCGAAGCCATAAGTAATTTCCTTAAGCGCCGACAAGGCATTGGGATCCGTGGATCGATCACCCGCAGTTACCGCGACAAAATAAGGGACCCATTCGCCCCAGCGATAGCGAAGGCCTGCCCGGTAAAAATAATGTTCGCGATTCGGCTCGTTTCCCGAGGGTTTTATTGTGAAAAAGGGTTCGTAGTCCCCGATTACAGCACCTGCGTGAACGCTCAGGTCGGATGAGTTTCCGGATGAGGCCCGGGCGCCGGCGTAGCTGAGGCCCAGACCCCATTTGAATCCGAAATCTCCGCCAACGAAAAACTCAAAAGGCCGCACTGGGGCCACCGCATAAGGAAGCGTTGTTCCACCGGCGATTCCGGGCACGGTGACGATGGCGCTCCCACGATTCAGGAACACGCCGTAACTGATCAGAAAAAGACTGTCAAAAATGCCGCCCTGAGCTGTACCGCCGGGCGCATTGGACTTCTCTATGGTACCCCAGTGATTGAAATCGTTGATGTAAGCGGGGTTGTAAAAAATATTATAACCGTGATCGAACAGGAAGCTGCCACCATTGAGCGCCACGCCGCCATCACCCGTTCCGAGGATGAGTTCCCTTGCTCGCGAAGCATGGACCTCGGTTGATACCAGCGACCCCAAAAGCAAAAGCCCGGAGGCAATAGGCAGTTTCATGGCTGCGCGTTTATCACACGCTCCGAGTTCGGGCCAGATCAGTTCCGCGCGCCCCAGAGTCTGAGGCGGAGGTTTCGCAAAGGTCGCGAGACAGACGGCTCGAGAATGACTCCCCAGCTCTGCCCGGGAAAAAGGGAACGCCCTGCACCCGAACAGTCGTCCGACCAGTCAATCAAACGGGTGCCGGTCAGGGACCCGTCATCCCAAACGACCTCGATCTTCTGAAAAGAAAAAGGGATCCCGTATGGGAGCGGATCCGGAAAGGAAAAAGTCGCGCGCACACCGCCGAGGGATTCCCACTCAAGAAGAAGACGGGCTTCGGTTAAAATTTCGGGGTGCCGCGGCGAAAGCGGAATCCTCCAGACGCCAAGGAGGCCGTTTTCCGGCATCGTTCCGTTCCAGGAGGCAGTCAAAAGGGGCCCTTCCAACTGACAGCCGGAGTCATCGTTCTCCGGTGCGAGCGCGTGAGTTGGCGCGGTCCATAAGATGACAGCGAAAATGGTTCCGACAAGAGTGAGCCGGAGCTGACGGAAAGCCATGATGGCTTTTCGGCAAAGTCGTTCTGTTTCTAAAGGGGCTGTTTACGGGAGGAGTTTTTTAAAGGGGGCAGCGGGAAAAGGAGGAAAAAAAGAGCGGAGCTTTCCCGGACGCCCTATGGAGGGGCGCCCGGGAAATAAAATTACTTCTTCTTGGTCTTGGTGGTCTTCTTGGCTTTGGTTTTCGCGGCGGTTTTTGTTTTCTTCTTGGTGGCCATGGATATCTCCAGTGTTATTGGTTGTTGATCGTACTGCTTAAGTCAACATACCTGTCGTTTGTCATATGACAAAACTTTTTTTTCAATCACTCACTCTCTTTTGGATTCACCGGATCCCGCGCGAGCGCTGATTGAATTTCTTCGGCAGCGTACAATCGCGCACGATGGGTTGCCTCGCTTGCTCCTCGGCAGAATGACAAAACCTGTGATCGCCATGCACGAGCGTTCATGTTCTCAGGCCAGAAAGGCCATGTTCGGCACTGTTCCGGTCGCGCTTCGTAAACTTCACAGCCGTTGTTTTTGAAAAAGCCACAGTCCAACCGGGGATTTTTAAGATGTGTCCAGCCATCTGTTTCCTCGCAATATTTCCGGCGAAACTCTTTTTCGGAAAGCTGGAGGTGAAGAGCGAGACGTTGGCGGTCCTTTTTGGTGAGATAAACGAATCCGTAGGTATCACGGGCCTGACAACACTTGCCGCAACCCAGACACTTGAACCGGACCCCCTTTTTCCAGAACGCAGGCCTCGGACTCACGACAGTACGTCGAAACCCGCATCTTCGATGGCGGACTTGAAATCCTCTTTCGTGGCGGATTTGTCATCGTATTCAATGGCAACCTGCCCCTGATCGAGCGAGACGTTCACGTTCTTGACCCCTGAGATGGGTTCCAGGACTTTCTTCACGCTGCGTACGCAGCCATCGCATGTCATTCCCTGTACTTTCAGAGTGATGTTAGCCATTTCAGCCTTCCTTTCGTTTACCAATCGTGTTTGGGCGCCAGCGACGTAAAAGCAGTGAATTGCTGACAACGGAAACCGAACTCATTGCCATTGCCGCGCCTGCGATCACGGGATTCAGCATCCCCGCGGCAGCAAGCGGGATCCCCAAGACGTTGTAGATGAAAGCGAAGAAAAGATTCTGGCGAATTTTGCCAAGAGTCGCGCGAGAAAGGCTGATCGCATCGGATACGCTCGTCAGGTCGTTTCGGACGAGCGTGATATCGGCAGCCTCGATGGCCACGTCCGCTCCCGCTCCTATCGCAAATCCGACATCGGCCGCGGCCAAAGCGGGGGCATCATTGATTCCATCCCCCACCATTCCGACCACATTTCCTGCGCCTCGGGCCTGGCTTACCTGTGCCGCTTTCCCTTCGGGGAGAACTCCCGAAAAATAGCGCGGGATCCCGGCCTGTTCCGCGATTACAGCGGCGGTACGCGCGTTATCACCCGTCATCATGATGACTTCGACACCCTGCTTTTTAAGAAGGGTGATCGCGTGAAGTGAGCTGGCGCGAATGGGATCGGATAGGATCAGGAAGCCCAGGGTCTTTTCGGTGGAGGCAATTGCAACGATGGTTCCAGGTCGTCTGGACAGTTCTTCAGCCAATGCGTCCGGTGCTTGGTGGCCCAGCTCAGATACGAAATCAAGGGAACCAAGCCTGTAGCGAGTGCCGGCAACCTCGCCTTCGACGCCCTTGCCAGGAACCGCGGCAAAATTCCTCAATTCGCCAGGAACAGTGGCGTTCATTGCCGCGCGGTCCAGAATCGCTCGTGCAAGCGGATGGGTGGAACCCTGCTCCAGGCTGGCAGCTATGCGGAAGAGTTCCTTTTCGGTCGTATCGCTGAGTGGGATGGCAGCGGTGATCGAAGGACGCCCTTCGGTTAAAGTTCCTGTTTTGTCCACAATCAGTGTTTTTATCTTCTCGGCTCTCTCAAGCGCCGCCGCGTTCCTGACCAGAATTCCAGCACGGGCGCCGCTTCCGGTGCCCACCATGATTGCGGTAGGCGTCGCAAGTCCGAGGGCGCACGGACAGGCAATGACCATCACTGCGACAGCATTGATCAAGGCAGTCGTGAAATCACCTCCGAGCCACCACCAACCGATGAAGGTGAACAGGCTGATGGCTGTGACCACGGGCACGAAAATTCCGGATATGCGATCCGCAAGACGCTGGATTGGCGCCTTGGATCCCTGGGCCTCTTCAACGAGGCGCACGATTCGGGCGAGCGCCGTCTGGTCACCAACGCCCGTTGCCCGGCAGCGAAGCAAGCCATTGGAATTTTGAGTGGCGGCAAAGATCTTCATCCCGACGGCCTTATCCACCGGCAGGCTCTCGCCCGTCAGCATGGATTCATTCACGGAGGAGAGTCCTTCGAGGACTTCGCCGTCGACAGGAACGCTTTCACCTGCTCGAACAAGAAAAATGTCGCCGCGTCTGATCTCGTCAGTGGGTAGCTCCACCACCTTGCCATCGCGCTCGACATGAGCTGTTTTCGGTTGAAGCTTCAAGAGCTCCTCGATCGCTGCGGAAGTTTTTCCCTTGGCGCGCGCTTCCAGCAGTTTTCCCATGAGCACCAACGTGACGATTGCCGCGCTTGCCTCGAAATAGACGTGAAGCGGCAAGTCGAAAACTGTCACCACAGCGCTGAAGAAGTACGCCATGCTTGTCCCGAGTGCGACCAGTACGTCCATGTTCGCACCGCCTCCGCGAAGCGCGTGCCAGGCGCCGATATAGAAACGGCGACCGATCCAGAATTGCACGGGCGTGGCCAGGGCCAGCTGCGCCCATCGTGGGATGAACTCGTGGTGCGCGGCTCCTGTGAACATTGCGCCCATTTCGAACAGAAAGGGAGCCGTCAGCGCGAGAGAGAAAAGAAACACACGTCGATCATGTTCGTAGGCTTCGGCTCGCCGTTTCTTGTCCTCTGAGGGTGAAATTTCGTGAATTTCACGGGCACCGTAGCCGGCTTTTTTGACGACTTCCATCAGTCGTTCGGCGGTGACTTGTGAACCGTCGAACTCGATTCTCGCCTTTTCGGCGGGCAGGTTAACGGTCGCCTTTACACCCGGCTGACGATTCAACGCCTTTTCAACGCGCGTTGAACACGCGGCACAGGTCATTCCGTCAATGAAGAGCTCTAATTTTTGGCGCGGCACCGGGGGAACATAGTCCTCGGAACGGGGAGCGTCAAGCCGTGCCAGGTTTCTTTATGCCGCCGCTTGTCTCTTCTCGCGTTCGTACTGCGATCGCAATGAGGCAATCACGCTATCGGCACAGGCGTCCAGACTGACAAAATTTTCGCCCGGGTTCACGCCGGCGATAACGGCCGCGAGTTCACATTGTTCGCCCGATAATTTAACGAGGTTTCCGGATGTAAGTATTCGTTTGATAGCGAAGTGCAGGAAGTCGCGTTGAGCCATGGTGACCTCACGCTGCCTGTTTGTGAGACGGTTCAGAGACTTTCTCGATCACCTCGCCCGCAAGTTTCTGGTCTTTCACATGGACGGCCAGATCCCCCAATGAGACCATTCCGACCATCCGTTTCTTGCGGTTCATGATGGGAAGCCTGCGCACTTGTTTCTTTTCCATCAGTTCCGCCGCCCCCTCGACCTGGTCGTCTTCAAAGGCGTAAATGATCGAGGACGTGGTCATGACATCGCGGACAAAAGTCTGTTTCGGATCCTGGCCTACGGAAATGGACCGCACGACAATGTCGCGGTCCGTGATAATTCCGACCAGCCGATCATTATCGCAAACGGGCAGCGCGCCTACATCAGTGTCGTCCATTTTCTTGGCCGCTGCTTCCACAGTCGCATCGGGTGTAATGATTTCTACTTGGGTGGTCATGATATCTTTCAGTTGCATGGGGTCTCCTTCAAAAATAGTTCCGCGGTGCGCAAGGTGCTTTCTGACCAGTAGGCAGCTGCAATCCCCATTCCCCTCTGGTATGCATCTCGTATGATTTTCGATACGGGCGAGCGAAATCTGCCGCCGGTTTTTCTTCTGCACGCTTTTCCGCTGGATCATCAGATGTGGTTTTCTCAGGTGGAGGCCCTTCGTGGACAATGTCGCGTGATCGCGCCGGATTTTCAGTCAACAGGCGGCGTTCTTCTCGAACATCTGGTGGACGATGTTTTTACTCTTCAGGACGAGCTGGGGACCGGACCCGCGGTCTTCGTCGGACTGTCCATGGGCGGGTATGTGGCCTTGCGTGCGATCGAGCGGGACGCATCGCGTTTCAAAGGCCTGATCCTTTGTGATACCCGCGCTGAAGCGGATTCAAATGCGGCTAAAATCAAGCGTGCTGATTCCATCCGCTTCATTCGAACCGCCGGCGTCGAACGGTATATCGACGACTTCCTGAAGAATGTGCTCGCTCCCGGCACGTTCACAAAATTTCCAGAACTCGTGGGCCGGATTCGGGAGATCGCCCGATCGCGTTCCGCTGATTCGGTTTGTTCGGTGCTGATAGCCTTGGCGGCTAGAACGGACACCTCTGCCGTACTTCCGCAAATTCGAGTCCCCACGCTGTTGCTGGGGGGGGAGCAGGACGCACTCACGCCGCCCCCGGTGCTTCAAAAGATACAGGCCCAAATACCCCGATCAGAAATGCGCCTCATTCCGGATGCGGGACATTTTCCGAATATGGAGAACCCCTCCGCCTTCAACCGCGAAATAACTAGGTTTATTTCGCAGGTAATCGCCTACTCTTGATCCGGCGAACGAAGCCTGGCTAAGTGTTTTATAGAATTGAAAAAAACGTTCTTTGCGGCGATAGTCTGCGCCGTGTTGAAATCAGTGTACGGGCAAATAGTTTTGGGTCTTCTGCTGGCGGGCGCGTCGCTTCCCTGGGCCGCTCTTGCGGAGGTTCAGGGGCTGGTCGCTCCTGGAATCGATGTGCTGACCGAAGACGGCTTTCGGTCGCTTGCCGGGCTTCGTGTCGGGCTGATTACAAATCACACTGGCCGCACGCGATCCGGCGAAAGTACGATTGACCGGTTATTTGATTCCTCGAAGGCTGCGGGATTTCGCCTGGTTTCGCTTTTCTCTCCTGAGCATGGCATTCGCGGGGACCTCGATGAGGCGGTTGATTCCGGCGTCGATGCGAAAACAGGCCTCCCCATCCACAGCCTTTACGGAAAGACGCAGAAGCCAACGCGCGCGATGCTCAAGGATCTGGACGTACTGGTGTTCGATATCCAAGATATCGGAACGCGATTTTATACTTATATCGGTACGATGGCGCTGGCCATGCAAGCCGCGGCAGAGTCCGGGAAGAAGTTCATCGTACTGGATCGACCGAACCCGATCGGTGGCGCGGTCGAAGGTGCTGTTCCAGACGCTTCTGTTTGCGGCGGGATCACATGCATTTATCCAATTCCCACTCGACATGGGATGACAGTGGGCGAACTTGCAAAGTACTTTAATGAGCAGTTTGGAATAAAGGTCGGCCTCGAGATCATCGCGATGCGCGGGTGGCGGAGATCCATGTATTTTGACCAGACAGGGCTGACCTGGGTGAACCCTTCTCCTAATATGAAAACGCTTGAGGGCGCCATTCTTTACCCGGGAATGGGTACGGCTGAGACAACGGATCTCTCGGTCGGCCGCGGAACGGAGCGTCCTTTTGAGCTTTACGGAGCCCCTTACTTCAACGCGAGCAAGATCGTCGCGAATCTGAATCGAAGAGGCATTCCCGGTGTCAGTTTCGAAGAGACGTCCTTTGTGCCTACTGCGCCTTATCATCCTTATCGCGGAAAGCGTTGTCCCGGAGTGTCCGTGACCATCACGGATCGCGACAACCTGAATTCGGTATTGGCCGGATTGCATCTGGTTCAGGCGATCTATGAGGTCCATCCTTCGCGCTACACCGCGACAACGGGCTTTCAGACCGAGGTCGGCGATTCCGACGCCTGGCGGCTTCTGACCCGGGAGCGGCGCACACCTGAGCAGGTCATGCAGCGCTGGGATTCAGGGCTCTCTCGGTTCATTGAGATGCGGCGTCCATTTCTACTTTATGGGGAATAGGGCATAACGGCTCCTTGTCGGACGTTGACACCCGATATAAACCTTAGTAGTGAACCTTGTTTCCTGACTCAATCAGAGGTTTAAATCCATTGTGGAAGTCGCCGAATTAAGGTTCAAGGGCGACGGTCCACAGGCTCCGTCGCGTAGTACCGGCTTCAAGGAAAGAACATGAAAGAGAGCGAAGACAACGAATCCGAGATCGTCGACGAAAAGTCGGAGCTCGATCGCGTTCAGGAGCACTGGCCGAGCCTCTCTCATGACGACAGACTTGAAGCGTTCAAATCCTTGCCTCGTGCGGACGCCGAAGAGCTTTTTATCAGCCTGGGTCCGTCTGACCAGCGCGGTCTGCTCGAGGAACGCCCTTGGCCGGAAAAGCGCTCGTGGGTTCGTCTGCTTGCTCCTGACGACGCCGCGGACTTGATTCAGGAATTTCCGAGCGACGAGCGCGGCAGGGTGATTTCACTGCTCGATCCCGTCACGGCAAAAGAGATCACCGCTCTTCTGGCATACGCAGAGGATGAAGCCGGCGGTCTCATGAATCCTCGTTTTATCCGCTTACGACCTGATGTCACGGTTGACGTGGCCATTCGGTATTTGCGGGCGCAAGCGCGTGGCACCGCTGAAACGATTCACTACGGCTACGTGCTTGATCCAGATCAGCGTCTGCTTGGCACGGTGTCTTTCCGCGAGCTGCTTTTGGAATCTCCGGAAAAGCTCGTTTCGGACATCATGACGACCGATCTCGTGACTTTGCCGGAGCAGATGGACCAGGAGCAGGTCAGCCGCGAATTCGCGAAGTATGACCTGGCCTCCCTGCCCGTCGTCGATGACCACGGCAGGATGAAGGGTATCGTTACGGTCGACGACGTCGTGGACGTAGTTGAAGAAGAAGCGACCGAAGACATTCAGAAACTCGGTGGTTCTGAAGCACTTGACGAACCTTACATGCAGATCTCCCTGCTCCGGATGATTCGGAAACGCGCGATCTGGCTCGTGGTTCTTTTCTTTGGCGAAATGCTCACGACGATTGCCATGGGGCACTATGAACTCGATATTCAACGAGCGGTGGTGCTTGCGCTTTTCATTCCGCTCATCATCAGCAGTGGAGGCAACTCGGGATCGCAGGCCACCAGTATGATCATTCGAGCCATCGCGCTTCAGGAAATCCGTTTACGCGACTGGTGGCGGGTTCTGATGCGCGAGTTACTTACTGGCTTATCTCTCGGGGCCATATTGGGTACCATCGGATTCTTGAGGATCATGTTGACTCCCGCACGTGAGGACGCTTTCGGCGCACATTATATGCAGCTCGGGCTGACTGTTTCAGCCAGTTTGGTGGGTGTCGTCCTGTTAGGGAGTGTCACGGGAGCCATGCTGCCGTTCCTGTTGCGCCGAATCGGTCTTGACCCTGCAGCCGCTTCAGCACCCCTGGTCGCGACGCTCGTTGACGTGACCGGGCTGATCCTCTATTTCACATTTGCCAGCTTGATCCTGGGTGGCGCACTTTTCTGATCAGCGTTTTTCTCCGCAGCGGAGCATCTGCTTTCCGTAGTACGGATTGGCGACGGGTCCCGATTTCTGAAGCCAGGAGCCCGGGGCCATCGAGCAGTACACTTCGTCCGTGCC
>MEPR01000086.1:0-5125 GCA_001769835.1 Bdellovibrionales bacterium GWB1_55_8
GGCGAAATCCCTGGCAAGCGCTTCGACTTCAGGATCCATGCTTTGAGAGAGGTTGCGAATTTTTGCCAGATCGCGCGGCACATTTCGCTGCGTGCAAGAGCTGCTTTCCTTCTCCGCCGCGGCACCGGGACTCGCTGCAAACAGTAAACAAAACCCAAGAATCGGCCCTAGCCTTCGCGAGACCGGGGACTTCCACCTACAGGACGTGTGCACTGCTGTTGGCGTGGATTGCATTTTGGTTGTCAGCTTCTCCCTTAATCATCGGTCTTAGAGGAGTGAACTTGAATGTTTTCAGGCTTTTGATGCCGCTTGCTGGCCGCTCGGCCGCCCGAGTGTCGATTTATTGACGAACCTGAAAGGGCGTCAGAGCCAGAGCCTCGGGATCGCCGCCCCACCGCCAGAGCGCGAATTTTTCATAACCGAGCTTCCTGAGTCGCTGAATTTTGTCAGCGGCGCTCTTGCCGTCGTCCCAATAGCTCTTCTCATCGAGGCCTCTCGAACGAGCCATGCCGTCTGCGGAATCCTTGAGCTGAATAGCCTTCCAACGCTTTGCGGAGGTGAGCTTTGCCAAAGCCGGTGCAAGCTCGGGCCTTCCACTCCAAGTGACTGTCTTGCCGGGCTTCTTTTTCCAGTGATAGCCGTAGACTGGCAGCGCCAGGAAAAGCCGGTCCATACTGAACGTGGCCTTTGAAAGCTGAGCCACCTTTTCAACCCAGTGGAATGGTGCGATCGGGCCGGGCGCGCTCGTGGACCAATGGTAATCGTAAGCCATCACAACGAAGTCGACAGGAAGCGCCGCAAGCTTGTCCCAACGCTGAAACCGCGCGCCTTCGTAATCTCCCGGCAATGAGGTCTTGGCGTGCAGGACGACGGAAATCCGAATACTCTGCGGCTCCAGGGACTTGATCAGACGGGCCAGCCATTTTTCAAAATCTTCAGCGGCAGTCTCGGGCAGAGACTCCAAATCCACCTGAAGCACGTTCCAGCCCTGCTGCTTTACGAGTTCCGCAAGCTGGGAAAACGCTGGATCCGGCATCTTGAGAATCTCGAGACCGAGCGAAGCATCAAATCCTTTGCCAGTCGCATTGTGCAGGACAGGCCCCCTGCAGACGTCGGGCGTTTTCTTCAGTTCCCGATGAACCTCGGTCAGAACGGAAGAAGGGACCTGATGAAAACTCCTGCTGCTTGAATGAAACGCGAGATCCCGCGTCCAGACCGCTGAATAACGGTGCAACTGCGAGAGCTGTGGGCTCAGCTGGCTGGGAATCCCCCACTCCGCCACCCAGGTTGCAAGCCCCGGTTGCGCACAGGGCTTCGGGCCATCAGCATTTGCGTGACTGACCAGAGAGACCGCTACAACCGTCAAAAAGATAAACACCCGATGTACGGCTAACCTGGTGAAATCAGGAGAAATCGACATTGCACATTCCTTGCAAACTATCCCCGGTAACGAAAGGGTTAATACCATGTTACTCGAAAACTGGGTCACACTCATCTCTTCGCTCATCATGGTACTTCTTTTCGGAACCATTTTGGGGACCGTACTGCTTTACGGAAAGTATAAAAAACAAAACAGCGCTGCTGCTCAAAGAAAAGCGCCCGCATCCGTTGCTCTGCATCTCCCCGTTCGGCGACAGGTCGCTTTTCGTTGATCAAGCGCCTGAATCGATGCGCCGACGCTTGGCGCGCAAAACCAATGAATTGCTATGCTCTATATCACTTACGATCTGCCGCAGACGACATCGATGGCTGGTGGCTGATCCTGCCCCTCGGTCCAGTCCACCGGCACTATGGTAATTACGATCGCTGGCTAGCTTGGAACCCGTTTCGCAATTTATCCATAAAGGCTCGGAGCAAACCAAAAAAAGCAGCATGAACGCCAGGGTACACGCGTGTGCCACAGGCGCGCGCCTGCGCACCCTGTGCGTGATTTTTCCTGTTTCATAAATAGGAAAAATCGGTGTAAATTGCGGGACCTAAGCACATTTCATTCTTCACTTCCAGGAGCCCCCATGGCGAACTTCATCGACGCTTATCTGAAACACGAAGCTGAACGCAAAGCGCAAGGCATTCCGGCCCGCCCGCTTGATCCAGCCCAGGCGAAAGACCTTTGTGCGCTGCTCGAGACTCCGCCAAAGGGACAGGAAGACTTTCTCCTTCACCTTCTGAAAGACCGCGTGTCACCAGGGGTCGATCCGGCCGCCGAAGTCAAAGCGGATTTCCTCGGGAAATTGGTCAGCGGCAAGGCGAAATCCCCGGTGGTGAGCAAACTGGAGGCCGTGAGGATTCTGGGCACGATGCTGGGCGGGTACAATGTAGGCCCTCTCGTTGAAGCTCTCAGAAATCCCGAACTCGCTGAAGAAGCCGGCAAGGCGCTTTCTCACACCGTCCTCGTCTATGACTCGTTCAACGAAGTAGCCGAACTCGCGAAGACCAATCTGGTCGCGAAAAAAGTCATGCAGGCCTGGGCCGACGCCAGCTGGTTCACCAGCCGGCCCGGAGTTCCCAAGACCACGAAAGTGAAGGTTTTCAAAGTCGATGGTGAAATCAATACCGACGACTTCTCACCCGCGGGCGATGCGTGGAGCCGTCCTGACATCCCGCTTCATGCGCTGGCCATGGGGAAAACAAAATTCCCGACCGGCCTCGCCACGATCGCGAAGTTCCGCGCCGAAGGTCATCAGGTCGCCTTCGTCGGAGACGTCGTTGGCACTGGCTCGTCACGTAAATCAGCTTGCAACAGCGTGCTTTGGGCAATCGGTGAAGATATCCCGCACGTTCCGAACAAGCGCCGGAACGGCGTCATCATCGGTGGCGTCATCGCCCCGATTTTCTTCAACACCGCTCAGGATTCAGGTGCCCTGCCGATCAAGACGGATGTCGCCAAACTGAAGACCGGCGATGTCATCATCATTGATACTGAAAAAGGGGAAATCAAATCCGAATCAGGCGAACTTCTTTCCACTTTCAAACTGGCTCCCAACACGCTTGCCGATGAGTTCCGTGCCGGCGGCCGAACGAACCTCATCATCGGCCGGGCTCTGACGGATCGCGCTCGGAAAGCACTTGGAATGAAACCCACGGAGCAGTTCATTCAGCCGGTGAACCCCGAACCGAAGCCGAATCAAGGTTATTCGCTGGCGCAGAAGATGGTGGGCAAAGCCTGCGGTCTTCCCGGCGTTCTTCCCGGCACAGCGTGCGAACCCAAGATGACGACGGTCGGATCCCAGGACACCACGGGCCCGATGACCGCGGATGAACTGAAGGAACTTGCCTGCCTGAAATTCCAGGCGCCTTTGTTCATGCAGTCGTTCTGCCATACGGCTGCCTATCCGAAGGCCGCGGACGTTTCGATGCACAAGGCACTTCCGACCTTCATGCATCATCGCTCGGGCGTTGCACTGAAGCCGGGTGACGGAGTGATTCACTCCTGGCTGAACCGCCTTCTGGTTCCCGACACGGTCGGAACGGGCGGTGACTCTCATACCCGGTTTCCGATCGGCATCTCCTTCCCTGCTGGATCCGGCCTCGTTGCCTTTGCAGGCGCGCTGGGTTTCATGCCGCTCGACATGCCCGAATCCGTGCTAGTTCGGTTCAAAGGAAAACTGAATCCTGGCATCACGCTTCGCGATGTCGTCAACGCGATCCCTTACTGGGCGATCAAGCAGAACCTGCTCACCGTTCCGAAGAAGAACAAGAAGAACATCTTCAACGGGCGCATCCTGGAAATGGAAGGCCTTCCGGATCTCTCGGTTGAACAGGCCTTTGAACTGACTGACGCCGCCGCCGAAAGAAGTGCCGCTGCCGCGTGCATCAAACTTTCGGAACAAACCGTCGCAAATTACCTGCGCTCGAATGTCGCACTCATGAAGAAGATGATCGCAGACGGCTATAACGATGCAGAAACGCTCCGTCATCGCATCGCCGATGTCGAAGCCTGGCTCAAGAATCCGAAACTTCTTTCGGCCGACGCCAACGCGGAATATGCGGCCACCATCGAGATCAATCTTGCTGAGATCAGCGAGCCGATTCTCGCGTGCCCGAATGATCCGGATGACGTGAAGCTCCTGTCGGAAGTTGCCGGGACTCCCGTGACGGATGTTTTCCTCGGCTCCTGCATGACCAACATCGGTCATTTTCGCGCCGCCGGAACCATCTGGAAAGGCCAGAAATTCAACGGCTCGGTTCGCACCTGGATTTGCCCGCCGACCCGCATGGATCAGGAGCAACTGAAGGATGAGGCCATGTTCTCGGTCTTCAGCTCCATCGGCGCCCGGATTGAGATCGCCGGCTGTTCCCTTTGCATGGGAAATCAGGCGCGCGTACCGGATGGCGCCACGGTCTACTCGACTTCCACCCGGAATTTCGATGACCGCATGGGCAACGGCGCGCAGGTTTATCTGGGCTCAGCCGAGCTCGGTGCCGCGATCGCCTTGAGCGGAAAAATTCCGACCAAGGAAGAATACCTCGCCGTTTACCGCGAAAAGATCCAGCCCAACGAAGCCAACGTTTACAAGTATCTCCAGTTTGACGAGATGCCTGCGTATCGGTTGTAAAGGGATGCGGACGACGCTATTTTTATTGCCTCTGATCTTCTTCTTTGCTGTTCCTGTATGGGCCGGGAATTGTGGTGCTCCGGTGGACATGAGAGCGCCGGGCGGCTCGATGGAGGTTGTTCCTGTCATGGACCAGGACGGCTTTCCTCTTTGCTATTCTTATGCAGCCGCCCAAATGGCCGATGCTTACTGGAAGAAGAACCACAAAGATCAGGTTGAACCGTCGTTCCAGTCTTCTCCCGTAGGCGCAGCAGTGGAGCGCGCGGCCGAGAGTTGGTTTTACCGGACTTTTCATGACCCGCTTAAACAAGGCGGCTGGACTTGTGACATGGTGGACCAACTGAGAGATCACGGAGCATGCGATCACGCGGTGGTCACTCAGCACGTCTTCACGTCTGAGGTTAAGGGGCGATTGGAAAACTACCGAGTTTTGCATGACTCTTATGCGGAGCTAAATAGCAAGATTGACGCACTCGAAAGCGAAGCACGAAACGGGGGTTATCTTTCCTCCCATACGGCTGAAGACGAAGCAAAAAGCGCGATCGCCAGCACGGCATGCAGGATGGCTT
>MEPR01000086.1:5166-7760 GCA_001769835.1 Bdellovibrionales bacterium GWB1_55_8
CAGTTGCTCGAAGGCGCGAATGCATACGAGTTCGTGCGTGAAGCAGCCATCCCGACCTGCTCGCATAAGGGGAACAGGCGGAAACCACCCCTGCCTAAATGCAAAAGCAGCAGTCACATCTACTCTGGAAAGTCAGGAATTCAGAAGATTCACGCTCTTCTCGACCAACCAAATCCGCTTCCGATAGGAATCTCGTATTGTTCCAAGGTGCTTGAGAAGGGGCGATCGTATCAAAGCTCGAGTTCGCGCAAACTCCTGGATCTTCTGTCGGGAAGCGAGAACTGCGGTCCGCATGCGTCGCTGATCATCGGTCGCAGGACGAGTATTCGTTCGGACGGTAGCGCCGTTTGCCAGTTTCTTATCCGAAACACCTGGGGAACGTCGTGCTGGAACTATTCAAACGACTGGGACTGCGAAAAGGGTAACATCTGGGTGGATTCTGATCAAATGACGACATCCCTGCTAGGCATTCAATACCTTGAAGGAGACTCCAAGTGATCAAGGTCAATGCCTTCGTTCTAATAGGGGTTGTTCTCGCTCTGAACTCGTTTGCGAACGAGCCCGTGGCAGAAAACGCCCGTGATCGGCTCGAGCAAATCGCGGAAAGCTACTATCTTGGCAAAGAGGAGATTCCGTTTATTTCTGTTCCTTTGGAGCGGCTCACGATAAGCGCGAACTGCCGGGTTGGCGGTGAATGGAATTGTAAAGCCTGGGAAGAACTTCAACGGCTGAACGGAAAAAAGACCAAAGCAGTCTCTCATCAGGGGAGCTCTCCTGGATCGTATATTTGCGAAAAAGCAGCTCATGGCAAAGTTGTCATTGTTGTCGACAAAGATCGCAACGAACGCTCGTTCTGCAAATTTCCGGATCGTTCCTATGTCGATATCGGGACGCTCTGGTTTTATTCGAAATAGGTTTTCAATAGCCTGGGCGCATTCCCACCACCCAGCCTAGAAGCGAATCTCGCAGCTCAGGCCCCCGCCTGAGTTTAGAACAAGCGGAGCTACTGACAGCTCCTTGATCATCGGCTCTGTTTTCTTTTTAGCGCTGTCTGCGGCAACCGTTGTAGCGGGTCCCGATGTCCACGAGTAGTGCAGCAATCGTGGCAATACAAATCCGGAGAAGAGACCGATCAATGATCCTGCAACGACGTCAGTAGTATAATGCCGATCGGCCATCAAACGTGCGACACCGGTGGCAGTTGCAAGTCCCAACGCGGTGATACAGGCCGCCTGATCTGCCTTCTTGTTTCCGTAAAGCGTCTGGTACGAGTGATGGGTACAGATCAGCCCGGCGCCGGTAAATGCAAACGCGGCGTGACCACTCGGCATGCTCCGGTTTTCCAGACCATACTCGCAGTCGCCGTTCACGCAGTTCCGGACGAAGGGGCGCTCACGCCCGATCGTGTTCTGCAGAAGACTCGAGGCCAAAGACGTGAACGCGAAAGATTCCACGTTAATGACCGACGTTTGCCAGAGTTTTCCGCCGTTTCTGTCTCGAATCCCGATGGCGATGAACGTATCGAGAAAGGGTGCGGCTATCAGTCCGCCCATCAACACGTCACTGACCTTGTTCGTGAAATTCCGTGCCGACAGGGAATCCAGGCGAAGGGTGCTGCGTAAAGCTTCGTCAAAGCCGTTTCGATGGGTCCAGCTCGCCGTCCCAGCGTCCTGACTGTTGATTTCGAGATAAGCCGCCCCAGCGGACACCGCGGCCACTCCCGAGTAATCCCAAACTCCGGCCTTTCTCCATGCCCATGAGCTTTTGGTCGGCTCGAAAGCCAGATCCGCGGTTTCCAGAATTCGTTCTTTCAGGCGCGGCTGATCCGATAGCAGCCTGAGACTTTCAGCGTTGGCCGAAAGCGCCTCGGCAGTGGCGTCTTCGTGCGCCTTCCGCGCAGCCTGGGCAAAGCGTTCCAATTCTTCAGATTGAAGGCGCAGAGTTTTCCGGAAGTCCGACTCACTTTTATTCTGAAGCTCCAGCCGTGTGTTCAGCCAAAGCAAACGGGAGGTCTCGCTCGCGCTCTCCAGATCAACGCCTGCTCCACCATCGCAGGTGATCTTCTTGCCGGCATCGCTCGTCTGAGACGGCGCGCAGACCTGGGGCTTTGGGCTATTTTGAAAAAAATCTTTGTTCTGGATCTTCTGAAGCATCTCAGAAAAGTGAGAAGCCTCGTCAGTCGCGAGTTCTTCCGCTGTTGTGAATGTAGGACCCAGCGCCGCTAGTGCGACAAGGAACAGCCTGAGTGAAATGCAAGACCTCATGCTGATAAGTTTAACACAACTTATTTATTAGAAATCAGAGCAAAATAGTCAGCGAAGACAATTCCCGTCAGTTCAATAAGCGTTCTGCAGACTGATCAGCTCCTGGCGAAGAGCAAGGACGGCTCCGCGATCACCGCTCCAACACTCCTCGCCCAGTTCCGGGCGACTGCGGTAAACAATTGCGTTTCCGCGATTGGCGAAGGTCATGGAAATGCTGTAACCGGTCGGATCGGTGGTGCTCATGCAGGTAAATGGATCGTGAGCCTCTTCCTTGATTGCGTCAATCCGGCTATCGAGACGCTGCAGATCAGTTCCGAGAATCTGCCCCGA
>MEPR01000087.1 GCA_001769835.1 Bdellovibrionales bacterium GWB1_55_8
TGGCTCACGCAGGCCTTGCGGAACGTGATTTCTTCCGTCCAAGGAAAGAGGCCTGATCCTTCGACTAGCGAAGCATGTCGATTCTTGCTGGAGAATTGAAAAACCTTTCGACTCTGTCGATCGTCCGGGCGGGCGGGCTCGAATTCCCAGTTGGCGCTCAACTGAGTCAATACACGTTCAACCAGTACCGGATCCTGCTCAGGATAGGTGTAGACAAAGCAGTAGCTGGCCCGCTCGGCGGGGCTCATGCCCGGAACGATCTGGCCATTCGGAGGATTCTGCACGGAGGGTGATTCCTCCTGGGAAGGAGGGGTTGGTGCTTCGTTTTTCTTGCCGCAGGCCGTCAGCGCAAAAACAAATCCGAGCATCAGGGCGAGTAACAGTCGACTTTTCATAGCTGACCGATATACACCACTATTCTGAAAAATCCAAGGTAGCGGTAAGTCATTGAAACTTAAGCTCTCTATTGGCTCACTGCTTGTATTCGGCCGTGCAGAAATCCGTTCAGAGCCGCGAGTAAGCTGCATGCACGACGATGTGCCCGTTCGCTATCAGGTCTCGGGATTGCAGTTTTGCGGCCTATGGAAACATTTTCCCCCGGCTCGCAGACCAGGCCAGGCGCCATTTTCATTGGCGCGCTGATCATGCTCCTTGCTCAACTTTTGTTTTTTCTGTTCGGAAGTTTTGTGGGTCTCATTTTCCTGACCGATTCAGGCAGTGAGTCGACCCAGACCATCGCCGTGAGCACAGGGGTTTACCTTCTCATCGCGCTGCTCCTGTCTGTTTTCGCAGGTGCTTACGTTGCTGCCCGTTTGAGCGGACCGCAGCGGCGTTTCGTTGCTGGTGTGCATGGAGTCGGTGCGTTTGCGCTCGCTGTCATTTTCAGTGTGGCGTCCATTGGCATAGGGGGAGGTTCCACCTTGAGCCCGCTTTTGGCCAGGGCAGGACTGGGCGCCGGTTCAGTCGTGGGTGCGGACGTGATGCTCGAGCAGGTCAGTAAAATGAGGATCGTGACGGATTTATCAGTCCTCAAAGGAAAAGCAGTCACACAGATAGTGATCCCGCAGGAAGGTTCGGCTTCGATCGGCGAAGAGGCGCTGAAGGAGCTTCGTCAAAAGGCGGGTAAAGCCGCCAAAGAAGCGGATATCGAGGCTCCTTCGGCCAAAGAGGCCGCATCTGCCGCGAAATTGGCAAGCGCCGCCGCATTTCTGGCGCTGTTATTGGGTGCGCTCGTCAGTTATTTTGCCGCAGTACGCGGCGGGCGTCAGCGGTGACGAGCTATGAAGCCATACGTGTACTCGAGAATCGGGCGGAGTAGGGGTGTTCTTGCGGCGGCTGCAAGCCAGCGCAGGCCCCGCGCGTAGGAGAGCGCTCTCAGCGCAGCTTCCGCGCCTTCGAACTTCTGCCCTGTGGGTTCGATCAGCTGAACCGCTCGTTCGGCAGCCGAGCGCGGAATCCCGTAGCGCTCCAGTATCCCAGGCTCTTGAAACGGGCGGTAGGTCACCTGAGTCCCGGTCAGCGCTCTCCAACGGGCAACCCAACGGATGCAGAAACCGCATTCGCCATCATAGATAAGCACTGGTCGGGGAGCACTGCCGTTCATCGAGTGCTGGTGCAGCAGAAACCGCGCCAAAGCATCGATTTCACTTGCGGATGATCAGATGTGAACCGATTGACTTTATGTTCAAAAATTTATGAATTCGGAATTTCTGCCGATCCTGAAAAAGGGGGGGCATTGAGGAGTCCGTTTCGAGACTGCATGCTGATTGCGATTCTTGGGTGCCAGCTCCTGTTTTCCGGTGCGGCGTCGGCGCGCACGTGCGTTGCCGACCAGCTTCGAAAATCCGTCAGCCGGGCTGAATCGGTGAGCAGCGGCTTTGGAATCATGATTCGTGACGGAAAGGTTATCGGAAGAAACGGCGATCCTGTGGTTGCTGCCTTTGATCTCGACGAAACTCTGGTGCGCTCGATCAGGACCACTGAAGGGGCCAGAGCTTTGCGCCGCATTCCCGGGCGCCATGTGGTCTCCATCAATGCCAATGGGGCGAAAGCCCATTATGAGGTTTTTCCGGGCATGCTGGATCTGATTCAGGATCTGCAGGCGCGCGGAATCAGAGTGACGATTTATAGCGCGGGAGACCCGCAGCGAAACCAAGCGCTGCTGAAAGCCATCCGGTTGCCGAAGACAAACGAGACGCTGTTTTCGCACCTGAAGGGCAGGCTGGTTCCGAGGTCAGAGATTCGCTACAACCTGGATCCTCTGGATTCGCGCCCGGATATTTTGAAGCCGCTTCGTTCCCTCGGGCACGAGGCGGCTGGAATGAATGGGCCAGCTCTTGAGCGCGCCTGGCGAGCCCACGCGGATCTCCATAACGCCTTCATTATGGATGACCTGAAAGGTACCAGCATTCATCAGATATGGATTCCGTCGCCCAGCGTTGGGGGGCCGCCTTATGAATGGGCGCAGAGGCGGGAGTACGTATTAGGCCTGTTTTCAGAAGCCGTCGATCTGGCAGTGAGGAACCCCGGTATGTCGTTGGGATCGGCGCTGAAGCGGGTGCAGAATGTCAATCTCCTGGACCCGTCTCAATGGGCGGCAAATCCGCTGATCCAACGGGGGCGCTCA
Organism: Bdellovibrionales bacterium GWB1_55_8; assembly: GCA_001769835.1. Lineage (GTDB taxonomy): Bacteria > Bdellovibrionota > UBA1018 > UBA1018 > UBA1018 > GWB1-55-8. The sequence continues at coordinate 2,627 of MEPR01000087.1, forward strand.
GTTTTGGGTCGTTGAGCTGTTCCACTCATCCCGTTGTTGCACCCTTGCAGTCTTCATGTTTTAACAACGGTAGCGACTCCGTAGCTCAGTTGGATAGAGCAGGTGCCTTCTAAGCATCAGGTCGGGGGTTCGATCCCCTCCGGAGTCGCCATTACAATATCTCTAAAGCAGCCCGAACAAAGCGTTTCCGCGATTCTGGAGTGGCGATCTGGTAACGCTGGATCACCTCGCGAAGTTTCGCGTCTTTTGCCGCAACGGCGACAGCGGAGGCCGTGCCGGTGACCTTGCCATTGGGTTTCGTTCCGCTCAGGGCGGTCCTATCGAATTTTTCGCCGCCCATGAAACTTTTGAAATCAGAGCGAACCGAGAGATTCGCGGCTTGAAGTTCTTCAAGCGGGATCTTTAAAACAGAGGCGAGCAAGGGCACCTTTTCCCATGGGAGTGGCGCGCGTCCATGTTCGATGTTTGATACGAATTGGACCGAACACTGACAGGCCTTGGCTATATCCAGAAGGCCGAGCTTTTTGTGCAGTCGATGAGAGCGGATTAAATCACCAAGAGGACCAAAAGAACGGCGATCGCGAGAGCGACCTTTGGGGCGACCACGTTTCATAGTGCGCTTTTAGTAGCGCGAGGAGACTGCTTTGCCAACAGCTTTTATTCCAAAGAGCTGGTGTTTAGCATCGGACTGGTGTCATAATTTTGTGAAGCGAATAGGAGAGCGGGTGGAGCTGAATAAATCGGAGGGGATTCTCAAGAGTTCCCACGAAAACTCGGAAATGAAAGTGACGATCTGGGGCGCCCGGGGCTCTTTTCCGTCGCCCCTTGTTCCGGGAGTGGTTCAGGAGAGAATTCGCTCGAATATAAAACGTTTCGTCCAGCAGGCTCATGGAGATCTCAAGAACGAGACAGATTTTTTCAGCAAACTTGCACGCCATCACTCCGGAGGTTACGGAGGGAACACTCCCTGCCTCGAAGTCTCGGCGGGATCAAACAGCGTCATAATAGACGGTGGAAGCGGAATTCGTCCGCTTGGTTACGAGCTTCTCAAGGGTCCTTGCGGCCAGGGTCAAGGTGAAGTTCACATCATCTTCACTCATTTTCATTGGGATCACATCATAGGCCTGCTGTTCTTCACGCCCATTTTCATTCCCGGCAATCGCATTCACGTTTACGCCGTGCAACCGGAACTGGAGCAGGTCTTTAGAATGCTGTTCCAGAAACCTTTTTTTCCCGTGCCTCTCGAAAAACTCGGGTCTAGAATCGAATACCACCGTCTGGAGCCCAGGGTACCTTTTGAGTTGGGCGGGATGCAGATCACCCCTTACCAGCTCGATCATCCGGATCCGTGTTGGGGTTTCAAATTTGAAAAGAACGGGCGTGCTTTTTCTCATTGCGTCGATACCGAGTGCACCCGATTCACCCCCGCTGAACTCGGTCCTGATCTGCCGCTTTACCGAGGGCTGGATCTCATGATTTTTGACGCTCAGTACACGCTCGTGGAAACGATCGAGAAGGTCGACTGGGGACATGCGACCGCGTCTCTCGGCATTGATATGGCGATGCGCGAAGGCACGAAACGTGTTGTTTTCATGCATCATGATCCGGCTTCGAGCGACGAAAAGATCGCCGCCGCGGAATCACAGGCGCAGCGTTATTACCAGCACCAGCTGGCCCGGGCGGATCTTGCTGAAGGCAAGGTTTCGGAAGTCCAATGGGCCTTCGGTTATGACGGCATGGTCCTCGAAGTCTGACAGCCCTGTCGGCGCCATCTGCTGTTCGAGAACCATGCTTTTCGGTCATACGACTGTTTTTTAAAATCAGCCTTGGCGCTGACCTCGCGATGCCGCGCCGCCCTTTCTTCCGATGTTTGCCATGTGCTCCTTGTTGCGGGAAACGCTTTGTCCCCCTTTGCGGCCGATCTCGGACATGTGTTGCCGGTTGCGCGATACGGCCAGCCCGCCCTTACGCGCCACTTCTTTTCGTGTCTTTTCGTCCATGGCCGCTGTTCCGCGGGCGCCAGGCCGGCCTGTCGATCGTTCTCGTTCAAGCGGCCTGCCTTCGCCGGTTTCTCCTTGGGCCTTTTTTTCCTGATCTCTTTCCTCGTCCGAACGGTTTTGATCTGTCTCCCGTTCATCAAACTGCCTGTTTTCTGCCATAGTTCCTCCGTGCAGAGCAGGTTCTCCGTCGTCTATTTGCGTTGATTTGTAATTAGTCGGTGCAATCGGTATTCCCGTCGCTTGTCGAAACGTGGCGCACTGTTCTGGTCGCCGGCGGACATGGGCTGCTGGCCCGGCTTTTGATAACCTTTTCTACGATGCGCGCAGTAAAGCCGATACCTCCCAAGGATAAGATATCGACTGAGGACCCGGAACTGGCCGAGCGCTTCAACCGCGTTCTTGAGGAGGCCGTGGAGGCCATGGAGGGATCCGGGATTCGGTATGCCTTCATCGGCGGCGTGGCGTCCGGGAGCCTGGGCAGGCCGCGATCGACTCACGATATTGATCTCTTCGTAATGCCTGAAGACGCGGAACTGTCGCTTCGGGCACTCGGGCGGAAAGGGTTTCGCACCGAACGGACCGACCCTGCCTGGCTGTATAAAGGTTTCAAGGACGGCATCCTGGTGGATGTGATTTTCAAATCCAAAGGCGACATTTACCTCGATTCAGAGATGTATCAGCGCATGACAAGCGCGGAGTTTCACGGCAAGCGCCTGAGGTTCGTGGCACCGGAGGATCTACTGATCATTAAGGCGGTCGCGCATAGTGAGCTCACACCGAGTCATTGGCATGACGCCATTGCGCTGCTGACGCACGCACGCATTGACTGGGATTACCTGATTCGCAGGGCCAGACGAGCCCCCCGCCGAATTCTGAGCCTTCTCCTTTACGCTCAGTCAAATGACATTGGTGTGCCGAACTGGGTGATTCATGCTCTTTTCGAAGGCATTTTCGGGAATACCGCTGAAGGTGCCGGTGAACGTGCGGCCAAGGAGCCAAGCGTTCAGCCGCCCGCCGCAAGGCCTCAGATCTATTCAGCTCCGCGGGCAGCCGAGGAGAAAATCACTCCTGAGTGGTGCAGGGTCGCTGTTCGGGAACCGACGCCGGGCGGGATGAGCTACCATGCCCGCGATGAATACGGCGTGGGGCATCTTCACGAACGCCTTGCGGAAGACCCTCGAACAAACGAGCTCGACATCCAGATAGAGCAGAGCGGTAACACCATAATCCTGCGAGGTGAGGTGAATGCACCTGAGCGGAGGAAAGCCGTTGAGCAGGTTGCGCGCGAATACTTTCCGAACACCGTCATCATCAACGAGGTAAGGGTTCTTGAACTCAAGGAGCCCCCTGAGTCGGAGCCCTTGTGATCCGGGTCGCGGCCATCGGCGATGTCCACTATGACAGGCATTCCCAGAACAGGATGCGAGAGGCCTTTTTAGGACTGAAAAATCGAGCGGATATCCTACTAGTCGCCGGCGATCTGACCCAGTCAGGTGCGGTCGAGGAAGCGGCCGCTCTGGTTCATGATCTTCGAGAGATCGACGTGCCGGTGGTTTCCGTGCTCGGTAATCATGATTTCCATCAGGATCAGCAGGAGCGAATCATGGACCTCCTGAGAAACTCCGGCATTCAGGTCCTGGAAGGAAATTCCATCGTGCTCCATGTGCGGGAATATACGGTAGGAATCATGGGGCTCAAGGGATTCGGAGGAGGATTTTTCGGAGCCTGTGTCACTGACTTCGGAGAACCGGAAACAAAGGCGTTCGCCCGTCACGCGAAGGCGCAGGCTAACACGCTTCGCGAAGGCTTGGACCGCCTGACGTCGGACTTCAAATTCGTCCTGACCCATTTTGCACCCATCGAGGCGACCTTATTGGGTGAGAAAAGAGAGATTTATCCGTTTCTAGGCAGCTATTTGCTGGGTGAGGCCATTGACTCGGCCGGAGTCCATGCCGCGTTCCATGGTCATGCGCATTTCGGGACCGAGCGTGGCACGACCAAGGGCGGGGTTCCGGTCCGAAATGTCGCACAGACTGTCATCCGGCATGCGTACCACATTTATACCTTCGAGCAGCCGGGCCCCCGTCCGAACATCGAACGTCTGGCGCCCGCTTCACTCTCGTCACCATGAACTGATCGTGCTATTTTGCCGTGAATGGCCGACGACTTTTACATTTTAGATCCTTCCGCGACTGATCCGGCTCGCATCCGCAGAGAACGGGAAAAGGCGCGTAAATTGAGAAAATCCCAATGGTGGCTCCGGCTCGTGAATCGCGGGATCTGTCATTACTGCGAGCGGAAGTTTCCTCCAAAGGAGCTGACGATGGATCACGTGGTGCCACTCGCCAGAGGCGGTTTGTCCACTCCCGGCAACATTGTACCGGCCTGCAGTGAATGCAACCGTGACAAGAAACTCCATACGCCTGCCGACCAGGCGCTTGAAAAGCTTTCGCGGTCAGGGCGTTCAGGGAATGACGAATGACGGAAAACAAGTCTGGTTGGGGAACAGGCGCCACCCGTTTTTTCTTTGAGCTCACTCCGGAGCGTGTTTTGGACGCGGTCGAAGCCGGAGGCTCCGGGCTTCGCTGTACTGGACGCTGCTCCGCGCTTAACAGTTTTGAAAATCGTGTGTATGACGTGGAAATCGAAGTCGACGCTCCAGCCCCTCTGAATCGTCGGATAGCGAAATTTTATCGCCCCGGGCGCTGGAACTTTGAGCAGGTCGCCGAGGAACATGAGTTTCTTCTTGATCTTCAGGCTGCGGAAATTCCGGTGGTCGCTCCGGTTGCCTTCCCGGGAGGCGAAACGATTCGTGAAACTCCAAACGGAATTTATTATTCATTGTTTCCGAAAGTCAGTGGTCGGGCTCCCGACGAATTGACGCCGGATCAGCTCAAATGGATCGGCCGGTTGCTGGGAAGAGTGCACTCCGTGGGCGCGGCAAGGACCGCGGTTCATCGATTGAAGCTGGATCCTTCCAGCTACGCGCGTGCGGATCTTGATTTTCTTCTGACTTCAGCCGGAATTCCGATGGATCTCGAACGACGTTTTGAAAACGTCGGCCGCGCCATTATTGATCTTTCGCAGCCGCTTTTCGAGAAGTGCGTGTTTCAAAGAATTCATGGAGACTGTCATTTGGGCAATCTTCTCTGGAACGCGCAGGGCCCGTTTTTTCTCGATTTCGACGATATGGTCGTCGGCCCGCCCGTGCAAGACGTCTGGCTTCTCACGCCGGGTCGAGATGAGCGAGGTATTCGTGATCGCGACCTGCTGCTTGAGGGTTACGCACAAATGAGAGAATTCGACGATTCCAGTCTGAAGCTGATCGAGCCTCTTCGTGCGCTCCGCTTCATCCATTACGCGGCTTGGATCGCAAAGCGCTGGGAAGATCCAGCGTTCCCTCGGGCATTTCCGGATTTTGGGGCGCACCGTTATTGGCAGCAGGTCACAATTGATCTTGAAGAACAATTGCGGCTGATCGCTTGACTCACGCCCGCTTCCTCCCTATTGTCTTCGAGTGCACGTTTGTTCAGTAGGACCACTGAGATTATCCCTTTTCACCCTTGTTGCGTTTTTCCATGCGCTCCTCGCGTTTGGGAGCGAACCCTTTCCTTCGTGTGATCCCGTTTCGGAGTTCCTCGAGGACCCCACCGCCATCGTCATCACGGACCGCGCGATTTCGAGCATGAGTTCTGCGGAACGTTCGGAGAAAGAAGAGCTGTGGAATTTTCTTGAGCTGCCACCTGCCGCACCGTCCGCGGCGTTTTGTGCGGAATGGAATCCGGAGTTCGCCTTCAATGGTCATCGCTGTTGCACGGTCAAGGCGGCATACACACGCGCGGCCCGCAGAAATCGTCAGGGTCGTGCATTGGCGGCCGGACGTTGCGCATGGCAAAGGCGCAAGACAAGCTATTGTGATGAACGTACGGAGCTTCAGCTTGCCTATGCAGAAAGCGTGACGAACGGCAGCATCGAGGATCCGATGGCTTATCTGTTCGAAAGAATGGATCGCCGCGGAGCGCAAGCCTATTGCACCGTAAACAATGGTTTCCTGGCTTTCGGCCGGCCGGTCGTGCCCACCGAGCGCAATCGGCTTCTTGTCCGCAATGAGCACAGGTGTTTGAATTATGGAACTGACCGCATGGTCGGGATGTTGGAATGGGTGGGGCGCCGGATCGCTCGGCAATATTCGGCCCCGGAAAGCCAGGCGGTCAAATTGATCGTGGGCGATATTTCAGCTCCTCGGGGGGGCTGCCTTGCGGGCCGCCCGGGACGGCGTGGTCATGCTTCCCACACGAGCGGTCAAGACGTGGATTTCGCTTTTCTCAATCCCAAGAACCCGCACATTTTCAATGGAAATTTTTATCGGGTATTTGACCCCGAAGCGAACTGGTGGCTGATCAAGCAGGTGTTCCGGAATCCCTTTGCCTGTGTTCGCGTGGCATTCCTTGATCGTACGCTGATTCGCAAACTCTCGAAAGTGGCGCGGGGAGACCCTGAATGGGCCCAACTGAGCCCCTTCATTCGGCATAGCCGAGGTCACGCGAATCATTTTCATGTTCGAGTGGGTACGAATGCGGGAGGTCCCGGCTGTCTCACGAGCCTGAATTCGGAAGATTTTCTGCTCGAGGACCTTGAGGAGTCCGGAGATCCAGAGACAGATGACGACGCAGGTTCTGACGTGGAGCCCGCATCCACGGAGCCGTCTTCAGGTGCGCCGTCTGCTGCCGTTCGCAGCCCCCGTCAGCGTACGTGAATCCAGAATGGCCCGGAGCTCCCGGTCGGGTATCAACCCCTTCTCTCTGACCAGCGCAGCGATGGAGCGGTGGCTGGCAATCGCTTCTGAAACGAGTGCTGCCGTGACCTCGTAACCGAGCTTCGGGCTCAGCGCGGTGGCGATTTGCGGTGTGCTCTCGAAGTAATGTCGAAGCCGCTCCTCGTTTGCGACAAGGCCTTCAATCGCCTTCATACGCATTGTCAGCAGGGAGTTCGTGGCGACCGTAGTGGCTTCGAGAGTCGAGAACGCCATGAGCGGCATCATCACATTCAGCTCGAGCTGCCCCGCCTGCACCGCCATTGTCACCGCATGGTCGTGGCCGAGAATAGAAAAGCAGGCCTGGTTCACCATTTCGAGAATAGAGGGATTTACCTTACCCGGCATGATGCTGCTCCCCGGCTGAACGGAGGGCAAGGTCAACTCAGCAAGCCCGGTAAGCGGCCCTGAGGAAAGAAGCCGCAGATCATTGCAGATTCGGGTGAGTTGAGCGGCAAGGACGCGAAGCATGGAGCTGTAATAGAGAATCGGCGCCTGCGATTGCATCGATTCGCAAAGGTCAGGTGCGGAGGTGAGCTTTTCACCGGTGAGGCGCGTGAGTTCAGGCAAAAGCGCTTGAATAAAGCCTTTTGGAACCGTGAGTCCCGTTCCCGCCGCGCTTCCGCCGATTCCGAGCTCTCTGAGTTCGTCTCGCGCCTGCGCGATCCATTCGCCACAGCGTTCCAGCACTGTCGCATAGGCGCCGATTTCCTGGCCGAGGCGCATGGGTACCGCATCCTGAAGATGGGTTCTGGCTGATTTCGGTAAATCTCTCCACTGACCCGCCTTTTTCCTGAACGCTTTTGCGATCGCATTCACTTCGACGACAAGAGATTGCGAGCTTTCAAGAAGGGCGAGCCTGAGCGCCGTGGGATAGCTGTCGTTCGTTGATTGAGACCGGTTCACGTGATCGTTGGGATGTATTGGCGAATTTGACCCTGCCTTCGTGCCCGCGATGCGATTCGCGAAGTTCGCCACGACTTCGTTCACGTTCATGTTTTGGCTTGTTCCCGCGCCGGCCTGATACGCGTCCACTGGAAACAATCGCGGCCATTCAGTCTCCGGCATGCCGAGAATTTCATCAATCGCGCGCCGGATCAGGCGCTCCTGACTCCTGGAAATCACTCCGCAGCGGAAATTTGCGTGAGCGGCGGCTGATTTCAGCCTTAAGTACGCGCGAATCAGACTCGGACGCGCCGTTTGACCCGAAATGGGAAAATTCGTCAATGCGCGCTGTGTTTGCGCGCCATACATCGCGTCATGGGGCAGTTCCACTTGACCGAGTGAATCATGTTCCAGACGTGACTTTGTCATTTTCTTCTTCATGAGGGTCTCCGATCTTCAAAAGCTTTGCCCAATTTACCTGCAATTCAACCGGAGAGGTGAAGCTTTTTTTGTGGAACCATGGCTCCGAATATGCAAAGTACGAGCTCCGCGCGGTTCGATTCTTCAAACGCTACTTGGGGTACTCATGAGAATTCTAGTGGTCGAAGATGATCCCTCGGTTAGAGAAACGCTGGGGATGGTGCTTGAAGCCTACGAACACGAACCTGATCTCGTGGACGATGGCGAACAGGCGCTTCTGCACCTCGAAAGAAACTGGCCGGACGTGATGCTGCTCGATCTTAGTCTTCCGGGAATGAGCGGCGAGGAAGTTTTCGAGAACATCCGCCGCAAATTCAATCGTGTTCCTCCTACAGTCGTGGTCTCCGCTGTTCAGGAGGGGGAGAGCCGGGCAAAGCATCTTCCCGGGGCGCATTTTCTTGCGAAGCCCTACACTCTTGAGGAGCTGGCTGAAATTCTTGAGCAGGCCGCCGCATCCAGGTCAGCAGCCTGACTATCTGCGAAAGAAAAAATCGGACGTGATTGCCGCATGATCGGAGAGGTCACCCCACGGCATTCCCGTCAGGCAATTCGCGTTTTTTGCCACCAGGCCGCGATAATAGATCCGATCAAGATGCAGTGCGGGCAGCCAGCTCGGAAAGGTACGCGCGTGATTTCCGTGAATCTGCTCAAATGCTTCGCGCACCTCCAGCTGAGTCTCCAGCTTCCTTGAAACCCTGAGGCGCCAGTCATTGAAATCGCCGCCGATGATCAGCGGTTCCGAGTGCGGCACATGTGACTCGATGCGGGAACAAAGCCGTTGTATCTGCTGGCGTCGTTCCGTTTCAAAGAGCCCCATGTGAACACAAACTGCATGAAGCGGTTCTGATTTCCCGGGCACTTCCACCATGGCGTGGAGAAGACCCCGCTTTTCAAAGCGATTCGTCGTTATGTCGATGTTTTCCCAGAACAGGATGGGAAATCTGCTGAGGATCGCGTTCCCATGGTGACCGGATGTGTAAACAGAGTTTTTTCCATAGGCGAAATGTGGCCAAAGTTCATCGGCGAGAAACTCGAACTGGGGCTGGTCCGGCCAGTCCTCATGTTTCTTCTCATGTCCTTCGTGTTTCCCAAGTACTTCCTGAAGAAACACGAGGTCAGCCCGAACCGCGCGAATGGCATCGCGGATACGCCTGAGGACGAAGTTGCGGTTGTTCGTGCTGAATCCCTTGTGAATATTGTACGACAGAACAGTGAGATGCTGCTTTGCGCTCATGTTGCGGTCCTGACCCATCCCAAGCCAATTTCCGTTAACGCGACCATCAGCCCCAGAACTGCGGGCCAGACGATCGTGATGCAGATCAGGAGCCACGGAAATGGAATGCAGAATATCCCGAAAGAGGCGATTTTACGCTGTAAGCCGATTCGCGGATCCGCGGCGGCGAGAAGAATAGAGCGAATCGTGCGCCGGCCCAGCCGTCTTTCGAGAGCATCATTTGATGCTTCGCTTTTCAGTCCATCGCTGGGAAAGCCTCGTTCCATGGCATATCGAATGAGCGTGGCATTCCAAACCGCAATGATAGCTATTGGAAGAGCTGTGTTCCCCCCGAATTCCGCCGTGGCTATCGCAGTCAGAGCGAAGAAGGGGGTCGGAATCACGGCAACCGACGAAAGCCCTGCCGTGAGTGTCAGGAAAACAATCCGGGCGGAGGTTTCCGCCGGAAAATCGGTCACAAAGATCGTGGCAAGCGCCAGAGTGAAGGTCCAGACCGGCAACCATAGGATGACGCTCCAGCGGAGCGAATGAGGGGAGCCGATCGTGCGCCGCAGGCGGTGCTTGATTCGCCGCAACCAGGGCATCTCCGGATCGAAAAAGGGCCGCCAGGGAGCGCGCCATTTTATTTCACGCATATGGGACAATTCCAGAGCTGGTTTAAAAGATCGAATAAAAACATCTCGGCGACTGGAATCCTCGTTCATGCCCCAATGGCGCATTATTGTTTGCGTTACTCCGCGGATATGGCTTTTTTCCGCCGCTGTCGTGGCCTCGAGCGTTACTCCGAGTTCTGTATCGACACGCATCGCTCGTGCGGCAAGATTTGCGGATCCGATCGAAAGGTATCGGTCGTCGATGATCAGGATTTTCGAGTGAACGTAAACGGGGCGCAGCGGCCGCTGGTCAACAGCGCTTTTTTCAGCCCGGACATAGGGAGCACCCATAATCAGTTTTATGCCGCTGTCCAAAGCTGCGGCTTGAAGCTGCGACAGAAGTCTGAGCTGGTGTCCGGCCATGTTTCGGGTGAAAGATTTTGACATTTTCAGTTCCGACAGGATGAGGATGAGCCTGAATTCCTTGCCGGCCATCTGGCGGATCTTGGTGATCAGGACATCGTTCAGTTCCCGTGACCAATAGTACTGACCCTCGATCACGATTTGGTGCTCCGCGGAGCGAACCAGCTCGCGAAAAAGAAATTCGATTTCGCGGACAATGGGTTCACGATGACCATTGCTGTTGTTCACAAGTGTCCGGCTGAGATAAACCCTGTGCCCTCGAATCCGATCGCCGAGGGCAGGCGAAGCATCAGTTTCTGGCAGAGGAATGGTCGAGAGGGTCGACCAGCGTCTCCTCACGTGCTCAAGTATCATCTGGCAGACTGGCCCGGTAAGCTGAACAGCCATGTCATGATAGGGCCCATGCCGTTCCTTTTTCCAATCCAGGGAACGTCTGGGATCCGAATAAAGGTGTTCAGGTGTATCCCAGCGTTCACCACAGAGGTCGATGCCTCCACAGAAGGCCACCTTGCCATCTATGATGCAGATCTTTTCATGATGGGATCCGCCGAATGGATGCCGATTATCGAAAACAAAGTGGACTCGAGGATGAATGTCCTCCCAGACACGTGTTTGCCACCACTCCCGTTCCACGATGTAGAGCGACGCGTGGTCCCACATCAGGAAGTAGATCTGAAAGTGCGGCTTCTCCCCGCAGAGGCGAAGAATCTTTTGCTTCAATGTTTCATTTGCGAGGGGATGACCGGAGGGGCCGGACGGGCGATGCAAAGGGATCCGTGAGTCTATTTGCCAGCCAACGAAAACAGCGTAATGGCGCGCTGACTCCAGGAGTTCAGAAATTCGATCGAAGTAGGGGCCGGCCTCCCAGATCTCCTCCCAGGAGTTGGCCTCCGTGCGGCGCTCGTAGCAGCGCCGCGATAGTGGCGCGCTCAAGGTGGAATATCATCGACGAGATTTTGGCCTCTGGGCGACTGCGACACAACGGCCCAGATGAAGGTCAGTACTGAATTTCCAAGAAGAATAAGGAAAACCAACCTGCCCAGCTCGAACGAGACTCCCGCAGTCCCCGCCATTCCAAAAGCGATCGCAACGAGCGCCAATGCGAACGAGATAAGGGAAATCTTGAGCATGCGTGGTACCCCGTTTCTGTCCGAGGTAGCCCAAAGCAAGGTGCATGCCTTTTCTTGGCGAAGCGTTAAAGCGCCATGTAACTGAATGCGCTCGGCCGTAATAGAAGGTGCCCCGATCCCGCCGCATCGCCGGGTCCCGGTTTTTCCTGCGTATTGACGCGAGCGTCCGTCGGGTAAGCTTCGCTGTGAGCGGTTTTGATGGCGGAGCTGGAAGAGAGTGATGCGAGAGCGGTATCGAGCTCAACCTTCGCGAATTCCACCGGGACACTGTCATTTATGCCAACAATCACGCCAAAGAGTCTTTTTGCGGACAGGCGCACCTTGTTCAGCGGCTTACCGCCGGCATAGGCGATCCATTTTGGCTTGGTTTTCGTGCCCTTTTTCACGATGTGAAGATTCACTTTCTGTTTGCTGAACGCAAGTTCGAGTTTTCCGCCTTTTTTGCGATCGAAGCCGTCGTTCCTGAGCTGTACGAAGAATTTCTTGCGGATTTGGCCTTCTGTGAAGTTGACGAGGGACTCCCTCATGAATTCCTTGCCGCCGCTCATGATTCGCATGGAAACGATGTTTCCCGATGCATCGGTGAGGAGGGAAACCTCCGCGCCGTAATAGCCGGGATTGCGGTCCTCGACCGTAAAGAGTCTCTGCTCGCCGGCCATTGCAGACTGGGCAAAAAGGAAGAAACCCATGATAGCCAAGATGCGGATCGATCTGATTCCGGTAAAAATCATAGTGTGACTCTCTCAATGACCTTTGGTGAGCAACGCATGTGCCAGTCTTGATCGACCGTAAGTGTCTGAATTAATGATTGTTTTTGTTTTCTGTTGCTCTCGGGATCGGTCGAAACCCTGACAAGTGTAAAAGCTCTGAACAGAGTACCTAAATTGTGGCCTGAGTTTTTGTCTGTTACGATCGACGGGATGAAATATCTCAGGCAACTAGACGCCTTCATTGAAAAAATGGAGGGATGGGCGCTCATTAGCATTCTATCGGTGATGATGTCGGTGGCGTTCGTCCAGGTGATACTCCGCAACTTCTTTTCAACCGCGCTTTCCTGGGGAGATGGTCTCACCAGGGCTCTCGTTCTCTGGGCCGGGTTCGTCGGAGCCTCGATCGCGGTGAAACAGGGGCGCTACATCAATATTGACGCGTTCTCTCGCTTGCTCGGCGATAGGTCAAAGCGAGTATCGCGAATCGCGATCTATGTCTTTTCATCCGTTGTCTGTGCGCTGATGGGAGTCGCTTCCATCACCTTCATTCGAATGGAGATTGAGGCGGAGCAGAAGTTCTCGATGGGCGTGGACGCATGGGTTGTGGAAATGATCATTCCGATCGTGTTCTTCTTCCTGACTTTCCGGTTTCTTCTGAAAACCGTTTCCGCTCTGGCCGGTGAGCCACTGGAGAAGCAAGAATGGGAACAGTAACAGCGATAGTGATTATTGCGCTGGCGCTGCTTGGCGCGCCGCTCTTCGTGGTGTTCTGTGCCGCGGCATTGGCGCTTTTCTATTTTGCCGGGACGGATATGTCCGCAGTGGTCGTCGAAATGTATCGCATATCGACGATCCCGCTGCTCATCACAATCCCGCTTTTCACCTTCGCGGGTTTTCTGCTCGCCGAAAGCAAAGCCTCGCTCAGGATCGTGCGCTTCAGTCGAGCCCTTGTCGGCTGGATGCCAGGCGGCCTGGCCATCGTCGCTTTGATCGTTTGCGCATTCTTTACGGCTTTTACAGGGGCTTCGGGTGTGACGATCATCGCGGTCGGCGGTCTCATGTTGCCGGTGCTCGCGGCGGATGGTTACAAAGAGAAATTCAGCATCGGCCTGCTCACCACCTCGGGAAGCCTGGGGCTGCTGTTTCCTCCCAGTCTCCCCATCATCATTTACGGGTTGGTATCGGGTACAAGCATTGATCAGCTATTTATTGCTGGGCTTCTGCCGGGACTCTTTATTGTGATCCTGCTCAGTGTTTATTCGATGATCACCGCGGAGCGCTCCGGTGTGAAGCGAACGGAGTTTTCGTGGAGGGAGCTCGGGCTCGCGACCCGGGAGTTTGCCTGGGAACTCCCTCTGCCGGTCGTGGTCATAGGCGGGATCTACAGTGGTTTCTTCACGGCCACCGAGGCGGCGGCCATTACCGCCTTTTACGCCTTTATCGTCGAGGTTTTCATTCACAGGGATCTCCATCTGACGCGCGACATTCCTCGAGTCATGAGGGAGAGCATGATCCTGGTGGGTGCGATTCTGATCATTCTCGGCGCTGTTCTGGGCTTCACCAATTACGTGGTGGATGCGCAGGTGCCGATTCTCGCCCTGGATTTCATCAAACAGTACATGTCGAGCAAGGTTGTTTTCCTGATTCTGCTGAACATCGTGCTTCTGATAGGGGGCGCGCTGCTCGATATGCTTTCTGCGTTGATGCTCGTTCCGCTGGTATTGCCTATCGCAAAGGAGTTCGGAGTCGATCCGATTCACCTTGGCATTATTTATCTGGCGAACCTCGAGATCGGCTATAGCTCGCCTCCTGCGGGTCTGAACCTGTTTATCGGAAGCTTCAGGTTCAAGCGGCCGATTATCAGTTTGTATTGGGCATCATTGCCGTTTCTGTCGTTCTATGTGATCGCGCTTGGGGTGATCACCTATTGGCCGGACCTGAGCCTGTTCCTGCTTCGATACTTCGGTGGAAAATAAGATGAAAAAACGACCTGTGGTGACAAGCCTCCTGTCCGCGTTGTTTCTCAGTGGCTGCTCGATGAACAGCATTGCGGTGAAGAGCACGATCGGGGTCATGGGCCCCGCTGTTCAGGCCTTCAACGAAGAAGGCGATTTCGAGTTCGCCCGCGATGCAATGCCCGCGAATCTGAAAATGATGGAAGGTCTTCAGAAGTCAGCGCCGGATGATGAGACGCTGCTCACGCTTCTTGCGCAGGGTTATTGCTCTTATGCTTTTGCGTTCCTGGAAGATGCGGGCACTCCCGAGAGCCTGGAGCGCGCGAAGCAGATGTATCTGAAAGGCTATCGGTACGGTATGCGCGCGCTTTCAGACGATGTCCGGAAGTACGCGAGCGGTGATCTCGAGCTTTTCGAGAAATCCGTGGCTGAGGTGGATGAGGTGGGACCGCTCTTCTGGTCCGCTTACTGTCTAGGGAACTGGATCAATATCAACAAGCAGGATGTGAGTGCCGTAGCCGAGCTCACGCGCGTGGAATTCATGATGAAAAGAAGCCTGAGCCTGGACCCGGGCTATTACAATGGCGCCGCGCACTTGTTTTATGGCGCTTATTATGGCGGGCGGCCCAGGATGCTCGGCGGAAACGCGGAAAAAGCGCGAGAGCATCTCGAAAAGTCCATTACCCAAACGGGCGGCAGATTTCTTATGCCCAAGTTATTCCTGGCGCAATTTTACGCGGTTCCGACTCAGGACGAGGAGTTGTTTGAAAAAACCCTCCGCGAGATTTTAGATGCGCCATCGGATATCATGCCTTCAGAACGGCTCGCGAACCAGGTTGCAAAGCGCCGCGCCGGAAAGTTACTGGCTCAGAAGAAGGATCTTTTTTAACAGGAGAAGGAAATGCGAATCACGGATAGAACAGCTTTGGCTTTCATCATGGCCGGCCTGATGGCGGCCGTTTCAAACGGGACGAGTGCTCTTGCGGCGCCGGTCGCGTTCAAGTTCGCGACTGTGGCGCCGGAAGGGTCGAGCTGGATGGTCGTGATGCGCGAGGCCGCCGATGAGATCAAGGCCAAAACCGGCGGAAACGTCGAGCTCAAGCTTTATCCGGGCGGCATCGCCGGCGATGAGCCCGATGTCCTCCGAAAGATGCGCGTTGGCCAGTATCATGGCGCCGGTTTCACGGGCGTGGGTCTGGGTGAACTCGTGTCTGATATCCGCATCCTCGAGTTACCGTTCTTTTACGACAGCCTCGACGAGCTGCACTATGTTCGCAACAAGCTCACCTCGCACTTGGAGGAGAAATTTAGAGCAAAGGGATACATTTTCCTGGACTGGGCCGAGCCGGGACTCGTTTACCTTTTGTCTCAGAAGCCTGTTCGAAGCGTGGCCGACATGAACGGCGTGAAGATGTGGGCCTGGGAAGGGGATCCGCTGGCTGACTCGATGCTGGATACCTTCAAGATCGCCCCCGTACGTGTGGCCCTTCAAGACGTTCTGATGGGCCTCCAGACTGGCATGATCAACGCCGCTTATGCCCCGCCGCTGGCAGCCATGGCGCTTCAATGGCAGACGAAGGTGAAGTTTATGACTGCTGAACCGATGACCAACAGTACGGGAGCCATTCTGCTTACCAAGGCGCAATGGGAAAAGGTGTCTGCTTCGGATCAGGCTCTGGTCCGTCAGATCACCTCTAAAAGCCTGAAGAAGCTTGAGGAGTCGACGACCAAGCAGAACATGGAAGCGATCGAGAAATTCAAACAGCAGGGTATTCAGCTGGTTTCGCCAGACGCACAGGCCAGAGCCGACATGTTCAGCGCCGGTGCAAAGGTGCGTCAGGAGTTGGTGGGGAAACTTTATTCACCCGAACTGCTCAAGAAAGTGGAGGGGCTCGTTCAGGAGTTCCGCGCCAGCAAGACCGCAAAGAAGCCTTCCGGGAAAAAGTAATCGAGAACTAAGCGTCTGGTCACGCAAGGACGATTGCCTTTATGTTTTCGCGGTGTTAGCTTCATGCAATGGCTCATCAACGCACTGTTCGCTCGCATAATTGTGGGGAGCTTCGGCGCTCCGATATTGGAAAAGAAATCACTCTCTGTGGGTGGATAGGGAAACGTCGCGATCACGGCGGACTCGTATTCTCGGACCTTCGGGACCGATACGGACTGACTCAGATCGTGTTCGATCCGGCGATCGCGCGCCCGGAAGTTTTTGAGGCGGCTGGTCGTTTGCGTACCGAATTCGTGATCTGGTGCAAGGGGAGTGTTCGTTCGCGTCCCGAAGGGATGGCAAACCCAAAACTCTCGACCGGTGAAATCGAAGTTGCGTGTACGGAACTTCAGATCCTCTCGGAAGCGAAGACGACGCCATTTCCCATTGAGGACGACGTTGAGGTCGCCGAAACCGTGCGACTGAAATATCGTTATCTCGATCTTCGCAGGCCTTCTCTCCAACGTAATCTGCTGGTCCGGCATAAAATGCTTTCAATCGTGCGCAACGAACTCGACAAGCAGGGATTCGTGGAAGTCGAAACTCCGATTCTTTATAAATCAACTCCTGAAGGTGCGCGTGATTTCATCGTGCCGAGCCGCCTGAATCCCGGCACTTTCTATGCGCTTCCGCAATCCCCGCAAACCTTGAAGCAGCTGCTGATGGTGAGCGGGATGGATCGCTACTACCAGGTCGCGCGCTGCTTCCGGGATGAGGATCTTCGTGCCGACCGTCAGCCGGAGTTCTCGCAGATCGATATCGAGGCGTCATTCCTCGATGAAGAGGCTTTTTTCCCGATTCTCGAAACGATGATTTCCAAACTTTGGAAGGACGTTCTTGGCCAGGAGGTGAAGACGCCTTTCCTTCGCATGCCATACTCAGAGGCCATGGCTCGCTTCGGCAGTGACAAGCCGGACATCCGGTTCGGCCTTGAGCTTCAGGACCTTTCCGGTGTGTTCCATGCGAGCGGCTTCCAGGTCTTCAAGAACGCGCTGACTGCGAACTCACGTGGAATCGCCGGTTCGGTTCGCGCCATCGTGGTAGCGGGCCAGGCGGAGAGATTTTCGCGCAAGGACCTGGATGATCTGCAGGCGCATGCCGGGACTTTTGGCGCTAAAGGCCTGCTCTGGATCAAAGTGCAAGCGGACGGCACGCTCCAATCCCCCGCAGCGAAATTCTTCAGTGAAGAAGAGAAATCCGCACTCGTCGCGAAGCTCGGGCTCAAGGCAGGCGATCTCGTTCTTTGCGTCGCTGATCCGCGCAACAAGGTGGTCTTCGATGCGCTCGGTGCGATCCGCCTCAATGTCGGCGGCAAGCTCGGAATGATTCCGAAGCAAGGCGAGGGAAAACCTGCGTTTCTCTGGGTCGTTGATTTCCCGCTTCTTGAATACGATGAAAAAGAAAACCGCTATTACGCCTGTCATCATCCGTTCACATCGCCAAAGCCCGAGCACTTCAGTGATTTCGTAAACGGACAAAACCTCGAGAGTGTACTGGCGTCCGCCTATGACATGGTTCTCAATGGAGTCGAGGTCGGCGGGGGCAGCATGCGGATTTATCGTCCGGAGGTTCAGGCGGCGATGTTCCGTTCTCTGGGGCTCTCGCCCGAGCAAGCACGCGAGAAGTTTGGTTTCTTTCTTGAGGCGCTTCAGTATGGAACTCCGCCGCACGGGGGTATCGCGTTCGGTATCGAACGCCTTACGGCGATTCTATGCGGAGTCGGCCCGATCCGGGACGTCATGGCGTTTCCGAAAACGCAGAAGGGAACCTGCCTCATGTCCGAGTCTCCTTCTGCAGTTGAACCCGATCAGCTGCGCGACCTGGGCATTTGCCTGGTCAGCGGTTCAGACAAGATCCCCGGAAACTCGCCGCAAAACTCTAAGGACTAACAGGGAGGCAGAATGGTCCAGCTGTCGGAGTTTTCCTTCAGAACCCGCGAGCGGGCATTCCGGCGCTTTCGCGATGAAAAATTTGATCTGTTCATCGTTGGCGGCGGAATCACTGGTGCCGCCGTTGCGCGAGACGCCGCCACACGCGGACTGAAGGTCGCGCTGGTCGATAAAAACGATTTTGCCTGGGGCACTTCCTCCAGAAGTTCAAAACTCATCCATGGCGGGTTGAGATACCTGCAGAACATGGAACTCGGCCTTGTGTTTGAGTCCCTGTCTGAACGCGCTTTCCTGCTGAAAACCTCGCCTCATATGGTGCGGCCGGTTCCTTTTTATTTTCCCGTTTACCAAGGGGATAAACCCGGGCGCGCTATTCTCGGAATGGGCATGTGGCTTTATGACGTCCTCGCGCTTTTTCGTGCGGGGTTGCACAAGAATTATTCCCCCGCAAAGCTTCTCGAGCTGATTCCATCATTGAAAAAAGAAGGCTTACGCGGTGGTTTCCGTTATTTCGATGCTTCCATGTGGGATGACGGGCTGACAGTCTCCACGTTGCGAGCCGCACATGATTGCGGAGCTGCTGTCGCGAATTATGCGGAAGCCGTGGGGCCTCTCTGGCACGGCGACCGGATTACGGGATTTCGCGTTCGCGACCTCGAACTTCCGCGCGGCCAGGGTGAAATCGATGTTCAGGCCACACAGGTCGTGATCTGCGCCGGACCCTGGACCGATCAGGTCGGGGCAGGTCTTTCTCAGAAATGGCGTAAATGGCTGGCGCCGAGCAAAGGCGTGCATCTCGTGTTTGATTTGAAAAGATTTCCCCTGCCCGGAGCCGTTGTCATGAATAGTCCGGCTGATGGGAGAATTGCTTTTGCGATTCCTCGGCCCGATTTTGGGGAAGGCGTCACGATCGTCGGAACCACGGATGGACCCAGCCCCGAACGCCCGGAGTCCGCGGAGGTCGATCATGAGGATGTGGATTACCTCATGAAGCTCGTACATGCATATTTTCCGGCTCTTGATCTTCAGGAGTCAGACATTCTGAGCGCCTATGTGGGCGTGCGTCCTTTGATGGGACCGGTTGGGCCGAGCGGCAATGAAGAAGATGGGCCGTTGCAGAAGGTAAGCAGGGAACATCATATCGACGAAGGACCCGGCGGTACCGTTGTTGTCGCTGGTGGAAAGTACACCACGCATCGAACGATGGCAGAGGAGATCGTGGAATTTGCGCTGAAGCTCCGAGCGCGGGATGCTCGTCAGGGAAAATGCGATCCGGTGCCGCGGGAAATCACCAGTTCCAAGACGCGAACGCCGATCAATCCCCGAGCGACTCGCGAGGCGATCGAATCCACGCGCCGGGAACTCGAGTCCAAGGGACTCGGGGTTCCAGAGGAGTTGCTGGGGCGTTACGGAAGTGAAGCGAAGATCGTCCTTGATCTGCAGACTCATCATGCAACCGAGGTCGGATCCGCTGAGAAGCGTGCGATATCGAAGCAAGATCCCGAAGGATTTCCTGCGCTGGCCGCGCAACTCCGATTCACGATGCGCTCGGAAATGGTGCTGCACCTGGAAGATTTCTACCTTCGCAGGATCCCGCTGTTCCTCGCACGGGCTGATCACGGGTTGCCATGGGCCGAAGCCCTGGCGAGAGTTTGGGCAGAGGAGCGAGGTTTAGGGGAAGAGGAAGCGCAGTCTGAACTTGCGCGTCTCCGGAAGGAAATGGAAAAACGGAGTTTCTGGTCCAGTCACGAGTGAGTCTACTTCCTCACGGCGTTCAGCCAGGGAAGGAGTAGGTCCTGGATCAATAGTTTCCGGTTCACCGGGGTCAGTGCCTCCGACCGGGCACGAGCCAGTCTTTGGGCCCGGGCGATCCAGAAATTGCGGGCTTGATCGACACCGCCAAGCGCTCGGATCGCATTTGAAGCGTGCTTCGCGAGAGCCTGCGTGCCATCACGATTGACCCAGTCGTGCCGTTCAGGATTGGAACTGTTCGATCCAAGCGTAAGGCGGGTGAGATCCAGGGCAATACTCTCGAGCTGATCCAGAAACAAATCGAATTGCGAAGAGTCGGCCGCAGCCCAGTCCTGAAGCGAATTCAGATGTGCTTGAGGCTCTGTCAGAAAAGCGAAAAACGTTTTCCGCTGGCTCCATATTTCCTCATCCGCGAAAGCCTGTGCCTTGACTAGACTTCCGTGCGCCAGTTCCGAGCAGATCGCGGCGCGATCGCGTGACACACCTCCATTCTGAAGGATCTTTTCGATGCTCCCTGAATCGAGAGGCTTCAGCCTGAGCGTCTGGCAACGCGAAAGAATCGTAGGCAGAACGAGCGTGGGATCGCCGGCGGTCAAAAAAAACAGCCATCCGGGCGGAGGTTCTTCGAGTAACTTGAGCACTGAGTTGGCCGCCTGAGGAGTCATGCGGTCCGCGCCTGGAATGAGCGTGATACGATAGCCGCCTTCATGTGAACCGAAGCCGACAGAGGCTTTGAGTTTCCGGAGGGGCTCAATTTTAAGCGTCCCGGTATCCTCGTCGGGCAGAATTTCAGTGAAGTCAACCCAGCTGCCGCGAAGCGCCCTTTGGCAGGCGGCGCAGGTTCCACAGGGCTTCAATTCGGATTCATGAGTGTTCGAGATCGGCGCTGCCGGCGGAGCGCCGAAAAGTTCCCCGCCAAAGAGTGATTCTTCCTCTGCTGCTTCGTTTTCAGCGGCTGGTTTTGCGAGCGTCGAAAGAGGATTCCTTTCACACAAAATCCATTGCGCCAGAAAGTAAGCGACTTCCCGTTTTCCCACACCCTTGATGCCTGTGAGGAGCAGTACCGGAGGCACCCGACCGGCTTGTAACCATTCGCGCATCGGCCCGAAAATCGTTTTTCCGTGATGGGCAAGAACAGTGTCCTGGACTGGCAGCACCCCGGCTTTCTCGGCTTCAGCCACGGTCGAACCTCTTGCCAAATCGTTTCAGTATTTCACGCGTTACGCTTGCCGAGAGTTCTTCAGGGGGTTTTGATCCGACTCGAATTGTCATCCAGCGGCTCGGGGATTCAGACCGGGCTTTCAGGAAGCCCTGGCGTACGCGCTTCTGAAATTCCACTCCTTCTTCCTCGAAGCGATTTCGGTCCTGTGCTCGCGCCAGGCCGACTGCGGGATCAATATCGAGCAGAACCGTGAGTTCCGGTGAGATCCCGGCGGTGGCGATGCCATTCAGGAGTTTCACTTTTTTCCAGGGCAAGCCGCGTGCGTGTGCCTGATAAGCCAATGCCGAGTCCGTAAACCGGTCGCAAAGAACGATATCACCTGCATCGAGTGCCGGACGGATGGTACGGACGACATGTTCCGCGCGCGCCGCTTCGTAAAGAAACAGCTCAGCCATCGGGTCTACGGGTTCTTCCAGAATCACGTTGCGGATACGTTCGGCGATCGGACTGCCACCCGGTTCTCGAGTGAGGCGAATACGGCGTTCCTTCAGCCGGCCGCTCGACTCAAGCTGAGCGGCGACGTTTCTAATGAGGGTGGATTTTCCGGCACCCTCGGTGCCCTCAAACGTGATGAAGATACCCTTGCGAGCTCGAGTTTTCATGTTCGTTCGTTATTTCCGATCCAGGCTGACGCGTCAAGCTTTGGAGTTAATCGAAAGCCGGAGGTGGGTAGTTCGATCCCTCGGGAATCGAAGGGTCGGCAGCAGGATTCTCGCCCGGAGTTGTGACCTGGGGGGGCTGATGCAGCTCTTCTCCTTGCTCGTTCAGCACGGCTGGTGTCGTCTCGGTCTGATCAAGCTGTTCTCCAGTTTCCTCAGAGTTGTCGGCGACGTCATCGAATTCCCCGCGGTTTTCGTACTCTCTGGGAATTTCGTCCGGCTCTTCGCGAGAACGTTTTGAATCTGCCTCGTTCGCCTGACTGGGGGAGTGGTCCGGCAGCTTTTTTTCCCGGTGAGCCATGGGATTTTCATTCATCTGGACGGCTGGTTTGGGCACGGAAGCAGCGTTGTCATAACTTGGGGGCTTATGCGTTGGGCGCGATATGGCTCGCGACACTTCTTCTTTGGCGGGAGGGGATATTTCATCTATTCCCTTGTCCCCCTTGTTGAGAGGGAAAATCGCCCAAACGGCAACACCCGTTGCAATGACCGCTGCTGCCACTGCCAACCATTTAGGCGAAATGAGCGGCTTCTTGGTTCGGGTGATTTCTGGGGTAAATAGTGATTCGCTGGGTCGCGGCCTGCGATCTCGGGAAGCCTGCAAGGTGTTAAACAGCGTCAGGGTTGGCAGTTCGACGTCAAACGACGCGTTGTCCGTTTGGTGCAGGTCAGTGGGCCGGGGTGGGGGTGAGAACGGCTTTTCCGTGCTGGTGCCCGGTGGCGAGAACAAACCTGGGATATCTTTTACAGGCGTGGAGGAGACAAAGTCCGGAGTTCGCGAAGCCGCAGCAGCTGCTGTGATGACACCCTGGTTCAGGAGTTCCAAGACTTTGGCAGCCGGGAATGGTCCTAACACTCCGCCTTTTGCGGAGCGCACATACCAGGTGTCGAAGTGAAAGTCTGAGGTCATTGCTGGTATTGTATCCCGAAAACCGATTAACGCCATAGTGGGACCGAGTTAATGCGGTGAGTCACGTGTTCGATGGGCCGCTGGCAGACCGTTTGCTTTCTCTCCAAACGATGACCTTCTTAAAAGCATGGACCGCGATGGTGGCGCTTTTTGGCGGATTAATGGCCCCAGGAGAACTCGCTTTGGCGCAGTTCAGTGAAGATCCGCCGATCGAGGAGGATGTGATCGAGGGTATGGACACAGCCGAAGCTCCAAATGCTGGCGATGCGGTCGAAGACGAAGCAGTGCCTAGCTTAACTGAACTCGCAAGCGTGAATTCGGCTTTCCAAGCGCCGTCAGGTTCCTCTGAATTCAATGAGGCCAAGGATTCAACGCACAGCCCTATTTGGCTGAATCATTATTCAATCCTTTATGGTCCTTCCGTGAGGAATCCGAAAAGCTTTCAGCCGAGTCCAAAAGGCGGACCGGACCGCGAACGTCCCGTATTAGTAAGGAATCATCTGACTCTCGGTTATGATTTCAGTGAGACGCTTCTGATTGCGGGAACTCTCCCATTTACATGGATACCGGTTCAGGGACATCGATTGGAAGTCATGGACCCCTATGTTCGAGTCGGGCTCGATCACATTCTTCAAAATGATTACCTGAACTACTACGTCGATCTGCGAGTTCATTTTCCCGTGACACGCGAGTCTCGTGATCAGGACATGCTCGCGGCGTTTCAGATGTTTCAAATCTTGACTCTGGTACCCGGCAGCAATAGCAGCCTGAGCCTGGACCTTTTCGGTTCAGCGCGGACCAACTTCTTTGGGAAGCAGGGTTCGGGCGCTGATCTCGAACTCTATTTGGCCCCCCAGCTGAACTACCAGATGACATCTACGGTCGCTTTGACAGTACTTTATGAAATGGGTGCAAGTCACTGGTTTGGCGAAAAACCGTTCGTCTTCCATAGTGATGGAACGGATCTCGAGCCAGGATTAAGTTGGGACGTTACCCCCAAGTTCAACTTGCACCCGTACTTAAACATCTTCCCGAGCGGAAAAGTGAGTTGGGACTCCACTTCCGTAGGTCTGATGATGAACTGGAAAATGCTCTAATTCGACGTATTACTGTCTCGGAGGACCACTGCGTCCGCCGCGATCGCCACCGCGTCCACCGCGGTCTCCGCCGCGTCCACCGCGATCGCCACCTCGGTCTCCTCGGAAGCCACCGCGATCGCCATCGCCGTGCTGGGCGGGAATTCCGCCTGCAGGAATCGGAAGAAGTGCTTTGCGGGACAGGCGGATTTTGCCAGCCTTATCGACTTCGAGCACTTTCACTTCGATCTCGTCGCCTTCTTTCATGTAATCCGTCACGTTGTTCACGCGTTCGTAGGCGATTTCAGAGATGTGGAGAAGTCCGTCGGTCGTGGGAAGGACGCCCACAAAGGCGCCGAATTCGACGATCTTTTTCACGATACCTTTATAGGTTTTGCCCACTTCGACTTCAGCCACGATGCCCTTGATGATGTCAATGGCCTTCTGAGCCGCCACACCATCGCTCGAGGCGATGTGAATCTTTCCGTCGTCGTTGATATCAATTTTGCAGCCGGTCTGTGCAACGATTTCGCGAACGACCTTGCCGCCGGAGCCGATGACCTCACGGATCTTGTCGACCGGTACAGTGATGGTCGTGATTCTCGGAGCGAACTTGGACATCTCTGTGCGCGGTGCTTCAATTGCCTTAGCCATTTCGCCAAGGATATGCAGACGACCTTCGCGAGCCTGCTGAAGGGCGGTCTTCATGATCTTCTCGTCGACACCTTCGATTTTGATGTCCATCTGGATTCCGGTCACACCATCTTTGGTGCCGGCAACTTTGAAATCCATGTCGCCGAGGTGGTCTTCATCGCCGAGAATGTCGGTGAGGACCGCCACGCGATCGCCTTCCTTGATCAGACCCATTGCAATGCCTGCCACCGGTTTCACAAAAGGAACACCGGCATCCATCAGCGCCATTGAAGCACTGCAGACCGAACCCATGGACGAAGATCCATTGCTCTCGAGCGTTTCGCAAACGATGCGGACGGTGTACGGGAATTTGTCGTACTCCGGCATCATGGCTTTTACTGAGCGCTCTGCAAGCGCTCCGTGTCCGATTTCTCGACGGCTCTGGCCACCGAGTCTTCCGGTTTCGCCCACGCTGTACGGAGGGAAATTGTAGTGAAGCAGGAATTTGCGCATGCTGTTCTGGAACATCGTATCGACGATCTGCTCGTCTTCGGAAGTTCCAAGCGTCACGGCCGCGAGGACCTGAGTTTCACCGCGGGTGAAAAGTGAGCTGCCGTGCGTGCGCGGCAGGAGACCAGCCTCGACAGCGATCGGACGAACCGTTTTCGTGTCGCGGCCATCGATTCGGACGCGATCACCGAGAATCATCTCCCGCATGAGATTGTACTGCAGAAGTTCGAAGCTGGCTTTGACGTCTGTTTGGCGTTTCGCAGCAGCAGCAGCATCGGTCTTCGCGAGATCAGCCGGAACAAGAGCGGCGATAACCGCTTCTTTCGCCTGCCCAACCAGATCGTAGCGAGTGCCCTTGTCTTTGGTGCGAAGCGCTTTTTTCAACGCCTCGGTTGAATGCTGCTCCACCTGTTTCTTGATCGACGCTTCCACTGCCGCGGGCGTGAATTCACGTTTCGGTTTGCCGCAAAGCTTGCGGAGCTCCTCGATGATCTCGGTCACTTTCTTGATTTCATTGTGGCCCCGGATAATGGCTTCGAGAACCTGTTCTTCCGGGACTTCGCGGGCGCCGCCTTCAACCATCATGATCGCGCCTTTGGTCCCGGCGATCAGGATTTCCATATCGGTTTCGCCTTTGTCGATCTGAGACCAGGTAGGATTCACGACGTATTCGCCGTTCACCCGGCCCATGCGGCAGGCTGCCGTCGGGCCGTTGAAGGGAATGTCTGAAATGTGAAGTGCTGCAGAGGTCCCAACGGCTGCTGCAACATCGGCGTCCGCATCAGCGTCCAAGGACAAAACAGTCGCCACGATCTGAGTGTCGTAGTGATAACCTTCCGGAAAGAGCGGGCGGATCGGACGGTCGATCATCCGGGCCGAGAGAGTCGCTTCCTGAGTGGGACGGCCTTCACGTTTGAAGAAGCTGCCGGGGATCTTCCCAGCTGCATAAAATTTTTCGGCAAATTCGACGGTCAGTGGCATGAAGTCAATGCCGGGCTTTGGTTCTTTTTTAGAGCAGGCGGTGACCAGGACGCGGGTGTCACCGTAGCTGACAAGGACGGATCCGTCCGCTTGTTTGGCAAGTTTGCCTGTTTCGATCGTGAGCGTTTTTCCGCCCATTTCACAGGATACACGATGGATGTTCATAGAAATCTCCCTGGGGAAAAATCCCCTCGATCCCCTCTTATACAAACAAGGGGGAAAGCTTTAAATTGTCGCAGGATCGTCTTCACGAGATCAGGAACTACTTCCTGAGCTCAAGCGCCTGAATGAGTTGGGTGTAGCGCTGAGTGTCCTTTGATTTCAGGTAGCTCAGCAAACGCCGGCGCTGGCCGACCATTTTCAGAAGACCCCGTTTTGAATGGTGATCCTTGGGGTGGGAGGCGAAATGGACGTTCAGTTCGTTGATGTGGTGAGTGAGCAACGCGACTTGAGCTTCGGTTGACCCAGTATTGGTCGCGCTCTTGGCGTGCTTGGTGATGATTTCAGCTTTTTTTTCTTTCAGTGCAGTTTTTCCAGGCATTGTCTTTTCTCTTAGTTTTCGTCTGAATACACAAACGCTTCTTTATTTATTTTGGTCAGGAATTAACATGCCCTCGCCCTCTCGTAAAGGCGATTTCTTTGGGAAATGCCAGAGATGGACAAACAATGGCTAAAGCCGGTCTTTCAAAAAATCCCTCAATTTGGAAATGATTTTGGACTCGATTTGCCTGGCTCGCTCGCGGGTGAGACCATATTTATCCGCAACCTCCTGTAATGTCATGGGTTCTTCGGATAGGAGCCGGCCTCGCAAAAGGTGCTTCTCTTTTTCGTTCAGCCGTTTTTCAAATTCTGGGAGCATGTCGCTCAGGATTGCCAGGAGCTGTTCTCGCGCAAGAATATCATCCACTGACTCAGCGCCGTCTGAAATGTGGTCTGCGTGGGTGTTCCGGGATTCGTCATTACCTGAACTGACCGGGGCGTCGAGCGACATTTCAGCACCTTTGCCGGACAACCGCTGCTCCATTTCAATGACATCTTTTTCCCGAACTTGAAGCCTCTCAGCGAGAAGTTTTGGTCCCGAGAGCATGCCTTGCGCTTCCAATCGCTCCTTCTCGCGCATCAGGTGGTAGAAAAGTTTTTTCTGAGCCTGGGTTGTGCCGATTTTCACAAGCCTGAAATTATCCAGGAGATATTTTAGAATGTAGGAACGAATCCACCAGGAGGCGTAATACCCCAACCGGGCGCCTCGGGTTGGGTCGAATTTCGAGACTGCCTTCATCAGGCCTATGTTTCCCTCCTGGATGAGATCCAGGAGGTTGGAATAGAAGGTTCTGTATTCGAAGGCGATCTTCACCACCAGCCGAAGGTTTGCTGAAACAAGCGTCTTGGCGGCGTTTACATCGCCTTCGCTTTTCAAGCGGATCACGAGAGCGAGTTCCTGTTCTGGTTCCAGCAATGGGTAGCGCCTAATCTCTTCAAGATAGCGGCGCAGGGGGTCGTTTACGGCCGTCGACGTACTCTCATACTCCACAACCTGGCTGTCCACGTTGCGGACTGCCGGGAGGCTGGACGCCAGTTCCTCTTCATCAGGATCGACGGAGGAGTCAACGGGCTCTCCCGTATCCTCTTCATCGGACAGTTCGGCGGTGCCGAGTTCCGTTTCCTTGGGCAGCACTTCCGGGTCCCGCTGCGAACGAGCGGTGCCGGTCGTTCCGGTCCCTGGTGACTGTTTGCGTGATGAGGGGGGTTGTCCGGCTTTTCGCTTCATGCTGGCCACTTTTCCACAAAGCTATCTATAATAGATACTCAATGGACTCAAGTGACACCTATTTCTCTATCAGCGGCACCCGAGTCGCCCCTGGGGAAACTCGAGAGATCTACCTTAAGGTTTCCGAGTCTTATATGGCTTCAGCCATCCATATCCCGGTCACGGTGATACGCGGCCGCACTGCGGGTCCCACCGCGTTTGTCATGGCAGCGGTCCATGGCGACGAAATAAACGGCTCGGATATCGTCCGCCGTCTGATTTTTGACATCGATCATGAAAAGCTGTCGGGTACCCTGATCGCAGTTCCGGTGGTAAACATCCCGGGATTTCTCGCGCAGACACGCTATCTGCCTTATCACCGTGATTTGAACAGATTTTTTCCCGGTAAAAAAAACGGAAACAATGCGGAACGGATCGCTTACTGCCTTTTCAGGGAAATCATATTGAAATGCGATTTCGGAATCGATCTTCATACGGCAGCGGATGGACGCCTGAACCTTCCTCATGTCAGAGGTGACATGGGGCATCCGAGAGTTCGGAACCTCGCTCGTGCATTCGGCGCGACCATTCTGATCAATCAAAGAGGGACAATCGGGTCTCTGAGGCGCGAAGCCACTGAAGCAGGAGTCCCGACCATTTTATTTGAAGCAGGTGAGACGCGGCGTTTCTCTCATAAAGTTTCAGTGGCGGGCTTGAAAGGCGTGCTGAATGTCCTTTCTGAAGTGGGGATGTGGCCCGCCCACGAACAGGAGCGTCCGCCATTTCAGGTGATCGTCCGCGCAAGCGAGTGGATTCGGGCGGAAAAGGGGGGGATTCTGGATCTGAATGCAAAACCCGGAGATCTTCTCTATAAAGGCGATCGGATGGGGGCTATTCTGAATCCGTTCGGAAAAACAGT
>MEPR01000088.1 GCA_001769835.1 Bdellovibrionales bacterium GWB1_55_8
AACTCGCCGACCCGAACTGCGAGTTCAGCGCCATCTTTCAAAAGAAACATCTTAGGTTCGATAATAGCCATTTCAACTCCTTTTCTGAACCAGAGGGGTCCCGCCCCGAAGGCCCGTTGGTTGTTCCGATTTAGGGTGCGCAGTGAGCTTCCGCCTCGCGCGTTTTAAAATGTCCTATGACGCGCTCCAGTTTTCGTCGAAATTAGAAAAATGTATAGCCCAGGAAAAGTAAAATACCGATGTAACTGACCCGTTCGGGGCAATCTCCTGATAGTAGCAGAGTTCGATGACCCGATTCGAAAACAGGCCATGCATCAAGCACAGAAATGGATTTTTTACGGCCCAAGCCCATTACCTACAAAAGCTGGTAGATCAAAAATGAAGGTAGTGCCGTCACTTACGTTCTCTGATCGTTTATGGTCCTCTTCACTTTGGTCGGAATGTTCAACAATGCGCCAGGCAGCGGCGGCATGCATGCTGAAGGTGCTGATTTCTCAATTTCAGCGACGGTCATACGCTCTTTTGACGTATAGACGCAGACCTCGTTTGTTATGTCCGCCACTTCACTTTCTTCGTGCGACACTTCAATGTCGAGGTTGGCGGACGGCGCCATCTTCCTTGTTATCTTTGAAGTGAAGCCGTATTTTCGGGCGTTCTCAGGGGTGAGGATGATGAGCTGTTCCATAACAGCTTGTGCCGCCGCGGGAACGATCATCGAAATGAGCAACAGTTTGATAAGATAGCGTTCACTCACAGGTGAAGTGCGCAGTCTTTGCGACTCGCCCGCCATCTTTATAAACGACGACCACGGTCGCGTTCCTGAGGTCGTCGGCAATGGTAATCACTTCATTGATCACGAGCGACTCGGGACCGTATTCGAAAGTGTTTGTTGATGTTTTCAAAAATGGTCCGACCGGTCCTTGATGGTCGACATACTGAACCGACTCGGCTTTCCCGTCAGCTCCAATGTCGACGAGAATCGTTTCCACGTCGTAGCCGCCTAAAAACGCCGAACATTCAATCTGTCGAACGCCGGCGGCCTGAGCTGAAGAGGCCGCACCGATTGAGATCAAAATGGTGATAATTGCGTATTTCATATGTCAGACCGCGTGTAGGACAGATATTTTTTAATTTCAATCGAAAGACCGGTGTTTTGGAACAGTTTCTATTGAAGTAGCGAATGGAAGTCTCATAAGTGTGAAAACCGTTTTCCCGGCTCCAGTGGCCGACAACTCTAAGCTATCGGTTTAAAACGTTGAGCCTCTTCAATTCGTCTTTTTTGAGCCGGCACTCACCACATTCTATGCAGGCCGATTCGCTGAAAGTGGCCTTCGGGCAGACGAAGTATTCATCTGCTGGAGAGGTAAAAACGTATACCCAGCCCTCGCCCATGGTGAAATGTGAGGAGGAGCCGCATGGAAGGCTCAGATTCGAAATGGGTTTTGAGCTAATTTGTACATCGAAGATGCAGCCTGCTGGTTTGCCTGATCCACCCAGGCCACCGAAGAGGGAGCGTTCCCCTTGAAGAACGGCCTTGACCTTGAAAGCAAGCGTTTTGGATGAAGCCGCCAGAGCCATTCCTGCAACAAGAAGAAGTCCGGCGATGCCTAACAAGATTATCTTTTTCACAGGGCTAATTGTGTCCGGCAGAGCTGTAAAATGCAACCTGCTGGCCTTCCTCATTGTCAATTAAACGCAAAACTGAAAATCCTTCGTGCGAAACTTTTCCGCGTTACTACACTATTCATGTGAACCCTCAAAATCAGGTGAATCCGGCAGCTTCAGAACGGCTCGTGACGCAAAAAGCGAAGAGGCTCCTCCAGGACGAGCTTGGCTTCAACTCCGACAATTTACTCGACCTTGTGGTCCGTATGATTCTGGACAAGCGTGCGCTTGAAGAATCGGTGCTTGGTCGCGATGATTTCCTTTTTGTGGCCGGTCATGAGCTGAGGACACCTATGACAGCGCTTAAGCTGCAGCTGCAGATGCTGGAGCGGACGGTGCGCTCTGCTTCGGCTTCTTCGGAGAATGGTGAGAAAATAGCGAGCTCGTTGGAGCGATCCCTGCGCCATCTGGGACGGCTTGAGAAACTGATTACGGACCTGCTGGATGCCGCACGAATCAAGGCGGGACGCGTCGTTTATGAATTTCAAAGGGTGGACATCACCCAGCTGGCGAAATCAGTTTCAGCCGGTTTGCAGCCGCAGCTTGAAAAGGCGGACTGCGAGCTCAGCATTCAAGGCCCGATGCCATTGTTTGTTCGATGCGATCCGGGCAGGATGGAGCAGGTTTTCACCCATCTTCTTTCCAATGCCATGAAATATGGTGCTGGCAAACCGATTCAAATCCGTATTGAAGATGGTGGTTCCTGGGTGCGCCTTGCGTTCGTTGACCAAGGCACTGGCATTCCTGTGGAAAGGCAGGCGACGCTTTTCGAGCGTTTTGATCACCCGACTGCCCCCGGCGCCGTGGGCGGCCTCGGCTTGGGCCTGTTTGTAACCGCGCAGATCATCGGCGGTCATCAGGGCCAAATCGAAGTTCAGAGCGAATCCGGAAAAGGCGCGACTTTCAAGATCACCCTCCCCGCCTTTGCGAATCCGTGACGACTTAGGCTATATTTGTCCGGGCACGAAGATTGCCAGCACCGAGCACGGAGGTCCGATGAAAAAGGAAGATGTCACCGAAACGCAGGAAGAGGTGTTTTTTCCTTCTCCAGAGATTGTTGAAAAGGCCCTGGTGAAGGATTACGAGACCCTCTATCGCAAGTCGATTGAGAATCGAGAGCAGTTCTGGGCAGATGAGGCCGACAAGCTCGATTGGTTTCGGAAATGGGATAAGGTTCTCGACGACTCCAATAAACCTTTTTACCAATGGTACACGGGCGGCAAGTTCAACATCGTGGCGAACGCCGTAGACCGCCATGTCAAAACCTGGCGACGCAA
This sequence comes from Bdellovibrionales bacterium GWB1_55_8, assembly GCA_001769835.1. Taxonomy (GTDB): domain Bacteria; phylum Bdellovibrionota; class UBA1018; order UBA1018; family UBA1018; genus GWB1-55-8. Next base: position 2,943 of record MEPR01000088.1, read on the forward strand.
CAAGCTTGCGCTGGTCTGGGAGGGCGAACCGGGTGACACCAAAACGTATTCGTACCACGCGCTGAATCGCGAGGTCTGCAAGTTCGCAACGGTCCTGAAGAGCATGGGCGTGAAAAAGGGCGAGATCGTCACGATTTACATGCCGCAGATTCCCGAACTGCCGATTGCCATGCTGGCCTGCGCGAAACTCGGTGCGGCACATTCGGTCGTGTACGGCGGGTTCAGCGTTGAGGCGCTTGCGACGCGAATCCGTGATGCGAACAGCCGCGTCGTGATCACGGCGGACGGCGGCTATCGCCGCGGTAAAGTTGTCGATCTGAAGGGAATAGTGAACGAGGCGCTGATAGGAGCGCCAACGGTCGAAGTTTGCATAACGATCAGGCGGACCGGTCACGCAGTGGCCATGGAGAGCGACCGGGATTTCTGGTTCCACGATTTGATGGGCCTGCCGATCGCCACGACCAGCTGTGAGACGGAAGTCATGGACGCCGAGGACCCGTTGTTCATCCTTTATACTTCGGGCACGACGGGACAGCCCAAGGGCCTCGTTCATACTCACGCGGGATATGCGGTTTACGCAGCGACCACTCTCCAATATGTTTTCGATCTGCGAGAGGAGGATCGTTATTGGTGCACAGCGGATCCCGGTTGGATCACCGGCCATAGCTATCTTGTTTATGGTCCGCTCCTCCTCGGATCCACGATCATGATGTACGAGGGTGCCCCGAATCATCCCTATCCGAACCGCTGGTGGCAGATGATCGAGAAATACGGCGTGACGATTCTCTATACTTCTCCGACCGGCATTCGCGGTTTGATGAGGTTCGGTGAGCAGTGGCCGAAGCGGCACAACTTGAGCTGGCTCAGGCTCCTGGGGTCTGTGGGCGAGCCCATCAACCCAGAGGCGTGGCGGTGGTACCATCGTGTGATCGGTGGAGGGCGATGCCCGATCATGGACACCTGGTGGCAGACTGAGACGGGCGGATTCGTGATCACCCCGCTGCCGATAACTCCACTGAAGCCGGGTTCCGCCACCCGCCCGTTTTTCGGCCATGAGATCGCGATCGTCGATGATGATGGCAAAGAGTTGCCTGTCGGCCAAGAGGGTAATCTGGTGTTGAAAGCGCCGTGGCCTGGAATGGCCCGGACGATTCATGGAGATCCTGATCGCTTCAAGCAGACGTACTGGAGGCAGTACGAAAAGCAGGGCTGGTACAAAGCTGGCGACTCAGCACGGAAAGATAAGGACGGATATTTCTGGGTGATCGGACGAACCGACGACGTGATCAAGGTGAGCGGCCATCGACTTGGCACTGCGGAAATTGAGAGCGCCTTGGTGAGCCACCCCGACGTCGCGGAAGCAGCGGTAATCGGCCTTCCTCATGAGGTAAAGGGACAGGCCATCTATTGCTTCGTGATTTTGAAGCACGGGAAATCAGGAAGCAAGGAGCTTGAAGACAAGCTCAAGATCCACATGGATCATCAGCTGGGTGCCATCGCACGCCCGGAGAAAATTGATTTTCTTGATACGCTTCCGAAGACAAGAAGCGGGAAGATCATGAGGCGAGTTCTCAAGGCGCGGGCGCTCGGCCAGGATGTTGGCGACATCTCCACACTCGAGGAGTGAACTTTTAAAATTGACCCGGACGCTTTGACTGGTACGGCCATTGCTGATGCTTCTCTCGTTGCTTTTAGAGAGGAGCAATTAGTATGAGCACAAAATATTCAAAGACAGGCAAAGTAACGGTTTTAGCAGCGTCATTTATTTTGGCGAGCGGTTGCAACGGAGCCGTAGCTGAGGAGCAGTCACCCGGATTAGCGGCAGGTTCAGCTGCTTCCACTCCTCGCACGTACGACGAGCTGCACGCCAGAGACCCAGAACTCTATCCCACTCGGGTTTCGCGCGCTATTTTCGACCAGAAGGTTGAGGGAAAAGTGACCCTCAGGCCGATTGGAAGCGACCCGGTGGAACTTCCAAGCCGGGTGGCTTGGGTTGAGTATCCTACAACTCTGCCCGCTCCCGAAGTTGAACCATTGGCCGACTTCCGCGATTACCAGGCATGTGCCGCATTCGAGGAGCTCGGTGAAGCGAGCCTTTGCTTCGATGTCGCGCCGGACGTATCCACCCTTGATCTGAGCGCCAGGAAAATGCGTCCAACCGGTGTGCAAGCTCTTTTGGCCGCTCATTCAGGATGCAGTGTCACCGTGCAAAATCTCCAGTTTGTGGATGCCAAGAAAGTCGACCGCGGTTTCGACGTTTACTTCATCGCCTCGGCGCAGACGGATTCTTCCTGCCCGATTCCAAGTGGTCCGGTAGCTCTCGACATGAGCATCCGGGAACTTTGAGTCGTTCGAATGGGGTTTCGAATTTGCAGCATTCGGATTTCGGAAGGAAGTGGAAACAATGGCTAAGCCGATCAAGCGCAGAAACATTCCAGAGCGGCAGGATCCGGGAGAGGCCGAGCCCTTGCCCTGCAGCCCCGGCTCAATTGAGCAGCAGCTCGACATGTGCGAAGACGGTGAACTGAGGGGCGACGAGGTCTTGCATTCTCACGGCCTCCAGAAGAACGAAAAAGCGGACCTGTCGAGCGAAGACTCGATGCGGACGAATTTCAGCGTCGATATGTCGGAAGTCGATCGCGAAGGTGACGAAATGAGTGGAGACGAGCACTCTCTCGGACTTCAGGGCGACGAGCAGCAAGAGCTGGCCAACCAAACCGAAAGCGGGATCCCAGGAGGTCCCGGAGCAGATGATTCGAAGCTTGCGGGAGTTTCAATTCGGAAGAGCAAGAGAAAGAGTGCAGCCTGAGTTAAGCTGTCTTACGATAACGGTGTCCTGCGTAATACGCGGTGAGCTTTTCCTCGAAGTCCGGTGAAATGGCGCTCGAACGATTGAACCTCGGTGCATTGAATATTTGTTTCCGCGTAAGATCCACGTTGAACAGGTGCTCCTTCCAGGAGACGTCCGTGATCCAGTGTGGGGGCATGGCGACGGCGCGGGTGGGCCACCATCTGCGACGGGTAACGACAAGGTATCGAATGGACCAGGTACGATCATCGAGCAGGAAATCCTCGACGTAACCGGCGTTCCGATCTGTTGCATGAAGCCGATATCTGAATGCCTCCGCAGAGGAATAGAGCGCCAGTTCGGATTTTTTTTCCGACGCAATCGGCTCTGAGGGCGGCTTAACCGTTGCTGTCCCGAGAGTTCCCGCGCCGGTCCAGAAAAAGGGCCATTGATACCGTTCTGAATAATGGGGTTGCGGCCATCTCGCGCTGGGTGAACGCAATCGTAAATCTGGACTCTTCTCGATAAGTTCTTTCGAGGTGGATAGGCTGATGTCCCGAAGCGAATGGTCAATCCAGTCCGTCAGGCCGATCGGGACAAACGTTTCGTCCCGGGATGCAAGCAGGCCCGTTGAGTTGATGACCCAGTAACGCGCCAGCCAATGGTCAGCGTCGAACAGAAGGTCATCGATTTTTCCAATTTCACTCCGATTGGCCCTGACGCGGTAACCGATCATGCTCTGTGCGCTACGAAGCATACGAATGTAAGGTGTGCAAATTCGACTCCGGCCTTGAGTAATGCGCGTCGAACTGGCAGATTTTAATGAATGAATCCTCCTGAACCCAAATATTTCCGGCCTGGACAGCTCCTCTTTCGTGAGGGTGAAACGTCGCATTCCTTCTTTTTGGTCCAAAAAGGCACAGTTTCCGTTCGTAAAATGAAAGGCGCGGCGCAAATCGAGATCGCGCGCATCTATGCGAACGAGGTTTTGGGTGAGCTTTCTTTTTTCGATCGATTGCCAAGGAGCGCGAGCGCCGTTGCACTTACGGAAGTCGAAGTCCTCGAAATTCAATTTGACGCGCTCGACAAGGTCTACGCTGCGGTTCCCGATTACATGAAGACGATTGTCTCGTCCATCGCGGAGCGATTGCGCCGCGCCAATGACACCATTCGCAGACTTCAGAAGGATGTTGTGTCGGAATCCGGAGAGGCCGGGGCACCGGCAGATACTCCTTCTGCTTCCGAGATTCTTGCGGCGACCGCGGACGTGCCCGCCACCTCCAAGAAAACGAAACCTGATATCGATTCGAACGCTGACGAAGAGTCAAACGAGTCAGACAAATAGATCGATCAAGACGCGGCGCAATGTAATCTTCAGAAAATGTTGAGTCTTTGTGCGTTTTTTGTGGTGATTGCCGCCCGTTGGATTAAAATTTTCTCATTAAACCGATTTAATCAAACCAGTGGAGAGGACGCTCTTTCCCTGCTGATGAATTGGAACTCTAGTGATGCGTGTAGAAAGGAAACAACATGCTGAAAAGAAATCTACTTCTCTTGGGCGCGGTCCTGATGGTTCTTGGAACCACCTCCGCGCACGCAACCAGTCAGTGGACCCGAAAGACGGGCCTCGCTTGTAATGTCTGTCACAGTGTTTTCCCTCGTTTGACCTATTACGGCGAGCAGTATCAAAGAAACGGCTATCAAGATCCGACCGCCAAGGAAGGTGACGGCGACACGTTTCATCAGAAATATAATGACGAACTAACGGTTCCGAAGCTTCAGGACATGTTTGGCGTTCGTCTGAACCTGACCCCGGTCTCTTATAAGACTAACGCGATCACGAAAGGTGCGGACGCGGAAAAAGCGGGTCAGTGGACTCTTGGAAACCAGGACTGGATTCAGTTCTTTGTGGCCGGTCCGATTTTCAAAGATGTTTCCTTCTTTGCTGAAATGGAGCACACGAAAAGCAGCTTCAAATTTTCATGGGCGCACATCAGTCTTCACAACATTCTTGGAAGTTCGACCGCTAATATCCGTGCCGGTTATCTTTCGGCCGTGGAATGGTCGAGTCACACGAACCGTCTTCCTATCTTCCCCGTGTTGAAAAACAAGGCGTTCGAAGTGAAGAACCCCACCGCAGACAACACGCAGGACATTAATTCGCCAAGGCCTTCCGTGGATTACTATGGGTATACTGGGCCGTTCATCTGGTGGGCAGGCGTGAGCCCGGGTTCCGCTGCGACAGATACCGATACTGGCGTTTCTTACTGGGGCGGTCTGCGTGCCGACATCAACGACAAAATCGGTGGTGCATTTGAAGGCAGCAGCGTGACCTTCTGGGCCGAGCACGGCACAGAGGTTGATAATGTGAATACGGGCGCGACGAAGTATTACAATACCAGTGCGCGTAACCGGTATCAGGCTGCAACCAACATTCGCTACTCCGGCCTCGATTTCCAGGGTTCCTATATCTGGGGCAACGATGCCGATTGGGACTTGACGGATGGTG
>MEPR01000089.1 GCA_001769835.1 Bdellovibrionales bacterium GWB1_55_8
CAATGATCAGATCAGCGCTTCTATTTCTTGTTGTATCGTACTGCCTCATTAATGTGGGATGCAGTCGTGTTAACCAGTCCAGTGTTCAAATATGGGTGCCAGGAGCTCCTTTTTCGGCGGATCCACTTCAGTCAAATTACGTGGTTCATCAAATTGTCTTTCGTTCGATTTTGGCAACCTTGATTAGTAAGCATCGAATTGGCGAGTATGCGCATCTGTTGGTAGACAGCTGGCGCGTTTCGCCTGATCACCGCGAGTGGATATTTGTGCCGCGAAAAGGATTGTTGTTCGATAATGGTGACCCGATTGATGCGAAGGCAATCGTTTCGTCGTTTAAACGAATTGCCTTTGTGTCCAAGGCTGGCAAGTTCAGGCCATCGCTGTTCTCTAAGTTGGTTGGAGTGGAGAATCTAAAGTCGCCAACAACCGAGTTTTCCGGAATAAGCGTCTCAAAGGACGAGAATATAGTTTTCCGATTTACTGCACCAGTTCCTGATTTGCTCGAGATTATTTCTGCTAGCGCTTATGCAGTTTCACATCCCGCAAATTATGATCTTAAAACGGGTGCCTGGTTGGATCGACTTAAAGTCGTGGCAAGTGGCCCTTATCGTTTGGTGGAGTGGGGCAATGAGCGGGTTACATTAAAGCGAAGAGACAACTTTAGTATTCAAGGTGGCCACGATAGGCCAATTGACAAATTTGAAATTGTCTGGAGAGCGGACCAACAATCGACTTCAGATTTAAGGCTTGGGCATTCATCGTCTGCACCTCAAGTCGGCTACGAGTTTTTTGGTGGCCCTGTGTCAGGTATCGCTTACGTTCGTTGCCATTCCTGGACAAATGCTGATAGGATTTGTGGTCAGAAGCTCGACCGTTTAACGCTAAGAGAGCGATTCTATTCTTCTCTGAGGAGGCGCGGGTTAAGTCCGTCCGGTTCCTTTTTTCCTGATACTCGATCGCAGACTGATGTTACGTCTTTCCGAAACGATGGTGTACGAGCCAAAGGCAACGTTACGGGGTACTTTCTTCCATCTAAATCTAGTTTGAACCCATTTTTTTCCGCGTACGGAGCTGCTCTTGTCGAAGCGGGTGGAGCAATTGGCATAAGTATGTTGCCGAAAGAGATAACTCCGCAGCAAGCCGTGCGTGAGAATGCGCCGAATCTGAAGGCCTATCTAGTAGACTTCTCGGTGCGAGCAACCGAGGTGGATTTTGGGTCCATTCAGCGGGAATTGTATAACATGTTTATCGACCCCTCTGGTTTGCAATTGCCTGATCCAGACGAAACAATTAGACGTTATCTCCTTCGGGGCGGGTTGAGCCTCGAGTATATCAATCATAAGATCGCCGATCAGGGCGCAATTTGGCCCTTAATGCATTTCGCGCAAGGATTTTACGCACGCAAAGGGTTGTTTGATTTTTCGTTACTTAACCCAATGGCCACGCCAATAGAGCTTGTCTGGTTGGGATTTGAATGAATGGAAGTGTGATCAGATCGTTAAAAAATAGCCCCTGGAGTGTTACACTGGCGGTGATCCTTGTGCTCGGATCTACTCTGGGATACATGGGGCTTCTTCGCTCGTACTTGTCACATAGTGCATCTCAGTTTGCTGAAAGCTTTTACTCGCAAAATTATCCGGAAATTGAGTCAGCAGATATTGCTTCGATATCTCATCGCCTTAGTCGTATCGGAAATCCGGTAAACTGGGAGTGTATCAGGGGTAGCTATTCAGGCCGCGTGTTTTTTGAGCGGAATCCGACGAATTGTCGAGAGCGCTTTTTCCGCGATATCGTTGAGGTCCGGGGAAAGGGTAACGACGGTATATCGATCATTTTTGCGGTCCGCTTGCCGGTCGTGGTCGAACACTTTGCGTTGATGTTCGTGGTCGTACATGCCGCATTGTTTGCGCTGCTATTTCTTACCGGTCGACGTTTTGAGCGTGTTCGTACCGAGGCCGCCTTGCGGATATCTGAAATAACTTCGCAAGTGGCTCATGATATTCGATCTCCTTTGGCAGCCCTTCAAGTCGCGTTAAGATCGGCGGAAGGATGGACCTCGGAAAGCAAAGAGCTTGTTGGATCCGCAGCGAGTCGAATTAGAAGTATTGCTGAAGATCTGTTGAGATTGGATCGGGATCGCAAGCTGCCTCCTTCAGTAGTTAGCGACTTGGGTCCGATTTTATCCGCGCGCTCGCTCGATGTGGTGCTGCGCGATCTTTTTGAGGAGAAGCGACGCGAGTACATAGATAGGTCTGGATTGTCATTCTTTCTAGAGTTGGATTCTGATTTTGGCAGTGCAGTGACCAATATTGAAGAACATGCGTTTGCGCGAATGTTCTCTAATTTGATCAATAACGCTGTGGAGTCAATCTCTGGAGTGGGCCGTGTAGTAGTTGCGGCAAAGCAAACAGACAAGTCAGTTGACATCCAGATAGTTGATAACGGTTGTGGTATTCCGGCTGAACTCATATCAACAATTGGAAAAACACCATTTACGCGCAAGTCGAATGGAAACGGATTGGGTGCAGTGTCGGCCATGCGCACCGTTGAGAGGTGGGCTGGGTCGATAACCTGGCAACGAAATCATAGTCGTGGAATCACAGTCACGATTTCAATTCCACGAGTTTGCTCACGGTAAGGCCATGTGGACTGAAATCGTGAGGAGTAGTTTAAGAACAGTCTTGGTGTTGGCAACCTTTATGGCCTGTGTGGTGGATTTCGTTTTCGCCGGACTTACTGGCGACGGAATTGCGCTGACCAGCATGGAAAAGGCGAGGCATTGGAAAAGCCTACCGATTCGAATTTGCACAACTCAGGGCTTATCTGCTGAAATCGTTGCAGCTCTTGGTTCGGCCGTCGCTGTGTGGAATTCATCTTTTGGTCACATTATCTTTGAGGTCAGTTGCCAGGCAAAAAATCAGAATCATGTGGTGAGCGATCTTGCCGAGCATTCAGTGTTTTACATAACTCAGGGGTTTGGAAGAACCGGTGATCCGCTTGCTTTAGCGCGAACGTTATCGAGCTTCGATGAAGACACCGGAGAGATGCTGGATGCTGACATTCTCCTGAATGCTGATAGTTTTAATTGGAGTGAGCTCAAATTAGACTTGAAGTCTATTCTGATTCACGAACTCGGCCACATGCTGGGATTGCAACATTTATGGATTTCTAGCTCTTCCGTTATGCACCAATATCCTTATCAGTCTGGAATTGTGCGCCATCGGCTGGGGCTCTACGAATTGACAGCCATAAAAAGAAAATACTTTGGTGGGCAAGATCAGCAACCCCTTTATATTGATGCGTTCTTTTCTGGGAATCTGTTTCTCGGCATTCGTTATTTGCGACAGGTCGCCAATCCTGGGTCGGATCACTACTATGCTATTGGCATGATTGAGTTGAAGTTGGAGAACTATGCCTCGGCAATTGTAGCGTTTAAAACTTGCCTTGCTCATGATCCTGGAAATGTATTGGCCAGATACCGCCTTGCAGATGCCATGAACCGATCGGAAAAAATATCAGAGGCAGAATCGGTTTTTAAGGCTCTTCTAAACGACAACCCAAGATTCTATGAGGCGTTGGCTGACTTGGCTCTTATTTATAAAAATAAGGGGAACAAGGCCGAGGCTCGTCGCCTGTTCCAAAAAACGCTCGAAGTTAATCCGGTTCATTATCCCGCGTGCTACTTTCTGCTGGAACTAACCGGGGACAAGAAATACGAGGAATGCCTGAAAATGTTTGCTCCAACAGATTGAGGGGGCCCACCACTTATCAACCCCCCTCAACCCCGCTATCATAGCGGCCCGGGCAAGCTCCGTTTTTCGCATAAACCGCACCGACAACTAGCTGATTTTGAACGCCAAGTTTCCATTCTTGAAGAAATCATCAAGAAGGAGGATAATTGGATAATGGCGCACGTTGTACGTTTGCACTTTGCCAAATATGCACAGATTGCTTTGTCAGTCGCTGCGGCGATGATGGCGATCATCGTCCCGTCTGTGGACGCCGCTGAGTCTTATCAAATCAACGCTTCACAAGAAGTCACGGTGGATGAACACGGCGTTTGCAAGAAAGTGACGAACAATCATAGCTCGGCCATTTTTGTTCCCACGAAAACGGATACCGAATGGGGCGCTTTCCGCACAAACGCAACGTTGATCGCGCTTGCCGATTGCGCCGCGGGCGTATGCACGCCGGGAAGCCAGGTATTCAATACAGGTGATAACCAGAACTTTGTTGTGCCGGCGAACTGCACTTCCGTTTCCGTGAAGGCGTGGGGCGCCGGTGGTGATTTCGGCGATGCAGATGGGGTTGGTGGCGACGGAGGCGGCGGCGGTTATGCGGGCGCCACTCTCACGGTAACGCCAAGTGAAACTCTGAAGGTTCGTGTGGGTTCGCCCGGCGGTGGCCAGTATGCATCCGATTATGGTTGGGGCGGAAACGGCGGCGGCTCGAGTTCCGTACTTCGCGGCACGACAGTTTTAATCGAAGCAGGCGGAGGCGGCGGAGCTGCAGCGCAGGGGCCTGGTGGAGCAGGCGGTGGCATTCGTGCCTGTGCCTCTCCGGGAAATCAAGCGGGTCAAAACGCCACTCCGGGATCGGAATGCGGGGGCGGTGGAGCAGGGTATTGCCGTGGAAGTACCGTGGCCTGCGGGGGCGAGGGCGGCTCGAGCTATGTCCCCGCTGGTGGCGTCGAACTACCTGGCTCAGGCTCGACGCCTGGGAATGCGGGAGATCCTGATCGAGGAACAGCAGGGGATGGTTCGATCTGGATCAACATGGCTGGAACGCCTTTAGGCGCCGGTAAGGTCAAGATCAGCTGGTAACATCAGCTGCGCTTCACCACGTACATGAAGTCTTCCGGACTTACCTCACCAACCCCAAATCATTGCACTTGATCACCATCGTCGCCCGTCCGGCGGAGACGTAGAACTGTCTGAATTTGTAGCCGTCGCGTGCGAGGGGTTCGAAGTCAAGGACGAGTTTGACCATGAAGTCACCTTCGCTCGCTTTTTCAGAGTAGAGCTCGATGATGTGATCGCGGCCGGGATGTTCCATCAGCTTTTCGCCATCGCCGACGAAGACGAGCGCTTTTCCTGATTCGCTGAGAACGATCGAGCTGCGGTAGTTGCGAGCAAATTCTTTCACGAGTGACTTGCTCGAGACTTCAAATGTCATCTGCTCGAAGCCTTCGGGGCTGATCCGCTTTTCTACGGCGAGAGTGCAGGCCTCAGGCGACAGCCCGGCGATATCGCCAGCGTATGCATTGCCATCATAAAACAGAGCGCCAAGTCGCTCAGGATTGTCGGCCACCATCGCAGGAGCTCTGCTGGGCGCGGCCGCGTCGTTCTTTGCCGTTCTGACAGCGAACACTGAGCAGCCCGAAGCGGCAAAGAGCGTAAACGCCAGTGCGAGGTAACCAGTACGGATAATCATCATCAATCCCCCATGATCATGATCGCATTGCACAAGGTTCTCTCGCAAATTGAAATAGAGAGTGGAATTTGCTGCAGCAGTCCGCACACTTGGCGCTGCGCGCCTACAGGTTTGTGAACGTCTGAGGTAATCTCGCCGCCATGGCGGACACCCATCAGCTCATCAAAGAGGTCCTGACCCGGTACAAGAAAATCGCCGTCGTGGGCCTCAGTTCAGACGCAAACAGACCCAGCTTCGGAGTCACGCGCTACCTGATCGAAAAAGGCTATGACGTTGTCGGCGTGAACCCGGCTGAGAAGACAATTCTGGAACGCCCCTGTTATGAGTCGATCGATAAAGTTCCCGCTCCTCTTGAAATCGTGGATGTGTTTCGAAACCCCAAGTTCGTGCCCGACCTCGTCGAGCGGCTTATTTCACTTCGCCCTAAGGTGCTTTGGCTTCAGGAGGGTGTTGGCCACCCGGAGGCTGAGAAAAAGGCGAGAGACGCCGGAATAGAAGTCATCTCTAACCGTTGCATCCTGAAAGAGCACATGCGTCTGATCCGTGACTGAAGCCGCGGGCACTCGGTTTGCTTTTCCTGCGGGAATGGAAAAGTTCGAAGTTGCTCGACTACTGGATCAGGATAAGCCGCTTCAGCGCTCTTTCGCGCCTGAGCTGCTCGCTGCTGGAGGGCTGCTGATGATGATCACTCGCATGATACGACGGGGAAGACGCGAAGGTTTTCGTGATGCCTCTGTGTTGATTACCGGGGGCTCGCGAGGACTGGGACTTGAGATGGCGCGCGTGTTCGTGAAAGAGGGCGCGCGAGTCACAATCATGGCGCGAAGTGAAGATGAGCTTGAAGCCGCCCGTCAGGAGCTTCTTTCCAGGGGCGCCGATATCGCCACCATTCAATGCGATCTCACGGATCCGCGGGAAATTCATTCGGCGATCGCGCGGGTGCTCGAGCTGCGAGGGCGTGTGGATGTTCTGGTGAATAACGCCGGCATCATTCAGGTGGGGCCGGAAGAGAACATGAACCTCAGGGACTACGAGAACGCGATGAAGATTCACGCGTGGGCTCCACTTCATCTGATCCGTGCTTTGGCGCCGAGGATGAAAAAGCAGGGAGGCGGCAGGATCGTGAACATCACTTCGATTGGCGGCCTGGTTTCAGTGCCCCACCTTCTTCCCTATGACATGAGCAAGTTCGCGTTGGTTGGTCTTTCTGATGGGATGCGCGCGGAACTTGCCAAAGATGGAATTTCCGTTACCACGATTGCCCCGGGGCTGATGCGAACCGGATCGCATATTCGCGCACAGATGAAAGGCCAACATGAAAAGGAGTTCGCATGGTTCGCCGCCTCAGCCGCGTTTCCATTGATTTCGATGAACTCCGCACGAGCGGCGCGCCTGATCGTGGAGGCCTGCAAAGATAAAAGATCTCGAGTGATTCTGGGCTGGCAGGCGCGGACGCTTCACACGGTAAATGCCCTGTTTCCGGGCGCTCTTTCGGCCGCCATGAGGCTGGTCGTGCGAGCATTGCCTGCCCCCGCAGAGCCCGAAGAGGCGCTTATGGAACGGCCAGGATACAAAGCTCGTCCCAGCTGGATGCCTTCGATCCTGACTCGTCTCGCGGACAAAGCCAGTTTACGGAACAAAGAAACAGAGGAGCGGGAGAAAAAAGCGGCCTGACGCAGTGTGCTAGTTTCATGAATCCCAAATCTCCCTCTACCCAAACCCGTCTGGGTGAGTTATAGAAATGAGCCTGTCTACAGCTTTAGTGCGGATGTGGTGGAATTGGTAGACACGCACGATTCAGGGTCGTGTGCCCGCAAGGGCGTGGAGGTTCAAGTCCTCTCATCCGCACCAAATAAGAAGCAATCATCAAAAAAAAGGGCAAAAAGCCTCTCAGCTCTTTGCCCCAAGTTCCATCCAAAAAGAAAACGAACTTATTCAGCAGCGCCGACTTTTTTCAGGTCGCCGCCGGCTTCCTTAACTTTGGTGCCATAGGCATTCAGCTCTTTGCCTTTGGTGTGGCAGGTTTTGCAGCTGACATCTTTGCCCGGGAAGGCTTCTTTGTATTTTTTCACATCGGCCGGTTTGGCAACAGCTACTGATGACATCACAAATGCAGCAAGTACGATCAACGTTTTCATTGTTTTCTCCTGAAACATCTTTCCGCGACTTTCGCGGTTTAATTGAAAAGCCTATTCTGCCATGGCCGTTCGGCGAGCCAATGCAATTAAGGACCTTTGCAGCTAATTGGAAATGTTCTCACAATTCCTTAGCGTTTTTCGCGCTGCAGTATGATGAACTCATGAGCGGGGCTGCCATCGCCCGGTGTTCTGGAAATTTCCTTGAACGCGCCGGCAGGCCAGTCGGGAAAGAAGGCGTCGCCGTCCACGTGTAAGTCGATCTCAGTGAGGTAGAGCCGGTCTGCGTGGGGCAGGGCTTCGCGATAGATTTCGGCGCCTCCGATGATGAAAATTTCTTCCGCCCCGGGCTGCCCTTCGCAAAGGGCGATTGCTTGAGCAAGTGAAGAAGCGATCGCCACCCCTGGAATTTCCAGACGAGCATCACGCGAGACCACGACATTGAAACGCTTGGGAAGCGGTCGTCCGATCGACTGGAAGGTTTTTCTTCCCATGATGACCGGATGACCCGACGTCGTGGCGCGGAAGTATTTCAGGTCTTCTGGAAGATGCCAGGGCAACTGGTTGCCTTTTCCGATGGCGCGGTTTTTTGAAAGTGCCGCGATGAGCGAGATCATGTCAGATCGCGACCGGCGCCTTGATCGCCGGATGAGGTTGATAGTTTTCGAGCGTGAAATCCTCATATTTGAAATCAAAAAGGGAAGTCACGGAAGGATTGAGCTTCATCCGCGGAAGCGGAAGAGGGTCGCGCGAGAGTTGAATCTTCGTCTGCTCCAGATGATTTTTGTAAAGATGCGCGTCTCCGAACGTGTGGACGAAATCTCCGGGCTTCAAGCCGGTCACTTGCGCGATCATCAGAGTGAGCAGCGCGTAGCTTGCGATATTGAAGGGAACGCCCAGGAAGATATCGGCACTCCGTTGGTAAAGCTGACAGGAGAGGCGACCCTCGGCGACATAGAACTGAAAAAATGCGTGACAAGGGGCAAGCGCCATCTTGTCGAGTTCGCCGACGTTCCAGGCGCTCACGATCAGGCGCCTCGAATCCGGGTTACGTTTGATCTCGTGCAGAATCTGCTCGATCTGATCGATCTGTCTGCCGCCAGCGGCCGGCCAGGAGCGCCATTGAGCCCCGTAGACCGGGCCGAGATCACCCTTTTCATTGGCCCACTCGTCCCAGATCGTGACGCCGTTTTCGCGAAGATAACGCGTGTTGGTGTCGCCCTTCAAGAACCAGAGAAGCTCGTGAACGATCGACTTGAGATGAACTTTTTTCGTCGTGACAAGGGGAAACCCGTCTTCGAGATTGAACCGCATCTGGTGGCCGAACAGGCTCAAGGTGCCGGTTCCCGTGCGGTCCTGTTTTTCAGTGCCGTGCGCGAGCACGTGTTTCATGAGATCCAGATAGGGGCGCATGAGAAATATCTAACAGAGGGGTGGGAGGAAGGGCAAAAAAAATGCCGCCCATTTGGAAATGGGCGGCAAATAAAGAATCAAAAACGAGATGGCTTACAAGCCGATCACCGTGTTTCTCATGTTTCGGGTCTGGTCAATGAGCCAGGCATCGTTTGCGGCGCCACCGATGTTTCCCTGTGCGCCAGCAGTAAACGTAGACTGGGAGATAGCAGTTCCTCCGGGAACGACAGCTGCAATGGCTCCAGCGCCCACTTTCGCGTTAGCGGGAACGAAGATATTACCGGCCCCGCAAGGCGTAGCGCAGAGGTTGGTACCCGCGTTCCAGGAAAGACAGTTACAAGCCGTAGTTCCGCCCGGTCCACAGCCGCCACCTGCCGCCGCGAAGCCGTAGCGGTAATACCGCTGGCCCAAGGTACTGCCGGCGATGTCGACCACGCAGCTTGTGAAGCTGCTGTTTTCCACTGTAAAAGCCTGTTCAGCCGTGTAAACGGCCGAAAGTGCGATCTTGGCTTCACTCTGCCTGGCGCGCGCCTGATACTTGCTATATTGCGGAACCGCAATCGCGGAAAGAATGCCGATGATGGCCACGACGACCATCAGCTCGACCAGTGTAAAACCCGTTGTATCTATACCTAACTTTAATTTGAATTTGTTCATAAGCCCCTTACTCCTGTTCCTTCCTGATGCGCAAAAGCGCTCTGCGTGATAGAAGAAAATTGAATGCGTTTTATATATTGTAGCTCAGGTTTTGAGGGCAGCAATACATTTTGAGAGTGGTCACCTTCAGTTGGCAGTAATTGGACTCGGATATCCTGATATGACTCGACTTTTAATTCTCGGAATCGGATTGACGATCGCGCATGCAGCTGAATTCATGGCACCGGATTTCCAGGTTCAAACAAAGCACGGGAATACAATGGTCAACCTAGATGCCACTCCGCCGCCCAGGCATCATTTCAATGCAAAAGCCCCTATGAATGTGCTGTTTGGTAAAAAGAAGATTTTGCCTAGTGAAAGCAGTGAGCAGAGAGTTCGGTTCAATATTCAAGTGAAACAGTTGCCGGACTCTTCATCCGACGGAATTGTTTCCCTCTATCTTTGCGATGATGCAAACACGTATTGCGAGCGGCATGAGGTTCCGGTGAGCGTGAATCCGAACTCGAGATCGAGATGAGGCGGAACACTTCCGAAGTCTTATCGCGACGAATCTCGGCGGCTATGGGTCGCATCGAATGTGATCTTCTACTGAAAAACGTGACGTACCTCGATGTCTTCACCTGCACCTGGAAGACGGGCGAGCTTGCGATCGCCGACGGTGCTCTTGTGGCGCTGGAATCAGGTCTGAGAGCCCGGCGTGAAATGGACCTTTCCGGGAAATTCGTTGTTCCCGGGTTTATCGATGCTCACGTTCATATTGAAAGTTCGCTGATGGTTCCCCGCGAGTTCCAGCGGGCCGTGCTTCCGCGCGGGACCACGGCTGCCATTTGCGATCCACATGAACTCGCAAATGTGCAGGGAGTGGCCGGGATCGAGTTTTTTCTGAAGGCCGCCGAGACCCTTCAGCTCGACCTTCGGGTCATGCTGAGTTCCTGCGTTCCTGCCACCCACATGGAAACAAACGGTGGCGGGACGATTTCAAACGCGGAGCTTGCGCCGCTCGCTCGGCATCCGCGTGCGCTTGGACTCGCGGAGATGATGAATTTCCCCGGTGTGCTTGCGGGAGATCCTTCCATCCTTGAGAAGCTCACATCGTTTGCCGGCCGCTCCATTGACGGTCATGCTCCTTTGCTTTCCGGCAGAGAGCTCTCAGCGTATGTGTCGGCCGGAATTTCGAGCTGCCATGAATGTTCGGAGAAGACGGAAGCTCTCGAGAAAATTTCCAAAGGGATGTCCGTGTGGATGCGCGAGGGAAGCGTCGCCAAGGATCTTGCGGAGCTGGTACCGCTGTTAACCCTGCAGACTTCGACCAGCATGGGCTTTTGCACGGACGATCGGAATCCCCTGGATATCGCGACTGAGGGACATATTGATTTTCTGATACGCGAAGCCATTCGTCTGGGGGTTCCCTCGGAAGTGGCCTATCGCACGGCCTCCTGGTCGCCCGCTCGCCATTATGGCCTGACTTCCGGCCTCTTGCGTCAGGGCGCGATTGCTCCGGGCTTCCTGGCGGATCTTGTGATCCTGGATGACCGCGAGTCGTGCGCGATTCAAGCTGTTTTGAAGTCAGGCGAATGGGTTTCCGAGATGGGACTTGAGCGGTCCGTACCACCATCGACGAGTACCTGGAATTCGATTCGAGCGGTGACACCTGCGGAAGAAGAGCTGAGAGGGCCTTCCGGCAGAGTGCACGTCATCGGTGTTCAGCACGGAAGAATTCTGACGGACCACTTGATCATGAATCACGATGATCCTGGCGTGGCGCGGATTTCGGTGCTTGAACGCTACGGCGGGGGAAGAAAGCCTGCCAACGGGTATACGTTTGGATTTGGCCGCCTGCAGGGCGCGATTGCGTCGAGCGTGGGGCATGACAGCCACAATCTGGCGGTTGTCGGGACCAATACCGCTGCTATGCGGTGCGCTCTTGCCGCCTTGATTGAAGTCGGGGGCGGATTCTGTGTGGTACAGGGGAATCGTGTTGCGGCACGTCTTCCTTTGCCATTGGGCGGACTGATGTCCGATCGTGCAGCGGAGGAGATTCAGGCTGAGATGATCCGATTGAAAGAAGCCGCGCGCGAAATTGGATGCGTTCTCCCGGAGCCCTTTCTACAGCTCGCATTTCTGAGCCTGCCTGTGATTCCGAAGCTGAAGCTGACGGATCATGGCCTCGTCGATGTCGATGCTTTCCGTCTGATCGATGTGCGAGTTTAGACGCCGAGGCTTTTGAGCAGCTTTCGGGCTTCCTCGGCTTTCTGGTCAAAGGGCTGCTGTTGGGTGGCTGTCGCGTTCGTCCGCGAAAGAAGCCATTCCAGTCTTTTTTGAAGGACGGGAGGAAATGACCGGACGATTTCGTCCGTTTTTCGCGGATCCGAGATCGCGTTCACGAGGTTTTGAGTGACCTCAATCGTGTCGCTCCAGAATGCGGCGAAGATCGGCAACAGCTGAGCCGATTGTGTTTCAGCGGCCTTGTAACCGATGATTTTGCAGATCTCGGCCAACCGGCCGATTCTGATGAATCCGGGGTGCTGAGGCGCGACCATCGAGATCGTCTTGGCGGCCCCCATGATTCGGTCAATTCGTTGGGAAAAGTCTGACATGAGTTCGACCGGAAATTTGCCGGGTTGATGGTTCGCCAGTTCCAGATTTTCCACAATGGTGGTGAGTTCCTCGAGCAACTGATTCGTTTCTTCAACGAAAGTGTTCAGAATTTCCTTATCAATGACCATTTCCATTCCTATACTCTCCTGAGTGGAAAACTATCTGCCCGTTCGAATCGGAACCCTGCGCCCAGGAGATGTCGTGAGTTTCGACATTTTCATTCTGGTTGCGGAAAAGTACGTTCATTATATCAGAACTTCCGATCCGTTCGACCCCGATCGAATCGAACGCCTGCGATCCAAGGGCGTCAAAAAGCTGTACATACCGGAGCACGCTGAACAGGCATATCTGGGATACCTGGACCGTGGCCTCGGGGAGCTCCAGAATCAGAGTATCAGCGTTCAGGACCGTTCAGCCCTTGTCAGCAGCGCGATCACGACCGAGGCTGAAAACGTCATCCATAACGTTCAGACGGCACAGGGTTACCATCATACCGAGTCTCGCATCGAGAAGGTTGTCAATTTCCTCACGTCGGAATCCGGAGCCCTGAAGACAATTCTTGGAACCACGGGCGCGGCGCTCGATAACTTCCAACACGCTACGAATGTGACCAGCCTTGCGATCGGTCTGGCGAACCATCTGGGGGTTACGAACCCCCGCGATTTGCTGGACCTCGGCCTGGCGGGTTTGCTTCATGACGCCGCCCTCACCCGATTGGGATTCCGCTCAGACGTGGATCCGAAGACGCTTACGGGTGAAGATTTGAAGAGATACGAGGAGCATCCGACCGCGGTGGCTTATGATCTGGCGGACAAGCCCTATGTCAACAAGAGTGTGCTCGATCTGATAGCGAACCATGAGGAGATGGGCGACGGGGCCGGCTATCCAAATCGAAAACGGATTTCGACTCTGCCTCTGACCTCTCAGATTCTGAACCTCTGCAACGCATTCGATAAATTTTGGAGCAAGAGCGACATGTCAATGGCGGATGCCTCGAAGCTCTTTTTCAAACAAAAAATCGGGTTATTCGAGCTCTCTCACATGCAATCGCTTTCGCAAGTGATTCAGGCTAAATAAGTCATTTGTCTGATGCGGAGCTGAGCATCGCGTTGGCGCGTTCGATGACGGCTTCCACGCGTGAATCCTGACCACAGCGCAGGGCGCGAACCGCGGCTTCAGCCAGGTCGCGACGAGGCGAGGTCTGTAGAAAACGTTCAAGCATGCTGAGCGCGACCATTTGAGGATAGGCAAGCGTGATTGATTCGCCTGACTCTGCGTGAAAGTCCTCTTTGGAGGCGCTGGCGGGGGTTCCCTGGCAATCGGCAAGACTGAAGCACGGGGGTTCGCGGAGCACTTCGCAGATGAATGAGAGATCGTTCTCATCAGTGATATTGCGGCCGATCAAAAAGACGACTGTTCCGCGTTCATTCCGTTTTTCGGCAGCCATGGAGCGGTATTTTTTGCGGAAAAGATCTTTGGTCGCCTGATCGAGGACGCGGAGTTCCGTGTCCATCCGTGGATCATTGTCATTACGGGAGGCGAGTATCTGGTCGAGAAGTTGCGCTTTCGCCTGGACGCCATCTTTTGCGATGACGGGAGAAGGCTCCGTGTTTGAACCACCGTTTATCGGAGATGGAGCGGGCTTGGATGCCTGAAGGTCGGAGTCAGGCGAGGAGGTGACGGAGAGAGTGCCGGCACCGGGCAGCGGTGGCGATTTTCGGACGAAAAAAAAGGCGGTTGCGAGGAGGACGAGAAATACGCCTGCTGCAACCGCCTTGCGAGTCATTAGAGCCGGATGAGAGAATAAAGGTCACGTTTGATCGCGTCGATGGCGCGAGCGTCGGTGACGCGTTTGAATTGATCATCCGCGTAGATGCCGGCGTCCATCCGGACCTTTTCCGAGCAGTTTTTGCAGAACTTCTGGATGTTCTTCAGCATGATCATGGAAGAACCATAGGATCCATACGGAGTGCTGTCACAGGCGGGCTCGCCGGCGAGCTCCGCGCCCGTCCAGATGCTCTTCATGTCCTTGCCGTCCGCATCGCGGAAAGGAATGGGGCAGGTTGCATGAGGGAAATTCCTGTTTTTGCGCTCAGTGTGGCGGGCTTCGTGGAAAACCACCATCGTTCGTGCAATTTGCGGATGGCTGAACTTCACGAAGTTCTGGGTGAGCCACATTTTAGACGAATCATACATGGGAATCACGCAAGCGACGGCGTTTCCACCACCGCAGCTGTTCATTCCGACGCCGGTCACCCGGGTTTCGAAAAACTTGGTGTAGATCGGGCCGCTTACCGCACCGAAGATCTCCTGATGCAATGCTGACCTCTGATCGGCTTCGATCGTGTTGATAAATGCAAGGTCGTCTACGAACTGAGTCTTGATCTTCTCCGGTACGTTCGAGTCGAATTTGTACGCCCAGGCGGCCGGTGCCGTCGCGAGCAATAGAATGAGACAAAGGAAAAAGTTATTTGATTTCATGGATCCCCCCTTGGTTCGCAGTCGTTCTTCCTTGATTCCCTCAGTTGTAAGCGATTGGCCGGCTGTTTGGAAAGCGATTTGTTTCGGGTTACGGCTCAGCGCCGAAGAGCTAGCACCTATATTGCATTTCGGCAGAATCAGGTGTCGAAATACAAGGAGCTCAGGTCTGCTGCAGAGAGCGCTAAGGGTGGTGACCAACTGCTTTGGACAGGCTTTGTATTGCTTGTCCTCCTGTTTCTCGCGCTCCAATATCCGATAGCCCCGCGCGGCAATCCAGAACCAGCAGAACGGCTCGTCGCGACGCGAGTCGAACAGAACGGACGTAACGCCGCCGGAATCGCCGCTCCAACCGATCGCGCACCTGGCTCCATGTTTCTCAAGGATGCAGAACCTGTCGTCGTGTTCCGATATCGTTCGGACGAGTGACCGGCCCATCGTTTGCAAAAATACGCAGCGTGGAACTGGGTTCCACAAGTGGCCCGGAGGTTAACAGGTTCGCCCTTCGGGCCACACTTTTGTATGGCTTATGACAACGGCCCTACCGGGCCTGCCGCAAGCTAGTTGCCTGTGCTGCCGAAGCCGCCGCTTCCGCGGTGCGTATCTTCCAAAGACGTCACTTCTTCTACTGCCGAGAGCGCAACGGGGATGACCAGGAGCTGAGCGATGCGATCGCCCTTTGCGACCGAATGGGTTTCACGAGACAGATTCCAGAGCACGATCCGGATTTCTCCGCGGTATCCCGAATCAATGATTCCTCCCGCCGTCTTTAAGCCTTTTTTTGCCATCGACGAGCGGTCTGCGATCATCCCGACGAAGCCATGGGGAATTGCGGCGGCGATTCCGGTTGCGGCCGTCACGCCTTCGCCAGGAGCGATGGTGATCGGTTCGAGCAGATAAAGATCAAGACCTGCGTCATCCGGATGCGCGCGTGTGGGGAGGATCGCATCATGGCTCAGCCTTCGTACCTGGAGCTTGCTCATAAGTATTCAAGTTCCCTTGATGACCTGGTGAATGCGGGGTGCCAGTTCCGCGAGACCCACGGTGACCTGTTCTCCCGTAGAGAGGTCTTTCAGCATCGCCTGGCCTTGCGCGATTTCCGTATCGCCGAAAAGAACGGCAAAACGAGCTCCATGTTTGGAGGCCTGCTTCAGCTGGGCCCCGAATCCCTCACTCGAAAGCGGTGTAATGACCCGGAGTCCGAGGGATCGGCAGGATTGAGCCACTTTCTCCGCATGCAGGCGAAGCTCGGGGCGCGGAAGGCTGACGAACACGTCCACCGCTGACCCGAACGAGGGCAAGAGCTGATGAGTTTCGAGGAAATTCCGCAGCGTCACGTCGCCCATTCCGAAGCCGACACCGGAGAGTTTATAGTTGCCGAAAAGCGCGAGCAGATTGTCATACCGTCCGCCGCCGAAAATCGCGCGACGGTTGTCGGGTGAGGTGTCATACATTTCGAAGACCGTGCCCGTGTAATAATCCAGTCCGCGAAGAACGGTCGGATCAAATTGCACGCTTCCGGCCGCTCCGGACTGTTCGAGGAGCTCAAAAAGTGAGCGAAGCTCGGTCACGCCTTCGCAAGGAAGGTTTTTGGCCGTTTCTTCAAAGCCGGACTGGAAGAATCGCTCCATGACGTCGCGTTTCTGGGAGTCCACCCCGAGGTCTCCGAGCCATTTTGCGTAGGCCTCCTCGCCGACCTTGGCGCGAGCGTCGAGAGCTTTGGTGACCTGAAGCGCCGTTTCGGCATTCAACCCCATTTTTTCACGGAAGAGATGATCCATCAGACGCCGGTTGTTCACGCGAATGGAAACGTGTTTCTCACCGCCGAACCCACGCAAAACATCGAGGGCGAGCGAGAGAATCTCGGCATCGGCGAGCAGGGGGTCCCCGCCCAGTACGTCCACGTTCAGCTGCCAGTGTTCGCGCAACCGTCCGCGCTGCGGGCGCTCATAGCGCCACAGGTTCGGCGTGCTGAACCAGCGGACCGGGCGCGGCAGCTCATGAAATTTGGCCGCCACCATCCGGGCGAGCGTAGGTGTCATTTCAGGGCGGATCGCCAGCTTGCGCTCGCCGCGGTCCATCAGCCAGTAAAGCTGCTGGTTCACGATCTCCTCGCCCGTTTTGGCCGCGTAGAGCTCAAACGGCTCCAGCATCGGGCCGTCGTATTCGCGGTAGCCGTACCGTTCCACGACCTCGCGCATTCTATTGAACATCCAGCGTTGGATGCGCATGTCTTCAGGATAGAAATCCCGGGTACCTTTGTAGGGCTGAGTTGAGAGCGCCATGCCCCGATCTAATCGAAGCTCAACGTATGCGTCAAATACTTTGGTATTTTGGCGCATGCCCTGCAACCGGCCCTCCTTGGAGGCCATGCTTTATGATTTCCGCCAAACTGGGCTATGATCGAGACTTGTTCATCCTTCCTTTTGACCACCGTGCTTCCTTTCTGGAGAAGCTGTTCGGGATCAAGGGGCGCGTTCCGACAGACCCGGAAGCGGCCGAAGTCTCCTCTTACAAGTTCATCATTTATGAAGGCTTCAAAAAAGCCCTGGAGCGGGGTGTGCCCTACGAGTCGGCTGGCATCCTTGTCGATGAGCAGTTCGGGAGCGCTATTCTGCGGGACGCGCAGCTCAGGCGGATAATCACCGCCTATCCTGTTGAACGCTCGGGCCAGGACGAGTTTGATTTCGAATATGGCACCCGATTCGCTGAGCATGCGGAGCGGTTCAATCCCACGTTCGTGAAATGTCTCGTTCGCTACAACCCGGAAGGGGACGTTGAAATGAACCGCCGGCAGCTCAGTCGTCTGAAGCAGCTTTCAGACAGCTGCAAGAAGGTCGCTCGCAAGTTCATGTTCGAGCTTCTTGTCCCGGCTACATCAGACCAGCTGAAACGGTTCGGTGGTCGAGTGGAGAAGTACGATCGCGACCTCAGGCCTGAGCTCATGATGCGTGCCATGGCGGCGCTCCAGGAGGGCGGTGTCGAGCCGGACGTCTGGAAGCTCGAGGGAATCGAGAATGTGGAGGACTCCGAAAGGGTCTTGCTTCAGGCCCGAGCGGGCAGTGGAAGAGACCGGGTCGGGGTGATTGTGCTCGGCCGAGGCGAAAACGAGGAAAAGGTCCGGCAATGGCTTTCAGTCGCCGCAGGCGTCAAAGGCGTGATCGGCTTTGCTGTCGGGCGGACCGTGTTCTGGGACGCGCTGAAAGCGGCCAAAAGCGGCTCGATTTCGGGCGAAGAGGCTTCCGAGCGTATTGCCCGGAATTACAAAGCCTTCTGCGATCTTTGGATCTCCGCCCGGCAGTCGCGCAAGGTGGCCTGATCCTGAACCGTAGCTCGAACTCTTGGTTTTTTGCGCGATCGAGTGGATGATGGACCTCGATGAGCGCTGAAGCCGAAAAAATTCATTTGAACTGGATCGGCCCTTCCGAGGGACAAGACGCAATGCTTACGCGTGCCGGGTTCGAGGTGCATCACCGGGAATCCAAGTCCCTCGAAAACCGGCACTATACCGAGCTCGAAGTCAGGTACCTGGGTTCTGAATCCATAAAGGACGCAAGAGCTGCGCTCTTTGCGGAAACTTCCAGGATCGGCGTCGATGTGATTTTCCGAAGACAAACCGGGCTTCCCAAAAAAGCGGGTCTGCTGGTACTTGATGTCGATTCCACCCTGATTCAAAACGAGGTCATAGACGAACTTGGGCGCGAGCATGGCGTTTATGAGGAAATCCGCGAGATCACCGAGCGCGCCATGCGTGGAGAACTTGATTTCAAGCAGAGCCTGACCTTACGTTGTCAAAAGCTGAAGGGTTTGAGCGAGGCTGATTTGCGCTCAACTCTTGCGCGGATCAGGCTATCAAACGGTGCAAAGGAACTCATGGAAGGTGCCAGACGCCTGGGCTGCAGGACAGCTCTGATCAGCGGCGGTTTCCGTTTTGTCGTGAATCAACTTCAGCGCGAGCTGGGCGTTGACTCCGCTCACGCCAATGAACTCGAATTCCGAGAGGGGCTTTTCACGGGAAACCTCGTCGGCACGCTGATCGATGCTGAAGGTAAAGCCATTCTTCTTGAGAAAACCGCCGCCCAATGGGGTGTACCGCTCGATCAGGTGGTAGCCGTCGGTGACGGCGCCAACGATATCGCCATGCTGCTTCGGGCTGGTCTCGGCATCGGATTTCAGCCGAAGCCTGTTCTCTGGCGATCGGTCGATGGCTTGATCTCCGCTGGAGACTTGCGATCCGTCTTGTCCGTTCTGGCCTGATTGCTGCGAATCAGCGCAGGGCGAAGAGCAGCTTGATATCCTCGTCCTCGAATCGGACGCCCGCTCCCACGAAATAGGACATCTCACCTTCGATTGTACGGAAGGACTCAATGCCGCCCTTGACATAAAGCGCTTTGAAGGGCCGCACAATCGCCGTCAAGCGGCTGTTCAGTTTCGATTCACCGGAGTAGATATCGTTCCGAACCTGAATCCGCGTTTCGTTGTCCTTGGGACCGAGGTTCAACTGCATGGACAAGGCGCCATCACCAAAGAGCGCTCCGATGGACAAATCGACGCGTTTCCACCACACCTCTCCGACCATAGCGGTGACGAGAAGCCCTGTTCTTTCGAACTCCACTGTCTTCACGGATTGGGGCGGCAATCCGTCAACAGTGGTGGTGGTCACGATTTCCTTCCGGCGACCACGGGGATCCACGGAAACTCCAAGAAGGTAATAGCGCTCGGGCTTCGGCCAAATGCTGAGCTGAAACCAGGCGCGGCCATCTTCGAAATTAGTGAACTGTTCACCGCCGATATCGACGAAGAAACGGACTTTCCGAGCGCCGCCAACCAGCTGGTTCAGGTTCCTGAGCGTATCGCGAATTTCGTCGGCATAGGACGGATCATTCAACAGCATGCCGACCGAGCCCTCGCCCTGATTCACGCGAGTCATCAGCGCACGGAGTTGTTCAATGGAGTCTTCCAGTTTGCCAAGGGTTCTCTGGGCGGTTTGCGTCAGTCCACCCTGAGGTGAAAGGGTCTTGGACGCGTTTTCGAGCGTCTGATTCAGCTGGCGCATGGTTTCCTTGAGCTGAATCGGGTTGATCGAGGACTTCAAATTGGTCGTCAGATCCGTCATTTCCTCGACGAGTTCGTCCACGCGGTTCACAAGCTGCTGAACATCCTGGGTTTGCGAACCGACCGGAATTTCCCGGCCTGCTTTCCCTGGCGCTTGAGCGGTCTGCGCGTGAGCGGATGGAATGAGCCGGTCGATGGTCCATTGCGCCACTGTGAGCGCACCGTTTTTCAGATTTTGGAGCTGAACGGCTTTAATAGCGCCGCCAATGTATTTCACCGGTTTCAATTCCACGAACTTATCGCCGAGGAATCCTTCCCCGCGCAAATAGGCGCGAGTCGTCGGGAGTACTTCAACGGGGGCGGTGATGCAGATTCCGAGCGTGACGTGGCTTTCCGTGAGTTCGACGGTTTTCAGATAACCGATTTCAAGTCCGAGCGAACGAACGGGTGATTTCGCCCTCAGGCCCGTGGCATCTTCGACGTTGATTCGAACGAGCTGGCACGGGCGGTACCAATAAGGTTTGTCGTTTACATAGACAGTCAGAATCCCGATGAAAATCAAACCGGTCAGTGTGAACAAACCGACTTTGAGGCGGGTTGAGCTGCTTGTTTCTGTCGTGTTCATTTAAAAAGCCCTCAATTTCTGAAATCCGAACGGCAGGAAGGATGTCAGAAGAAAATCTGTGAGAAGAATTGTGAGTGTCGCCACCACGACCGTGCTGCGCGTGGCGAATCCGAC
Source organism: Bdellovibrionales bacterium GWB1_55_8 (assembly GCA_001769835.1). Lineage (GTDB taxonomy): Bacteria > Bdellovibrionota > UBA1018 > UBA1018 > UBA1018 > GWB1-55-8. The sequence goes on from MEPR01000089.1 coordinate 20,509, forward strand.
GGCGCTTGCGCCCCCTCGTGCGCGGAACCCGTAAAAACACCCCACCGAAGTCAGAACCAACCCGAAAACGGCGGACTTTGTCACACAATGCGTGAGTTCCAGCGGGTCTACCACTTTGGCATACTGTGTCCAGAAGATTACCGGCTCCAGACCCATGATCCCGCAGGCCACGGCAGCTCCCGCCCAGGAAGCCACGACGCAAAAGAAAACGCCGAGAAGTGGCAGCATCAACAGGCCGGCGAGAACCCTGGGTGCGACAAGATATTCCAAGGGGTCTACGGCCATGACTTCCAGTGCATCGATCTGTTCGGAAATTCGCATACTTGCAAGCTCAGCGGCCATGGCGGAGCCGGCGCGTCCGGTGACCATGATGGATGCCATCACGGGGCCTAGTTCACGATAGAGAGAAACGCCAATGCTCCCACCGAGCAGCGCTTCCGCACTGAAAAGGTGGAAGGAAACATAAAGTTGGTAGCCTAAAACGCCGCCCAGAAAAAGTGCGGCGACGATCACCACGCCCAACGAGGTGACGCCGATGAATTCGCAGTGCCGTAAAAAGAGCCCGCGTCGCCTCCAGAGGCCCCGCGAGGAGCGAAGGATTTCCACGCTAAACAGTGAAAAATCCCCGAGAGTGATGATAAATGATTTTGCTAGTTCCTTTACGCGCACGATTGGACTAGTTAAGACCATAAGAGCAATAAAAACAATAAAAACAAGGGATAGGGCGGGTTTTCGTTGAAAGGGTTTTCCAAGTTCATCTTGCGCCGGGCCGGGTGGGTGGCCTTTGTCGGAACATTGGTTTCGATCGTGGCGGCGTATTATTCCGTCCAGCTCTACAAGAATCTGCGAACGGACATTTCGGAACTTTTACCTAACACCGCACGTAGCGTATTGGACCTCGATGAGGTCAGCCGCAGGCTCGAGTCCATCGACAATCTGGCGATTCTGATCTTTTCTGAAAACGCCGACGCGGCAAAGAAGTTTCAATCCGACCTGGCCAGGAAGCTGGAACAGGTGCCCAAGAATGTGCTCGCGAGCGTGGAATACAAGATCGACCGCGAACTCAAGTTTTTTGAGGATCGCAAGGCGCTCTACATCGATCTCCCGGATCTGATTCGGGTCCGGAACTACATCGAGGATCGAATTGAATATGAACGGGAACTCTATAATCCGCTGAACATCTTCAGGGAGGATGAGATTCCGGAACCGGCACTCGACTTCAACGCCCTTCGCGGCAAATACGACGCGAGACTCGGGGCGTACACACGGCTTCCGGGCGGCTATTATTCCACTGCGGCTGGCACGCTTCGCGTGATCCTGGCCTACATGCCTGGGAAAACCTCGAGCATCAAGAACGTCCACGCCCTGAAAGACGCCGTCCTGCAGGCGGTGGAAGAGCTGAACCCGGTTTCCTACTCAGAAGATCTTCGCGTGCGTTACGCCGGCGGCGTTCAGGATATCCTGGAAGAGCACCTGTCACTGATCGCCGATCTCGAACTTTCGACCGTGATCGTCACTGCCGTCGTGACTCTTTCGCTTTTCGTTTTCTTCCGGAGCTGGGTGGCCACGATCGCGCTGACCATCAGCCTTATTTTCGGGACCTTCTGGACGTTCGGTTTTTCCTACTTCGTAGTGGGGTATCTGAACGCGAATACCGCGTTTCTGGGCAGTATCGTCCTCGGTAACGGAATTAATTTCGGGATCATGATGATGGCTCGCTATTTCGAGGAGCGACGCGCATTCCGGAGTCATGGCCGGGCCATGCAGGTTGCGATGACTCATACCGCAACAGCGACCGGGGCTGCGGCACTTGCCGCCGGCTTGGCCTATGGGTCTTTGATGTTAACCCAGTTCCGCGGTTTCAATCAGTTCGGAGTGATCGGATTGGTCGGGATGATTTTCTGCTGGATCAGCGCCTTCACGCTTTTGCCCGCGTTCCTTACCATATGGAATCGGTTTTGGCCCATCGTTCCGCGATCCAGCCAGAGTCGGGTCGGTCCTGAGCGGCGAGCTTTGTTGACCGATGGTCTTGCGAAGACGGTGGAGGCTTACCCGGGCACGATCACGATTGCCTCGCTTGCTCTGACTCTGATCGCAGCCACGACGTTTATCGGGATCACTCCCGACAGCATTCTTGAAACCGATATGTCGCGTTTGAGGAACAAGGAAAGCATGACGACGGGTTCGGGTTCAATGAACGTGCACCTGAACGCCATTTTCAATCGTTACCTCTCTCCTCTTGTTTTTCTTCCTGACAAGCGCGAGGACGCGCGAGAGATAGCGGAAAAGCTCAAGCAGAAGAAGGCGGAGCAGGGAGCCGACAGCATGATCGCTTCCGTTCAGATGCTGGATGATTTCGTGCCGCGTGATCAGCTGAGGAAAATCGAGATTCTTCGGGACATTCGCAGGACGCTGCCTCAGAAAATCGTACAAAGGCTTTCAGAGCATGATCAAAAGCTGGTTTCACAGTTTCTTTCGCCTGCGGCGATGCGGCCCATTCACGAAAAGGACCTGCCGCCGCTTGTTTTGAACAAGTTCACGGAAAAAGACAAAACGATCGGAAAGATGGTTCTTATCGAGCCTCCCCTGGGCAGCTCGACCTGGAAAGGTGCGAGGCTGGTGGGTTTCATCGATGATCTGCGGGAGGTCGCGGATTCCGTGGGTGAAGGAATTCCGCTAGCCGGAACTCTCGCGATCACCTCGGACATGATCCGTGCGATTTCGCGGGACGGTCCGCGCGCGACATTGTTCGCCTTTCTGGCGGTCGTGGGCCTTATTTTCATTTTGTTCCGTGATCTGAAGACGGTTTCGCTGGTCCTGTTTGCCCTGGTCCTCGGCTCAGGTTGGCTCGCGGGCCTCATGCTGGGCTTCGAGTTGAAGGTGAATTTTCTCAACTTCATCGCGCTCCCGATCACGTTCGGGATTGGTGTCGATTACGGCGTGAACATGTTCCAGCGCTACAAGCTCGAGGGCGGGGGGAGCATCCTGAAAGTGATTCGCAATACGGGTGGCCCGGTAGGGCTTTGCAGCTTCACTACCGCCGTCGGCTATGGATCGCTCCTTCTTGCCGGAAATCAGGGTTTCGTCAGCTTCGGCACGCTTGCAGTTGCAGGGGAGGTGACCTGTGTTATTGCGGCGGTCGTCTCACTGCCTGCGTTTTTATACTGGCAGTACAAACGCGGTTTGCAGAAATAAAAAAGCCGCGGCGCCAGCGGCGCCACGGCTTCAAACGAGACATTCGATTCAGCTATTAATCGTCTTTACCTTCGTCCACGCCGTAATAGGTGAGACCGAGATGGTTGATCAGTTCTTCGTTCGTGAAGAAACGGAGAGTGTTCTCGAGCTTCAGGAGTTGAACGGAAAGATCGTGCTCTGGAGTGAGGCCCGGTTTCACAACCGGAGCTTTCAGGTAGAAAGACAGCCATTCCTGAAGGCCGCGCATATTCGCGCGACCGGCCAGGTCCATGAACAGCGCCAGATCGAGAGCGACGGGAGCAGCCAGGATTGAATCACGGCAGAGGAAGTTGATCTTGATCTGCATCGGGTAGCCGAGCCAACCGAAGATATCGATGTTGTCCCAGCCCTCTTTGTTATCGCCGCGAGGAGGATAGTAGTTGATCCTGACCACGTGAGAGATATCGCTATAGAGATCCGGATACATTTCAGGCGAGAAGATGTCCGTCAGAACGCCGGTCTTTGAAACTTCCTTGGACTTGAAGGAGCCCGGATCGTCAAGCACTTCACCGTCACGGTTTCCAAGGATGTTCGTGCTGTACCATCCCGCAACGCCGAGCTGACGATTGCGCAGACCGGGGGCGATGATCGTTTTGATCAAGGTCTGGCCGGTTTTGAAGTCAGAGCCACAGATCGGAACGTTCAGTTCCTGGGCGAGTTCCTGAATGCACGGCATTTCAACCGATACGTTCGGAGAGCCGTTGGCGTAGGGAACGCGTTCCTTGATCGCCGCGTACGTGTAGATCTGGGACGGAGAAATGCTCGGGTCGTTGTTCCGCAGGCCTTCCTCGAACAGTTTGATGTTCTGATGGACGGCCGACGGAGGCGTGTAAACTTCAGTCGAAGCGCACCACACCATCACGGCACGGCTGCAGCCGTTCTCTTTCATGAAATTGCGGATATCAGCGCGGAGCTGATCGGCAAGATCCATCTTGGTTTTGCCCGTCTTCACGTTCGGGCCATCAAGGCGTTTCACGAAGTTGCGATCGAAAACCGCGGGCATCGGCTTGATTTTCGAGAGCGGTTCCTTGAGTCTCTCTACCAGGTCTTTCTCCAGAACCTGCGCGTGCTTGGCAGCATCATAAGCGCTGTCGGGGAAAATATCCCAGCCACCAAAGACCACCTGGTCCAATGAGGCGAGCGGAACAAGATCTTTCACGTTCACAAAACGTTTTTCGGTGCGCTTGCCGAGGCGCATCTTGCCCATCTGAGTGTACGAGCCGATGGGTTTGGCAAGCCCCAGTTTAACGGCTTCGACACCGGCATAGAGTGTGGTTGCCACGGCACCCATTCCGGGTGTGAGAATGGCGAGTTTGCCTTCAGCAGGCGCGATAGAAATAGTCTTCTTTTTGTTCGGTGTCATTGCATCGACTCCTTGTATTTCGGCTTTTCTAATGCAGTTTCCCTAATTACGCAAACCTTCTGGATCTTCTTGTTCGTGAATTTGCAGAAAGGCAGCGAATCCAGGCGGATTTCTCTTATTCCGGTGCTATAGATACTGTCATGAATGTCACGCCCACTCAGATTGGCCCTTATAGTTCAACAGAGATGCTTGTGAGCTGGAATACGGGTGAGAAATACGCGGTCCCGTACATAGAGCTGCGATATTACTGCCCATGCGCGAGTTGTGTGGATGAGCATACGGGCGAGCGGACGATTCAAAGGACTTCGATATCCCCGGATATCCGGCCCACTGATGTGCAGCTCGTTGGACGCTACGCGGTGCAGATATACTGGAGCGACCAGCATAGCACTGGCATGTACCATTACGATCGCCTGCATGAGCTCTGTCGCAAGCAGGGCCGCGCGCTCGCTCAGTGACTCAGATTCAGTAAGAACGCGATACCCAGAGCCACACTCGCCAAAGCGGGAACGGCCGCCATTTTACGGCGAGCCAGGCTGACACCCTGAGGAAGCCAGAACGGGTTGTCGCAGCGACGACGCCCCGAAATGATCGCAGGGAGTCCGGCTACCAGCGTTCCTCCCAGAAATGCCGCAAACGGTACGATGTATCCAACTCCGAGCTGAGCGGATTTCGCGAAGATCGGGATGACCGACTCGCAGGGGCCCAGCAGTGAGAGCACGGCCCAGAGTTGCCAGGAGCTTCGGGGTCCGGCGCTGAGCACCTCGCGGATTCGTGAAAACCGAAGAGCGCGCACGATCATCACGGAGGTCATCAGGAGCAAGGCGACGACAAAAAGCATGTCGGACGGGAGCTGAATGATGAAGCTTTCTATCGTCCAAAAAATAAGGAAACCCGCCAGGACGTGTGCGGAAAGCGCAATCAGTGCGAACAGAGCCGTCCTTTTGAAGGTCCAACCGCGTTGCCAGGCGATGATGGAGCCAGGAAGCCAGTGATCGGGAGCCAGGACGTGGGCTGCGCCCGCCAAGGCGCAAAGTACTACCAGAGCCTCTTCGACCTGAATTTGAAACATAATTGTCGGATATCAAGCCGTGCAGGAACGGTCAATACCCCCAGCCGACATATTCAAATTCTGTGTATCGAGCTGAGCTATGTGCTTATTAATGCGGGAAAAAAAGAACAATAACGCCCATCAGTGCGACGCCCATTCCGGTCAGGACATCGCCGTAATGTTCGAAAATAGGATGATCGAGCTTCATCAATCCCAGAGTGGTAGCGGCTGTTGCGCCAATCAGTGCGGTGAGCACTCCTATAGAAAATGAGCCCATCGCGATCAGGATTGCGGCGGTACCTTTTGTGGCAGCTGTGGCGATAATCGGGACGACCGCCACGCAGGGTATGAAGCCGAGTGAAAACAGGAAAAGAAGTGGAGCTGTTTTGCTGTCCGGATTCGGTCCGTGGTGGGTGTGGCCATGGCAACCTGAGTGACGGAAGTAGGATAAACCGGCGTAGATCAATCCGAACCCGATCAGGATGATTCCCGAGTAGCGTTCGACGTCATGTTCGTATTCCGGCAAAAAGGTCCAGCCCACCAGCACCGAAAGAAAGCCAAGGCCGTTTGAAACCAGGATGTGTCCCGATGCTGCGGCAATCGCTCCAAGCATGGCCGTGCGAATGCCCCATTTTCGTGTCTTCGCAAGAAGCACGACAGGAAGCCAATGGCCGGGAGCTAAGGAATGGATCAATCCGACAAAAGCAGCTGAAGTCGCTAATAAGATCATTTCGTGTACAAGCACTGGGTGCGTTGCGCATCATTGCGCCGGACGGAATCGCGGGTCTCCGCGGTGCTGCTAGTGCTTGCTCTTGTGATGGTAGGATACATCACTGCGATTCGATAGGGATGGTTTTCCGAAAGTTTTGCGCAACCCGCGTAATCAGGACGACCCGCGCCCTCTATACAGCTATGGTCCAATCCAAGCGTGTGACCAAATTCGTGCAGCGCCACTGTAGCGAACTGTTCCGGTTCCACCAGCGTCGGATTCATGAAAATCACCTGTTGAATCAGCTGTGTGCCACTCGTGCAACGCACTGTCGCTCCGGGGATCATTTCGTTGAATCCCAGGTCCGTCCATTTCGCCTCGTCCGTTTCCTTGACGACGTAGAAGCGCGTGGTTCCACCGATCGATTCCTTGCAGTTGCGAGGGTCGGCGGTACGTACCTTCTGGGGAATAAGCGCCACTGATGAATGAAAGAAGGGAGCGCGCCCGAGTTTCTCGGCTGTCGAGTTCCATTGCTGGACGGTGGCCTCGATAGAGGCCTTTTCGTAGTTCGTGAACCGATTATCCAGAACAACCTCGACGATCGGCTCATCGATAGGTGCCATGAAACTTGATTTTTGGTCGTCCGCGATCCGGCAGGATTGGCCCGGCGTAACGCTCACGTTCTCCGGAGCGCAAGCTGAGAAAGTACCCATGACCGCAGCGGCAACGAAAGTGATGAAACCGATGTGCGACGTGCTCATAGCCGGCGCCTGTTTCATCATTTTTTACAAAATTAGTCAACTACTCGCCGTGTCACGGCTAACGCGTTGAATTATGGCCGCTTTTTTAATTCCTGGGAGGGTGTTTTTTGCCGCTGCGATCCTGAAATGCTCCCTGGTCGCCCCCTTGTGCGTCCCGGTTTTCTTCTCTGGCTTCGCTCACGACCAGCGGCCGTCCGAGGAAGCTGTGCCCATTCAAGGCATCGATGGCTTCCCGTGCGTCCCCTGCTGAACCCATTTCAACAAAACCAAAGCCTTTGGACCGACCGGACTTTCTGTCCCGCGGGATTTGGACAGAGAAAACCTTTCTCCCGTTTTCTCCAAATAGGGCCACCAGTTGATGGTCCTCGACTACAAATGGGAGATTGCCGACATAGAGCCTGATTCTTGAATTCAGAACGGGGAAAGGCAGGGGAGTCATAGGGCCATAATAACAGTCACACTGAATTCAGCAACCAGCCGGTTTTCTTGCTTAATGCCGTGCGGTAGACCCAAGATGTCTTACACTATGACTATGCGGAAACATCCCAGACAGAATGCACCCTTTTCGCTCCTTGGAGCCCCGGAAGAGACAAAGCTCAGCAACGGCATACCGGTCATATTTCAGCACTATGACGGTCCGGTTGCCGCCAGCTACTGGTGGGTGAAAACAGGCAGCGCGGATGAGAGCCCAGCTGAGGCGGGATTCGCGCATTTTCTCGAACATATGCTCTTCAAGGACGCGGCGGCAAAAGAGACCGGGCGGGCGTCTTCTGGCAAAACCGCGCGAACAATCGAGGGGCTCGGTGGCGACATCAATGCGTATACAGGTTTTGATCAGACGGTTTACCACGTCACCTGCGCCGCTCACCATTGGGAAAAGGTGCTCGACGCATTCGGGTCCATGGCGGCTCCGCAACGGTTTTTGCGGCAGGATTTCGAGCGGGAGCGTGAAGTCATCCTCGAGGAGCTGAAAAAGAACGAAGATTCACCCGGGCGCCAGCTCTTTCAGAATCTATTTGCCCTTACTTACCGCAAGCATCCGTATGGCCGCCCGGTAATCGGCACTTTGAAAAGCCTGAAGAACGCCGGCGTACGAGATCTGGAAGCTTTTTATCGGCGAAATTACGTCAGCGCCAAAATGGGCATTGTGTTGGTCGGGCCTTTCGCGGGGAATGGTTCGCGTCAAAAGGCGCTTCTCAAGGTGCTTGAACGGCGCTTCGGAAGCGCCGTTCTTGCCTCACGCCCCGCGCCTGGAGGCGTGCGTCCGGTTGAGCCTGCCATTCGCGATAAAGCTGCATTCAAAGTCGTATCGTTCGATGTGAAAACTCCCTCGATAGGAATTTCCTTTCGAGTGCCTGAATTGCAACATCCGGATATTCCCGCGCTTGATCTTCTTGCGGGCATTCTGGGCATGGGCGAGTTGTCCCGGGTTTATCAGCGACTTTTTTACCAAACCTCACTCGCAACCGAGGTTTCGGGGGGGCTCTACGTTCCGGGTGACAGCGGAATGCTCTACGCACAAGCGGAACTTGATTCGATCGAGAAAGCGCAACCCGCGCTGGAGACGTTGTTGGGCGAATGCAGGAGGCTGCGCGAAGAGGGTCCGACGCGGGAGGAGCTTTCGCGCGTAATCGTGAACGCGGAGAGCGAGCGTCTTTACGCCACGCAGACCGCGGATGGAATGGCAGGCCGGCTTGGCTTCACGAGGTTCGTGCTGGGAGATCTCGGTTTCGATGAAAAATACCTGGCGCAACTGCGCGCCGTTGATGCCGAGTCGGTGAGGGAAGTCGCGCGGAAGTATTTCGATCATCGAAGGTTGAGCGGGATTGTGCTGATGCCTAAGGATTCGGCGTCCGCTTACGATGTAAATGAATCGGTTGAGCTTTCTTCACGCATCCTCGATTCTCAGGTCGAATCCCTGCTCGCCCCGCGAACTCGCGCGCCTGCGGTGAAAAAAACGTCACTCCCCATCGAGATGATCACGCTGAATTCCGGCGCCAAGGTGGCCTTTTTTTCCCGCCCTGATTCACAGGTTTTCAGCGTCCATACCTCGATGCTGGGAGGGGTGCGCTCCGAGGTCAGCCACCCTGTTGAAAACCAGGAAAAGGATTGGGGCACCAGTAATCTGATGGCCCTCACGTGGACCAAGGGGACCTCGTCGAAAACCGGCAAAGAGATTTCGGCGCTTGTCGAGGGTCATGCTGCTGGAATGGAGGGCTTTTCAGGGCGCAACAGCGTCGGTCTGCAGATGACCGGTCTTGCGCGGGACTGGGAGCTTCTTTCGGGCCTGTTCCAGGAAGTTCTCGTGGATTGCTCGTTTCCGGAAGAGGAGATCGAACATTCCAGGCGAGTTGCCGAAGATTCGTTGCGAAGCATTGACGACCATTCTGCGCAGCTTTGTTCGCGGCTGTTCCTGGAAACACTCTTTGAGCATCACCCCTATGGGAAAACAGTGCATGGCTCGCTGGAAAGTGTTCCAGGAATAGACGGCGACAAGATAAGGGCCTTTCATCGCGCCTGGCTTCGCCCCGAGCATCTGGTTGTTTCGGTGAGCGGAGCGGTGCCGCGCCAAAAGCTGGAGACCTGGTTATTGAACCTGGATCGCACGATCAGTGACTTCGCGACGAGCCATTCACCCCAGACAACGGCTCCGCGGACGCTGCCCGACGAGCCGGTTTTGAAGGGACCGCGCTGGGTCGAGCGACGGCTGGGACGCGAGCAGGTGCACCTGCTGGTGGGCGGCCTGGGGACGCGGGTAACGGCCGAAGATCGGCACGCAATCCGGCTGATGCAGACGATCCTGGGTGGGCAAAGCGGGAGGCTTTTTATCGAACTGCGCGAGAAAAAGAGCCTGGCTTACTCGGTCGCGCCATTGAGCTTCGAAGGTATTGAGCGCGGTTATGTCGGTACCTACATTGCCACCGCGCCCGAGAAGCAGGAGCAAGCCGTGGCTGGAATACGGGCCGTACTCGAGAAGCTCGCCGAGCGCGGACCGACGGCGGGAGAGATGAAGCGAGCCAAGGAATTTTTCCTCGGACGCCGTGCGATGGACCTTCAGGGGGACTCAGCCATCGCGGCTCATTTCGGACTCGAGCTACTCTATGGAATACCGTATTTCACGGAGGCTAAAGTCGCCGAACGTATTTCACGTATCCATGCTGAAGACATAAAACGGGTCTGTCGGAACTATCTAGTACGCCCCCATATGGTAACCAGCACGGTGGGTTAAGATCATGTTGAATAGTTTTGCGCTCACTTTTGTCGCGTTGTTCGTCGCGCTCGATATCCTGGGCACGCTTCCTCTCTATATCGGGATGACCCATCATCTCGAGCCCCGTGTGCGCAACCGCGTGCTGAATACGTCATTGTTGGTGGCGCTGGTCGTAGCGATCATTTTTCTGTTCATTGGTGAAGCGATTTTTCGGGCCATTGGAATCACCGTCTACGATTTCAAAATAGGCGGCGGTCTGGTGCTTCTGCTTATTTCCCTTGCGGATCTGGTGGGTCAGCATGAAGCCAGGGAAAGGGCTTCTGGATCGAGCGGCATTGTTCCGCTGGCCGTGCCTCTCATCACCGGGCCCGGGGTGCTCACCACTTTGATCCTGCAGGTGCGTGCGGCTGGTCTGATAACAACTGTTTCCGCGCTTCTGGTGAATTTTCTCTTTGCCTGGGTTGTTCTTCGTCATTCCGGCTGGATCGTTCGGATGATCGGAAAGGATGGAGCGACCGTTTTCTCGAAAATAGCCGCACTTCTTCTCACGGCAATCGCGGTAGCCATGATTCGCAGCGGGATATTTGAGGCTATCCAGGCTGCGGGCCTCTAGAACAGCATTCCTAAATGGATCGTCGTGGCCCGATACGACTCGCCTTCGATATAGTTGAGCGAATGGCCCAGTCCCGCTATGACGAGTTTCCCGGACCCGAACAAAGCGTAACGATAACCCAGGCTCGCGCCGACGGAAGCTCCGGGATTGCTCCAGGTTGAGCGATCGCTCGAATTCGCGGCGTGCGCCAGCGCAAGCCCCATGTTGAGTTCGCCGTAGAGATGGCGTCCGGCGAATGATCTCAGGATGCTGGTGCAAAGGGTATATTGCGAGATCCGCGCAGAGATCTCGTCATTGGAATAGGAGTCGACAGTTGTGCTCGAGCTGAGGCCCCAGAGAGTTTGGCTCCAGATCGCGGGAACATAGGCGCCAATTTTCCCCGATAGCGCCATTCGGCTTGAGCCGGCCTCGGTGGAACTCTTGTCTACCGCGGCCTGGAGCAAACCCGGATAAGTCGGAAAAGAGTAGGCAAGAGACGCAAACAAGCGCAAGTCCGGGGCTGAAAGCGCGGTCTCAGGAAAAGATAAAAGACCGACTGCGAGCCAGAGCGAAAGGGTCCGGACGCGTTTCATTGCCCGTCACTTCGGCCAGATCGGGATGTGTTTGAGGTCTCTTCCGCAGTTTCGACCTCTTCGTCTTCTCCTGCCGAGATCTCGTCAGCAAAGACGCAGGTGTATTGAACGTTGAGTTTCTGAATTGCCCTGTGAAATTCCTCTTCAGGATCCGACTCGACCACGTCCAGAAGCAGTTCCAGCAACTGACTTGCGTTTTCGGCGCCGACAGAGCCTGCAAAGTCAGTCTTCCTCAGTAGTGCGTCGAATTCCTGCGTCCGCTTTCCGGCGGTAAATTTTGAAATGCTTGCGAGAAGCGGTCCTGACTTATGTGCCTTTTTCGCGGCAGCCAAGCCATCCAGAAACGCGAGTTGCGCTTCGAGCCTTTTGAGCAGCTTCTCGCGGTATCGATCCAAAGCAGGCGGAATACCCTGGGTAGCTTTGAGTTTTTCGAAAGACCTTTTCACGGGTTCCGCATTCAGGTCCGATGCTTCGGCAGGGAATATCTGCTCCGGGCTGATCGAATGAATTTCCTTGAGAACGGACTTGTTCAGGGGACCCGCGATCAGGCAGGGCTGTCCGAACAATGTCACGGTGATTTCCTGAGAAGGAGAACTGGAGGGGCGGGGCGGTGCAGCGTTGGCAGCCGCTGGATAGGCCTGTGCCACGATGGCCGTCGCGCTCAACGCGCTCAAGAGGGTGAGTAGTTTCGATCTCAAAATTGCGCTATTCACAAGTGATTTCAGTCTACTTCTATCCGAGCCCGTCGTCCATGACATCCCCGGAGCGCTATACCGCTTTTCGCGGGGCTGATTTGACAGTTTCAGCCAGGGGGCTAAACTCATAGATAGGGGTCGCGTAAGTCGGCTATATCGGATTTGTTTAGTCGGAAAAGCCGGCCTCTGTTTACGGTTTCAGGAGGTGTAGTGATGAGCCAGAAGCCGCAGCTCGCTTTGATTTCTCAGCCGCAGGCGTTTTTTCATGAGCTTGTGACAAGTGCGCTTGGCAGCCTGCGTATCAGGGTCCGGCCGGAAACTGAGTTTTACCTCGTCAATCTTCTCAACCAATTCATGAGTGCGGACCAGCTGTTCCCCAGGGACGACAAAGGTGCCGCACAGGATGAGCCGCTTGCGCTCCTGATGAAAGACGCGATCGAGCAGGTTCAACCCAACGCTCAAAGTGCGATGTTCAGACGTGTTGGTGATATTTCACTGTATAAGGCCGGTTTCTTTCAGGACAGCCTGAATCGAAAATTGGTCGATGTGGATTACTACATCGGCATCGGGGGGGCGGCTTATCAGCAGGTGGCCGTTCGTGCGGGCGAAGAGGTTCAGAAATCCATCTATCGCGAGCTGGCCCAGAAGTTCTCGAAGTTCGTCGATGCATTGGCTGAAATCAGCGACAAAACAGCTCAGAGGACCGAAAAAGACCTGCTTCGGATCTACGAACTCTGGGTGCGCACCAAAAGCGATCGGGCGGCACGCGCTCTTCAGGAAGCCGGGATCGTGCCGAATGAGAATATTCGTAAGGACTGGCAGTAGCTGTAACTGATTAGATCACTGGATGCGGACAGAGGTCATCTTGTCCCCTGGTTGTATCTGTCTGGCTGCGTCCATTCCCTCGATTACCTGCCCGAATACGGTGTAGTTGTTATCCAGATGGGGATGGCGGCCCAGAGAGATATAGAATTGGGAATCCGCCGAGTCGGGATCCGCTGCGCGCGCCATGGCAACCGCGCCTTCGACGTGCTGGCGGCTGTTGAACTCGGCTTTCAGCTTGCGTCCGCTGCCGCCGGTTCCATTCCCGAGCGGGTCCCCGCCCTGAATCACGAATCCCGGGACCACGCGATGAAACGTGAGACCGTTGTAGAAACCCTGCTGAATCAGCTCAGCGATCCGTTGAACGGTCTGGGGTGCATCGCTCGGATAGAACTTGAATTTGATTTGACCGCGTTCTGTCTCGATAATGACCGACGATTTTGACAGACCTTGGGAATCAACGGCGAGATCGAGGACTCCAGGTGAGGAGGAAGTCGCGGGATCGGAAAGAGCGGCGTCGCTCGGAACTGCCGAGACGTCCGGTGACGGAATCGTGGCGACGTCCTCGCCAGTAACGGGGAAGGTAGTTTCTCCGGTTGCTGCAGTATCTGAATTTTGCATTCCACCGGAGCGGGTATAGAAGAAGGCTCCGGCCAGTAATACCGCGGCAATGACGACCAACAAAACGGGCAGCATCCAGGACTTGCGTTGACTCATGTTGACAACTCCTCTTTGTAGGCGAAATAGTACCTCAAGCTCGAATGTCTCAACAGAATTTTCCACCTAATACGCCGCCTCGCGGGAAACAGATGCCTTTCTTCGATCACCTGGACGAATTACGGGTCAGGGTAACACGCTGTCTCCTGGTCTTCTTCCTGGGGTTCATTCTTGTGTATTTCACGGCTGCGGAGCAGATTCTGGGCTTCCTGAGGGAACCTCTGTTCAAGGTCCTGGCGCCGGACCAAAGAAAACTCTATTTCACGAGCCTGTTTGAGAACTTCCTCACGCACCTGAAAATTTCCGGTTATGGGGCGGTTTTCATCTTTTCGCCTTATTTCTTTTACGAACTCTGGAAGTTTATTGCGCCGGGACTTTACGAGCGGGAGCGAAAAATGGTCGTGCCATTCATCTCGGCGGCGAGCGCATTTTTCGTCGGCGGGGCGGCTTTTGCCTATTACGTGCTCTTTCCGGTCGGTTTCCAATATTTCGTCA
>MEPR01000090.1 GCA_001769835.1 Bdellovibrionales bacterium GWB1_55_8
TTCTTCCATGGGAATCTGGAACGTTGTGAAGGTCGAGTCCAGAACGGGATCTGAGTATCCGATGACATCTGTTCTCGTCGAAAATACATCGCTCATCAGTGTGCTGGGAGGAGCGGAGGAATCAGCGCTTATCTGTGGAACCCAAGGCGATCCGGTCACCGACTCGCATCCTTGTGTTCCGGGTTTTCCGGCCCGCTCCGAATCTCCGGAGCTGCCGCAGCCTAGCGCAATCCATCCTAACGCAAAGATATAGAAGGTCTTCTGAACCAGGTGAGCCATGATCCTGGGTCTTCAAACTTCGTGCTGAGCCGCCGCTAGTTACATTCTGGCGAGTTCGCGTTTCCAGCCCGCGGCTTTGACGCGGAGAGGGCGACCGGATTCCACCTTTTTTCCCGTAAGCTTTTCGAGAGTTTTGATCGTTTGCTGCAGGAGTGCCGGGTCCTGATGTCTATCGAGAAGAAGCGTGAGCTTCTGCGCAATGGCACGATTGCCGATTTTCTCAAGTGCTTGCAGGGCGCGAAGCGGAACCCATTGGGCCTTGTCGCCATGATAATTGGCTTTGTCGTGGATGGCGCGAACCAGCGCTGGGGCCGCGTCCGAAGGGCGTAATGACTCGACTGCAGCAACAGCTTCCAGTCGTACGACCAGCGCCGGGTCCTGAAGCAGCTTCAACACGCCCGGGCCGGTCCGAGGGTCTTTCAAAACTGAAAGCGCTCGCAAGGCTCCATTTCTGATCATCCAGGAGGAGTCCTTCAGGAAAGGGAGAATCCTCGGTGCGATGCCTTTGCCGCCGATTTTCGCGCTTCCCATCAGTGCAATGTAGCGATCCGGATCTGAAAGGCGGGTATCGTTTGCAAGTCTTAACAGCGGATCAACAGCCCGCGACCCATAATTCGATTCAAGGCGTTTCAGGAGGACCTTGAAGTCCGACGATTTCCTGGACTGGATCTGTTGCTGAATGTCCGTCGTCAGGCTTGCCTGGGCAGAAAACGGAAGGCCGAGCACCCAAAGGAGTCCCAGCATTCCAATTGTGGCTGAAAAAGATTTCTGAGAATCAACCACTGAGCATTTTTTCGAATTCGGCCACGAGGTCTGCATCGGATCTCTCAATACTAGCTGCTGGAGCTGCTGAAGTCGAGGTTTGCGCAGGGGGGGCGACTGGAGCTTCGGGTTGAAGACTTTTTTCCACCTGGTCCACGAGTCCTTCGAATATCGGATCTGAAGTGCTCTCCGGGGCTGTTGCCGCCGGAGTCGTCGGTTCCGCTGGTGGTGGAGCAAATAGCGCGTCGATGGCGGACTGATCGACCGTGCTTGAAGCAAAAGCATCCCCAGGCGCAGCTGCCGCAGCTTTTGCGGCGGGCGGCGCAACCGGCGCAGGTGCGGCCACGGCAGGAGCCGGAGCGGTAATGGTTGCCGCCCCGGCGGCAACCGCACCAGCCTGACCGCCGAGTGCGGAACGAAGCTGTGCATTTTCCTGCTGAAGGCGTTTCAAATTCGCCAGATCGTCTTCGATCACGCTGTACTCAGCGAGCTTGTTTTCGAGACTGCGCAGCTTGTTTTGCAGCTCGAGTACGACCGAATCGTTTTCGCCGCCCGAGGTTTTTCCTCCGGAGGCGCGAGCGCCGGCAAGTTCTGATTCCAATCGCTTTTTCTCGGCCATGACGGAATCGAGCGCGGCCGTTTGCTGCATCATCTGGGATTCAAGCAGCGCAAGGCGTTGCGAGGCTTCGGGATCTCCGGCTCCCATTTGCACACTGGCCAGATTCGCAAGTGCGGCCATCTGTTGAGGAGTCATTCCTTGCATTTGACCTTGGTTCTGAAGGCGCGCACCTTCCGTGCCCGAAAGTAATCCGAAAAGCTGAGCGCGCATGCGTTCCGCATCCAGGATCAAGTCATTCAAATATATTTTTACCACTCCGGTTGGAACAACCTGGTCGACAGACCCAAGTCTACGTTTTCTCAAAACCCAGAA
The DNA here is from genome assembly GCA_001769835.1 of Bdellovibrionales bacterium GWB1_55_8. GTDB lineage: Bacteria > Bdellovibrionota > UBA1018 > UBA1018 > UBA1018 > GWB1-55-8. The sequence continues at coordinate 1,973 of MEPR01000090.1, forward strand.
TACGGCGTAGCCGGCCATCAAAATGGAAATGAGCAGCGCTTCAAAGAGCAGCGCTTCAGGAGTGAACGAGGAAAAGACGTGAACCCAAGACGTCATGGTGAAGGCCCCTCCTAGGCCGGCATCATCACCTCTCTATTGTAGGACACCGAAAAATCCTGTCAAATCGCGTTTTTCAGCAGGCTGAGTATCTCAGAATGAATCTTCCCGTTGGACGCGACAATATGGCCTGCCTCCAGCATGGCAACATCCCCTTTAAAATCGGTAACCTTGCCTCCGGCTTCCAGCACAAGGAGGGTGCCGGCGGCTACGTCCCAAGGGCTCAGTCCGCGCTCCCAAAAACCGTCAAAAAACCCACAGGAGGTATAAGCCAGATCTAATGCGGCGCTTCCAGGGCGCCGAATGGCGCGAGTGACGCGGCTGAACTGCTCAAAAGTCTTCATCTCCTTTTTCAGCAGTTCCTCTTTTCGATACGAAAACCCGGTGGTGAGCAGAGAGTCCTGAATTTTACGGCGTGACGATACATTGATCCTTTTTCCATTCAGGTAGGCGCCATGCCCCAAAACCGCAGTGAAGGTCTCCTTGAGCAAAGGCTGGTGCACTACGCCCACGATCGTCTGGCCGGCCCACTCAGCTGCAATGGAAACGCAAAAAACAGGTATTCCGTGCACGAAATTTGTCGTTCCATCCAGCGGATCGATGATCCAGCGCCCCGGACTAGAACTCTCCCATTTGCCGGATTCCTCAGTCAGGAAACCGAACTCGGGAAACCCTTTTCGCAGAATCTTCATGGCCGCCCGCTCAGCTGCGAGATCCGCGTCGGAAACCAGGCCCGCGTTCTTTTTTTCGCGAACCTGAAGCCTTTTCCGGAAATGGCGCAGCAGAACTTTTCCAGCAGCGACAGACGCCTGGGTAGCGACTTCCAGGACTCGTTTTGAAGAGGGTGCACGAGGTTTGCTTTGCATGACTGAAGCAGTTATATTTCCGCAGGTTCGAACTGTCATGTCAATCCGTGCACTTTCCGGTATTTTGCTGTCGGTTTCGATGCTGGGGCTTGTGTCCTGTGCCTCGGTCCCTTCATTTCGCCCTTCCTCTTCGATTGAATCCGCAGCGAGCTTGCACGAAGCGCTCCTTCTCTGCAATGAGTACTCCCTGCCTGAAAGCGCGACGCGACCGGTTGCGCTCAAGCCCTTTGTGGATTGCGTTTCAAAAGCCGGTGAGATTTTCCCGTCCCAGAACACCGAAGAGTTTTTGACCTTTCGCGATGAACTCCGACGGAAATACGGCGCACTGAACGCTTCCTTCTGGACCCCCCGCCTGGGACTTGAAATGGAGATCGCGATACATGCCATTTTAAGGCATCTCTGGTCGGACGATCATTCGGCGAGCTCCGAAGTGGAACGACAACTCGTGATGCGACATTTTGAACGCACCGCGGACATCCTGAAGGCGCGAAACTGGAACTCTGGAGCCGAACCGGTTCTGGAGCCGCGGCTCGAGAGTTTGCGAGCCTCCGTAGCGGGCCTGAATGATGATGCTCAAATCGAGGGGGGGTCGGCCGAGATCGCCCCTGAAAATGTGGAACTCTTCGGTCGATTATGCGAACGTTATGCTCAGTTGAATTCGGAACTTCAATACCTTTCCCAGCTTTGGCGAGACCTGGTGGATATGAGTTTGATTGACCCTCGCAGCAATTCCAACGATCGCGCCAGGCGTCGTTACCTCGCGCGACTCGATCGAGCGGTTAAACTGGCGCAAGATCTCAGGGCGGAATTGAACCGCGCAAGGGAGTCGGCGGGTTTCCGGCTGGGCGGATGCAATCGGTGATGAAAAATGCTCGAGAACACTGAATCATTGTTGCCGGTTCTGACAGCTGGCGCGGCCAACGAGCACGCGCGGATTTTGACCATCGGGTTTGACGAGGACTCGCTGGACGAGCTCGATAGACTTCTTCAGACCCTGGAATTCAAGCCAGTCGCGAGAGTTTACGTCCAGTCGCGCAAGATCAATCCGGCCACCTACATCGGCAAGGGCAAGATCGACGAGGCGAAGGAGCAGATCGAGCAGCTTCAGTGCAGTGCCGTCATCATCGATACGGAGCTTTCACCCAATCAGCTGCGAAATCTGGAGAAAACCCTCGAAAAGCCCATTCTTGATCGACCCGGCGTGATCATTGAGATCTTTTCCCGTCACGCCCGCACACGCGAGGCGAAAACGCAGGTATCGCTGGCGCGACTGCAGTATCTTCTGCCGAGACTGAGTCACTTCTGGACTCACTTCGAACGCCAGCGCGGTGGCGCATCAGCCGCCGCCCGCGGAATGGGCGAGAAGCAGATCGAGGTGGATCGCAGGCTTGTCAAAACCCGTATGTCGGTCCTTCGGGAAAGATTGAAGGGGGTCGAGCGAGAGCGCCAGGTGCAACGAGCCGGACGTAAGGACATTTTGAAGGTCGCGATCGTGGGCTATACGAATGCCGGTAAATCCACGTTATTGAATGCGCTCACCCAGAGCGCCGTTCGTGCGGAAGACAAGCTTTTCGCGACACTCGACGCGAGCGTGCGAGCGCTCGACCCGAACAGTCATCCGCCGATCGTTGCGATCGACACCGTCGGATTTATCAGCCGTCTTCCGCCCTCGCTCGTGGCGTCGTTCCGCTCCACGCTTGAGGAACTGCAGGAGGCGGATCTGCTCGTGCACGTGGTGGATGCAAGTTCGCCGCAGGCACGCGAGCAGCAGGAAACGACGGAAGAGGTGCTGCGGAGTCTTGGAGTGGAGGAAACTCCGCGGTTCGTCGTCTTGAACAAGGCCGATCAGTTGCCCGAAGGGGCGGCACGCAACCGGGTGCGCCTGGTTTCCCCGGGGGCCATGTTGATCTCCGCGCTGAATCCTGATGATGTTCGTCGTCTCAGGGATGCCATACTCGAGCATTTCAGGAAGAACCTCGACCTTTGGGAAGTCCTGATTCCTTATTCTGAAAGCCGCCTTGAAGCCCAGATTCACGCGCATGGCGTTGTTGAATCGAGCAGGCACATGGAAAAAGGAACCTTCTTTCGAGTGAGGATGGAAAAATCCTTTGCCATGAAGCTCGGCCTGGAGAAGTTCCGTTTATGAAGAACTGGCCCCTGTTCGCCATCATCAGCATCGTCGCCGTTTCCGCGAGCTTTGCGAAGGCGGAAGGCCCGCTAAGGCCGCGAACCGCGCTCGCATTCAAGTATAATTATCAGCCCTCTTTTATTCCTCTCGCGACGGAAAAGGTCTGGGGGCTCGATCCGGATGAGTTGAATCCGCATCGGAGTCGTTGGGTCCTTCAGCGTCAGACCGACCTTGTCGGCCTGCAGTCGAAGAAACTTGCGGATGGACGGTTTGGAGTCACTGCAATCGGAATCGCGGCGGCGGCAAAATCCTATATGCGTCCGCAGGGCGAATGGTATCGGCCGCTCTCCGAGTTCCCTTGCACTGAGAAGCCGGTGGACTGGTTTGCAACCGAGGATGGTACGAAGAAGGCGGTTGAGACCGCGGCCATCCTCTGGCGCGACCTGATGAGCGGTCGTCGCATGAACCTGGAGGTTCAGCTGGACGGTATTTCAGCCACCACGTCTGAAATCGCCTTACTCCTTGCGCGACACCTCTTTCAAACCTGGTTGCGACAGTTGGACGAGACGTGGCGGACCACATCGTACGCAGAAGTGAGACGGGATGAATGGAAGCTTTATGCCGAACTTGCCAAGGCAACACAGGCCTGTCCGAAACCGAAAGGGGTCGCGCGGGCCGTACCATGGGTCAAGATGATGGAGCCGGTTCCGACCGGCGGACCTCCAAAGCTTCTGGTGCGGGCGCCGGCGAGGCGCTGGAGCGGGCTCTATTCGGTCCGACTCAATCTGACGATCGGAACTCAAAAGTTGAATGGACAGTTTCTTCTCGACTCAAGTGCGCCGGTAAGTATCGTTTCACCTGCCTGGCTTGAGAATCAGGGCTTCCTGCCGATCTGGACCCAGATACAAGGCGGAAGGGCAGAGCGGGTGGCCGGGGTGCTTTGGTCGCATTCCGGTCTCGCCCGTCGCGGAATCGTCGAAACCGTCGAGATGAGCGGAGTTTCCTTACCGCTTCGTGAATTTCTGCTTTATGACACTGACTTTTTCAATCCGCCTGAAAACGTCGCGTCCTGTTGCGACGGCGTGCTTGGGATGGATTTTCTTTCGAACTACGTCGTGGAATTCAGCCCTGGTCCTCCGGCTGAGATCAAACTCTGGGAACGCGCGAACTATCATTTGCCCGATCAGGGCTATATCTGGACGGAGCTGGCCGCTGAACGACGGGAGTTCAAGGGGCTTGTCAGTTCCTGCGGCCTGTTCTCCGCCCGCTCTGAGCTGAAGGGTGTGCGCTGGAATACGGCAAGTACCGCAGCCGTGCAGGTGCATACTCCGTACAAAACAACAGTTAAGAAGGCGCCGGTTTGGAAACTTTCGTGTGATGGTGGCGTTCTTGCCTCGGAACTCAAAGTAGGTCTTCCGAAATTCGTGACGAATGGTTCGGGGCTCGATGCGAAATCCCCTGCGACTGACATAGGAATGGGACTTCTCAGTCGCGGATCCTTCGTCTTTGATTTGCCGCATGGACGTATCTGGCTCTCGCCTGAGTCATCTGGAGCGCATATCCCGGAAAACCGCAGCGGTCTTTCCTTGAAATACGTTTTGAAAAAGGGCGATCGTGTCCTGATTGTCGACAGAATTCAGCGTGGAACCCCTGCGGAGGCGTTGTCGAAGGCAGGCCTGAAGGTCGGCATGGAGCTGACGCAGGTGAACTCCCGGCCGGCCGATGAGCTTGATCAATGGGAAATTGAGCAGATTTTGTCAGGGGCGCACGGGGAACAGGTTACTTTCCGCTGGGATACGGCTTCCGGAACCAAGATTGCGCCTCTGAGCGTCTCTGGGTCATAATCTGGGTAGGGGGCCTCATTGGGTTCGATCTTCACCGGGTGGACAGCATTTTTATTCATATCCTTGATGAGCGTGGCAACGAGCGCGGCGCACGCGGATGTCGACCCTCTGCCCCGGGATTTTTCCTACGTCCAGGCACAATTCCCCGGTGCCTCTGTGCCGTCGGACGTCCTGGCACGGTTCTCTGGTATTCTCGAAGGTGAAGGATACTCGGTGCTGGATGGGACGAATGCAGGAAATATCCCGTTTTTTGGTGTGGACCAGGTCTATTCAGATGCGCTGAATTCCCGCGCTGTATTCATCAAATTTGATCTTGAACCATCGAGTCCGCAACTCATGGGTGAGCTGCGTTCCGTGAGGAACGGTCCGCTGGTGTTTCATTCAAAGCGCCGGTTCGGAGTTCAATATGCGATTATTTTTCACGGGTCAGATACGGTGCATGCGAGGCGCGTTGTCTCCCTGGTGCAGGCCGCTTTGCGGCCTCCCATGAAGCGGGACCAAACGGCGCCTGGCGCGTTTCTGGACCGCTTCAGCTTGATTCCCGCGGCACACGCCAATGCGACGTGCACCTTGTCTCCTTGGGAGACCATGCGCCTGGCTTCGCTTTCCAGGGTGAACCAGAAAGTGAGCGCCGGGACCGCCACGGACACATTGAGCGGTTGCGCGGCAGGTGTTCTCAAAGGCGCATGGGCCAGCACCGGTGGAGTGGCGGCTGGAGCCGCTTCCGCCACTTCGGATTTCATGAAAGATCCCCTGGGTTCGCTCCAGAAGCTTGGAGTGAAAATGAACCAGCTTTGGAGCTTTGTTTCCCATTTGCCGGAGCAATTGAAAAAAGCCTGGGCGGGATTTTCTGAGCTGGATCAGGCATCGCAGATCGACATCGGCTGCGAGTTCCTGGGTTCGCTCGGCACGGATCTCGCGATCGGGATTCTGACCGCCGGCGTCGGTTCAGCAAAATGGGCGTTATTTGCCGCCCGGCTTGAAACCTATGCCGCCCGGCTGACGCGCTTGAACGGCTTTGTTCGACATCTCGCCAAGTCGACGGATTTATCCGTGCAGCAGGTCAGGCGAAAGATTTTCCGGCGCTTGAGCGGTGACATGGATGAAGACCTGCTTGCGGCGACTGCTGAGTTTTCTGACAGAGGGTTGATGGATGTGGCGATCGGAGCGGCAGCATGCGGCATCTGATATGGATCGTGGCCTTCGCAATGACTTCAACGGCATTGGCCAAACCCATGGCCGCCTCGTCCTGCAGCAAGTGGCAGCAGCTTGCCAAGCAGATCGAACCCAAGGCTTTCTTTGAGCAGGCGCGAAAGAAGTCTGAAGAGGCGAAAATCGCGGGTAAGAGCGGCCAGAGAATACCCGGAGAAGTGGTATTCGACCAGCTCGACAATTTTGACCAGGCTCGGAATCTCGCTTTCAACTTTCCGCCAGGTGATCGCCTGGGCGTGAGTTTCAGGGACTATGGCAAGTTGACTCGTTATAAAGCGACGATGGGATCTTCGGTCCTGAATGGGCGCTACGTCGGCTGGCGACAGGATTTTTCCGATGGCTCATCCGCGATCGTCCGCCTGGATTGGGCACCGGATCGCGGGGCGCATTTCAATATTGAGTACCTGAAAGTCCGGAGCCGTGCCAATCCGGCTCATCGGGACAACTTCAAAGCCGCTATCATGTTCAAATGTCAGGGCAGGCCTTGCACTGAAAAAGAAGTGCTGCAGCTGTCGAAACAGTTTCAACCTTGAGCGACTGCTTAGATTTCATCCGTGGGAAACACCCGCTCGAGGGACCATAGGTTCTCGGTGCGGCTTGCGATCGCGAGAAGGCGGTTACCTTCATAGATCACCAGACGATCAGAGCTCTCCGAATTTCCGTCAGCCACGCTTTCCGCGCGGCGAACGATGTTGAAAAGCGTCTGTTGTTTTCCCTGCGAAATCTCTCGGGCTTCCTCCGCGGTGGCACTTGCACGCGGAAAGCCGTCAAGCAGCTGGTCAAAGGGGATCCAGCAGGGGAGTTCAGCCCAGTTTTTTTTGTCCGCGATGACCTGATCCAGGGTGCAGGAATTCCTGATGTCAAAAGATCCGGAGCGCGTTCGATGCAGGGTTTCGACGAGCGCCACGGAACCGAAAAGACGCGCGAAGTCCTGCGCCAGCACTCGTACGTAGGTGCCCGAGCTGCAGCGCATGTGAAATCTTGCGCGTGGAGGTTGGTACTCCGAAAAAGCGAACTCGTACAGATGGCAGAGCTTCGGTTCGCGTTCGACCTCGATGCCTGCGCGAGCCAATTCGTAAAGCGGCTTGCCGTCTCTTTTTTTGGCTGAATGCATGGGAGGCGTCTGCAGGTAGGCCTGCAGGGCCATCTGTTTAGCCATGTGCTGGAGTTCTTCAAGTGATCCCGGAATGGTTTCCGACGTTTCAGAAATGGGAGCGGTCGGGTCCCCCGGAATGGTGGTTTCGCCGAAGCGGATCATGCCCTCATAGGATTTCTGGGAACCCAGAAAGTAACGCGCGAGTTTCACGGCTTTTCCAACACAGACAATGAGCAGACCGGTTGCAAACGGGTCGAGGGTGCCTCCGTGTCCAAGCTTCGGAAGTCGTGAGCGTTTCACTCCGTGCCGGGCGCAGAGTTCCCTTTGAAGGGCCTCAATAACGCCGAAGGAGCTGATCTCTGCCGGCTTATTGATCAAAAGCGCGCCGTTCAGCGCTGGTAGGTCGTTCGGAAGCTGTTGCATCAAGGTGCTCAGTCTTCTTTTGTCTCAATTTTCCGGAGCAGCTCATTCACGCGAAGGGCGTTCTCAAACCCCCTGTCCTCGCGGAAAATGAGATTCGGCACATGACGAGTTGTCAGGACGCGGGCAAGGTGCCTGCGCAGGAAGCCTGAAGCGGACGTAAGGCCTTCGATACAGTCCTTCATCCGCTGCTTTGCACCTTCGTCGGATAAAGGGGGAGCGCCATCATGACCGCCATGTGCACCACCCAGGATGGAAACGAAAACGGTGGCTGAGCTGCCGTCAGGAGTGACCTGAACGGAAGTGAAGGTGACGGTAGGAACCCGAGGGTCTTTGATTTCCCTCGGGACCACATATGACAGTTCTTCCTGGATGACGGCTTCGAGCCGCGCTCTTCGTGTTTCTTGCATGATTTACTTCTTCGGTGCGACGCTTACGCGTCGAACGTCCCGGCGATCATCTCGATCTGATAGGCTTCGATCACGTCGCCTGGCTTGAGATCGGAGTAGTTTTCGATCCCGATACCGCACTCGTAACCTGTCGCGACTTCCTTCGCGTCGTCCTTGAAACGGCGCAGGGAGGACATCTTGCCTTCGAAGATCACGCGCGAGTCGCGGAGCAACCGGACATTCGCGCCACGGACGATCTTTCCGTCGATCACGGCCGAACCGGCGATCACGCCGATTTTCGGAACCGAGAACGTCTGGCGAACTTCGGCACGCCCGAGGAACTTCTCGACTTTTTTCTTGTCGAGCAGCCCGACCATCGCGTTCTTCACCTCGTCGATCAGCTCATAAATGATGCTGTAGCACTTGATCTCGATGTGCTCGGACTCGGCTATCTGACGCGCTTTTGTTTCAGGCCGAACGTTGAAGCCGATGATGATCGCATTCGATGCAGTGGCCAGAAGCACGTCGCTCTCGGTGATGCCGCCCGGAGCCGAGTGGATCACCTTCACCTTGACCTTCTCATTACTGAGCTTGGTCAGGCTGTCGCGAATCGCTTCCACGGAGCCGAACACATCCGCTTTCAGGATGATACTCAGTTCCTTCACGTCGCCAGCCTGGATCTTCGCAAAAAGGTCTTCGAGGCTGACCTTGTTCGTCGCACCGGCTTTTTCACGGGCCTTATCAATACGGTTCTGGGCGATGGAACGGGCATCCGATTCCGTAGGCGGAGCATCGAACTTCTCACCGGCGTTTGGCACGCCTTCAAACCCGAGTACCTCGACAGCGATTCCGGGCGTGGCGGTTTTGACCGTCTTGCCCTTGTGATCCGTCATCGCTTTCACCTTGCCGGCGAACTGGCCGGAGACCAAGGCGTCTCCGACTGCCAGGGTTCCGCGGTTAACCAGCAGGCTCACCACCGGTCCGCGGCCCTTTTCAAGCCGGGATTCGAGAACGGTACCGCTTGCGCGGGTGTCCGGGTTCGCCTTGAGTTCAAGCACTTCGGATTGCAGCAGGATGGAGTCGAGCAGCTTGTCGATGTTGGTCTTTTTCAAGGCTGAAACCGGAACGAACATCGTTTCACCGCCCCAGTCTTCCGCCAGGAGGTTCAAATCAGCCAGCTCCTGCTTCACCTTTTCGGGGTTCGCACCGGGCTTGTCGATCTTGTTCACGGCAACGATGATCGGCACCTTCGCGGCTTGCGCGTGGCTGACAGCTTCTCGCGTCTGCGGCATCACGCCGTCATCCGCGGAAACCACCAGGATCACGATATCCGTTACGTTCGCACCCCGAGCGCGCATGACCGTAAAGGCCTCGTGGCCGGGGGTATCGATGAAGGTGATCAGCTTGCCGTTTTTCTCGACGGTATAAGCACCGATGTGCTGCGTGATCCCGCCGGCCTCGCCGGCCGCCACGTTCGCTTCGCGAATCGAGTCGAGCAGGGTCGTTTTCCCGTGGTCGACGTGTCCCATGATCGTGACGATCGGGGGACGTGCCTGCATCTGTTCAGCGGTGTCCTCTCCTTTGGAAAGAACTTCGTCTTCCTTGAAAGCGATATTCCGTACTTCGTACTGATACTCAGTCGCGATCAGGGTCGCCGTATCAAAGTCCAGCGACGCGTTGATCGTGGCCATCTGGCCCATGCCCATGAGCTTGCGGATGACATCCGTGGCCTTCACGCTGAGCTGATTGGCGAGATCCGAAACGCTGATCGCCTCTCCCATTTCCACGATGCGCTTCTGCGCCTTGGCCTGGGTCACCTGAGTTCTTCTGATTTCCTTGCCCACTGGGACCTTCTTCTTTTTCGGAAGGAAGACCATTTCTTTCTTCCGATAATCAGCGAAGCGAACGTCTTCAGGACGAATTTCCTTCTCGCGAGCGCCGCCGCCGCGCTTCTTCGCGGCTTCCTCCTCGACCATCTGATCGAGGTTTTCCTTGGTCATCTTGATGATCCGGAATCCATCTTTATCCTGGGTGGTCGTTCCTTTGACGCTTGCCTTGGGGGCAGGCGCGGGCGCGGGCGCAGGCTTGATGATGGTCGGGCCAGGCAGAGAGGACGTCGCTTCGACGATCTTGAGGATGCTTCGCCTGGGCGCAACGGGCCGGGGAGTCAGAACCACCGGAGGCCTGACAGGCTTTTCCGGAGCGGGAGGCTGAGCTTTAGCGGTCGGTTCAGCCGGGGTTGCCGCAATCGGTGCTTCAATCGCCTCGGTTTTGGCGACAGGCTCCTCGACAGGAGCTTCAGCTTCGGAAGGCGCTGCCGCCATTTCCTCAACGGGTTGGCTTACTTCACCCTGCAATTCTTCCTGTTCCTGAACGCCTTGCGCTTCGGTTTGATGAGCTAACGAGGCTTCCGCTTCGGCGGCCGATGTCTCTTCCTCATGATGCTCGGTTTCCGCTTCATGGGTCCGTGCTTCGCGTGCCTCTACGGTGCGAGTGTGCGTGGTTGGAGCAACCGTTTCGGTCATTCCATCGGCTTTCGTTCTCCGGCGAATCACCGGAGCTGCCGCTTTCTTTTCGCCCGCAGCCACTTCCGGTTCTGGTGCAACCGGCTCAGCCGCCGCCTTCTTTTTCCGAGTCACCGTCTTCTTCTTGGTGCCTTTGGCGTCGCCTTCGCTCTTTTTTCCGAGAGCGTTGCGAGCCACTTGAACGTCCTCGGCTCCGAGTTCGCTCATGTGGTTCTTTACCTGGATATTGAGGGCTTTGAGCTTATCCAGCAGGGAGATCGAGTCGACCCCGAGCTCCTTCGCCAGTTCATAGACCTTCAAGTTTTCTTGCTCAGACATTCCCATAATCTCCGCTGGTGTCTTTTTCTTCTGCGCCTTGTCGATGCCAGATTCTAATTGGCTCATTATTTTCGCGACCCCTCACCGGTCTTGTCGGTCGAGCTGTCGGCCTGACGCATCATCTCGCGGAGGCGTTCCTCAGCGAGCGCCTTCGCATCCTTGGGCTGACTTGGAGTCGCCGTGAAGGTGCTCTTTGCGTCTTCCCCACCGGCTGTAACGGCGAGGATATCTCCTGCCTTCTCAACCACTGCCGCGGCTTTTTCCTTCAGCCGGACGGCGTTCTCCGCGTTGTCGTAACCGGGGATCTTCTGAAGATTCTCGATCGACGCTTCCGCAATCTGCCGGACGTTCAGATAGCCGGCCTGGTAGATTCCCTGGGCCATCGTTTCGTTCACGCCTTCGATATGCTGAAGGTTGAAAGTCGCTTCCGCGGTTCGCTTCTGCAGTTTTGATTTCGAAATGATGTCCAGGCGCCAGCCCGTGAGCTGCGCGGCCAGGCGAACGTTCTGTCCTTTTCTGCCGATCGCGAGAGAGAGCTGGTCGTCCTCGACCATTATTTCCATCGTCTTGTTGCGTTCGTCGAGGCGAACCGAGGAAATCTCGGCAGGCGAAAGAGCCGAGCGGACAAAAATAACCGGATTGTCCGACCACGGAATGATGTCGATTTTCTCGCCCTTCAGTTCCTGGATCACGTTCTGAACGCGAATGCCCTTCATGCCGACGCAGGCGCCGACCGGATCAACGTCCCTGTCCTTCGAGACAACCGCGATCTTGGAGCGTGCTCCCGCTTCACGGGCGCAGAGCTTGATTTCGACGATGCCTTCACGAATTTCCGGAACTTCGACTTCAAACAGCTTTGCCAGATACTTCGGCGAGGTGCGGGTCAGATACAGCTGCGGACCGCGGGCGCTGAGCACGACGTCCGAGAGGTACGCCTGCACACGATCACCGGGGCGGAACTGCTCGCTCGGAATGATTTCGGAGCGGGGCAGGAGGGCGTCGGTTTTTCCGAGGTCGATCACCAGATTGCCTCGCTCAATGCGGCGGGCGATTCCGGTGATGATCTCACCCTTGCGGTGGATGTATTCGTTGAAGATGATTTCGCGCTCGGCGTCGCGCACCTTCTGGAAAATAACCTGTTTGGCGGTCTGGGCATCGATGCGTCCAAAATCAGGGGCTTCGACCTTGATGCCCAGTTCGTCGCCGATAACGGCTTCCGGATCCAGCTTGAGGGCTTCCTCTACAGGAATCTCCTCGGCGTCATCGAGCATCTCGGGTTCGCTGTCGACGACCTTCTTGAACTGGAAGAGGTCGATTTCGCCACTATCGTTGTTGTAGTGGGCTTCAAGAACCGCATAGGGGCCGTACTTCTTCTGCGCCGCCATAAGCACTGCCTGCTCAAGCGCGCTGATGATGATTTCTTTTTTGATACCGCGATCTTTTCCAACTGATTCAATGACACGGGCCAATTCTGATGCGTTCATGATTTCAACTCTCTTTCGGAACTCTCGAAGTCGTCAAAACGCGGTTCGAGGTTCGCTTTGGATATGAGGGGAAGGGGAATCGTGACCTCTTCCGCGCTGTTTGTAGTGCCCGACCCGGCTTTGTCCTTTGACTTGCCGGTCCGGGATTTTCCTGGTGTACCTGTGCTCAAGGCCAGGCGAAGTTTCTCGCCTGCGATTCCAAGCACGGTGCCCAGAAAATTTTTCTGACGCGGATTCTTCGCCTGATAGGCGCTGTTTCCGCATTCGTCCGCCGTCAACGGGCGGAAAACATGGACTCTCGCCTCGCGACCCGCGAAGCGTTCGAAATCTTTTGCCCGACGCAACGGCCGATCAATTCCCGGCGACGAAACCTCGAGTTCGTAAGTACCTTTGAAGATCTTTTCGACCTCCGGACCCATGTGCGGGTCCTGATCCAGCGGTTCGTCGAGAGCTTTGGTTACGCGAACGCAGTCTTCTATGCCGATCCTGCGACCGGGGATCTCCTCGAGATGATCGATGTAGACGCGCAGGATGCGCTCGCGCGCCACTTGCGCTTCCAGCCAGACTACTTCGTAGCCAAGCGGCGCAAGAAATGCTGAGATCAGATTTGTAAGGTTCTCATTTGCGTTCATTATTCTTCGAATACTCTCTTACTACGTCTTCAAGCATGGGGTACCTGACTCAAATCCCGTGCTATGGGCTTTGGACAAAAAAAAAGCGGGCGGGCGGCCCACTTTTGTGTGACCTCAAACTAGGGCTGTTCTTAACATACCTAATGGGTGAATCCAACCCTGATTTGCCCGCGTCTTTGTCCATGGACGGCGGCTAACTTGGCTTGACAGCGAGGTTTTCGGCTGTTCCAATTGGGGATATGTTCGTGCGGTATCTGGCGCCTCAAAGCACGTTTTGGCGCCGCACAGTTATCTTCATTTTGCTCGGTTCACCGGGAATTTTTTTCGAGGCGAAAGTGCATGCCCAGGCTGGTGGCGCGGCCGACGGCAACGTCTCGGTCGTTTGGGGTGCTCAAGGCGCGCCGTATCAACTCTATACCTTTGATTTTAATGCATTAAGCAAAGAATTGAAAACGGGCTCCAGTAAAGAAGAGGACCCCGCAACAGGTAAGGTCGTCCGTTGGAGTGGTGTATTGCTGCAGGGCGTTATTGATCGGTCACTCAGGGATGTGGCCATTGAGAGCAAAGCAAGAGTGGATCTCATCATCTTGAAAAGCCGCTCGGGCAAGGAGGCGGTCATTCCTCGCTCGCTTGTGACCAAGTTTCCCGTCCTTCTGGCAACGAGCCGTGAAGGGACCTCATTGAAAGGCCTTCATTCAGTCATCCCCTGGACTTCAAAATCCAAGGTGCGCGTAGAGAAGCTGCCGATTGGCAGCTTCTTTCTCGAAGACGTGGTGCAAATCGAGCTCGCGAACTTCCAGGGACGATTCCAGCCTTTCTTTTTGAAGCGCCGGACGGATCCTTCCGCTTTGCGCGGTGAGAATCTTTTCCTCCGGAATTGTGTCGCATGCCACACGGATGCGGGACGTTCGATCCTCTCGGATTTGGCGTCGGAATCCAAGTCGCGTTCACTCGCCAGTGGCCATCCGACGATCCGCGGGTTCACGCCTTTGTCGGAGCGAGACCAGCGCGCCATTCAAAGCTACTTCTATTCTTTCCGTGCCGAAAATGCGCAGCAGGGTCGAGAAGGCCAGGTTGCAAAACAATAGGCGGCGACCTGGCGCATAAACTCCTGCGGGTTTCCGGTGGACATGCCGCACGTTTTTCAGTTATAGAAATTTTCGTTGGGGAATCGTCCAATGGTAGGACTCCAGACTCTGACTCTGGCTATCTAGGTTCGAATCCTAGTTCCCCAGCCATTCTTTCTTTATCCCGCACACATATACTCGACTCGAGGCACCCCTCCGTGGGTCATCGCGTATCGTGGCCTCAAAAAAACCTCAATATAAACCATAACTAGAATTTTTTTCATCCTGCCCATAACCTGACGGCTCGCCATCCGTTCTAGGAGCATGAACGTCGTGCGCTGCGAGATGTGAACGCGGCAGGAGCCGAAATTTGAGTCCATTGACATCATCAGATCAAGAGATTGCCGACGGACTCAGGCAAGGGTCTCCCGCCGCATTTCGCACGCTGTACGATGCGCAAGGACGCGCGATCGTCGCTTATTTGACCCGCTTGACGGGGAGAAAAGAGATGGCTGAAGAACTGACCCAGGAAACTTTTTTGACCGCCATTCGGAAGATCGGTTTCTTCCGGGCAGGCCCCGATGGCGGATTAAAAGCCTGGGTATTTCGGATCGCGACGAACCTGGCTATCGACGCGCTACGGCGTGAAAAGCGTATGGAGTTGCCTTCCGATGCACATGCCGATGTCAGCGCAGGCGTGAGCGATGAAAGGCCAGGGCCACAGGAAGAACTGGAGCGGTTCCAGTTTTCCCGGGCGCTCGCCTCGGCTCTCATGGAGCTCACTCCGGCGCAGCGGATGGTTTTCCTTTTGAAGGAACAGGAAGAGATGAGTTTGCTCGAAATTTCGCGTGTCTGCGGTTGCAATGAAAATGCGATCAAACAAAGTCTGTTTCGTGCCCGCGCGGCTTTAAGGAAGAAGTTATGCGAATAGAAAAAGACCGATTCCAAGCGCGACTTAAGGAGGCTTTGAGTGAAAGCCCCGGGACGTCTGATGAGTTCGAGGCGGTCCTTTTCTCCAGGGCAGAGGACCTGCTCTCGAAACGCAGAGAGCAGATCGCGTCGCGGGAGGCAGAGGCTCGACAAATTGCCCAAGTTGGAAAACGGTGGCTTCTCGCCATTCGCCAGGCGTTCCTGCGAACTTTGGAGGGCGTTGCTCTCCATCCCGACCGTCCAGCCACGGCAGCAGTACTGGCGGCGCTTGTTGCGGCTTTCCTGGCTTTGCATGGGGGGGGGCGCGAGATGAGCGTGCAGCTCAGCTACGCGGATCTGCCGCCGCTGCCAAAGTCCAACGATTTTCCAGCTCGTTACGACGCACAAATTCGTGCTGAAAGAGAGAGTTATGAAAGAGAGGTTCAAGATGCTCATAGAAAAACCAGTGGTGGAATTTAGGTCCATTCTGACCGCCATAGCGATTGGCGCATCACTATTGATGGGCCCGGGTGTCACTCATGCCGATGCGCGATTTCGCCTGGAGAAGGATTCGCAGGGGCAGGTTCGACCGTTTAAAGCGGTATCCATTCCTCTCCCTGAATTCGTGCGGGAGTACGCACGCCTGACCTCGACATTGATTACAGTCGGGGGCAGTTGGGATCAGGTACTGAAGGGATCAGTTACCCTTTTCGTAAGGCGTGCACTGAAGCCGCAGGAACTGACCGAGGTTTTTCACCGGGTCCTCAGTGATAATGGATATGCCGTAGTGGATGCGCCCGCCGGTAATGGTTGGCTGATTCAGCGAATCCGGGATGCTCGGGATGCGGCATTGCCCATTTACGAGCAAGCTGAGGTGCCGGATTCAAGTCGTTACGTCACGGCATACCGTGATCTCAAGTATGCCGATGCGGACGCCATTGCGCGCATGATGCGTTCGTTCATGCCGGCAAACAGCAGGATCATCCCGCCTACCCGATCTCAGATTCTCATTACGGACACGGCTTCGAACATTCGCAAGCTCAATTGGGTGATCTCACGAATGGATACGCCTGAGGTCGCCAAGAGGTTGCGCGACTCCGTGCCTCGTGCAGCGCCACCGCAAACTTGCGGTGAACAGCGCATCGAGAAACTCGTGGTCGAGAAACTGGAAATCCATGACAGCGATAGTGGCAGTCAGTTGCCGCCACAGATGAAAGCCCGGAGAGAAGGAGGTAATAAATGAGAAGTTCACAACAGCGACGGATGATTGCGCGGGTGATTGCGGGAATGATGCTCTTTGGTCTGCCTTGTTCCGCGGGTGCGGCGGATCCTTCTGGCGACATTCGCTTCAAAGCCGGGGAAATGGAGCTGATCGCTTTTCTCGAAATGATTTCAGAAAAGCTGGACGTGACCATTGACGCTTCCGGGCTCGGGGACGGATCCCTCGGGACGATCGCCGTGCCGGAGATGGGCGCTCTGAACCGGGAGCGCGCCAATGCTCTCGTTCTTACCTCGCTCTACCTCGAGGGCTACACCTGGATTCATAATACGGCCGCCGACATGTACCGGGTGGTTCGGCTCCGGGACGCACGGGATCAGGAAATTCCAGTGATCTCCGATCCTGCTAGGTTGCCGGACAGCCATGAGCTCGTGACGTACATCATGCCCATACGGCACGCTTCGCCGGAGTTCATCGCGCGGAACATGCGATCCTTCATGCCCGCCAACAGCCGGATCATTCCGGACGTTACGACCAGTTCCATTCTGATCACCGATTCAGCCCACAACATTTCCAAGCTGAAGAAGCTGGTGGAACGAGTGGATACCCCTGAGGCCGCGAAGCAGGCAGAGGAATTGCTGGCCAGGAAAGCAAGCGAAAGCAACGAGTCCTGCGCGTCCTCATCTTCCGCTGCGCTGGGGCCGCGACCTACCGTTCTTATCGCGCTCTTTTCCTTGATCGCACTTGTTATCGGGTTTCTGACGCGCGGCTACGTGATTCGCCGGATTGAGGGAGGATTATGACCGGCGCGAGATTGTTTCTTCCGGGGCTCCTCGGGTTTGCTCTGTGTTCATGGAGTGCTCTGGCTGTTGAGAGTGATCAGGAAACGCTCGACAGAAGTCTGCGGCAGGAGGCAATCACGGGCGCTGTTTCAAGAATTGAGCGGTTGATCAAGATGGGCGCTGATATAAACGGCAAGGCAGCGCACGGGGAATCCGCGCTTGAGTACGCAATTCGATTTGGTCGACACGGGATCGCCCTGAAGTTGATACAATTGGGAGCCGACCCCAATCCCGAAGACGATTCGGGGGTAACACCTCTCCTTCGGGCTGCGGGTGATCCGAACGCGTCACGCGTTGTGAATGCACTTCTGAAGGCAGGTGCTGATGTGAATCATCAGGACTTATACGGCAGGACGGCTCTCATGAATGCCGCCCATGCAGATTGTGTTCGGACTGTAGCGATCATCCTCACGCAGGCGCGGGATACTGTGAAGATTGATGCTCAAAACGACCTTTTCCAGACAGCCTCTGATCTTGCTCGAGAGGGTTTGATCCCCCAGATGCTGGAGTTGGCGCGGAAGTACCAACGGGGTGAACTAACCCCCAAGCATCTGAATCGACTGCCGGATTCTTGAGAGCGATTCTTCGCGCCCAAGCAGCTCGGCCACTTCCGTTGCTCCGCCCGGAGTGCTCGGAAGCCCCGTCAGTGCAACGCGGACAGGCCACATGACCTGGCTGTTTTTCAAGCTCTTTTCGGCTGCAAATCGCACCATAAAATCATAAAGCGCGGCATTGTCCCAGGCCTGCTGGGTTTCCAGCTGCGGAAGGAATTCCTTCAAGACCGGCAATGAAGTTTCAGGAGTCGTTTTCATTTTCTTATGTTCAAAGAGCGCTCGATCGAACGGGAACGGGAATTTCAGAAGGAAGTCCCACATACTGCCAAGGTCCGTCAACTTTTCCACGCGCGTCTGGCTGAGTGCGCTCAATTTGCGAAGGTCGAATTTCGCGGCGATCGGTGCCGGATAATACCGCAAGGCCAGCTCATGGAAGCGTTCCGGAGGCAGTGCCTTGATGTGAAGTGAGTTGATGAAGGCGAGCTTCTTTTCGTCGAAGATCGCGGGAGCTTTATTGACCCGTTTCAGGTCAAAGCGCTCGATCAGGTTCTGGAGCGTGAAGAACTCAGTGTTGTCACCGGGACTCCAGCCCAGAAGCGCGATGTAATTGAGAATCCCTTCCGGCAGGTAGCCTTTATCGAGAAGGTCGGAAAGCGCAGCGGATCCGGTTCTCTTGCTGAGCTTCTTTCCGTCCGCACCCAGAATGTGCGGGAGATGCACCGTCAACGGAGCTTCCCAGCCGAACGCACGATAGAGTTGCATGTACTTCGGCGCCGACGAGATATATTCGCTGCCCCTCATGACGTGCGTGATGCGCATGAGATGGTCGTCAACAACGTTCGCGAAATTGTAGGTCGGCAGGCCGTCGGCCTTGATCAGAACCTGATCGTCCAGTTGGTCGTTGCTGATTGTGATTTCGCCGTAGACGAGATCCTGGAAAGTGGTCGCGCCCTCGCGCGGGATTTTCTGACGAATGACAAAAGGCAGGTTTGCCTTGAGGTTTTCCTGCACCTGGCTTTCAGACAGTCTGCTGCAGCGTCCATCATAGGCTGCGATCGGGGCTTCCTCTTCTTCCAGTGCGTGCTTCCGGATTTCATCGAGCGCTTCTTTGGTGCAGAAGCAGCGGTAGGCATGGCCTGTCGCGATCAGCTTATCCGCGTATTCTTTGTATATGGGCTTTCGCTCGGATTGAATGTAAGGACCGACGCTTCCGCCCTTGTCCGGACCCTCGTCCCAGAGAAGGTTCGTTGCGCGGAGACTTTCATAAATGACCTCGACCGCGTCGCTGACCAGACGCGCCTGGTCCGTGTCTTCGATTCGAAGCAGAAACTGCCCGCCATCGTGCCTGGCCTGCAGGAAGGCGTAGAGCGCCGTTCTCAGATTGCCGATATGCATGTAGCCGGTTGGACTTGGGGCGAAGCGGGTGCGGGTAGTGGGAGCGGTCATCCCTTGAATTAAGGGAAATTGAGACATTGTGTCAAGGTGTCATCAGCCTTTGGTTTTGATTCCTTCAGCAGCCAGCGCCGTACGGATGATTTCGCGCTTGTCGCCCTGGATTTCGATGACGCCTTCTTTTCCGCCCATGAGGTAAGTTCCGCCTGAGCCGCATTTCTTTTTCAAGGTGGTCGTCAGGTCCTTCAGGAAAAGTTCGTTTTTTGGAAGGCGGTCGATCACCGTGACCGTTTTTCCACCGCGCCCCTGTTTCTCGATTCTGAGAATGGCGATGAACTTGTACTTCGAGGGGTCGACCTCCGGTGCGCAGGTGCACTCGGAAAGGAGCTCCTTGCATTTGGCGCATTTACGGTTGAGTTCAGGGTCGGTGGAGTAAACCAGGCGCGTGTCTTTCGTCATGTGAGTTAAGGGAAATACCCGGCTTTATTGGCTAATTGCAAGAACTCTCGTTTCCTTCCTCCAGGGCCGTGTCAGAACGGACATGCCATTCTGGCGAGAAACTGTCCTGATTTGATTAACTGACCCCTCTTCTCTACAATTAGAGGTACAGGGTGAGTCGTCACTTTCGGGGGAATCATGCACTTTTCAAAAAGCTGGCTTGGCGTTTTTTCGTTCGTCCTCATGCTCATGGGGCACGATGCGTTCGCCGGAATCGGCGGGGCCGTTGCCTGTCAGGCGTCGGATGATCACGAACGAATTCTGGATATCTATCTTGCCAAAGGCGATGCCGGTAAAGAGATCAAACACTCCGGCTGTGAAGATCAAAAGGGCGCCTTCCTGCTCGGTGTCGATCAGGGTTTGCGCGGCCAACGCTTCGCATTCTTTTACTCCCGCGGGGCTAATCTGAAAGATAACGGGGATTGGCTTCGGAAAAATTATGCCTGTTCCGAATACGGCATCCCGGCTGACAAATCGGGAAATGTGGCGCGTTTTGATTCGGGCTTGAAGGAATCCGCTTTCAAAAAATACTTTCTCGACCCGATTGGTAGCATCCTCTTCGAGGCACTTGATACATTTTGGAATGCCAGCAAGACGTTCGTGAACTGGATCCTGGGGCGAGCGGATTCCCCTCACTCGTTGAAAAACAGTTTCAAAAAGGAACTTAAGGCCCGGAAAAACGCACCTTTGAAAGCGATCGACCCGGTTGAAGCCCTGAAGGAGCCACGTCAGGCAACGGGCGATGGGAAAGCGTACGCCTGCTGCTTGCAGGGTTTCACCCAAGGCGCGGGAATTCTGAACGCACTCATTCAGAAAAGTGGAACGGATGAGTGCAACGACTTTTCCAGAAGGTGCAAGGAATACTACCGCAATGGCGTGGAGAAGGCCGACATCGCATGCTCCGGCGGCAAAGGAGACGAAAAAGCCTGCTCCGGTTGTGACATCACGCAGATAGGAAACGAGACCGAATCGGAAGCCGAGGCCAAACAGCATGGTGGCAGCCTTCTCGGTTGTGCGTCTCTCGGTTACATCAGGCAGCTCCAGAATTCTCCCGTTTGCCAGGCGGCCCTCCAGAAGCAGCGTGAGAGCGCGGCTGTTTCCGAACAGAGCCAGGCCAAGGCACCGGAAGTGATTGGATCCGGAACTTCTTCCGGCACGCCAAAGGCGGCGACAGCCGGCCAGGCTAAATGAGGCGATCATGACGAAAATCAGAACGCTTTCAGTAGGGTCTTTGGTGCTTTTCATTCCGCTACTTCTGCCGCAGATCGGGGCTGCAGAGTCCAAAACGGGGGCGGCTCCGAATTCCTGTCCCGGCCTGCTTGATACGCCGGCGGGTTTCCTTGGAGGTTCGGGCGGCGGATCCACGACCTCCGGGCCGGTCGTGAATCCACAAGCTCCGGGCGGACCTGGCGCGGGGCCTTCGGGCGCGGCGAACACCGGCGGGACGCCCAATTCGGGTTCGACGGGTACGCCCAGCGTAGGTAGCCATTTTCTCGATAATCTGGAAAGGCACACAGGGTCTGGCTCCGCAAATGCGGTTCTGACGATGCAGAACGCGATGATGCTCAGTCAGCTTGCGCGCGGAGGAGAACTCACGCAGGAGGCCCTTCACAAGACGGCGGAATTCCGTTCTTCCGAAAATTCCGACCGCGGAGCGCTTGAGAAGGAATACAACAATATTTCCTATAACGAGTTGAACTCCCGTCTGAAGCGGGCTGAGGGAGAGCTATCGAATCTGACACGGTTCCTCGATGAAAGCCCACCGGGAGAAATCAGTCCGGCCGATCATGCGTTTTTCAGGAACAATTTTGCGAATGCCGCGGACAAGGCACGTCTGGCGCAGGAACTCCTTCAGCAGGACGCGAAAGATCCAGAGAAGAAATACACGCGAGAAGAGGTTCGGGAACTGCTGGATGAAGCCAAACAGAATCAAAGCTCGCTTCTGGACCGGTTGCTCCTGTTGAATGGATTGCCCGAGCAGGAGCGCCAGAGTTTGCTGGACCGCCTCAGCCTGGCAGAGCAGGTGAAGATCGTCCTGCCCGACGGCAGGAAACGGACGATCCCGCTGCTGCACAACGGCTACCTGACTTCAACGGGCCGCTCCGATCTGGACTGCCCGACTTTCGTTGCGGCAACGCTCTCGCCGAAATTTCGCAAGGCGAATCTGACAACGTTGGATTTGCGCGGTATCTGGGGTCTGAGCCGGACAGGGCATCTCCCTCTCGGTGTCAAATGGGCGAAAGGCCGTGAAGAAGTGCTGCGTAAGGTCTCAGCTGGCTTTCAAGCCGTCGATCTTTACCTCGGGGAGCAACCCGCTCCCGGCGATCTTCTTGTTCATCGGGTTCTTTCGGAGACCACAGGTCGTGTCGCGATCGTTCGGGGTTATGATCCGGAAAAGCAGGTGGCCAAGGTCGCCGAGCCCAGCGCCGATGGCAGCCGGCTTCTGGAATACGATTTCCCCCTTTCGAATGACAAGGAAGATTCTTCTTTCAGAAGACTTCGCCCCGGTCTGGCCAATCTTCGCCTTCTGGCGGACCAGAACTCGGCCTGCAGTTATGAGTCCTCCAAAAAGGCCAGCAGGGGTAATCAGGTCCCCGGCAGGAAAACCGTCCGGATGGAGGATAAAAAATGAAAGTGCGATGGCGGTTCCGCCACGCTATTTTCCTGCTCCTCGGTTCGGCCGTGTTGACATACGCGAGCATCTCGCTTCAGCATGAAAGGCTTCGCTTCCGGAACACCTTTCAGTTGCCCGAAGAGGTTGTCAGTTATTATTGCGGGCGTGATGCCTCGGGCTTCGTGTGGTCAGGGCTTCTGGAGTCCGAGCGAAAAGCGTTCACTCTCTGGAACTATCTTCCAGATCAGGATTCCTTCTTTGTCGCTGAAAAATATGAGGTCCTGACGGGCAAGCGCGATCCCAAAAACGCGAATGAAGCCACGGTTGAGGTCGTTTATGACATTCTCGGCGTAGGGGATGCTCATGGGAACCTCGTGCAAACCGCCGATAAAAAGAGACATGTCGTATTCAGGCTGAAGAAAGACAAGGGCAGCTGGAAAATAGCCGCCCCCGATGAAAAAACCATTTCGCCCGTGGTGCTTGCTTCCAAGTTCCAGTTCGCCAATTTCGGAAAATGAAAGCCCCCGGCCGAGGCCAGGGGCTTTTGCTCTAATCCGAGGCTCTTTCGCCTGCTGCCTGCGTGCCCACGCTGAGCTTATTCTTGTTTTGCTGCAGCCAGTTCGAGTCGATTCCCGGGACTTTGCTCAGGTCATCGACCGAGGCGAATTCGCCATTCTGTTCGCGATAGTCAGTGACCTTCTTTGCGGCGTCCTCACGCAGTCCGAGGGCCACGAAATCCTCGCTGTCCATGCGGTTGATGTCGGCCTTCTGGCTTCCGACGGTCACCGTGGGGATTTCTTCTTCCATCTTCTCCGTCTCCCGTGTGACGGTTTCACGTACGGCGCTGACATCGGCGTCATCCTTTTCCGTGGTTTCCTTGCCCAGCTGGCCGCTCTCCTGGGTGCGCGTTTCCTCGCTGATGACCTGTTCATCATCTGACTCGGGGGATCCTATTCCGGGCTGTTCCTGCGTCGTCTGGCCCTGTTCATCCATCCGTTGCTGGTCCTGTTGGGTCTGGCGGTCCGTGCAAGCAGCCAGCGAGAAACTCAAAATGCCCGCGAAGGCGAACAGCCATTTACTGTTCATTTTCATAAAATACTCCCTATGGTGAATTGTGGTTTCGGGCAGGAAACTGCGAACACGATGCCAACGGCTTTTTTTGCCTGAAAAATACGCGGTGCACGCGTATGATCCTTCCATGTTCTCACGAAAGATTCCGGTCACGGCGATCCCCATCATTTTGGTCCTTTTAACAACGGGCTGTGCTTCCCTGAGCGAGCGGGCCCAAGAGGCTCTGGCCGCCGGAAATTATGAGGTGGCGGCGCGGTATTACGAACGAGCTCTGGCGCGCAAGCCGGATGACGCGGAGGCCGCCTCCGGGTTGAAGCAGGCACGCGGCGAGATTTTGGGCCAGAAACTGCTTCAGGTGCGCAATGCGAGATTGGCCGGTAATCACGCCGAAGCGCTTGAGCTGCTTCAGGGCGTGGTGGGACTCGAAAGTCAGTGGCAGCTGGTGCCTGGCGGAAAAGTCGCGTTCACCCAGGAAGAAGAACAGGAGTTCGCCAAGAAATATTTCGTTCAGCGCATTGAGGCGGAACTTGCGGGGCACACCCCGCTGCGTGCGGCGGGAACAATCAGGACTTACGGCAAGATCTTCGATGCCGGCCTGGTATCCGGCATTCGGAACAAGGTAAACAAGCATGGCAAGGACAGCTGCCAATTATTCAGGAAGGAAGTCGCGCCTGGAAAACCTTTTTTTGCCCTCTTTGTCGCCAATTATTGCCGGTTCTGGGGTGACACGCGAAAAGTGGGTGCCGGAAAAGCGGCGTTGAGCGACGTTTTGTTCGGCAAAATCGATTTGAAAGTGGAACAGGGAGCGAGCCCTTTCGAGGCAAGCGGGCATTTGCTCGCCGAGGTCTCGAAGGCATTCGCTCAGACGCCCTGGTATGATCCGGACGGGAAGCTTTCCGCCCAAGCCTCGGTGTCCGTGGCGTATCAGCAGCAGAAGGACAAGCAGGGTGTGGTTCTGGTGCAGCCCTATCGCGAGCAGGAATATTACGTCGAAAACGTCGTGGTGAAGAAATTCCGGCGGGTCGAGTACGTGGAAAACGGCGCCATAAAATATCGCGATGACCCTTACGAGACGGTCGAGGCGCAGAAAAAATCGCGTACGGTGGAAAAGCAGTATCGGTACCCGGCCTGGAAACATACGCAGAAGCTGGCGCTGAGCCTAGCGGGGCAGTTTCAGTTCGCCGGTCGGACTTTTCATGTCGCACATTCCGAGAAAGCCGATAGTGAGGGCGTTGAGCACGAGGAAAACCAGCCGTCTTACAACCTGAAGCCTTCTCGCCCGAATCTGCCGGACCCCATGCAGTGGAACCAGCAACAGAGCACGCGCTTCGCCGAAAGTTTCCGGAAGCAGGCTGGTCAGCTCTGGATGGATTCCTATTGCCGCATGGATATCGAAGTCGACTCGTTCGCGGAAAGCGGAAACCAGGTGGAACTCTGCCTTCGTTCACGGCCTGCGCAGGCACCGAAGTTCGCCGACGATTGGTACCGGAAGTTCCTCGGAATGTCTTATGCCGAGGCGGTCACGATCATCGGGTCGGCTATCTGACCACGAGGTCGCAGGCGACCTGAGGGCGCGTGGTCCGAAGAGATTTTCCGCAGCGGACCTGCGTTGCCGAGAACACGGTTGATTCAACCGCCCCCATTTCGGGGACGCCGGCGTCTGCCAATGCGGCGATCAGATCCCGAGCTTTTCCTTCGGACGCTCTCCATTGAATTTTCCCCGAATCCTGCTCAGCGACGCAGCGCCAGAACTCTTCGCGGTGATCCACTGAAAAGCCCATCCTGCATTCAACAACGCTGAGAAGCATGAATGCAGCATCCGGCGCCGGATCCGTTTGAACGCCGATACGCTCAAGAGCAAACCAGAGCTGCCCCGCAGGCGCACCGGACACTCGCAAGATGGTGTCAGCGAAGGCCGAGCCGGAAATCAGCGAGACAAGGGCGAAAACAATCATCATCTGTTTCATGATCTTATTCATGGGAAACTACTCCTGAGGGCGCCCTTATAGCGCCGGCACTCTCAGTTGTCACTGAGAAGCAGGCCCAGCTCTTCCCATCTCGCGAGCTTTTCCCCAAGGGATTTTTCAATTCCCCGTTGCTCCTCGGCCAGGGCCAGGAACCGTGCCTTGTCCTGGTAAGTGTCCGTATCCGCAAGCAGAGTTTGGATTTCGGCCTGTCTGGTTTCGAGTTTCGCAATGGCCGATTCCGTGTTGGATAACTCGCGAGCCCAGGCCTGTTTCTGGTTGTTTGAGGGGCCTTGGCGACGGGCTTTCTCTGTCTCGCTCACGGAAGGCGCTGGTTGCTGGCGCTCCGTCCCAGAGAGGGCATGTGAGCGCTTTTCGGAGGCCTCGCGCATTTTTCGCGCCAGATAATCATCATAGGTTTCCACGAGAGAGAGAACGCGCGACCCTCCGGGGCCAGGCCCCGTGTGGGGAACGATCTCCAGAACATGATCCACTAGCGGAGAAACGAAGGCCCGATCATGTGAGACCAGGCAAAGCGTTCCTTCGTAACCTTGAAGGGCTTCAAGAAGAACGCCCCGCGATTCCACGTCGAGGTGGTTGGTGGGTTCGTCCAGCAAAAGGAAATTGGCGGGCGAGAGGAGGAGCTTTGCAAGCGCAACGCGCGCCTTTTCCCCGCCCGACAGGACAGCGCACTTTTTCTCCACTGCCGTACCCGTGAACAGAAATGCTCCGGCGATGCCCCGGACCTGGGAAACCGGCAAATCGGGCGCCGTTTGTTCGAGCTCTTCGATGATCGATTTCTTCATGTCGAGCGACTCGGCCTGTATCTGCGCGTAGTACCCGACCTTGATCTCATGACCATGAATGACCTGCCCCTCCGAGGGCTGCAGTTTTCCCGCGATCAGGCGAAGCAGAGTTGTTTTTCCTGCGCCATTCACGCCCACGATCGCGATTCGGGACCCCCTCGGAAGAATCCAGTTCAGGTCCTCGAAAACGGTTTTCTCGCCGAAGCGCATCGCGGCCTTCCGCACAGTCACGACTTCCTTGCCGCCCTTGGGGGCCGGAGGAAACCGGAAACGAACCGTCGCGCGCTCCTCGGGCAGTTCGATTCTTTCAATGCGATCGAGTTCTTTCAATCGGCTCTGCGCCTGGCGCGCCTTTGTGGCCTTCGCGCCGAAGCGGCGGACAAAATCCTCGATCTCGGCGATCCGAACCTGCTGACTGGCATGCTGTGAGCGCAGGACCGCGAGCCGCTGCTCTTTTTGCTCAACATAGGCGTCCAGGTTGCCGCGATAATTCCAGAGCTTCCGCTGGTCGATCTCAAGGACTTCGTGAACCATCCGGTTTACGAAGGCAGTGTCGTGGCTCACCAGCAGAAGGGCGCCGCGATGGTCTCGAAGGAAGTCCTCCAGCCAGAGAAGCGATTCCAGGTCCAGGTGGTTCGTGGGTTCATCGAGCAGGAGCAGGTCCGGATCCATGAGGAGCACGCGCGAAAGCGCGACGCGCATGAGCCAGCCACCGCTGAAATGGGTGAGGGGCCGCTCGAGGTCCTGCGGGCGAAAGCCCATTCCTGTGAGGATTTCCTTCGCGCGGGATTCGAGGCGGTACTCATTCAGATGCTCGAGTTCCTCGAGAATCCTTCCGTAGCGTTCCAGGTTCGTGGTGTCTTCGGTTTTCGCTTCGCTGAAGAGCTGCTCAAGTTCCGTTTTCGCGGTGAGGAGCTCGCTTCGTCTTCCGCCGATCCGCATGACCTCGCCAAGCACGCTGGTCTGCTCGAACTTGGGCACTTCCTGTGCCAGATATCCGATCGAGAGGTGCCTCGCGCGACTGATACGACCTGTATCCGGCGATTCAAGACCGAGGATGATCTTGATGAGTGTGGACTTGCCAGACCCGTTCGGCCCCACCAGCGCCACGCGTGAGCGCAGGCCAAGGTGCGCCTCGGCACCTTGGAAAAGGATCTTGGGTCCGAACTGCTTTGAAACGTCTTGGATATGAAGCATCAGGTGCCCTGGCCGAGTGCGGAAGGTTTAAATCCGCTATGTTTCAATAGGTTACAGATGGCTGCTCGAGCCGGTTTTTTAGCGGACTCCCGCTGGCTGATGACGACCCCTGCCAAAAAATACGGATCGTCGACCTGGCTCTCTAAATTCATTTTGCTGAGTTACTCCAGGACGAAACGCGCCGTCAAGTACGGCTGCAAACTCTCCGAGAAGAATTAAAGGCATAAATTACACGGGCAAATATCATGGCATTCGATGAAACGCGGTACCGCAAACTTCTGTCTTTCGCGATCAAGAACAAGGCAAGCGACATTCATTTGCGCGCGGGCGAGCCTCCTGTTTTTCGCATCAAGAATGACCTCGTAGCGGTCAAGATGGAAGCCGTCCAGGCGCAGGACATTCAGGAATTCGTCCGCTCGATCATCGGTGACAAGCTGAAAGACGGCGTCATCGATAACCAGGAGCAGGATTTCTCGTTCGACTTTGCCGGCATTGCCCGCTTTCGCGGGAACGCATTCCGGCAGGACGGCAACCTGGCGGTCGTACTTCGAATCATCCCGCATCGTGTGCCGAGCGTGGATGAACTCGGACTTCCCTCGATCCTGAAAAAGATTGTGGAGAACGAACGCGGTCTCGCGCTGGTCACGGGAGCGACGGGTTCCGGAAAAAGCACGACGCTCGCGGCAATGATCGAACATCTGAACGAAACGCGTGCGATTCACATTGTGACGGTAGAAGATCCGGTCGAATTCGTGCACTCAAAAAGGAAAGCGCAGATCACGCGGCGTGAAGTGGGTCGCGACACGCTTACCTTCGCCTCGGCGCTACGAGCGGTGTTGCGGCAGGATCCGGATGTCATCCTGATCGGCGAGCTTCGCGATCGTGAGTCCATCGACATCGCGTTGAAAGCGGCGGAAACGGGACACCTTGTACTTTCA
Organism: Bdellovibrionales bacterium GWB1_55_8; assembly: GCA_001769835.1. Taxonomy (GTDB): domain Bacteria; phylum Bdellovibrionota; class UBA1018; order UBA1018; family UBA1018; genus GWB1-55-8. The sequence goes on from MEPR01000090.1 coordinate 30,054, forward strand.
ACGGTTCATACCACCGACGCCCCGAAGACGATCGCGAAACTGGTTTCGATGTTCCCGGGAGAAGAGCAGCAGGCAGCCCGTCGGCGCATTGCGGACAATCTGGTCGCAACGGTCGGCCAACGTCTGCTCAAACGAAATGATCAGCAGGGACTGGTCTGCGTCCAGGAAATCATGATCAACAACGTTTCGATCCAGGATTGCATCATTGATGACGCAAAAGTCTCGGAGATGGTGAAGTACATTGAAAACGGGTTTGGCTTGAATGGCAGTCAATCCTTCGATCAACACCTGTTGCAACTCTACAAAGCGGGTGTCATCTCGCTCGAAACGGCGAAGGAAAATTCACCGAGCGGCGACGATTTCGAGAAGGCTCTGGTATACGACGATTCCGGCGACGCGAACCCCCAGGACTGGACTTCGGTCGGCCGCCCGGATGCCGAACCGGCGCAGGAAGCAACTCCGACTCCGAGTGCGACGGTGTCGCGAGTCGAGCTGGATATGAAAGCCACTGAGGCCGCGGAAGCGGCCAAAGCCCGCCTTGCGCGAAAGCCCAAGTTCACGGAACAAAAAGCGGGATTCGTTGCGGATGGGTTTGCTCGTTTGAAGAAACTTGCCGGGACGGAGTGAGCGCAGGCTGAGAGCGG
>MEPR01000091.1:0-29724 GCA_001769835.1 Bdellovibrionales bacterium GWB1_55_8
CGGAAAATCCTTTCCGCACGAGACTGTGTTCGGAAACTGGGAGTCCTTCATCACGCCCGTTGGCCTTGAGATTACCGCGGACGCGGCTAAAGAGGCGTTTGAGGCATTCCAGATGGGTCGTGGCAAGTCAACGGATCTCTTCGCGGTGAGTTTTTCGAGCCACGATTACGGGGCGCACGTCTTCGGCGCGAACAGTCGCGAGATGGAAGAGATGACCGTCGCCGAGGACCGGGTGATTTCAGGCTTCCTGAACTTCGTCAAAAAGAAGCTGCCCGGCGGGTTGAAGGATGTCGTCATCGTTCTGACCGCCGACCACGGCGCCCCACCGAACCCCGAGTGGCTTAAATCGCTGGGAGTGGAGGCTGGGCGAATCAGCGAAAAAGCCATGGTGTCGGCTATTGATGAACGCTTGAAAAAGCGCTTCGGTGAGCCCTCCGGCGGAAGCTGGGTCTCCCTCTCCTACGACTTGAACCTTTATATGAATCGAAAAGCGGTTCAGGACAAGAAGCTCGATCTCGCGGAAGTTCAGCTGGAAGCCAAGCGTGCGATCGTTGGAATGAAGGGGATCGCGCAGGTATTTACCGAGGGTGAATATCTGCAGCGGCGCTTGCCGCCGGAAATGTTTGAACGGCAGATTCTGAAGACCTACATGCCCGGACGCAGTGGGGACGTGGTCGTCATCCCGAGGCCTTTCTACATGGTGGACGATCAGGATGCCGCCACTCATCAGACTGGGTACGCGTATGACCGGACTGTTCCGCTCATTCTGGCCGGACCCGGAGTGCGCACGGGAGTTTACGCCACGCCAGCAAAGGTGGTGGATCTTGCGCCCACCTTGACGTTTATGGGTGGTGTAGTGGCTCCGGCGGCATCGGAAGGCCGAGTCCTTTCCGAGATCCTGCAGCAGAAGCATTAGATTTCGGTTACTTGACGTCTTGCGATAAGAGCGGATGGATTTCCGCCTTCGGGGGGGATTCCAGGTCCCTCAGCGGACGGCCTTGTGCTAAAGTGAGCACGGCAATGGCAATGGCAATGGCGACATTCAAATGGAACGATTCAGCTATTTAAAGAGCGCGAACGCAGCATTTATCGACGAGCTTCTGGAGCGCTACCTTGCGGATCCTGAGTCCGTCGATTCCAGTTGGCGTTATTTTTTTGAAGGACTGGATTTCGGAACCAGCTCTGCCGTCGCGCCGGGCGCGACGCCGCAAGCTGAAGTTGCCGCTGCGGGACCCGATCTCAGTTCAGAAGCGAAGGTCGCTGAACTGATCACGGCCTACCGGGAGCTGGGAAGACTTCTCGCTGACATCAACCCTCTTGCGCCCCCTCCCGCGTCTCATCCGCTCCTTGAGCTCGCACGCTTTGGTCTTTCGGATGCGGATCTGAATCGCTCTTTCACCGCCGCTCGGCTGGTTGGAATGGAGCCCGCACCGCTTTCGCAGATCCTGACGCGACTTCGCGAAACCTATTGCGGTTCGGTGGGCGTGGAGTTCACTCACATTCAGGATCGAAGTGAACGCGAGTGGCTCCGTTCGAAAATGGAGACCTCGCGAAACCGCATCGAGCTCGATTCGGAAACCCGGAAATTCATTCTGAAGCGGTTGACGCAAAGCGAGTCATTCGAGCGGTTTCTGCACACCCGCTATGTCGCGCAGAAACGTTTTTCCGTGGAAGGAGGCGAGGCGGTGATTCCTGCGCTCGATTGCATGATCGAGGCGAGCACCGAGCTTGGCGCCGAGCAGTTCGTGATTGGCATGGCTCATCGCGGACGCCTGAACGTGCTTGCCAACGTGTTTGGAAAGAAACCCGAATACATTTTCACGGAATTCGAAGGTACGTATACGACCGATCCCTCTCAAGGCGAGGGGGATGTGAAATACCATATGGGTTATTCGACTGACCACGTCGCGAGCGGGGGGCGGCAGGTTCATCTGTCTCTTGCGTCCAATCCGAGCCATCTCGAATTCGTGAATCCGGTGGTCGAGGGAATGGTCCGGGCGAAACAGACCTACCTCGACGATTCCGAACGGAGGAAAGTCATTCCCATCCTGATACATGGAGATGCATCGTTTGCGGGACAGGGGGTCTGTTACGAGACGCTGAATCTCGCCGGCCTTTCCGGATACTCCACCGGTGGCACGCTTCACATCGTGATCAATAACCAGATCGGTTTCACTGCTTTACCGGGTGAGAGTCGTTCGACAACTTACTCGACGGATCTCGCGAAGATGCTCGAGGTCCCGATTTTCCATGTGAACGGCGATGACCCCGAGGCGGTCTGGTACGTTGCGCGCCTTTGCTCGGAATACCGGGCTCGCTATCGCAAAGATGCCTTCATGGATCTGATCTGCTACCGCAAGCACGGTCACAACGAAGGCGATGAACCGGGTTTTACCCAGCCCGTGATGGCTCGACAGATCAAAGCTCATGCTTCACCTCGGGAAATTTATGCCGGTCGCCTGGTCGCTCAAGGTGTGCTGGACGATGCGAAGGCGAAGGCGCTGGTGGATGAGGAGCTGGCGAAACTCCTCGATGCCCAGAAGGTCGCCAGGGCGCGAGCGCCACACCCCGCGCCCGCGACTTTTGGCGCAAAATGGGAAGGTCTGAAGGCGGGCACGCTGGAAGACATGCTGAAGCCGGTCAATACTGCGGTCCCTGCGGAGCAGCTGGTTGAAATCGCCGAGAAAGCCAACCGCGTCCCGGACTCATTCAAGCTGCATCCGAAGCTTGCCAGATTTCTGGAAGCGCGACTTCGGACCGTCAGGGACGGAAAATCCATTGACTGGGGTAATGGCGAGTCGCTCGCGTATGCGACGCTCCTGTTGGAAGGACACGCTGTCCGTCTGTCAGGTCAGGACTCTGAGCGCGGCACTTTCACGCACCGGCATGCCGTGCTTCACGATTTCGAATCGGGCGAAACCTATCTTCCATTGAATAAACTTCGCGACGGCCAGGCGCGATTCGAGGTCTACAACAGTCATCTCGCCGAGATCGGAGTGCTCGGGTTCGAGTTCGGTTATGCGCTCGCCGACCCGAGCGCCCTTGTCATCTGGGAGGCTCAGTTCGGGGATTTCGCGAATGGTGCCCAGGTGATTATTGATCAGTTCATCGCTTCGGCCGAGTCAAAGTGGGCGCGTTCCAGCGGATTGGTTTTATTGCTGCCGCATGGCTTTGAGGGTCAGGGTCCTGAGCACTCCAGTGCCCGGCTGGAAAGATTTCTACAGCTTTGCGCGAAGGGGAATATGGCCGTAGCGAATCTCACCACTCCCGCGCAGCTTTTTCATGCTTTGCGGAGGCAGGTGCGACGGGATTTCCGAAAACCGCTGGTGATCATGTCTCCGAAAAGTCTGCTTCGCCATTCTCAGGCGGTGTCCGAGATCGGAGAGTTCAGCCGCTCGCGTTTTCAGGAAGTTTTGGATGATCCCGTTTTTTCGGATGTTCACGGCGGCGTAAGAAAAGTACTCCTGTGCTCCGGTAAAATTTATTACGATCTTCTGCTCGAGCGCGGGGATCGAACGGATATCGCTCTGGTGCGCATCGAGCAGCTCTATCCGTGGCCAGGAGCGAGACTTGAGGCGATCCTGAAGCGCTACCCTGCTGCGGAGGTGGTCTGGGTTCAGGAAGAGCCACGGAACATGGGCGCTTGGCCCTATATATTCGCGATCTGGGCCGGCGGGTCGGATGACTTCGGTGAAAGAGCAGGTAAGGGGATTTCGTACGTGGGGCGCGACTTTTATGCCGCCCCGGCGGTGGGTTCAGCAAAGCAACACGAGAAAGAGCAGAAAGCGCTGATTGCGAAGGCGTTCAGTGATGCCGGCGAAAGAGGAAAAAAATGAAGCACGAAGTGAAGGCGCCCAGCGTTGGAGAGTCGATCACGGAAGTCAGCATCCTGAAATGGGCGCGAAAAGACGGCGAGGCCATCCAAGTGGGAGACCTGCTGCTTGAGATTGAAACGGACAAGGCAACGGTTGAAGTCGTCGCTGAGTCGGCCGGAGCATTGAAGATACTCAAGCAGGCGGGCGAGCGCGCCACGGTTGGAGAGGTGATCGCGCAGATCGACGACTCTGTTAAAGGGGCTGCGAGAGCGGTCGAAGCAGCGCCCACGTCTGCGGCGCCAGTTGCTCCTGCTCAAGCAAAGCCAACCATGAGTGGCGTCCAGGCGGGCCCGGCAGCGCGAAAAATGGCCGCGGAAAAGGGCATCGATCTTTCTCAGGTTGCGGGCACCGGCAAAGACGGACGCGCGACCAAAGGCGATCTTCTGTCTCAAGCGGCGCGTGTGAGGCCGGTTCCAGGCGAACGCCGTGTTCCCATGTCCATGCTGAGGCAGCGCATCGCGGAGCGCCTGGTGCAGGCGCAGCACACGGCAGCGATTCTCACCACTTTCAATGAAGCGGACATGGGTGCGGTGATGGCGCTCAGGAGCGAACATAAGGATGCCTTCAAGGCAAAGCACGGTGTTTCGCTTGGCTTCATGTCCTTTTTCACGCGCGCTTGCGTCGAGGCGCTAAAGCTCTTTCCGGAGGTGAATGCCTCTTTGGACGGCAGCGACATCCTCTATCATGATTTCCATGACATCGGCATCGCGGTCGGAACCGATCGCGGTCTTGTCGTTCCAGTGGTTCGTGGAGCCGGTGAGATGGGGTTTGTCGAGATCGAGAAGAAAGTCTATGAGCTCGCGATCAAGGCGCGCGACGGAAAGCTCTCCATTCCGGATCTTTCAGGCGGGACTTTTACCATCACCAATGGCGGCGTTTATGGGTCCCTGCTTTCGACGCCCATCCTGAATCCGCCGCAAAGCGCGATTTTAGGAATGCACAAGATTCAGGAAAGGCCCGTGGCGATCAACGGCAAAGTGGAAATTCGTCCGATGATGTATCTTGCGCTTTCTTATGACCATCGCCTGATCGATGGCAAGGGGGCGGTGAGCTTTCTGGTGGCGGTGAAGGATTTCATCGAGCACCCGGAAAAACTTGGACTCAAGTACTAGGAGAGCGAGTATGAGCGAGGAACAGTTTGATCTGGTCATTATCGGCGGCGGGCCGGCGGGATATGTCGCGGCGATTCGAGCCGCCCAGCTCGGAATGAAGACAGCGTGCATCGAAAAAAGAAAAACACTGGGTGGTACCTGTCTCAACGTCGGCTGCATTCCCTCGAAGGCGCTTCTGGAATCGAGTGAACATTACGCGCTGGTCACCGGAAAACTTCAGAAGCATGGAATCACCTGCGAGGGCGTGAGACTCGATCTCGCGCAGATGATGAAGCGCAAGGATGCAGTGGTTCGTCAGCTGACAAACGGGGTTGCCGGCCTTTTCAAGAAGCACAAAATTGAACATGTTCTTGGTACCGGAAAGCTGAAGGAAGTGAAGGGCGAGAGAAAAACCGTCGAGGTGGATACCGGTTCCGGAAGCCGTGTACTTGTGACATCGAAGGTGCTCCTTGCGACCGGCAGTGAACCGGTTGAACTTCCTTTTCTGAAATTCGACGGCAAGCGCGTCTTGAGCTCCACCGAGGCTCTTTCCATTCCTGAGGTTCCGAAACATCTGGTGGTGATCGGGGGCGGGGTCATCGGGCTCGAGCTTGGTTCGGTATGGCGTCGGCTGGGCGCAAAGGTGACGGTCGTGGAATTTTTGGATCGCATTACGCCATTCTCCGATAATCAGGTTGGATCAGAGCTTCAGAAGGCGCTTGCGAAGCAGGGAATTGAGTTTCGGCTTTCTACAAAGTGCACGGGTTCTCAAGACGCGGACTCCGGGTTTCGGGTGAAACTTGAGGATCTGAAGACCGGCGAACAATCCGAACTTGAATGTGATTACGTTCTCGTGTCCACCGGTCGCCGACCGTTCAGCGCGGGCCTGGGGCTTTCTGAGCTCGGAATAGAAACGGATAAGGCCGGCCGCGTGGGCGTGGACGCGCATTATCAGACCAAAATTCCGGGGGTTTATGCGGTCGGAGACCTGATCGCCGGTCCTATGCTGGCGCATAAGGCTGAAGAAGAGGGGATAGCCGCCGTTGAGATCATGGCGGGGCAAGCGGGCCACGTGAATTATGACGCGATTCCCAATGTCATTTACACCTGGCCGGAGCTGGCCAGTGTCGGAGCCACGGAAGAGGAGCTCCAGGAAAAAGGCGTGCAGTACAAGGCAGGTTCTTTTCCGTTTATGGCCAACGGTCGTGCCAAAGCAATGGAAGAGACGGAAGGGTTTGTTAAGGTTCTCGCCGACGCGAAAACTGATCGCGTGCTTGGAGTTCATATGCTCGGGCCGCGCGTCAGCGAGCTGATTGCGGAGGCCGTATCGGTCATTGAATTCGGTGGAAGCGCCGAGGATATAGCGCGCACCTGCCATGCGCATCCAACATTGACGGAAGTCGTGAAGGAAGCGGCGCTCGCGGTCGGCGGCCGTGCGCTCCATATGTAAGGAAAATATGCGGGAACTCGTCGTTCATAATCCTTATACGGGAGAAGAGCTGGGCAAGGTTCCTTTCGTCACTCGCGAGGAAGCGGGAAGGGGCCTCGCACAGGCTTCCGCGGCTTTCAAGCGCTGGCGTCACTCCACGGCCTGGCAACGCGCGCAGCTTCTCGAGGGCGTGGCCTCCGATCTGGAAAAAGAGCGAGGTGAGTTTGCGGAGCTTCTTCGGAAGGAGGCGGGCAAGCCCATCCACTTCGCGACCGCGGAAGTGAATCGTGCGATTTCCGTGCTTCGCTGGGCCGCGGGCGAAGCCCAGCGCTTTGCTGGTGAGTTGTTGCGGCTGGATGCCGCTGCGGGCGGGCGTCCGGGGTTCGGGATCCATACCCGTTTTCCTCGAGGCGTTATTTTTGGAATCACGCCCTTCAACTTTCCCCTGAATCTCGCTCTTCACAAGATCGCACCGGCCGTGGCCTGTGGTTGTTCGATCGTCATCAAGCCTTCCCCGGCCACTCCTTTGATCACATTGAAATTGGCGGGCCTCTTTGAAGCTCGCGAGCCCGGGCTGGTGAGTGCCGTCATCGCTGATGATGAGTTGACGGCCGAACTCACGCGCGCGCCTGAAGTCGCGATGATTTCGTTTACCGGGTCCGCTCGTGTCGGGTGGCAGGTTCGCCGCCAGGCTCCTGAAAAGCCGACCGCATTGGAGCTGGGGGGGAATGCCTGGCTCGTTGTCATGCCTGATGTGCCCGTCGAAACGTATTCGGCAATCGCCAAACGAATTTCCGGCGCGGCTTTTGGTTATGCGGGGCAGTCCTGCATTTCCGTTCAGAACGTCGCGGTGGCCGCCGAACGCTGGAAAGAATTCCGCGATCATCTTGTTCGGGCAACGGAAGAGACCGTTTTCGGAAACCCTGCGGATGAAAAAGTTGTGACGGGACCGTTGATTCATTCCGGATCCGCCAGGCGTGTGCGTTCGGCTCTGGAGGGGGCGAGGGAGTGGGATTCGATCATTTCGAAGACGAGGTCGGGTTCGGGTGAGGTGACTAACCTGGTTGCTCCGACTCTTGTTCTTCCGTCCGATGCGGACTTCGCGCTCAAGAGTGAGTTGGTCTCAGAGGAGATCTTCGGCCCTGTGATGGTTGCTGCGAAATTCGACGAGGTGGGCGAGGTCATTTCGCGCATCAACTCAAGCCGGTATGGCCTTCAGGCGGGTATTTACACGCGCGACTGGACTGTCATTGAAAGGTTTTACCGTGATCTTGAGGTCGGAGGGGTTGTCATTAATGACGTGCCGACAGCCAGATACGATCACCAGCCCTATGGAGGCGTGAAGGAAAGTGGCCAGGGTCGAGAGGGTGTTCGTTACGCGATGGAAGAGATGACGGAATCACGTTTCCTTGCTCTCTCGAGCGTCATGGGCTGACCTTTCAAGGAGCGGATTTTCGGAGCAGGAGATTGCGAAATTCCACGAATTTCGGATTTGAGGGCACCAGTTTTCCGTTCTCGGATACGAATACTTTCTCGCGCAGATAGGGATACGCGCCTGCGTCGCTGACGAAATAAAGGGTCTGGAGATTGAGAAATTCCGGAAGGGGGAGTTCCGCGGTCTTCGCTTGGATTCTCATTTTATCGACGGCCTGGAGCGTGGAGATCTCGCCTTTCAGCATCTCGCCGATGATGTCGTGCTCGATGAGTGCGGCGGCAAGCTTGATCTCGCCAGTGGAAAATTTGAGCGCTTGCAGCGAGGTCTTCAGGATGGGGCTCGTGAATTCATGCTGCCATTTCTTGTTTCCTGCTCGAACCGCCAGGGATTTTCCGATGTCATGGAGCGCGAGTGCGTGACGCATGAAGGTTTTAGTGTCGTGTCGGCCACCTTTGACTGCGGTCTTTTCAAGTCGATAGAACTTCTCTTGTTCGGAAAAGGTGTCCAGAGCTCTTCGCGTGTGTTCGCCGACTGAATAGCCTTCGGTCACTCCCGCATCGCCTGCAAAGAGGCCTTTGAGATCGAGCCCCTTTTGGGTCCATGCCCTGAGCGCGGCGTCTTTCGCGATCGCTGTCTTGAACCGTCCCTGGTCCTCCGATTTTTTCAGGTTTGTATTTGTCCGGAGGGAGCGCGTGATTTCCGTGTTGTTGGCCAATGACTCCAGGAATCGATGATTCTCATCGGATGTGGGCTCCGCAGACCATCCCGTTGGGACCTGTGAAAGGAGTAAGAGGAAATGGATAAACGCGCGACAAGTCATACCTTTAAACTACCGCTTTTTTTACGAAAGGCTTCAGTTTACCGGCGCGGAAGGGTGGGGTGTTGAATTCCGACTAAAATACTACAGGTGTGGGCAAATTTTTCCGATGAGTCAGAGACACTTGAGTTCAAATTGGGAGACCTCGAAGATGACAAAACAGGAATTGCGCTCCTTGGGAATCGTCGTTGCGGCATTCTTTGTCTCGGGTTTTCTGGGTGGTTGCGCCGCTGAGCTTCCAGCGCATGTCATCGTGGCCGAGCCTATTCACGCCGAAGGATCGGTGAGCCGAAGGCCCGCTTCCGTCGTCCCGGTCTCTGATCTGGTGGTTGAGTCAGGAAAAGCCGAGGACGGAAATTTCTACGCGCGAATCATCGACAAGAAGAACAGCGTGATCTGCTACTCCGTGACTCCATCCGCAGGCCAGGGCACGCCTAGTATGTCCTGTATTAAGCGGTAAAGGCCCCGCGGAATTTCAACACCACGTATTAACAGGACATTTTTATTTGTTAGACTTTCTATGCTTTGTTAACTAAGATTAATAAAGCGGGGCAGTTGAAATACCGTGCTGCACCGCGGAGAGGGTTGATCCGATGAAAGCCAGCACTGTTCTTCACACTGCCTCAGCGCTTCTGATTTTCGCAGCCATCGCTGCCGGGCCAGGCTGTTCGAAAAAGAATGCCACTGGGGAGTCCTCTGGATCGTCATCCGGATCGGCACCTTCCGCAGCCAGTGTGGGTGCGGACGCAGGCTCAGTGAACGCGCCGGCAGCTGGCATTACACCATCAAAAACGAGCAACGCGCGCAGCGCGGACCTCAAGGGTGCCGCAAGCGGGGCTCCCGCTGCGGGAGGCGTATCGCCAACCGCCGGAGCGGCAATTCCGGTCGTGAACGCTCCGGTCCCTGCCCCGGAACCTCCTAAACCCGAATGCTTCCGCGCCAGCTTCAGTCATCCGAAGCTCGCCGCCCACTCGAGCGATGAACTCTGCAGTCAGCACCAGAACCTGCTTACGTTGAAGCACAAGGATGTGAATTCCAAATCGCTCTGCGTTCGGGTGAATGGAAGACCGGTGCGATTTGATCGCGTGAAAGGTCATCCCGAGCGAATCATCATCGGTCCCATCGCGGGGCCGAAGGCGGTGATCACCGCGAACTACTGTATCGGGAAAGCGCACTGCCCCGAGGAATGCAAGATCCCGAAAGACGAGTTCCTGGATGCGATCGGCGGAACGGAGGAAGTCGGTCAGCAGCTTGGTAAATGGCTCGATTCCGACAAGGACACCGGCGATGTTGTCGCCGCGCAGCTGGATTCACAGCTGAAAAAAGAGCTCGCTGACCTTGAGGACAAGGGTGAGCTCTTCAGTGGTTGGAACGGTGACTCCGAAGCGCGCGAATGTGGGCGAAAGATCGCCATATCCGGCGCAAAGAGGTGAGTGAAAATGGCCAAGTCGTGCTTCCCATCCATCAAACAGCTTCCGGTTCTGAGTTTCGCACTGGTCGCGATGGGCTGCACGGGCCAGCTTCCCGGATCCTTCCGGCTTGCGCAACAGGAGGAACTTTTCAGCTCGCAACTGCAGATCAATACCAAAATTGATCTGCTCTGGGTCGTGGATAATTCCTCGAGTATGGACGTCTCACAGGAGAAGCTTCGCGCGGGTTTTGAAGGGTTCGCGCGAAAATACATGCAACCCACCTGGGATATCCGTGTCGCGGTCATCACGACCGATGCTTACCTTGCGAACCCCAAGTTCGCGGGGTTTCTGGATTCTGTGATTTCCGGCAGCGTCGGGTATTCGTCAGATTACATGAGCACGAAAGCAAAGCCGGTGACGAATCCGATCTACGACAATGACTCCAAGACATTTCTTTCGGGCATTCGTTACAAAGATCTGATCACGGCCTGGGGTTCTGATTACGCAAAGCTCCTGCCAGGCCTGCATGACGGCCCCATTCCCGCGCTCTGCTTTGAGGAGCTGCCCTATTTTATCGGGGGCGTCAGCCAATGCGCCGTTCGGGACGATGGTTCAAATACGGGCATTGAAAATTGCCTGACCCCTGGAGCAGGGGAGGCGAGCGTCAGCCAATGCGTCAATACGGTGGAAAACAATACGGTCCGTTCCGGAAAGGCGATCGTGTCCACCACGCCCGAGACGCCTCTCTCTGGAGCGGCTCTGACGGCGTGGACCGATCAGCTCATTCGTGATTTTCGCGTCAATGTCACGACCGGGAGCGCGGGTCACGGGTCTGAACGCGGGTTTGCTTCGGTTCTTCAGTTGCTGAACGACAATGAGACCGCGGAAACGGCGTTTTTCAGGAAAAACTCTTTCAGGGGGATTGTTTTCGTCTCCGACGAGGACGATCAAAGCATGATCGTCCCCGAGACGCCGCCGGCCAGCTTTTCCCCGTTCTCGAATTATGCTTGTGACGAAGCCAGTCTGCTCACGCTGAATTCAGGAAATCCCGAAGACATCAACGGCGTGAATGGTTACTGCTGCTCGGACCCGGCCAAGAACTGCCGCTATGGCGCAAATGGGACAAGCTGCCCGGCAAAAACGGTCGATGGCTACACTTACCGCCCGAGTATCTGCCCGCTTGAGGACAAATTGATCGCGGTGGAAGACGTGAAAACCTCTTTGGATTCCTTCTTTACGGCACTTGATGGCGAATCCAATGCGAGCAGCTATTTCGTTGTTTCGATCGTTCCTACCACCGAGGCGGCTGTTAAGTCACTTCAGCTCAGCAGGGATAATGACGATGAGAATGTAGGCATGAATATCCGTTCGCTCGCAGTTGATCGCGGTGATCGCTACCTGAAGCTGGGCGAGCTTGTCGGGAATGGCTCGATCGCGCTGAACATCGCCGAGAATGATTATTCGCCGGTTCTGGATCAGATCGGCAAGTCCATCATCGAACATAAAAGCGTGTTCACGCTGGTGCGCGCGCCTACCGGAACCGAGGAGATGATCGTTCGGGTTTTCCGGGCCGATGGAAGCGTCGAGACGATTCCCGCGGACAAGTTTGTTGTCGATGGAAAGAAGCTGATCATCACGGATCTTGATCTGGTGCTTGGCTTTTCTGCGTCTGACCAGATCAGCATCAACTATCAGCCTAAAACTTTGTTCTGAACGGAGGATGTTTATATGGGTTTTCTCGAGTTCATCAAAACAGGTTTCGTCCACGCGCTCCCACTGCTCATAACCGGGGCGATTGCGATCGTGATCATGGCCGAGCGGTCGCGGGCTCTTTTCAGGGTTTACCCGATTCATGACTCGCAGGGGTTTTTCGATCGACTGGCGGAACTGGTGCTCGGTGGAAAAATCGGTGACGCGGTCTCGCTCTGCGACAAATATCCTGAAAAGCCAGCCGCCAGGGTTGCCAAGCAGGCCCTTTTGCGAGCCCATCAGCCGGAGTCTCTGATTGAGCACGGCCTTCAGCTCGCGGTCGGGGAAGCAGGCCAGCAGATTCAGAAGCGCACCTCGTTTATCGCGACGATCGCCAACGTGGCCACCTTGCTCGGCTTGTTCGGGACGATTGCGGGTCTGATCGAGTCTTTCGCCGCCGTCGGTCACGCCGATCCGCAACAGAAGTCCGCTCTCCTTGCTGCCGGGATCTCTCAAGCAATGAACGCAACGATGCTGGGCCTTGCGATCGCCATTCCCTGCATGATCGCGTTCAGTTTCCTGATCAATCGCACGAATCGCCTCATGGCGGACGTGGATCAATCCGCGGTACGCGTCATGGACATCCTGAAGCAGCGTTACTACGCCGCCGAGGAGATGCCTTCGAAAGAGGAGTCCACGGCTTCGCCTATGTCGAATGGTCATGATCGTAAATCCGCTGATGTCGTTGAAATGCCCCGGAGGACTGCATGAGCGGCGCCATTCAGCATGAAGGTGGGCCGAAAGGCTCCGCGAGCCAGGATTTTGACCTGAATCTCGCGCCGATCATCGACGCCATGGTGGTCCTGATCGCGTTCATGCTGGCTTCGGCCTCGTATATTGCCATCGGCGTGCTGGATGCCGGCGTCTCCGCCGCGGGCGCAGAGGCCGTGAACGCAACGCCGCCTTCGGTGACGGTGACGATCGAACTTGCGGCGGCAAATGAATTGATCCTCAAGGTTGCCGGAAAGTCCAACTCGACGACGCGTATCCCGGCCTCCGAAGGGAAGCCTGATCACGGCGAACTCACCAGGAAAGTGGCCTTGTTGACCGGGACGTGGAAGGACCTGAACGCCGTTACATTGATGGCCGGTGATGCAACCGAATACCGGGAAGTGATTGCCGCGATGGAGGCGCTCCGCAAGAGTGTCCCCGTGGTGCTCTTGGGCGGGTTCTGAGAATCGAGGGAAGTATGAAGAAATCATTTCTTGGAAAAAGACGTCCGATCAGCGGCGACATGAGTTTACAGATCACCTCGATGGCCGATATCTTCATCATCATTCTTGTTTTCCTTTTGAAGAGCTTTTCCAGCGGCGCGATGGCCATGAGTCCTTCCCAGGGCACGCGTCTTCCGCAGGCTGAGACCCAGGATCTCGGGGCAGAAGCTCTCAAGATTGAAATTTCAGAAACGGTCGTTCAGGTCGAAGGTAAACCTGCCGTGAATCTGGCGGCATTCCGGTTTCAGAAGACTGATCTGCAGGCCAATGGCAGTTCAAAAGCCTTGAATCAAATCCTCGAGGTTGAGCGCAAGCGCCAGATTCTGATTGCAAAAGCGAACTCCGATGTGAAGGTTGACGCCAAGGTGATCGTCATGGCTGATGAACGCGCGCCTTACGCGACGGTGAAATCCGTGCTCGCGTCCGCGGCATTGAACGGCTACACCGATTTCAAGCTCGCGGTAGTGAAAGGGGAGTGAGATGCTCCCTGCCGGATTTCGCTCGGTCGCGCTCCTGACATTGCTTTTCGTGTCTGCGGCTTCCGCGGCGGACCTGACGGAGCAATACGAGCGTGATGTTGATAAAGTTGCCGCGGCCTCGCAGGAGCAGGCGATCGGGAAACTTTCGGCGCTCTTGAAGAAATACCGGAACACCCGGCAGGAGCCGGTTCTTCTGGCGCGGCTCGCGGAGTTGCAGCAGCAGCAGGGCGCGATTCTCTTTCGGGTGGCGCATGGGAATGCTCATCGCACGGCTGGCAAGCAGGCGGTGCAGCTGGGTGCTTACAACAAGGCCATGAAGGGCTCCATTGATACGCTGAATGCCCTGATCAGCCGATACCCCGGCTATGAGGAGATGCCGCTGGCGTATTTCATGCGCGCCAGGGCGCGTGAGGAGCTCGGCGACAAAAACAGCGCCGCCAAAGACTACAGCCACCTGGTGGCGAAGTTCCCTGATGCCCCGGAAACTCCGCCCGCGTATATGGCGCTCGCAGAGTTCGCGATCGCCGCCAACGACCACTCACGTGCGGTCGCGCTTCTTACAAATGTCGAGAAGCTGCCGGACAATCCGCACTATCCTTTCGCTCTTTACAAGCTGGCCTGGTCTCACTTCAATCTGAAAAGTATTCACAAGTCTTTGTCCTATATTGAGCGCCACATCGCTTACTATCGTGAGAAGCTCGCGGACGTTGCTCCGGACGGGACCACGGATTCCGCGCTTGTGAGCAACAGCTTGATGGATTCCGCGACTTTCTACTTTGAGGGCTTCGAGCAGGGTGATTCCGCGTTTCCCGCCTCTGGCGCTTTGAAGTACTTCCGCAAACTCGAGACCGGACCCGCTCTTGGGAAGATGCTTCTCCGCTTCACGCGTCTGCTGCGATCCCACGCGCATGAGAAAGAGTTGCTGACCTGGAAGGATGAGCTGCTCCTGGCCGAAGGCAACCGTCCTGAGATCATGGATGTCGTTCTCACGGTTTATGAGCATCAGCGGAACAAGCGTCAGTATCCGCAGCTGATCGAAAGCGCCCGCGACATGGTCCGGATCTATGATGCCAGCGCGCGAAACGCCGCCTTCGCCGAAGGTTTCCGTTCGGCGCAAAAAGTCCTGATTGAGACGGCAGACGGCCTTCACTCCGTCATTCAGAAAAACAAGAACGCCGATGGCGTGAAGGCGCTGAGCGCGAATCTTGCGGCCATCTACGATGCTTTCACCCGGATCGTGGAGGAATCCGACCTGCGGGTCCCGCGCGTCCATTACAACCTGGCTGAAACCCTGTTCCTGATCGGGGATTATCCGGGAGCCACGGAGCACTACCGTTGGGTGATCGAGCATGGCAAGTGGCAGGCGGATCCGAGTATCAAGGCCATCGCTGCGCGCTATGAGGTTTTAAAGCAGCGTCGCCTGGCCGGAGTGGATGTCGCTGCGCGCCCGTTTTCCGAGAATTCCGATCGTAAACCCGACCCTATCTTCAGCGAGTGGGTGAGCTGGGTGGATGATCACGCGGATCGGGCGGAAAAGTCTGATGAAAAAGTTCGTGGGGACAATTTTCTATTTGAGGCGAACCGCGCGCTTTACGCTCAGGGGGCGATCGTGGACGCCACGAAGCGAATGGTGGAATTCGCGGAGTCGATTCCTGCTTCCAAGTACGCGATACCTTCAGCCAGCCTGGTGCTGGATACGTATCTCGCGAGCTCCGCCTGGAAAGATCTTTACGAGATCGCAAAAGCGTTTCTCGACGAGAAGGCCTGGAAGAAGACGGATTTTCACGCACGTTTGCAGTCGGTCGCGGCTGACTCGTATTACAAGATCATCGAAGGGCTCTATAAGGAGTCTCGTTTCGACGACGTTCTGAAAGAGGCCGAGCGTTTTGTCGCTGAATACCGGGGGAACGCGCGGCATACGGATTGCCTGAATCTTGCCGGCAAGGCGGCGCTCGCGGTCGGCCGGCCGGACATTGCCCGGGGCCATTTCAGCAGGGTCATCGTGGCCGCTCCGCAGTCGCAGAACGCATCGGAGGCGTTGCTCGCCCGCGCATTGATTTCCGAAAAGAGGCATGACGTTGCCGCGGCTGCTGCGGATTACCGGGCTTATCTGGCCGGATCGAAACAGAAGCCCAAAGAGTTCGATGCGCTCAGGCGAAAGACGCTGTTTCTGGCGTGGTTGTCCGCCGATCCCGCTGAGCTGCGTGGTGCGCTCGATACACCGGTTATCTGCGCCGAGGGACTGGCGGAGGATTGTGATCGTTTTCGCGCTCTGGCGGCGCTCGGAATTTCCGGCGGCGGTGCTTCTGAGAGGGCGGGAAATCTCGAGCAGACGAGTGCGGCGCTGGAACGAGTGCGGAAAACCGAGGGTGAGAACCGTACTGTCTGGGCGGCCCTCGCGCTCGAAGGTGTCAAACACCTGTCGTTCCGGGATCGACTCTACCTCTTGCGCCAGGTGGCGAGTGGATGGGAGGATGCCGATCCTCTTGTGAAGTACGCATTATTGCCGAATCTGACGGTCTCGATTCCGCGCGCATTTCAGCTGAACCGCATGTCCATGGCTCAGACGGCTCCGCTTCGCGCTCACGAAAAATACATTACGCGTCGCGTGGAGGTGATTCGTGAGATCGAGAACGCCGCGATCAAGGTAGTGAAGCTGCCCTGGGCGAGGATCCGCGCGGAAGTGCTGAACGAGGTGGCCTCCGTTTATCTGGACTTCACGCGGGAGCTTGCCGCTATTCCGGCTCCAAAGGATCTGGCTGACGAAGACAAGGTCACGTACGAGGACACGATTCGCAAGCTTGTCCTTCCTTTCGAGGAAAAGGGGCAGGAAATGCGGCGTAAGGCGTTCGAGATCGCGTCGCAGTTCCTTGTTGAGGAGTCTTCCGTCGGAACCATTACGGGACCCTTTTTCGCTGAGAATCCGTCGCAATCAAAGAGGTTCCGTTCGCTCGCGGATCGAAAACTGCCGCAGGCGCCGGTTGCCACGCTGGATCTCGAATTCCTCGATCAGTTGGACGAGAATCTGGACTGGCGGTCTTTGATGAAAAGTCCAGCCGACGAAAGCAAGCCTGGCCGAAAGATCCGGAAGCTCTGGGCTCAGGCGCTGTCGGATCGCAAGTGGCAGCAGGTTGCGTTTTTCCTGCAGGAGGCTGCGCAACTGCGGGACGAGAATGCCGTGACTCCCGCTGTCCTGGGTCTGATGAAGGCCTTGACTCTTTCAGTTGCGGGCGCAAGAGGTGAAGGATTGGTGGAGTTGGAAAACGCGCGATCGGGCTTGGATCCTCGGCGAGGAGCTCTTGCGACGCTTTTGCTCGTGCATTATGCAGTGCAGTCGTTCTCGCCGCCTAAAGTTGAAGAATTGCTCAAGCAATTGCCTGCGGAGCATTTGAGTCGCGATGAAGCTTCTTATGTGGCCGCGTTAGTTCCTGCTTCTTGACTTCTTCTTAACACGACCGATTCGGTTTTCTTGAGTGCGTCATCATTTCGGTGACATTTGCGCGCAATTTCATTTTTTTGCGGCATTTAAATTGAAAAAAACTCTCCGTCACCCTTAATTAGTATATGAATCTGCGGACGTCCGTTGTCTCGACATCAGCAGCTGTCATAATCAACATCGTTGTCTCGAGCCGGCTCTGACCGGTCGCATGGAGCGTAACGTGGAGATCACAGATTTTTCGCGCGAATGGCTGGAAACCAATCGCATAGGTTCCTTTGCCATGGGTTCAGTCGATCGGATCCCGCGCAGGAAGTATCATTCATTGTTGACGGTGCGAGAGCCGGGTCACGGCGAGCCACTGAACATTCTGCTGGGCGTCGGTGAGCATATTGAGAAAGATGACCGACTGTTCATGCTGAGCAGCTTTGACTTTGGCGATCGAACTGAACCGAAAGGGTTTCAGCACCTGCGTTCCTTCTCGTTTCGCCCCATGCCGCGTTGGATCTATGAAGTCGATGGAATGACGCTCGAGCGCACGTTTGAGCTCGACTACGAGAAAGACATCATTCGGATTTTTTATCAGATCCGCGGGGTGCGTGCTCCGATGACGGTCGCGCTCCGGCCCTTCATGCTTTGCAGGCCCTGGCACAAGCTCACTTCTGAGAATCCGTTCCTGAACGGGGCTTCGCGGGAAGTGAATGGGATTGTCAGCTTCCGGTTCTATGATTCTCTGCCCGAAGTGCAGATGAGAGTGGTCGGACAGAAATCCGAGTTTGCCACTCGCGGGCAA
Source organism: Bdellovibrionales bacterium GWB1_55_8 (assembly GCA_001769835.1). Taxonomy (GTDB): domain Bacteria; phylum Bdellovibrionota; class UBA1018; order UBA1018; family UBA1018; genus GWB1-55-8. The sequence continues at coordinate 17,731 of MEPR01000091.1, forward strand.
TGGGTGAAAAGTATTTTCTACCGCACGGAACATGAGCGAGGTTATCCGGCGCTGGAGGATTCCTACGTCCCCGGAGAATTCCGGCTCCGTGTTGAGCAGGATTGCTCGTTTGTTTTCGAGCTTGGTACGGATGCTCTTCCGGCTGAATCCGTTGAGGCGCGTACGGCGCCCAGAAGGTCAGTCGGTCAGTGGGAAACGGTGGTCGAGAAGCTTGAATGGGCCGCCGAGAAATATCTGGTCAGTTCGAAAGCGGGAGATTTTCACTCTATCATCGCCGGTTTCCCCTGGTTTGGGAGCTGGGGAAGGGACGCTTTCATCGCACTCCCGGGCATTTGCCTTGAGTCTGACGACCTGAATCGGGCCGATGCGATTCTTCGCAGCTATGGAGACCTGATTATCGAAGGGTTGGTGAAACAAGGGATCGTCGCGGATTTTCCGGAAAAGAATCTCATCATGACGGGAATTGATACTCCTCTGCTTTATATCAGGGCGGTTCAGTTGCTTCGTGAGCAGGCGCCCTTTGCCACTGATTTCATGCCGACCGTCTGTCGAATTTTAAACGCGCTCCGGTCCGGAGCCGATAAGCGCGTTCGAGTGACCGACGACGGCGGTCTCTTTCTTCAACCCGGACCCTGGGCGGTGACCTGGATGGATGTGCTCTGGAATGGGCAGCCGGTGACGCCACGTACGGGCTTTGCGGTCGACATCAATGCGCTGTTTCTGAATGCGGTCAAATTCGCCATGGATTGGGCCCGGGCCCATGACCCCACATTTGTACGCGAGTGGGCGTCCATTGCTGAAAAAGCGGAAGGGTCTTTCTTGAAACGGTTTTGGTCAGATCAATTCGGATTTCTCGCTGACTCTCACGACGGGCAACAAGCGGATTTCTCGGTCCGACCCAATCAACTCTGGGCGCTTGCTCTTCCCTATTCGGCAGTTTCGCGCGAGATGGGTACACGGATTCTCGAGAAGGTGGAAAGCGATCTGGTCACGCCTGTCGGGCTGAGAACACTCTCTCCAAAAGATCCACGATATGTTGGCCGTTATGCAGGCGGACCTCATCAACGCGACCATGCTTATCACCAGGGAACGGTTTGGCCCTGGCTGATCGGCATTTACGCGGACGCGGTGTTAAAGGTGCATGGCGAAAGTAAAATGAAGAAAAAAATTCATCCTCTCATCGAGAGATTGGGGAATCACCTCGATACGGAGGGCTGTCTCGGTCATGTGGCTGAGGTTTTCGATGGGGATGAGCCGCATGAGAGTGGCGGCACGCCCGCTCAGGCCTGGAGCGTATCTGAACTTCTCAGGGTGGCTCGGAGGGTGAGTAAATGAGAGTGCTGATGCTCGGATGGGAATACCCGCCGCATATCAGCGGGGGCCTGGGTACCGCTTGCGAAGGGTTGACGCGCGCCCTTGCGCGCCAGGGTGTGGAAATCGACTTCATCGTGCCGCATTTGTTCGGGAAAGAAGACGCCCCTCACATGCGTCTCATCGATCCAAGCGTTCTCGCGAAAGAGGTGGGAGTTGCCGGCCCGGGACCGGTCGCAAATTTTCCGCGACAGGGTACCTCTGAGAGCAGTGAACAGACGGCGATTCGTTTCATTGAGCGCCTGGTGGCGAAGACCGTTTCCCCCGGCTCGCCAGAGGCCGAAAAAGCCGCCAGTCCGACGGAAGCGGTTACCGAGGAAGCCGATGGGAGAATCCGGTTTTTGCGTGTTCCATCGTTTCTTTCGCCTTACCTTGGAGTTCCTCCGGACACCGTGATTCGAAAAAGAGATAACCTATTCCGTCGGCACCCTGCGCGACAGCGTTTCGCGCCTGATGGCACCCCATTGGCGCCCACCCCGGAAGACGTCTTCGTTCAGCAGCTTGAAACAGTCGAGGAGCGGCTTCCGCCTTTGATTCGTGCAATGCTGCCCGAAACCCTGGACGAGGGCCCGGCCGCCGATCATTACAGTGATTTGTTCGGGGAAGTTGGGCGCTTCACCGCGCGTGTGATGGCGCTCGCTCAAGACAGGAATTACGACGTCATTCATGCTCACGACTGGATGACCTTTCCAGCAGCGATTGCGCTGAAGGCGCTTACAGGACTCCCGCTTATCCTTCATGTGCACAGTCTCGAGTATGATCGCTCCGGTCACGGCGCGAACTGGCAGATCGAACAGATTGAAAAAGAGGGAATTGCGGCGGCGGATACGGTAATCGCCGTCAGCTACTACACGCGCTCGTCGATCAGTCAGCGCCATGGCACCTCACTCGACAAGATCGAAGTCGTGCACAATGGCGTTTACTCGAAGGACACGGTGGACAGTTACCGGCGCGAGCGGGATTGGCCATCGAAGATCGTGCTTTTCCTTGGACGCGTGACATTTCAGAAGGGCCCTGACTACTTCGTCGAGGCAGCCGCGCGCGTGGTCCCTCATGTGCCGGATGTGCTTTTCGTCATGGCCGGTTCTGGTGACATGCTCCCGCGGATGATGGACCGGGTGAATGAACTCGGCATCGGTAAGAATTTCCTTTTCACCGGATTCCTGAAGGGACCGGAAGTCGAAAAGATGTTCTCGATGGCGGACTGCTACGTGATGCCGTCGGTTTCCGAGCCTTTCGGTCTCACAGCGCTGGAGGCGATCAGCTTCAATGCTCCCGTGATCATCTCCAGGCAGTCGGGCGTTTCAGAGGTTCTCAGTCATGCTCTCAAGGTGAACTTCTGGGATGTGGACCAGCTTGCGAACCTGATCGTCAGCGTTCTGCAGTATCCCGAACTCGCGCAGGACATCAGCATCATGGCAGGCGAGGAAGTCCGGCGCCTGCGGTGGGACGCTGCGGCTTCGAAATCCATCGAGGTCTATGGCAAAACGCTTGCGCGTTTCAGTTAAAGAGGTAAGTCGATATGCCTTCCGTTTGTTTTTATTTTCAGGTTCATCAGCCGTTTCGCCTGAAACACTACCCGTTCTTCAACATCGGGAAGGATCACAAGTACTTTGACGATGAGAAGAACGCGACGATCATGAGAAAGGTGGCGCGCAAGTGCTACCTGCCGACCAATCGCGCGATGCTCCGGCTGATTGACCGATTTGAGGGAAAGTTCCGTATTTCCTACGCGGTTACCGGCGTCGCGATTGAACAGATGCGCGATTATTCTCCGGAGGTACTGGACAGTTTTGTCGCGCTTGCGAAAACAGGATGCGTCGAGTTCGTTGGGGAAACCTATTACCATTCGCTGTCGGGTGTCTACGACGAGCCGGAGTTTCGCGATCAAGTGTCGAAACACGGAAAGCTGATGAAGAAATATTTCAATCAGAGCCCTACCGTGTTTCGGAACACGGAGCTGATCTATAACGATCGCGTGGGCGAGATTGTCGCGAGTCTCGGGTATAAAGGCATGATCGCCGAAGGAGCGGATGACATTCTCGGATGGCGAAGTCCCAATTTCGTTTATGAATCCTCCACGCCCGGGTTCAAGCTGCTGCTGAAGAATTACAGACTTTCAGATGACATCGCGTTCCGTTTTTCGAATCGTGCGTGGCCGGAATTTCCGCTTACCGCGCCGAAGTTCGCGAACTGGGTTCATCGAATCAGCGGCAATGGTGAGACGCTGAACCTGTTCATGGATTATGAGACCTTTGGGGAACATCAGTGGGAGTCGACCGGGATTTTTGAGTTCCTCGACCATTTGCCCGCCGAGATCATGAAACATTCGGACTGGGATTTCCGAACCCCCAGCGAAGTGCTCGAGCGCCATCAGCCAGTAGCACCCATTTCTTTTGGACGCACCGTGTCTTGGGCGGACGTTGATCGCGATCTGACCGCTTGGCAGGGGAATCACATGCAGAAGAGCGCTCTTGCGCAAATTTACGAGATTGGGAAGGAAGTCAGGTCTCGGAACAATCCGGCTGCTTTGGATCTGTGGCGAAAACTGCAGACTTCCGACCATTTCTACTACATGTGCACCAAGTGGATGGCGGACGGCGACGTCCACGCTTACTTCAGTCCTTATGGCAGCCCGTACGAGGCATTCATCAATTTTATGAATGTGCTTACCGATTTCCGCCAATCCGTACTAAACTTAAGGGCTCGCAAGGAAGCTACAGCATGAACCAAAATAGACTGCTATTTGAGATCTCCTGGGAAGTCTGCAACATGGTTGGCGGCATCCACACCGTCATCGCCTCAAAAGTTGCAAAAATGCACGAGTATTACGGCGAAAATTACGTCGTGATCGGGCCGGACATGTCACCGAACATGTCGCTCGCGGGTGTTTTTCGCGACGAGGTCTGGAACCCGGAAATCCTAAAAACTATCTCGGGCCTGAATGTCCAATGCCGTATGGGCAGATGGCTGATCCCCGGCGAACCCAAGGCCCTGCTGCTCCGGTTTGATGCTCTTTTCGAGCAGAAAGACCGGATTCTTGCGGAATATTGGGAGCGATATGGCCTGAACTCGCTTTTGGGCGGGCACGATTACGTGGAGCCCGTGCTTTTCGGTCGTGCAGCAGGCATTGTCATCGAGAAAATTTTCGGCGCGCATTACCTTCCCCGAAATATTCAAACCGTCGCCCACTGTCACGAGTGGCTTGCTTGCGGTGCGCTCCTGTACCTGAAGGACAAGGCTCCGGAGATCGGAACTGTTTTCACGACTCATGCGACGATGCTGGGGCGCACGCTGTCCTCCCATCGGTTCCAATACGACTTCGCGAATCGCGATCAGCTGCAGCCCGAGTACCTTGCGCAGCAGTATAACGTTCCGGCGAAACATTCTCTTGAGAGCATTTCAGCAAGGGTGGCCGACTGTTTTACGACCGTGAGTGCGATCACTGCCGAAGAGTGCGAGGCGTTGCTTCGGAAAAAGCCCGATGTGCTTCTGCTCAATGCATTGGGCGACGAAGTTCCGGATCCCGCGCTTATGACCGAGGCCTCCGTGGCGAAAACCCGGGCTCGTCTTCTGCAGATCGCCAGCCTCACCACCGGGCACACGTATTATTCCGACAGGACCAAGCTCTTCGTGAGCGCTGGCCGGTACGAATTTCACAACAAAGGCGTCGACCTGACGCTTGAAGCCCTTTCTCGGCTGAATTCCAAACTGAAGGAGTCTGGTCGCGACAGTTCCGATCGCATCATTCATTTTTTCATGTTTCCGGCGGGCCACACCGGTCCTCGTCCGAAGATCCTCAGCGCTTATCAGCAGAAACAGCCGACGGGTGAGCACTTCTACAGTACCCATGGCCTGCGCGATGAGGAACACGATCCCATCATGAACCGAATGGCGCCGCTTGGATTCCGAAACGGCAAGGATGATCCGGTTCATATCGTTTTCATTCCGATTTACCTGAACGGACAGGATCCGCTCATTCCGGAAACCTACTATCAGCTGCTTGCGGGCACGGATCTCAGCGTTTTCCCGTCTTACTACGAACCCTGGGGTTACACGCCACAGGAGAGCATCGCGCTCGGCGTGCCCACGGTTTCCAGTGATCTCGCGGGTTATGGCCTCTGGGCCCGGCAGTTCGGTGATTGGAATGCAACCGGCGTTCACGTTCTCAAGCGCAAGACCGCGTCGTTTGATGACACGCGCGAGGAGCTCCTGCATGTGTTTGAGGAGTTCATGCGCTCTTCCCCTGAGGAACTTGCCCGTCTGAAACAGGCGGTTCTACAGACCGCGTCGCGTTCCCGCTGGAGCGAGTTCGGGGAAAATTACCGGAGGGCGCACGAGCTGGCGCTTACGCAGGCGCAAAGTCGAATGCAATCGGCGACCTATGATCGCTTCCGCGCGTTCTCGGCGGCGCAAGGGACGCAACCCATTGACAGTTCGCGGGCGTCGGCTCACGTCCGGCGGTTCACGGTTCAAAACAAGCTTCCGCCGGTTCTGGAAAAATTGCGGAAGCTCAGCCATGAAAATCTTTGGTGGAGCTGGAATCCCGAGGTCACTGAACTTCTGTCGGAATTGGATGAAGAGCTTTGGGCGAATAGCGGTCGTAACCCGCTCACGTTCCTGGAGCGCCTCAAGCCCGCCACTCTCGAGAGCGTCGCGAAATCCAAAAGTTATGCGGAGCGGACCGAAATGACTCTTTCGAGGTTTTCGCACTACATGAGCGCGAAGAAATCTCCGGAAGTGGCGTACTTCTGCATGGAGTACGGTCTTTCCCATGTGTTGAAGCTCTATTCAGGCGGTCTCGGAATCCTTGCCGGAGATCACTTGAAAACGGCAAGTGATCTGGGCATTCCCTTGTGTGCGCTGGGCCTGGCGTATCGTTACGGCTACTTCAGGCAGCGAATCACCCCTGAGGGAACTCAGGAGTCAGTCTACGAGACCAACGAATTCGGCACGCTTCCTGTCAGCCCCGTTCTGGATTCCAAAGGCGAACGCGTGCGCTTCACAGTGGATAGTCCGTCCGGACCGATCTGGATGCAGGCCTGGCGGGTCGCAGTCGGGCGAGTGGATCTTTATCTTCTCGATACTGACATCGCGGAAAACAATCCGACGGATCGCTCCATTTCCGACCGGCTCTACGGCGGGGATCGGCACCATCGACTGAGGCAGGAGTTTGTTCTCGCAATCGGCGGGTTTAAGCTGCTTGAACAGATTGGAATCCGACCGAAGGTTTTCCATATGAATGAAGGGCATACGGCGTTTCTTGTCATTGCCCGGATCATTCAACTGATGGAGCGTGAGAAAATTCGTTTCGAGGAGGCGCTTGAATACGTTCGCCACTCGACGGGTTTCACCACGCATACGCCAGTCGCCGCCGGACATGATCAGTTTCCGGAGTCCATGGTCGCGCCTTATCTGGAGCTCTTCGCCAAGCATATTGGTGAGGATCTCTCCAGGCTCCAGGAGCTTGGACGAAGTCTCGGTCGCGATGGCAACTTCTCCATGACGCTCCTCGCATTGCGTGGCAGCAGTTACGTGAACGGCGTCAGCAAGATTCACGGACGTGTATCGCGGAGAATGTTCCACAGCATGGTGCCGCAGTATCATGAGAGCGAAGTTCCCGTGGGTTCCGTCACGAATGGGGTGCACGCCAGCACCTGGATCGCGCCTGAGTGGCAGGCCGTATTCGCGAATGAACTCGGTGAGGACTGGAGGGATCATCTCTCTGACAAGGACTTTTTCGCGAAAGTCCGGAATCTCCAGCCGGAACTCGTATGGCGAACTCATGTGGAGCTGAAAAAGAAGCTGGTTCACTGGCTGAAGAACCATCTCCGGGAAAGTTGGGAAAAAAGACGCGAGCATCCTGCGAACCTTGCAACGGCGCTTGCGAACCTCAGCGAAGACACCTTCATTGCGACGTTTGCGCGGAGATTTGCCCCTTACAAACGGGCTAATCTTTTGTTCAGGGATCCGGCACGTCTCACGAAACTCCTGTCGGGGCAGTTCCCGGTAGTGTTCCTTTTCGCCGGAAAGGCACATCCGTCCGACGTACTTGGGCAGAACCTGATCTCCGAAGTGATTGATCTTTCGAGAAAACCGGAGTTCTCAGGACGCATTCTCTTTGTTGAGAACTACGAGATCGACGTCGCGCAGATGCTTGTTTCGGGTTCTGATCTGTGGATCAACAATCCAACGCGTCCTCTCGAGGCTTCCGGAACCTCAGGCATGAAGGCGGCCATGAATGGTTGTTTGAACCTGAGCGTCGCCGACGGCTGGTGGGCCGAGGCCCATAATGGAAAGAACGGCTGGGTGATCGGCGACGAGCGGATGACTCAGTCTCCTGAATTTCAGGACACGTTTGACAGCTCGCATCTGTATGCCCTCCTGGAGCGGGAAGTTCTGCCGCGCTTTGCCGCCCGCGCGCGCGGCGGCGTGCCCGAACAATGGACGCAGATGATGAAGGAGTCGATTGCGACGATCACGCCTGATTTCAATACGGAGCGGATGTTATCGGAGTACGATCGGGATCTTTATCGCCCAGGCCAGGAGTATGCCGTGAAGCTGGCGAGTGATCGTTTCGTGGAAGTTCGCAGGCTTTGCGCTTCCCGGAAACGGCTCCAGGAGCACTGGAACGGAATCTCGTTCGTGGATATTGATGTGAAGGGACTCGAAGGCGAGGCGACCTATCTCGGTCAGACTCTGCAAATGAAAGTCCGCTTGAGCCATCCGAATCTGCGGCCTCAGGACATTCAGGTTCAGACGGTGCTTTCGAACGAATCTGAAGTCGATGAGCGGTCACATTTTCAGACGTACCCGATGACTTGCACGGTTGACGAGAACGACGGGCGGGATTCCACCTGGGAAGCCCGACTGGCCTTTGGTCAGACGGGTGCGCAGTCCGTGGGCGTTCGTGTTGTTCCTCGTGCGTGCCATGAATCGCACCCGATCGACATGATGCTCGATCTGGTCAAATGGCTGTAGTCTAGGGAACCTTCCGGGCGACGACGTGCATTCCGGCGGTTTCGATCGCCTCGATGCTGTCACCGGCTGAAACCGCGTCTTTGCATTCGAAATCCCAGAGTTCTCCTCGGATCAGGGCCTTGCCGCGGTGTCCGGAGGAATCCACGAATTCCACGGTGCCGTGATAGCCGGCAAGACCCAAAACTTCGCCGCCGCCGATGGAGTCCAGTGTCTTTCGCGTAAGCCGTTTCATGCGTGCGGCCGCGATTCCGATGAGGACGACAAGCGAGCCCAGAGTCAGGCCCGCTGCAATCCACACGTATTGACTGACGGGAGCTGAGGTGGAGGACGGGTCGATCACCCAGATGAGCCCGAGAACAAAGGAAAGAATTCCTCCGAATGCCAGTGCGCCCCCTGAGACGACAACAAGCTCGGCGACGAGGAGAATAGCGCCAAGTGCAAGTAGCAGCAGGCCTCCGGTCCGAATCGGCAGAAGCTGGAAAGACATGAACGCGACGAGCAGGCAGATGCCGCCAAGTACGCCGGCAATCGTGATTCCAGGATTTGAAATTTCCACGTAAATCAACATCAGGCCGATGGTCATGAGAAGGCCTGCGATGTTGGGATTTGCGAGCAGATGAAGCAGTTTCTGCCCGATCGTCATCTCCGGTCTTTGAATGCTCGCACCTTCGGTGCGGATGGTTCTGATGGTTTCCCCTACCTGGACTTTCCGGCCGTGAAGTTGTTTCAGGAGTTCAGGAGCGCTCGGGGCGACAAATTCGATCAGGCGGTTCTTGAGTGCCTCTTCAGCAGTGAAACTCCTGCTCTTGGAAACAATCGCCTCCGCCAGTTCCACGTTCCTGTTTTTCTGCTTTGCGATACTTCTTGCGAACGCGGCGGTATCGCTCGTCACTTTTTCGCCCATGGCACCCTGGATATCCTCACCCTGAGGTCCGACTGGATGGGCCGCTCCGATATTCGTCCCGGGGGCCATCGCGGTCACATGTGCTCCGAGCATCAGCAGCGCGCCCGCCGACGTCGCTGAGGCGCCAGCAGGCGTGACATAAATGACCACGGGAATGGAAGCTTGATCAAGAACCTGAACCATCTCGCGAACGCTGGTGAGCAAACCGCCAGGCGTATCCAGTTCAAAAACAACCGCATCGGCTTTCGCGGTCTCCGCTCTCTTGATCGTTGTACGAAAATAACTGCTGCTCGCGGGATTGATGGTTCCGCGGATTTCCCCGATCCAGATCGACGAAGAATCCTCTGTCGCGGGCTGCGCCATTGCCATGGCGCCCGAGAGGAGCGCTCCCGACACTAGCGAAAAAAGAAACATTTCTGGATTCCGGGAAAGGTGCTGGAGAAGTGCTTTCATCCAGTCTCTTTTACCACTTCAGCGGGACTTCTGGTAACTCAGTGTGAATTCAATGCGCCGGTTCATTTTCCGTCCTTCGCGCGTGGTGTTTGGCGACACGGAGCGGCGTCCGCCGCTGCCAAGGGGCATCAGACGGTCTTCACGGGCCCAGTGATGCTCGATGAAATAGTTCATCACCGCAACTGCGCGCGCCAGGGAGTATTCGTAAGCATTCGCGAAGCCGCCCAGGCTCGAAGGTGGGTTGTCCGTGTGGCCTTCAATCGTGATGTATCCGCGATAACCGCGGAAGAGCTGTCCCAGTTTGTCGAGGTTCTTTCCGGCCTCCGCCTTGAGCCGGCTTGAACCGGGGGCGAAAATCAGGTCTTCAGGAACTGAAAATTTCACGTAATCCAGATTCACGTCCAGGCCATAAATATGACCTTCAAGCAGTTCGGCCGCGAGATCCGCTAGTTCCTTGTGCGTCTCAAGCTGGTCATTCACGGGGCGCACGGGGTTCTGGATCAGATCGTCGGGATTCAATCCATTCAGCCCTTTGAGGATGGCGTCGCCGGAATCTTTTCTGTCTCCAAGTGGACGTGCCATTTCAGACTGAGGGTCGCGCCCCTGTTTGTACGGCGTGTTTGGATTGTTAAAATAATGCGCGATCGCGGCACGAGTCTCATCGTCAGATCCCATGAGCCACATCACGAGGAAGAAACACATCAGCGCGGTCATGAAATCCGCGAAAGCCACTTTCCATGCGCCCCCGTGCGCGCCATGTCCTCCGGCCATCACCTTCTTCCGGATGATGATAGGGGCTTTTGCTTTTTCCGCCATTAGGCCGCCCTTGCGGCAGCACCGCCCGACGAGGTGGCCTGATCGATTTCCTCAAAGCTCGGGCGTGACCCCGGGGCAACGCGCCTCCGGGCGAATTCCACGCATACTTTGGGTGGAGCATCCTTGGCAAATGCGAGGAGCGCGGCTTTGATGACGTGGAATACCTGCGCCTCTTCAGCGAGATTGTTCTCCATCTTCGCGGCCAGAGGTTGCATGAAGCCGTAAGAACCGAGCACGCCGAGGAATGTTCCCACAAGCGCGGCGGCGACACTGTGTCCGATCACTTCCTTACCTTGCGTGAGCTTACCCATCGTGATCACGACACCGAGCACGGCTGCGACGATGCCCAGGCCCGGCATTGCATCGCCGATTCGGGCAACGGTCGCCGGAGCGCGATGTTCCTCTTCGTGGGCGGCGGAAATGTCCGTATCCATCAGGTCCTCGAGGTCGTAAGGAGAGAGCGAGGAACTGATCTGGACCTTCAGCGTATCGCAGATGAATTCGACCGCATGGTGATTCGAGAGAACACCGGGATAGCGCTTGAAGATCTCGCTCGTTTCAGGACTTTCCACGTGCGGTTCAAGCGAGAGCGGATTCATCTTCGCTGTCTTGCAGAGTTCATAAAGCAACAGCAGAAGTTCCGTGTATTGTGCCTTCGACTGTTGTTTGTCTTTCGGAGAGCCGAGAGCTTGCTGAATGATGGACTTGATCAACGGTATCGGAGCTGAAATCAGTAACGAACCCAGCGCCGCGCCAAAGATGATGAGCAGTTCGACAGGTTGCAGAAGTACCTGGAGTTTGCCCCCTTCGAGAACAAACCCGCCAAATACGGCGAGGACCACGACTGCGAGACCTAAAAATACGAGCATTCCCGGTTAAATTTCCTACCTTGCTCATCGGCCGTTTTTCTTAAGACTCTGAGAACATGATGGAAAAAAGTTTTATGAAAACGTGACGGCCTGCGTTGGACAGGCGAGTCATTTGCGACAGAATGGAATGCATCTTAAAACGTCAACAATATCAATTTGCTGTCATTTGACGAGTGAGCGCCAAAGCAGCGTCAAAGTAGTGGCGACAAAAATCAGCCCGATGGAAAGGCCCACCCAAAGACCAAAAACACCCCATCCGGCGCCAAACGCGAGGGCGGCGCCTATCGGAATTCCCAGTCCCCAATGGCCCACGAGATTGGCAAACATCGATGCGCGCGTGTTCCCGAAGCCTCTTAAAACACCCGAGCCGGTGATCTGGACCCCGTCGAAAAGCTGAAAGAACGCCGCAAGAAACAGGAGGCGCGAGGCGAACGCGATCACCTTTGGTCAGTCGGTTACGAATTAGTTCTCGGCTGATGAAGTCATTCAAGGAGAAATATTGGCAGAGCTTTAATACATCTTTAAACTCGAGTTTTGATAGCCACTCACCGTTATAGCGCAAATGAATTTTGGAAAAATCAAGGATTTTGGAAGCCTGTT
>MEPR01000091.1:29740-30164 GCA_001769835.1 Bdellovibrionales bacterium GWB1_55_8
ATTTTCTTTTATTTCCTCGTAGGTGAGTATTGGCCTTTCGGATTCTTTATCGGATGTGTCCCCGACTAGAGCGGTATAGTCCCCGATCAGGAGAGTGACATTGTGGCCATCGTTGACAAACTGTTGTAGTTTACGCAGATGCACTGCATAGCCAATGTGAAGCTTGGTATTGGTGGGATCAATGCCGTAGTAGATGTTGAGTTTCTTCCCAGAACGCAAAAGCTTTTCCAGCTCCTCTTTACTGGGAATGATGTTCTCTACTCCCCTAGTCAGGATTTCATCAATTTTGTCCATGAGGCTATTTGCGCGCTTGGCGCAGAAATATTACTTACAGTAATATTTTAGCGCGTTTAGAGGAAGCTTGCAGTAATTATTAAACTTGGCTGAATTTGAAGCTGTGTTCGAGTTTTTCGATTCTGGGTTC
>MEPR01000091.1:30209-33601 GCA_001769835.1 Bdellovibrionales bacterium GWB1_55_8
TTTTGGTAGACCAGATTGCGGACGGCAACAATTCCCCGTTCAACTTTTCTTAATCTTTGGCTTTGGGCGTCAAGCCGGTCTTGGATTCCAGCAAACCGGCCGTCGTATCTTTCTTCCAGGTTGTCAAATCTTTTATTTACTTCTCTGAACCGATCGTTCATTTCCAGGCGAAACTCGCCGAGTTTCTCATCGAATTTCTCGTCGAGTTTCTCGTCGAGCAACTTACTTATTTGTTCTAGAGTTAGTGGTGAGTTATTAGCCATTTTTGAGATCGTCTCACAAACTGGCAGTCAGCGCAAGGGTAAGAAAGAAGTCAAAATGGGACAAGAGTTAATTTGCTAATCTCCGGCTAAATTTGCTACACTAGGCTTCGTTTTGCCAATGCTGCAGCCTCTTCCCAGCACGACCGCGCTTAAAGAGAGATTGATGTATTATAAAGACAGGGTCTTTCAGAAGATCGCGGCTATGCTTCAAAGATATCAGCGCATGCTCTATTCTCCATCACAGAGGTTGAGAGTGTTGTCGTTTCTGTCTTTGGGGCTTTTTGTAGGCCTGATTCTCCTTTTTATCATGGCGACGGCGGTAGTGGCTTTTTTCTCCTTCGGCCTCCCCGATCCCAATAAAGTCATCCGGCGCGAAGGGTTTTCGACGATCATTTATGACCGGAACGGCAAGGTTCTTTATGATCTTTATAACAAAGAAAACCGGATTCCTCTTGAAATTAAAGACGTGCCGAAGTATCTCCAGGAAGCGACAGTGGCGATTGAAGATAAGGACTTTTACAAACACCAAGGTTATGACGTGGCGGGAATTGCCCGAGCGACAGTTTACGCGCTGACTGGGCGAGGGATCACCGGGGCTTCCACTTTGACCCAGCAGCTAGTTAAGAACGTTCTGTTGTCGCCGGAGCGGACGGTGTTTCGAAAAATCAAAGAAGCAATTTTGGCCTATCAAATTGAGAAGAAATTTTCCAAGGACCAAATTCTGCAGATGTATTTAAACGAGGTGCCATATGGCGGAACATATTATGGGGCTGAGTCAGCGGCGCGGGGGTATTTCGGCAAAAGTGCGAAAGACCTGACTCTCACCGAGTCGGCGATTCTGGCGGGACTGCCGCAGTCGCCGACGACCTATTCCCCGCTGGGGGCGCACCCAAAAGCCTACATTGACCGAACGAAAGATGTTCTGAGGCGGATGCGGGAAGATGGCTATATCACCGCACAGATGGAGCACGACGCCACGGCGCAGCTGCCGAACGTGACTTTTGCGTCGACGACGGGGAACATTAAAGCGCCGCATTTTGTTTTCTTTGTCAAAGAAGAGCTCATTAAGAAGTATGGTGAACAGATGGTGGAGAGCGGCGGGTTGCGGGTGACGACGACCTTGGACTTAGATTTGGAGCAAGAAGTGGAAAAGATTGTTCACGATGAAGTCTTGAAGCTCAAAGCGGCTAAGGCGAGCAATGGGGCGGGAGTGGTTTTAAACCCGAAGACAGGAGAGATTCTGGCCATGGCCGGGTCATATGACTTTTTTGATAAGGATTTCGGGGCATATAACGTTGCCACGGCGCAGCGGCAGCCGGGGTCGTCGGGAAAGCCGTTTATTTATGCCACGGCTCTGGAGAAAGGCTACACAGCGGCGACGATGCTCGTGGATGCCAAAACGGACTATCCGTCCGGGGACCCGGAGCACCCGATCTATACCCCGGCCAACTATGACGGCAAATATCGCGGGCCAAGGCAGCTGCGCTTGGCGCTGGGAAATTCGATCAACACGGTTGCGGTCAAAGTGACGGCTCTGGCGGGGCTTAAGGATATTATGCAAAACGGGTTCAATGCCGGGATTTCAACCTGGGAGCCAACGACGGCGAACATGAAGAACGTTGGATTGTCGCTGGCCTTAGGCGGCCGGGAAGTCAAACTGCTGGAGCTGACGAGTGCTTATGGCAGTTTTGCCACCGGCGGCGAGCATTTTGACCCGATCGCCATTCTCAAAGTGACGGACAGCTCCGGCAAGACCATCTTTGAGAATCGGGCGGTTTCGGGGAAGCGGGTCTTTTCGCCGGAGGTGAGTTTTATCATTTCCCACATTCTTTCGGACAATGTGGCCCGGCAAGAAGTGTTTGGGGTGAGTAATCTGCTCATTATTCCCAACTATACGGTGGCGGCCAAAACCGGAACGACGGATGAGAAACGGGACAACTGGACGCTGGGTTACACGCCGTCGGTGGTGGTTGGCGTTTGGGTTGGAAATAATGACAATGCGGCTATGTCACCAACGATTGCCTCAGGCGTGACGGGAGCAACGCCGATTTGGAACAAAATCATGAAAGCAGCGCTTAAAGGAATAAACAGGGAAGAGTTTAAGAAACCGGACGGGGTGGTCGCTTTGGAGGTGGATGCGCTTGGCGGAGGTCTGCCGCGAGGGAGTGACGGCAAGCGGAGTGAGTATTTTGTCAAGGGAACGGAGCCGACGGGGCCATCAGCAATTTATCAAACGCTCAAGATTTCCAAGACAAACGGGAAACTGGCTAATGATCTGGAGATCAAGTCCGGCGACTACGACTCGAAGGACTTTATTGTTTTTAAAGAGAGTGACCCGGTTTCGGGGGATGGCAAAAATCGGTGGCAGGAAGCCATTAACGCCTGGGTAGAGACCAATCATAAAGACGATCCGCTTTATCACCCGCCGACGGACAAGAGTGACGCGGATTTAAATTCGGTCAAGATTAATTGGGACACACCCCATGACCATGAACAAGTGAATTCAAACGAGGTACAGATTCGGGCGAAGGCCATTTCTCTGCGGGACATCGTCAAATTCACTTTGGAAGTTGACGGGATGGAAAAAATTAATAAGTCAGGAGACACGATTGATGAGAAGATGAATCTTTCTAACGGAAAGCACAAATTGAGGTATCACGCGGCGGATTCGGGGGGAAATTCGACAGACGCCGAAATTAATATTGGCGTGAATGTGCCGTGGGATTATTCGCCGCCGGCGACGGGCGCAGCGATTTTGAAGAACTTCCCTACTTGGCTTTGACTCCGAGTTTTTCCTTCAGAGTTTTGAGGATTTTGAGGCGGATTTCGGCGGCGTCTTTGTCAGACAAGTTCCGGCTTTCGTCCAGATAGGTCAGGCGCAAAGTGCGACTGTCTTCGTGGGTGTCGAGCAAATCAATCGAGTTAACCAAGAGGCTGGTTCTTTTGATTGCGGAAACGACGTCGCTGTATAAAATATCGTCCGGAATGATTAGAGAGAGATCCTCGATGACTGGAGGATATTTGGGAATGGGGTGATATTTCTTTTCAGAAGTAGCGAGTTTTTCTAACAGGCCATAGTCGAGTTCCCAGATAACGGCACGGTTTTTGATTGCCCATTTGGCCAAAAGC
>MEPR01000091.1:33646-34492 GCA_001769835.1 Bdellovibrionales bacterium GWB1_55_8
GAAGTGGTCCGACGGCTCAATCGGTCTTAAGTGATAGTTGATGTTTATGTTGTTGAGGAGTAGTTCAAAGAAGCCCTTGGCTTGATGAAAGTTTTCTCCTGATTCAATGCCCCAGACCCAGTATTCTTCTTTAGCCTTATCTAATGACTCTCCCTTGTATTCTTTGCCCAATTCGAAAAGCTTTATCTGGGGGAAGTTGGCCTGGTTGAGTTTGTAGGCGTCGAGCAGATTACCTACCAGTGCCGGTCTGAGATATTCGTAGTCACGGGAGATAGGGTTATCGACCCGAAGAGTTTTCCCGGGGTTGATGCCCAGCTTGATTAATTGGGTTTCCGAAACAAGGGAGTAGGTGTAGATTTCGGAGTACCCAGCACTTTGGAGAATTTGCTTGACTTCATACTCGAAGTCATAGTTTTTGGCATAGGCGACTTTGGCGGTGGGAACGGGAGAAGCCGGCAGGGTTTTGGGAAAGTGGTTGTAGCCATAGAGCCGGCCGACTTCTTCGATCAAATCCTCTTCAATTTTGAGGTCGGGGCGGAAGGTGGGGATTTCAACAGCATAGATCAAATTAGACTTATTGGTCAAATTGGTCATATTTGGTTTGAGCTGGAGGCTCACGAGGGCTTGGACGACTTTTTTGGGCTCGAATTTGAGGCCGAGGACGGATTCGAGTTTGTTGTGGCCCATTTCGACAGTCCAGGGCTTGAAGTTGTGGTCTTTGTGGTCGAGAAGTTCGGAGGCGACCTCCCCGCCAGCCAGGTCGAGAATCATTTTGAGGGCGAGTTTGACGGCGGGAACAGTGCCGTTGGGGTCGACCCCTCTTTCGGAAATCGCTGACGAATCGCT
>MEPR01000092.1 GCA_001769835.1 Bdellovibrionales bacterium GWB1_55_8
TGCTCGGTTTTCGCCGGTCTTTTCGGAAAAACTTAAAAAAGCTTTTGTCTGAGCTGTATCCGCTCGTGGATGATCAGGTGGGGGGGCGTTGTTTCGTGTCGCGGTAGACCTGGATCGTTTTCAGCAGTTTGCGGATCCAGGCATTCTCTCTTGACGAAAGCGCTTCCATTTTCTTCCTGAGAGTTTCAATTTCTTCAGGACCGGCGTTTCGTTTCTCGAGTTCCGCGATTTGGATTTCAAACTGACGGATCTGATAGCGCGCCTCGAAGTATCGCTCCTGAAAGGCTTCGAGCAGTGCTTCGGCATCGGGAGGTGGAATCGGTGGCGCGGTACTGACCCCTCCTGAGCGGAGATCTTTGATCAATTCCTCTCGTTCGGCCAGCACGCCGCGGAGGAGCCGGATATCCGTGATGGCCCTGTTCAGAAAACGATCCTTCGCGCGACCTTCATCCGATTCCGCGGGACGCGGTTTTTGCGCGAAAACGGGTGCCGTTGGCAGGAGGCGAAGGCGTGGTGCATTGGGACCCGGAAGATCAAAAGGAGGTTCCGTCACAAGCTGAGGCGCGATCTGTTCCACCCAGACCGTATGAATCGTGCCGTAGTTGCGCTTGGAAGCCGCTGAAGGAAGCAGTCCGACCACAAGTTCAATCATGGGATTTTCCGAAAGCGTGTGCAGACGGATGAAATCGGCGTAACGAAGCAGGAATTGAAAGTTGCTGGAAGGATGCCCGGATGTCGGCCAGAGCGAGGTCACCGCGGTTTTGGGTGTCCAGCTTGGCATCGCGTAATTCAGGCGGAAAACCATGCTTTGCTCGTCAGCAGCAAACTGAAAGGCAGCCCGTGGAGTCTGGGACGTCCCTTGGCCAAGTTCGGATTTACCGGGGCCATCCTCGTAAATCAGTCCCCAAAGCGCGACAAGGATCATCCGAATCGTGGCGCTGCGCTCGGCCCATCCTGCGGTGGTGATCTCCGGAAGGCCCAGTATTGAGTCCAGCCGATTTCCGAGGCCCTGGGACGCGTACCAGTTTTCACAGTAGATCGGTGTTGAGGGCTTCAAAAGCGGCTGAATGCCGGAACGTCGCGCTTCATGCAAAAGAGAGCGGCAGATCAGAACGGCCTCGTTGCTTGTCATCCCGCCGAAATCGAGCAGGATGGTGCGGAGGTGCTCGGCCTGAGATCCGATATCCAGGGAAGTGAGGTGATCGCAGTGGTATCCGGCGAAAGTAGGGCCCCGGGTGCGGGTCAGTCCAAAATGGGCTTCTACCCGGCTCCAGTTGAAGTAGCGGTACCAGGGGACGAGAACAAGATGATAGGGAGTGGCCTGAATCTTTTGAAGAATCTCTTCCTCCAGGGCATCACCTGGAAGGAGTTCGATTTCAGCAATATGACGTAGTGCGTTAATCGTGCGTGTCAGGAGGTTCGCACGCTCCCGTGAAAGGCGCGGGTCGACCATGATTCCGATACGGCTGGTTGGGCGCGAACTCAAAGCATCTCCTCCTCTCGTTTTATCGTCTTTTGTTTTATCTTCCTTAAGTTATGCTGAGGCAAGATGGGGCAGAAACCGAAAGAAATAAAAAAGCCCGCCTCCCTTCGCCGCCGGATTCTTTTCTTCGTGAGCGGCCTGATCATTCTTTCGCTATTTGGGTCAACGATCAGCTTGTTTCGGATCACTGAGGTGAACCGGCTGCTCGACGCGATTAATCGGGTATCGATGCCTCTTGGGCGTCTGTTTTCTCAAATGCAGTCGGATGCGGATGTTTTCCAACGGGAAATGGAGCGCAGCCTCGGATTCTCCCATTGGAAAGATCCCAGGTGGCGCCCGCGACCGGTGCCCCGTTGGATCGAGGATATTCTGGAGAGCGAAGTGGATCGACTCCAGGCGCTCGTGCGCGTTGATGCAGGCTGGACCACCATAGAAGGACGAGCGCAGTGGGAGTCCTGGGCCGAGGGAGTCCATAAGGGCCTCGGTGATTTGAGAGCTGATGCAGCGAAACTGTATCAGGCCCTCAATCAGCATGATGATGCAGAGGCAAACCGGGTTTACCCGCGTTGGAAGGCCAATCTGGATGAGTGGCGCCGCCAGCTGCATTGGGGCGCGGACGAATATGAGCGGATGGCCAGGCACACGTTTGCGCTCGCTGAGAAACGCGTGGCCCAGCTTAGAACGGGTCTTGAGATCATTGTCGCGGTCGTAGTCCTGCTATCGCTGCTTCTTCTGTGGCTTGGAGAACAGGCACTTCGGCCTCTTCGTGATCTTACCCGGCTTGCGCGTGAAATCACACGTCGCGGGCTGAGGAAAGAGGATAAGGCTCTCATGCCCGCGCGTTCACTTTCGCGCGACGATGAGGTTTCACAGCTCGGGCGCGAGTTCCATCGAATGGCCACGGCGCTCCTTGAGCGCGAGAAAGTCGTCGAAACCCAAAAAACCCAGCTGCAGGAGCAGAACCGGCTCTTGCGCAAAATGGGTGAGCTCAATCAGAACGTGCTCAACAGCATTGAATCGGTACTCCTGGTCACGGATCTTTCAGGAAGGATCACGCAGATCAATCCGGTCGCGGAAAAATGGTTGGGAATCACGGACGACAAACCGGTGATAGGCTCCGAGCTGCTCAGCTTGACCCGTTTTCTGCCTCTGGCGGAAGCCGGGGCGAGGCGTTGGTTCGAGCAGCTGGCGACGGCTTCCGAAACCGTCAGGATTGATGCGTGCCAGATTGAGGATAAAACCTATCGGGCTCACCTGATGCCTCTTAAGGTCGGAACAGGGGGGGCGCATGGCGCGATCCTGGTTCTCGATGATGTGACTGAGGAGCTCGATATTCAGGAACGGCTTACGCGAGCCGAGAATCTCGCGGCCGTCGGGAGAATGTCGGCGCAGGTGGCTCATGAGGTGAGGAATCCTCTTCATTCGATCGGGCTTGAGGCGGAAATGGCCGTGGACATGGCCACCTCAATCGGTCACATCCAGCTCAAGCAATCGCTCCATTCGATTCTTGGCGCCGTGGATCGTCTGGAAAAGATCACGCAGAATTACCTGAAACTCTCGAAACTTTCAGCGGGCCACAAGCGGGTGACCGATCTCGGAGATGTTCTTGAATCCGTTCTCGCGACCTATGCGCCCGTCTGTGAAGCGCAAGGCGTTCGCGTGGACTGGAATCGGGAGGAACGCTGTTCGCTTGCCGTGATGGGAGATTCCGATCTTCTCGAACAGGTGATCGGCAATCTCGTGCGAAACGCCCTTCAGGCCCTGGAGGGCGTCCCTGCGCCCAGGATCAGTATCGCACTTGGAAACGCTGAATCGGGAATGGTCTGGGTTCGCATCGAAGACAACGGACCTGGGATTCCCCCGCAGGTCCTCTCGAAACTTTTCACGCCTTTTGTGACCACTCGCTCACAAGGCACCGGCCTCGGGCTTTCGTTCGTGAGAAAGGTTGCGGAGGAACATGGTGGTTCAGTTCGTCATGTGGCGGAAAAAACAGGTGGGGCTTGTTTCGAGCTTCTTCTTCCGATGCTTGGAATGGAGATGGTGAACGAGTCGATAGCGGCCGCGCCGATGCTGGAACTGGAGACCCATGGCTAAAATTCTGCTGGTCGATGATGATCCTCAGGCGTTGGCCTCGATGTGCAAGATTCTGGAGTATGCCAGTCACGAGGTTGTCACCGCGAGTGACGGTCAGGCCGCTCTCGAGGAGATCCGTCCGGCGCGGAATGCCGGGCGTGCCGGGAATCGCTTCGAACTTGTGATCACCGACGTTCGCATGCCGCGGCTCGGGGGCCTCGAATTCCTGCGTGCGCTTTCGCTTTGCGGGGAGTCCACGCCGGTCATCCTGATGACGGCCTTCGGTAAAGTGGAAGATGCGGTCTGGGCCATGAAGCTCGGGGCCGTGGATTTTCTCACGAAACCCTTCAAGCGTCAGGCCTTGCTCACCGCCGTGGATACGGTGCTGAAGCGTGTCCGCCCCATGGCTGCGCTGGAACGCCAGGAGAAAAATCCCGCAGCCGGTGTGGGAATGCTGGATTCCCTGATCGGTCAGTCGGCACCCATGCGCGAATTACGCGACATCATCCGCCGAGTGGCTCCCACGGACGCGACCGTGCTTCTAGCGGGGGAAAGCGGCACGGGCAAGGAGCTGGTCGCCCGCTGCATTCATCGTGAAAGCGAGCGGAAGGCCCGTAAATTCATCGCGCTCAACTGCGCCGCCGTTCCCGAGCAGCTCATCGAGTCCGAACTTTTTGGTTTTGAAAAAGGCGCCTTCACGGGTGCCACAGGGGTCAAGGACGGGCTTTTTGAGGCGGCGAACGAGGGGACTCTTCTTCTGGATGAGATCGGTGACATGCCTTTGCAGCTGCAGGCGAGTCTTCTTCGTACTTTGCAGGAAGGCGAAGTCAGGCGCCTGGGAGCCAATGAGCCGCGGAAAGTGAATGTCCGCGTGATCGCGGCGACGCATCGTGATCTGCGGGAATCGGTCAGGGCCGGGAATTTCCGCCAAGACCTTCTTTTCCGGCTGGAGGTCATTTCAATACGGGTTCCGGCGCTGAGAGAACGGATTGAAGACGTGCCGGAGCTCGCCGCGCACTTTCTTGACGTCGCGGCCAAGCGCCACCGCAAGGATGTTCAGGCCTTTTCCCAGGCTGCGATGCAGGTTCTTCTGGAGCACTCGTGGCCCGGCAATGTGCGGGAGCTGTCAAATGTCATCGAGCGCGCGGTGGTTTTCGCGACGAGCGCTGAGATCGCGCTTGAGGATCTTCCTCAACACCTGGCGGCAGCTTCCTCCGGCGGCATGGCCAAACCTCGGACTCCGGGTGGAACCATCGAAGTTCCTCTGGGCGCATCGCTGAAGGAAGTGGAAGATCTTCTGATCCGGAAAACGCTTGAAGCGACTTCAGGAGACAAGAACATGACCGCGAAGCTTCTTGGAATCAATTCGCGGACGATTTACCGGAAGCTCGATAAAAGATCCTGATCATGCGCCGTCAGCGAAGCGTCTCGAGCGCACGGCCGCGTCTTCGATTCCACAGCGGATCTCTTTCTTGAAGTTCACGGAATTTGCCATGCACGCCCCTCGCAGTTCGCCGGTCGTATAAGTGCAAATTCAGAACCGTCTATTCTATGAATTCAAACCGCGCGGTGAAGTGCCGCAGGAACGGCGGATCATAGGTCAGGCGCATTCCCTTGAGTGAGTTCTTGCGACGCGCAACTTCGGTCATTCCTTCCAGGATGTAATCGAAGTGACTCTGTGTGTAGACCTTGCGCGGAAACGCGAGCCGCACCAGCTCCATCTGAGCGGGTTGGAATTCAGTTCCGACAAATTTTCCGAACATCACCGAGCCGATTTCGCAGGAGCGGATTCCTTCGGAAAGGTAGAGCTCCGCGACGAGCGATTGCCCGGGAAACTGGTGGGGTGGAATATGCGGAAGAAAAGCTTTTGCATCGATGTAAACCGCGTGTCCCCCTGGCGGCTGCATGGTCGGGATGCCACGCTGGTTCAGCCCTTCGGCCATGTAGCGTACGCTGGCAAGCCGGTAAGACAGGTACTTGTCGTCCAATACCTCTTCGAGACCGACGGCAAGAGCCTCAAGATCCCGAGCCGCGAGACCGCCATAAGTCGGAAAGCCCTCGGTCAGGATCAGGATGCTCCGGAGATGATCGACCCAACGCGGATCTTTCAACGCAATGAATCCGCCGATGTTGACGAGCCCGTCTTTCTTCGCGCTCATCATGCAGCCGTCAGCGAGAGAGAAAAGTTCCTGGGCGATATCCCGGACAGCGCGCTCCTGTTGCCCTGTTTCGCGAAGCTTGATGAAGTAGCTGTTTTCGGCAAAACGGCAGGCATCCAGAATGAATGGAATGCCGTATTTCCGGTAAATCGCCGCCGCTCCGCGGATATTTTCCATGGAGACGGGTTGACCACCACCGGTGTTATTGGTCACCGTCAGCATGCCTACTGGTATCTTCGCATGATTTTCAGCGCAGAAACTCTCCAGGCGTTCGAGGTCGATATTGCCCTTGAAGGGGTGCCGGTTCGCCGGATCGCGGCCTTCGGAGATGACGAGATCGACGGCTTCCCCGCCCAGCTGTTCGATGTTGGCTCGCGTCGTGTCGAAGTGGTTGTTCGACGGAATCGCGGAACCTTTTTTCACCAGCAGCGAGAAGAGCAATCTCTCCGCGGCGCGGCCCTGATGGGTCGGGATAACGTGAGTGTAGCCGGTCAAATCACGGACCACTTTCTCGAATTTCTCGAAACTTCGGGAACCAGCGTAGCTTTCGTCGGCAACCATCATGGCTGACCATTGCGCCGCGCTCATGGCGGTTGTGCCGGAGTCAGTCAGAAAATCGAACGTCACCTTGCGCGCCGGGACTAGAAAAAGATTGTACCCAGCTTCGCGAAGAAAGGTTTCCCTTTCGGCGCGCGTCGGCATCACGAGGGGTTCTGTCATCTTGATTTTAAAGGGCTCAATGATGGTGCGGTGCAGGTTTTGATTGTCCATGGCCCAGAATTTAGCATCGAAGGTCGATACGGGGAACGGTTTTTGCTGTTTTGGGTCGGGTCAAACCCTGGGCAGCCGGTTTCCAGGAATGGAGGTTTTTATGGGACGTAAACACGCCCTTGTCGGAGTAATACTTGTCCTAATAAGTTCTCTTTCGCTGGATGTGCAGGCCGCTCCTAGCGCAGGGACCTATTATTTTGGACCCTTGGCGGGAATCTCGTCCTTCAGTGATGATGTGGGCACGAAGTTCGGAGTGGGCGCTCACGGTGGGAGCCAGTTCCACGAGCTGATGAGCGCCGGGCTTTATGTCACTTACAGCAGTCTGGGTGATGAAACGCAGACCATTCTTGGGAACACCTTCAATTTAAGCCAAAGTTTCTGGGTCTTCGCGCTTGAAGGGAACTATGAATTGAAGGAACTGCTCGATGGCGCATACGTCGGAGCCAAAGTCGGGGCAGCGCGTACCAGTGCTTCTGCTTCGATTCCTGACGTCGATATCGGGGATTCCACGGATCTGGTGTTCGGTCCGGCGCTCGGGTATCGCCGGGAGCTTCAATCCAACTTCACGGTCGGGGGCGAAGCGAGTTTTCTCGTCGTGACGACAGATGATACCGTGACGCTCTGGAACCTGCTCGGGACGCTGACTTATTGGTTCTGAGGTGGAATCGAGTCAGGCGACCTCGGGCTCTTCCTCCTCTTCTGTCGCTGCGATCTCGGCCTTCATGACAAGGTCAAAGCTTTTCCTGGCGTCATAGCCGGGCAGTTCAAGATTTCGGACCTGATTGGCGGGGCGAAGGATCTGCAGGACCTCGTGAAGTTTCTCGGGAAGTTCCTCACCCTCGCGCAAACTCTCGCGAATGATCTGCGCAAGAACGTTGTAAAAGGATTCATTGAGTTCCACGTTCGGAACAAAACATTCTTCCAGAATGTCTGAGCGAAGTCCCATTTCAGAAAGCGCTTTCTGAAGCTTTTCCTCGAGCTTGTGGCGACGAATGGCTTCATAGTTGATGCGAATACCACGAAGTTCCGTATACTCATCGATCGGAATTCCCAGATCCCGGAGCTCCTCGACCTTGTCCAAAGTCAATGTCGTGCGTTCGGTTTGAGTGAACATGAAGCGGGAGTGTTCGCCGGTATACTCAATGCTGGGCGGCCGGGTCCCGCTTGCAGCGAACAGTTCCGAGAAGCGCCTCAGGCAGTAATCTTTCACCCGCTGTTCGGCATATCTGACCTTGAAAGATAGCTCCTTCTGAACGGCACGACCCGCGGCAAACACATCGCTCAAGAAACGGAGATCTCCCGGGAGCTCCTCGGTGGGTTTGAGTTTCTTTTTCGCCTGTCGCGACTTCGGCGCCGCGCGAGTCACTTTCCCGCTGAAAAGCCCTGCTAATTCGCTGGAGCCGCGCGCGGGTGTCTTGCCCTTGCCGCCTGGAATGCTCTTTAATTTTGCATTTTTTGCTCGTGCCATGCGGGCAGGTTTTTCAAGTTTCGCGCCGGGCTGAGCTGAACATGCGCGGCTTCAGGCGGCTTTCAACCAACGCCTGGCAGACGTCGGGAGGTCCTGCTGAAGGGTGAGGGTGCTTCTGAACAGGTCACCTTGTTCGGAAACTCGTTTCAGAACATCGGCGGGCGAGAAGAAGAGCGATGATTTGCCTTTGGCCGCCTGCTCGACCTCAAGCCATTCCAGAGGCGTTGAGGCGCTTGGCAGAGGTGTCGCCCGGAGCGAGTACACGCAAACCGTCGTCTTATGAACATCGTTCTGGCTCCAGTCGATGAATACCCGGCCTGCCCGGATTTTTTTGATCATCCTGGAAACAACGAGCTCTGGTATTTCCCGTTCGAGATGTTCGGCTATCGCGCGAGCAAAGGACTTTGTTTGAAGATAGCCTGCGGTCGCTTTCAGCGGAACGTAGAGCTGAAGCCCTTTAGAGCCGGACGTTTTCGGAAAACATTCGATATTCAAGTCGTCGAGAAGTGATCGGATTTTAAGCGCCACCTGCGCGCACTCGTGAATTCCCGCCGGCGCACCGGGATCCAGATCGAAGACCATCGTGGAGGGTTGTTCCAGCCGCGGCGCCCGCGAGAGCGAGGTGTGCAATTCAAGCGATCCGAGATTCACGATCCAAACCAGGCTGGCCAGGTCTCCGACATCGCAGAATTTGATCCCGGTGTGCTCAACGGTGTTGAACCAGGGAGGGCGATAGGACGGGCATCGCTTTTCATAGAAGTAATCGCCCTGAACTCCTTCGGGATACCGCTTGAGCGTCAGCGGACGCGATTTCAGATGGGGCAGAAGTACGGGCGCGATCTGCCTGTAATAAAGAAGGACATCTTTCTTTTTGAACCCTGTTTCCGGGTAGTAGATTTTCTCCAGCCGACTCAGGTGAAGAATACGCGTTCCTACCCGAAGATAGCTTTCGTCGCGCATGTTTTCCTCTTCAGCTATTCGTTCACCCAGAGGTCGATGGTGTTGCAGGTGCGCACGAGGTTCGGATGTTCCACGCAAGAGGTGTCGGTGATCGTACGTTTGCCGGGCGGAAGCACCATGACCTTCACTTCGAAGGACGCCGTGGAGCCGTTTGCGGGAAGGCTCACATCCTTCCACACGACCTGATGAACGGGCAGGTGGCTTCGGGGTTCCTGACTATTCACGGGAACCTGGCTCGGCGTGGGTTGTCCTTCGCGGTATACCGTTCTTCGCGGGATATAATCGGTGACCTGCACGCCTTCCAGGTTGCAGGCCCCCTCATTCACGACCTGGATCTTGTAGCTGAGGATCTGATCGGGGCTGACGGAGGTTGGCCCATGCTGTCGCAGGAAGACGCCTTGGCAGGAGGCGCCCTGAGCGGTTTGCAGGGGCAAACTCCCTGCCAGGGCCGTTAGAAACAGGATCGTGAGCATAGATGTCTCCTTTTGATCATCTTTCCATCCAAAACCAGGGCTGATCCAGCCAGACTTCACGCGAGATCGCCTCCTGCCCGCGCTTGCTCGGATGGAAGCAGTCGATCGCCAGCATGGCGGGAGGAATTTCCAGGTCAAAGAGGTGATTGCTGTAAACGATTTCCAGATTCGGGAAAGTGGCATTGGCTTCGATCGCGGTGGACCTGAGCAGTCGATTTCTCTCTTCAACGATGTTCATCGCCTGGTGATATTCCTCTTCCGTTCTCCAGCTGAGCAGCTTCCGGCAGGAGCCAAGGAGCCGGTCGCGCACGACACCGCAGCGAAGACCGAGTAGAGGGGTATGGGTCCGGCGGATCGCGGGTGCGCCGAGATCAGGAATTCTGGGAATCCCGACGAGCAGGATTCGGATCGGTTCCTCCTGCTGAATTTCCGCTATTTTCGCGAAAGTCTGAAGAAGTTCCGCGCGCATGCGATCCAGAGGCGTGGCGCCCTTTTTTCCGCACGCATCGTTGGCTCCGATCAGAATGGTCGCATAGGTCAGGGCTGAGTAGTTTCCCTCCCTGTACTGCTTCATGAGTTCGGCAGCCTGTTTTGGCAGATCGCGCGTGCGATCGCCCGGTGAGGAGACGTTTTCCACCCGGAGCGAGTCCGGGCTCCCGCTCGCGAGCAGGTAGGATTTGAGGAGGTAAAAATGGGATGACACCGATCGACCTGAGGCCCAGGAAAGTTTTTCCTTGTTCTCGTAGATGAATTTCGCGCTCACGCCGCCAGGCCTTTTTGCGCTTTTCGCGGCATCTTTTGCACAGGGTTTCAGCGGAAGATCGGAGAGGGTGCCTGCCGAGATCGAATCTCCCAATACGCCCATGAGGAGTGCTCGCGATTTCTGTCTCCGCCCCATCGCGATGGAATCAGGAGCCGTGGCGGCCAGAATGAAGAGGAAACAAAACAGTACGCGAGGCAAAGACATGCGCGCGAACTTCGCGAAAAGCGCACCGGGTGTCAATTCGCACCCCGCCGGCGCATAGGGGTCATTCATCATAAGATTAAGATGATGAAGAAGGGCAGGGATAAGTACGGAGTTTGCAGTGCTCGTTATTCGCAAAATTGCGCAATCGCTTACGCGCTATTTTGGGGCGAGGAATTTTTTGGTTGATGCAGAACCGCTTCGAAAGCTGCCGCAGAATATTCCTCCCCGTGATCAGGAACGGGCTTGGCAGGAGCCTCTTCAGGAGCAAAAAGGAAGGTCCGCCAAGGCGCCGAATGGAAACCTCCCTAAGCTCACGCTGACGGCCTTAGGGGTCGTTTTCGGGGATATCGGAACCTCGCCGCTTTACGCCATTCGCGAATGTTTTCACCCGGCGCACCAGCTGGCTTTGAATGCCGTCAATATTTACGGGATTCTGTCGCTTGTTTTCTGGGCTTTGATGCTGGTGGTCACCTTCAAATATCTCTTTTTTATTTTGCGTGCTGATAACAGATCCGAAGGTGGCACGATGGCCATGCTCTCGCTGTTGCAGAGCAAAAGACGAAAAGTTCCTGGGTACAGTTCCTCCGGATGGAAGAAAACGACTCCGATTCTCCTGGGGCTGCTGGGTGCGGCACTGGTTTATGGAGACGGTGTCATTACCCCTGCTATTTCAGTCTTGAGCGCCATCGAAGGCTTGAATATCGCGACCCCGTTCCTTGCTCCGGCCGTTGTCCCGCTCACGGTCGTTGTGCTGCTTGTGTTGTTTGCCGTGCAGTCCCGGGGGACAACTCACATCGGCTCCATTTTCGGACCGGCGACCCTGGTCTGGTTCCTTACGATCGGCGCGATCGGTGTGCCATGGATTTTCCGGAACCCGGAAATACTATTAGCCATCAATCCGATTTATGCCGTCCGCTTTTTTTCAGCCAATGGGTTTGCCGGTTTTTTTGTACTGAGCGCGGTGATCCTTTGTGTCACTGGCGCGGAGGCCCTTTATGCGGATATGGGACACTTCGGGAAAAAGCCCATACGCATTGGCTGGCTTGCGCTCGTTTTTCCGGCCCTTCTCCTGAATTATTTCGGGCAGGGCGCGCTCCTTCTGGAAAAAGGACAGGCCGCTCTTCAAAATCCCTTTTACGGGCTTGTGTCAGGATGGATGCTCCTGCCTCTTGTGGGAATCGCGACCGTGGCCACGATCATCGCTTCCCAAGCCATGATCTCAGGCGCCTATTCACTCACGCAGCAGGCGATTCAGCTTGGCTATCTGCCACGAACGCATATCGATCACACGTCGAGTGAAACCGTGGGCCAGATCTACATCGGGCAGGTGAACCGTTTTTTGATGATCGGTTCAATCGGACTGGTGCTTCTGTTCTCAAATTCCTCGAACCTGGCGGCGGCGTACGGCATTGCGGTAACCGGAACCATGGTGGTGACTTCGGTGCTGTTCTTCCTGGTGGCGCGCCAGGTCTGGAGCTGGAAGCTGCTTCCGGCAGCGGCACTGCTCGGCGTGTTTTTGTTCGTGGATGTCGCTTTTTTTACCGCGAATCTGAGCAAGATCGTTCATGGCGGCTGGGTGGTGATCTTGATAGCCGCCGTGGTTTTCACGGTCATGACCACCTGGAAAAAAGGAAGGGAAGTTCTTGCGGGGGTCATGTCCACCCGCTCGATGCCACTCGAGCGGTTCATCGCCATGATCCCGAGAAAGCGGCCACCGCGAGTGAAGGGAACCGCTGTATTCATGAGCCTGACAGAGGGAATCGCGCCGCCGGTTCTGCTGCATCATTTCAGGCATAACCGTGTTCTTCACGAGCGCGTGATCGTGCTGACGATCGCGACCCGGAATGAGCCCCTGGTCGATGCGAACGAACGCGTGACCGTCAAGGAATTTCCGCATGGGTTCGTCAAGGTGAAGGCGCGCTACGGGTACATGGAGAATCCTGATATTTCTGAAATCCTCATCTTTTGCCTGGGGACCGGACTGGAGTTGGATATCACTGAGCTGAGCTTTTACCTCGGACGCGAGTCTTTCCTGACGACCGGCGATAGCCGGATGGCGTCCTGGCGGAAAAAGCTCTTTGTACTGCTATCCCGAAATGCTCGACCGGCAACGGATTACTTCGGGCTTCCGCCGGATCAGGTCGTGGAACTGGGTGCCCAGGTCGTGATTTAAGCTGTTTGGCGGGAACGGATGGTCCTGAGGAGTTCACGCACGTACGCGGCCGAGCAGTTGGCTTTGCAGGGCTCAAGATCGTCGTTGCTGAGGCAACGTTTTTCGCAGTCGTCGGAGCCGTAAGCGAGCGTGCGGATTCTGGGACCTTGATAGAGATCTGAAAACAGGCTCACGGGCATGGCCAGTGAAGTCCCGCAGCCGGTTGCATCGTGCTGGAAAACGAGAAGCCCTTTCTCGGGTTCAGTTGGGTGGGCCTGATAGCCTTTTAAAGTCACCGAAGCATCTGCGAGAAAGCACGTGCGATCAGCCCAGTTTGCCCTGCATAGCGAGCAGGATTTGAAAAATTTCAGAGTCGGGGCAGACCGTGACTGAGACATCCTGTTCATTATCCACGAGAACAGAGATTGTGGAAATCAGAAGCTTTTTGCTACAATGAGATCTTCTCGTAAATAGAAGAGGGGAATCATCAGATATGACCGCATCCACTGCATTGAGTGTTCAGCTGACTATGGAAGGAAACCGGCAGGTCTCGGTCGCCAAAGGGACCTCCCTGATGGAGGTCGTTCAGCAGATGAGCGGGGGCGCGCAAGGCCGCTCGATTTTCGCCGCTTTCGTCGATAACAAACTTCGCGAGCTCAGCACTCGCGTGGAGCAGGATTCACAGGTTCGATTCGTCGGTCTGAACAGTCTGGATGGAATCAGGGTCTATCAGCGCAGCGCCTCTTTCATTCTCATCAAGGCCCTTCATGATCTTTATCCCGAGGCGCGCATCCATATCCTGCATCCGCTTTCGAACGGACTTTACGCGGAGATCTCCAACGGCCCGCAGATCACGCCTCAGATCATTCGCTCGCTCGAGGACAGAATGCAGGAGATCGTGAAACTGGACCTTCCCTTTCAACGTGAAGAAGTCCCGATCGAAAAGGCGATCGAGGTATTCCGTGCATCAGGCAGGGATGACAAGGCCCGCCTGCTCAGCTTCCGGAACGCGACGAAGGCCAGCGTTTACCAGCTCGATGGAATGCTGAATTATTTTTACGGCTACCTTGCCCCGAGCACCGGCTACGTGAAGCAGTTCTCACTCGATGCTTACGATAAAGGCATGATTCTGCATCTGCCTTCGCTCATGCATCCGACGAAGCTTGTCCGCGCCAAAAAGAGCAAGAAACTTTATGACGTTTTCAAGGAAACCCGCCGTTGGCGCCAGATCCTCGAAGTGGAAGACGTCGGGATGCTCAATGAGTTGATCCGAACCCAGAGATATAACGAGTTCGTTCTGATCTCCGAGGCATTCCACGAGAAAAAAATCGCCCAGATCGCGGATACCATCACGAAACGCAAGGAAACGCGTGTGATCCTGGTGTCCGGAGCATCCGCTTCCGGCAAGACCACTTTCACGAAGCGCCTGGGTATTCAGCTCCGGATCAATGGCCATAAACCGCTTCTCGTCTCGATGGATGACTACTTCCTGGACCGCGACAAGACTCCGAAAAGCGCGAACGGGGATCATGATTTCGAATCGCCTTACGCCGTGAATGTGGCTCTTTTTCAGGAAAATCTCCGGAAGATCGTGGAGAAGAAGGAAGTCGAGCTTCCGAAATACGATTTCAAAACCGGCACGGGCGGACTCTCCGGGAAAACGATTCGCCCGGAAGAGCACGGGCTCGTGATCGTTGAAGGGATTCATGCCCTGAATCCGCTTTTCTGGTCGGAACTCCCGAAAGAGAGCATTTTCAAGATCTACGTCAGCCCGCTGACGGAAGTTCCCCTGGATACGCACAATCGCATTCCGACCACTGATACGCGAATCCTTCGCCGAATCATCCGCGACCATCAGTTCCGGAACTACTCAGCCGCTCAGACCATCCTCCGCTGGCCGTCGGTTCGGGAAGGGGAGTCTCAATATGTGTTTCCGTTCCAGGAGGAGGCGGATGTCTTTTTCAATACCGCGCTGGTCTATGAGCTGGCGGCATTGAAGACGGCTGTTGAACCGGTTCTGGAGCAGGTGCCCGTCGATTCCTATGCTTATGGCGAGGCGCTCCGATTGATGAAGTTTTTGTCGTATTTCCTTCCTATTCCGGTGGATGCCATCCCTCGTCACTCGATTTTGCGCGAATTCGTGGGCGGCAGCTCGTTCAGGTACTAAGCCAGGCCCCTCGGCAGGTTGGCAGTACGCGCAGCGTCGAAACGGTTTTTGGAAAGAAAGTTGCGTAAGTTTGCGGTAGACTCGGTGCTACTCAAGCCGTCCGCTTCTAAGGAGATCGTTGTGAGCCAACAAAAACGAATTGCCATTCTCGTCGGTGGAGGTCCTGCTCCCGGAATTAACAGCGTCATCGCAGCTGCGACCATTCGCGCTTCATTGGAAGGCGTCGAAGTACTTGGAGTCCAGGATGGCTTCAGTTGGATCATGGAAGGTAACGTGGACCGGGTTCGTCCGCTCAGCATCGAGGATGTATCCCGGATTCATTTTCGCGGCGGCTCCTTCATCGGTATCTCTCGCGCGAATCCCACAAAGGATCCCAAACACCTCGAAAACGCGGTGATTTCGCTATTGCGATTGAATGTCGCTCAGCTGATCACGATCGGCGGCGATGACACGGCTTTTTCCGCGATGAAGCTTGCTGAAAAAGCCGAAGGACGAATTAACGTCGTGCATGTGCCCAAGACGATCGACAATGACCTTGATCTGCCGGCGAGCGTCGATACTTTTGGATTTCAGACCGCTCGCCACATTGGCGTTGAGATCGTGAAGAACCTGATCGTGGATGCGAGCACCACGTCGCGCTGGTACTTCGTCATTTCAATGGGACGAAAGGCCGGGCATCTGGCGCTCGGTATGGGCAAAGCGGCGGGGGCGACCCTTTCGCTGATCACCGAGGAATTTTCGCGAAACGGAGAGCCCATCAAGCTGAAGGCCGTGGTCGATACGCTCGTCGGAGCCATTATCAAGCGCCTCAGCTATGGCCGCCGCCATGGAGTGGCCGTGATCTCCGAAGGCCTGGTGCTGGATATCGATCCTGCCGACCTGCAGGGAGTGGCGGACGTGGAGCGCGATGCGCATGGCCATCTCAGAATTGCCGAGGTGAACATCGGAGAAATTCTTAAATCAGCTGTGAACGCGCGTCTTCGCGATTTCGGAATCAAAACCACCATCGTCGCGAAGAATATCGGTTATGAGCTTCGTTGCGCTGATCCGATCCCCTACGACATGGAGTACACGCGTGATCTCGGTTATTGCGCAGCCAAGCACATCATTGAGGGCGGTAACAACGTGATGGTTTCGATGCAGGGAGGGAATTTCGTTCCGATTCCTTTCCAACAGCTGCTCGATCCTAAAAGCGGAAGAACTCGGCTGCGAATGGTCGACATCAATTCCACGCGCTACGCGATCGCTCGCCGCTACATGATCCGGCTCAGGCGTGACGACTTCGCGGATCCGCACGAACTTGCGAAGTTCGCGGCCACAGCCGGAATTTCGCTGCAGGAGTTCCGCGAACAGTTCGGCTATCTGGTACAGCTCGAGCCACCTCCACTCGTATTCAATCCAAAGGTGGGCTCCCTGACGACTCGTCATATCGATGAGTACCGGGAAGGCGTGGATCAGCAATCCATTAATCACAGGGAAAAAGACATCAAGGAGCCTTCGGACTCCTGAAAGGAAGGTTGAAAATCATGATCCACTACAAAGAACTCGGGTTAGTGTCGACAAAAGAGATGTTTGCCAAAGCGATGGCAGGCAAATACGCGATTCCGGCGTACAACTTCAATAATATGGAACAGCTTCAGGCAATCGTCCTGGGCTGCATCGAATCCCAGTCGCCGTTCATTCTTCAGGTTTCGAGCGGCGCTCGGAAGTATGCGAACGCCACGTTGCTCCGCTATATGGCGATGGGCGCGGCAGCGATGATCAAGGACGCGAAATCAAATGTACCCTTCGCGCTTCATCTGGACCATGGGGATACGTTCGACCTTTGCAAGAATTGCATCGAGTCAGGCTTCTCTTCGGTCATGATTGACGGCTCTCATCACTCGTACGACGAGAATGTCCGCCTGACCAAGCAGGTGGTCGAGTTCGCGCACAGCCATGGAGTCACCGTGGAAGGCGAGCTAGGGGTTCTGGCTGGCATCGAGGACGACGTGGTCGCGGCCAAATCCATTTACACGCAACCCGAACAGGTCGAGGATTTTGTCAAAAAGACCGGTGTGGATTCACTCGCCATCTCGATCGGGACCTCTCATGGCGCGACCAAGTTCAAGCCCGAGCAGTGCACTCGCAATGAGAAGGGCATTCTCGTTCCGCCGGAACTGCGGTTCGATATTCTCGAAGAATGCGAACGGCGGATTCCGGGGTTCCCGATCGTTCTGCACGGAGCTTCTTCAGTGGTTCCGGAATACGTCGAAACGATCAACAAGTATGGCGGAAAGCTGAAAGACGCGGTGGGTATTCCTGAGGAACAACTCAGGCGCGCTGCACGTTCCGCTGTCTGCAAGATCAATATTGACAGTGATGGTCGCCTGGCCATGACGGGAGCGATTCGTAAGGTATTCGCGGAGAATCCTTCCGAGTTCGATCCACGAAAATACCTCGGGCCTGCCCGTGATGAGCTGAAGAAGCTCATTATGTATAAAAATCGCGAAGTTCTCGGATCCGCCGGAAAAGCCTAGGAACGGATTCGCTCAGGGAGTAGCGGCGAGGTTCGGACTGCGCGAGCGCTCAAGCTCGTCGACTGTTTTCCGCGCGAAATCCGAAAGCTCGTCCTGAAGCCTGGCGTATCGCTCGTTGCTGAATGCAGGCTCCCGGTGCACAAGTTCCACCGTGAGGACGGGAGTTCCGCGTTCTTTCCAGAGGTATCGTCCAAGACTCCCTGGGTAATTCCCAAGGCGTCTCCATGGCAAAGGAGTCGCTGACGGGGCACGGGATTTGGGCCCGTCAAAATCCATGACCCCATAAGGAGTGTGAACAGAGATGACGAAATCGGGTTGGAAATCCTCGATCTGCCAGATCGAGCAGAGGGTTTCTTTTTCGCTGCCAGCCGAGGGGCCCGGGAAACGGCGCTTGTTTTTTCCAGAGCTTTTTGCCCAATGCTGGACGGCTTCCGCAGCCCAGTCTTTCGTAGGAAAATTCCGATTCAGGTCCACCTGGCGGCTATTCATGCGGGTCTTCAGGCGCCATCCATCGGGGTTCAGAATCGGCAGAATCCGCCATTCGTTGCGTGGATCGAAGCGGGTGAGGCGCTCAGCCCAGAGTCGCGCAAGGCTGCCGCTCCAGGGCTCATCACCATGAATCATTCCAAACACCAGGATCTTCAAAGGCTTCTGCTGCTGGGGGGCGGTTGTGGCTGCAGTGGTCCCTTTTCGATTCCAATGGAAAATAGGCAGGCCTTTTTCGCTTCGGCAGTTCTCGTTATGGACGGCTTCAGCGCAGACTTTTTGCAACGCAGCCGAATCGGAATGGCCTGGCAATTTTCGCAGTTCTTCCATGCAGGTTTCCGTGATGGGC
The DNA here is from genome assembly GCA_001769835.1 of Bdellovibrionales bacterium GWB1_55_8. Classification (GTDB taxonomy): domain Bacteria; phylum Bdellovibrionota; class UBA1018; order UBA1018; family UBA1018; genus GWB1-55-8. The sequence goes on from MEPR01000092.1 coordinate 18,028, forward strand.
GAACTCGACGTCACAGCTGCTGTTTCAGCCACTGTTTCAGCAAATGAGAGGGACCAGCTCAGAAGGGGGCTGACGAAAAGAAAAAGCAAACATATCCAGTTCATAGTTCGGTTCAGTATCGGCGTGCGTCGAAACGGTGTCAAGCCGCCGAGTGCTCTTGATGAGGCCTTTGCGGCATGGCGGTTGCTGCCTGAAAGGCCGGAGGGTCTTTTCATGGAATTGAAAACGCGCCCGCGCTTGGCGCACGGTAGCTACCTTTCAGCATTGTGGGCTGGAATAGTAGGGGCTTTTATTCTGACTATCGGCGGCGTCATTGGGCGAAGCCTGGGGCTGGTCGAAATGAACCCCGAAATGGGTCTGGGCAGCATGATTACCAGCACGGTGGGGCCGGGCGTCTGGCTTTTCGGTTTTTTTTGGCATCTGGTGAACGGCGCCATTTTCGGTCTGGTTTATGCCGTCGCATTTCGCACATTCGGAAATTCGGGCCTGAAGCCGGGGTTGCTGGCTGGTGCGGTTCATTATGTTGCTGCGGGCGTATTCCTCGGAGTTGTCCCGGTCCTGCATCCGTTCATTCCTGAACAGGCTCCCGCACCGGGTTGGTTCGCGCTGAATACGAATTTCTGGACCTTTTCAGCCGTACTCCTCGCGCACCTGGTGTTTGGAAGTATTGTTGGCGGATTGTATTACCGAAGTGCACGTAAGCGGGCGACGCCACTTCCAGTGCACGACGAAGTGCGTGTTGCGGCATGAGTTTACACAACTAAGGCAGTGGATTCCAAAGCTACATAAGGGCTGTCTTCATAAAACCTTGGTACACTTTTCGCTGATTTCTGCCGATGCTTTGCCTTGGCGCATACGCGAGGGAGATGATCATGACCACGGACCTGGTTTTGGAACGAATGCTTGAGGACAAAAAAGAAGAGGTGCTTAGAATATTGCGAGGGAGGCCACGTCCGGTGGCCCGGCCCGTGATGGCGAGAGTGGCACCTGATTCTCATGATCCCACGCAGCGAACCAGCCCCGATCATTCCGCCGCGATCCCGGCCAGTTCGCAGAAACCCCGCATCCCTCTAGCAGCCTGCTAAACGAAATTTTGACCAAGGCGATCGGCCGTGATAACCCGAAACCCTGCAACAGTGGGGTAAGGGGAGATCATGCGCAAAGTTGCTATCGCATTATTCATATTAGTCTGTACTTCTCAAGCGTTAGCTGATTGGACGCAGATCCGGTCAACTGATTTTTTCCTCAATCCGCCTCCGGTGGCGGGATCCAGGGCGTATCGCGAGGACTTCCGGGTTCTTCATGAACTTCAAGATACACGCGACCCTCGGGACTGCCGGCTTGCGCAACTGCAACGCATCCCCACATTCGACGTTTTCTACGGCGCCACAGCAGGGCTTTTTTCGAAGGCCGAGCTTGATTCCGCGCGTCCCGTGCTTTCTCGGGTTTTCAAATTTTCTGAACGGGCCGCCGATTATCAGAAGGGTAAATTCGGCCGTCCGCGGCCTTATTCCGTCGATCCGACACTGCACCCTTGTGCTCATATGCCAGAGGGTGCGCGCGCCTATCCCAGTTCGCATGCTGTTCTGGCTGTCGTGGGTTCCTGCGTACTGGCTCGCGCTTTTCCCGAGCGGGCTCGCGCCATCGAAACTTACGGGGGCCATCTCGCGGATTTAAGATTCATCGTCGGTGTGCATCATCCTACGGATGTGGTGGCTGGAAAAGATCTCGCAGCTCAGATCTGTCAGAGAGTCTTTGCCGAGCCGGATTTCAGGCGTGAATTCGAACAAATCACCTCGCGTTAAGTACCGGCCGGAGTCTCCAGGGCCTGGTACGCTTATTGATTCAGTTCCTGTATGGTGAGTTTTGCCGCAGCAGTCCGTGGTTACGGACGTTTGACCACTTTCTTAGTGGCATCCGTACTGTTCAGCGGTTGCGGCGAGCATGCTCAGGAACAACCTCTCCACGTTGACGTCCCGGGCGATAAGCCGTCTGCCGAACCCCGGGTCACTCGTGTGGTCATTTCCTCGAACAGCGAGAACTCAGCCGAAGAACTGTCACGATTTCAAACCTCCGTCGTTCAAGGGACAAGAGTGGTTTGGGTGAATGCAGACAGTCGAGATCACACGATCACTTCTCCGATCGGTCTTTGGGATTCAGGACGGTTGAAACCCGGGCATTCGTTTTCCCGAACATTCGAGGAGCCGGGAAATTTTGATTTCCTGAGCGTGATGGACTCCAAGGTCATTGGGCGCGTGCAGGTTCAGGCGCCGCCGGAAGAGTGAACCAGAATGTCGTCCCACGTCCCTCCGGGCTTTCGACCCAGATTCGGCCGCCATGAGCGCGGACGATCTGCTCCACAATGAACAAACCGAGTCCGGTACCGCCACGGCTTTTGTCTTTGCCCCAGAAACGTTGAAATACGCGAGGAAGGTCCTCTTGGAAAATGCCTTTTCCCGTATCTGAAACGCTGAAGAGCACGGAATTGGACGCTTCACGTCCTACGTGAATAACGATTGAGCCGCCCTCCGGCGTGAATTTCAGGGCATTCCCGATCAGGTTTGACAGTACCTGTAAAATACGTTTCGCGTCAGCCAGAATCGGGTGATCTTCGGGAATCTCTGCTCTGAGATCAATGCTTTTTTCGCTCGCCAAGGGACGGAGCGCTTCCAGCGATTCTGACACCAGCCTGGCCGCCGATTGAGGTTGCGGCGTAATGGGCAAGGAACCTGATTCGATCTGCGCGATGTCCAGCAGATCCTGGATCAACTGATTCATCCGGTCGCCGGAACGCTGTATCCGGATCGCGAGCTGCTCGAGCTCCCGCGGTTCGATATTCGGTTTTGACCCGGCTTTTTGCAGTAATCGCGAGTTAAGAAGAATCGCGTTCAGCGGATTCCTCAAATCATGAGAGACGATCGCAAGCAGTTCATTTCGGGCGGCAACCGCCGCGCTTGCATTCTCATAGAGTTTTGCGTTTTCGTCAGCCTTTTGCTGAATCTGGCTCCTGAGGCGTTGCTCCCGATTCAGCGCGGCTTCACGAGCCTCCATTCGTGTCTTGTTGTCGAACGCGACTCTCAGGGAGAAGAGTGAGAGCAGAATTCCGCCGATCAGGACAGTGAACGGCAGGTAGTAAGGATTATTTTGCTTGAGCTGTGGAAGTTCAAAGAACTGGAAAGTCCAGGTATGTTCGCCGATTTCCAGTGGGACGGTCCTGGTGAGGCCCGAGGTCTTGATAAAACGCTCGGATTCCCTTGGCAGGGAATAGAGGAGTTTGTCCTCATTGATTTCGGAACCGGAGTAGATCTTAAAACCCACCGGAGGGTGCTGACCGGAAAACAGTGCATTGAAAAGATCGTGAGCTCGAAAGGGAGAATAGACATGCCCTAAAAACGCCGCACGGCGCTCGGCAACCGTACGAATCGGAGCTCCTTCTCGGTAAACAGGAACATAGAGCAGAAAGCCCGGTTGAACTTTTTCATCAATTTCCTGAACCAGCGTGACCATGTCACTCAAGGAGGGTTCGCCAGTGTCCCGCGCGCGGACGATGGCGGCTTTCCGGATTGCTTCAGACATCATGTCGTAGCCAATGGCAGCGCGATTCCTCTTATTCAAAGGTTCGAGATAAAGAATGGGGAGGTATTCCTCGCGAGTCCCTTCCGGGCTGACGTCATAATCGGGAATTCCCGATTCTCGGCCTGCCTTGATATGCTGCATGAGGTTGTTATTTCTCAGGTACACCGCGAGTCCAATGCCCTGTATTCCAGGAAAGAACTTTTCAGTGTCGATCTTTTTCACGTATCCACGGAATTCTTCGCGTGTCACTTTCTCTGAAAGCGCGATGAATCCGGTCGCTTGGACCAGTGACTGCACGTAATCCTGCATGCGGTTTTGGACTGCCTGCTCGATCCCGGTAGAGATCATGTCAAACTCGACGTCGATTTCCTGATCGATGACGTGTTTTGAAAGCATCCAGGCAATGACCGTCATTGCCACGACGATAGCAGGAAGAAAATACCAGCCAACAATGTAGCGAAACTCGAATCTCGTCACGCGGGGGCATCTTTGTCACGAAACGGGTCCAAAAGAAACCTAACAACCAAGAAAATGGCTCGCAGCGTCCGGGATTCTGCGGCATAAATGGACAAATTATGTCACTTTTTACGATCATTTTGATTGCGCTGGGGCTTTCAATGGATGCCTTTGCCGTGGCGGTCGCCGACGGCGCGATGATGGGCAGGCTTGCTTTGCGTCCTGCGCTTCGGATCGCGTTCTTTTTCGGCGCATTTCAGGCACTTATGCCTGTTCTGGGATGGTTTGCCGGTCTTACGCTCCGCGACTGGATCATGGATTTTGATCACTGGATCGCGTTCTGCCTTTTGGCGCTGATTGGCGGAAAAATGATCTATGAGTCGTTTAAACTGGAATCCGGCAAGTCCGATTCGGGAAAGTCCGAATGTTGCGCGGAGAATGTCGTTCTATTACTGGGACTCTCAGTTGCCACGAGCATTGACGCTTTGGCTGTGGGTCTCAGCTTTTCGTTCCTGCAGGTGAGTATTCCGATGCCCGCTCTGATCATAGGCGTGGTCACGTTCTTCGTGTCATTTGCCGGCGTATATCTCGGAACCAAAGTCGGGCATTTTTTCGAGAAGAAGATCAGCCTTATCGGAGGGCTGGTCCTGATCGGAATCGGCGCGAAAATCCTTATCGAGCATCTGTCTGCATAGGCGCACGGGTCATCACTGAAAGCATCGCCTCGCGAACTTCTGTGGCAAGCCGGGTAGCGTCTTCCTTTTTAGTGCCTTCAGTGGAAACAGGTGGGAGTACTTGGATTTGAATGACTCCCGATTGCAGAATTCTTTGCTTCCAGCTGAATACGTTTTTGATCGGGCTGACGACCAGCGGAACGATCGGCACCTGCGCTTCGAGCGCGAGATACAATGGCCCCCTTTTAAATGGTAGCAGAGGTTCCTCTCCACGGTTTCTGGTTCCCTCCGGGAACACCATGACGGAGGCTTGTTTCCGACGGATGACGGCTGCGGCTCTGGATAACGTAGCGACGGCCTTGTTGCGGCGTGATCGGTCGATCACGATGTTTCCGGCCGCCAGGAAATAGAGTCCGAACAGGGGAATCCAGATGATCTCTTTTTTTCCTATGAAGACCGTCCGGTCGGGACAGAAGAACCCAAAAACGATGAGCTCAAACCCGCTTTGATGATTGGCGACGAAGATCTTGGGACCTTCAGGCATCCGGTCCATTCCTGTCACTTCAATCCGGATACCGAGAGCGCGAAGAATCGGGATGGAGAGCATCTTGCCGATATCGCGGTTCAGATTCAGGTCCCCCCAGCGAACCAGGCTGAGAAGGGTTCCGAATAGAAATATGAGCCCGGACCAAAGGACCATGAGAAGAAACCGCACGAAAAAGAGCATGCCTCACCTTACAGCAAAAGTTCATGCACGTCTGCTCCGGGGCGTGCCGATTGCAAAAATATTCAGCGTGAAGACGAACGCTGTTTCTGCACGCCTGATTTATCCTCCACACCCGGCGATCACCTGGCGCCCCGAGCGGCTTGATGAGCTGAAAGGCTATGTTGCTCAATACAAGTATGATGACTGGCGAATTCTGGTTTACTTCGTTCCAGGTGCGGGAGTTCAGCTGTTTGGGCGCAGGAAAGCCCCGCTTCCACGGTATCGGCCACCCGAACAGATGCTCCGGGAACTGAACGCCCTTCCCGTTACCCGCGACAAGCTGCAGGTTCTCGATGGAGGTTTACTTCATTACAAGACAAGCAGGATCAAGGACACGCTCGTGTTCTGGGACATTCTCATTCATGACGGGCGTTATCTGCTCGGGACGACCTATCGCGAGCGTTATGATCTTCTCACTCGTATTTTGGGAACTCCCGTCGAGCCGGTTTCGTTGAGTTATGCTGATGAGGCTTCCGGAGTGAGAAAAGATATCGTGATTGCAACCCGGGCTTCCCGGCACATCTGGCTTGCACATTTGCTTCAAGGTGATTTTCAACGGCATTTTCGTGAAGCGGCACCTCTGCCTGAGATCGAGGGTCTGGTTCTGAAGGACCCGAATGCGCGCCTCACCCGCGCTCATCGCGCCGAGAGCAATGCTTCCTGGCAAATACGCGCACGAAAGCCTGGTGAAAACTATGAATACTGATCGGCGAGGAGACATGGAGCTCTTTCTCTGCGGTGATGTGATGACGGGAAGGGGGATTGATCAGATACTTCCAAATCCTTCCGATCCTGCCCTTCATGAAAATTATGTAAAAGACGCTCGGGACTATATCGAGATAGCCACGGAAGCCAACGGACCGGTTCCGATCTCCGTTAACGATCGGTACATCTGGGGCGATGCGCTTTCGGAGCTTGAATCAAGAAGGCCTGACGCGAGGATTATCAATCTTGAGACGAGTATTACCGATAGTGATGACTGGCAGCCAAAGGGAATCAATTACCGGATGAATCCGCGGAATGTGACTTGTCTGGTTGCGGCCGGGGTGGATTGTGCGGCGCTAGCCAATAATCATGTGCTCGACTGGGGTATTTCCGGTCTTGAAGAAACGCTGCGCACCCTTGCTCAAGCCGGCATAAAAACCGCGGGCGCCGGGCGGTCCCTGCACGAGGCGGAGTCCCCGGCTGTACTGGAGATGGCAGGGAAGGGACGGCTGCTCGTTTTTTCGCTTGGAATGGCAAATAGCGGGATTCCGCAAAGCTGGGCTGCCGCGGAGCGGAAACCAGGGGTCAATTTTCTGGAAAAGCCTTCCTGGGAATATGTCATGAAAATGAAGGAGATCGTCACGCGTTTCAAAAGGAAGGGAGATGTCGCGATCCTTTCGCTTCATTGGGGCGGCAATTGGGGCTACGAGATATCCAGTGAGGATCAGCGTTTCGCGCATGAGTTGATTGATCACGCAGGAATTGATCTTGTGCACGGGCATTCGTCTCATCATGTGAAGGCATTCGAGGTCTATCGAAACAAACTGATACTGTATGGCTGCGGTGATTTCATAAACGATTACGAAGGAATCCGTGGATACGAGATCTACCGTCCGGAGCTTGCGGTGATGTTCTTTCCCCGCGTTCGCGTTGCTACGGGAGAACTGGTGGATCTGCAGATTGTGCCTCTCCGGATCAGGAATTTCAGGCTTGTGCGCGCGTCAGTTCCGGAGACCCGATGGCTTTCTGATCTTTTGAATCGCGAAACAAGAAAGCTGGGGAATTCAGGCAACCCGTTTCGGCTTTGCGCCTCGTCCTGATTCCCTGAGGATGGCGTTGACTTCATCATCGCTTACCTGTGCGAATTCGCCGTAAAACTGGCTGATCGCATAGAAGGGCTCGGGGGTATCCAGGATCATAAGCTCATCCGCTTCCGAGCGAAGTAGCTCGGCCGCATCGACTGAAGCGACGGGCGATGCCACGATGATTTTTCCGGGTTTTTGCAGACGAATAGCCCTGACGGCGGCAAGCATGGTGGCGCCCGTCGCGATACCGTCATCGACGATGATCACGGTGCGCCCTTCCGGATCAATAGGTGGATGAATTCCCGAGTAGGTTTGCCGGCGCTTTTTCAGTTTCGCTATCTCCTCCTGGACGGCGCTGTCGAGGTAACCCTGAGAGGTTTCGTAGTAATCGAAAACAGGAGATCGATAAAGAGTTCCGAATTCACTGACTGACCCGATGGCGAATTCAGGATTCTCGGGTGCGCCTATCTTGTGCACGAGCACGACATCGAGGTCGCCTCCGAGACGATCGGCCAGCTCTTTTGCCATGGGAACGGAGCCTCGTGGGATGCCCAAAACAAGAGGGTGATCGCCAGAGGTATGGATCAGTCTTTCTGCCAGTAGTTGCGCTGCGTGAGCGCGATCAAGAAAGTACATGAAAGAGATCTGAAGCAATGCGCGGGCCGGACGTTCGGGACGCACGCGGGTTGCAGGTAAGTCTTTCGGAGGACGAAAGATGGCCCATTGTGACTCCTGCGGAAATAGTTACGACCAGATGATGCGTGTCGAATTGAACGGTCAGGTTTATCAGTTTGATTGCTTCGAATGCGCTATTCATAAACTGGCACCTGCCTGTGCGCATTGTTCCACACAGGTGATCGGGCACGGCGTCCAAGCCGGCTCTGACGTCTTTTGTTGCGCGCACTGCGCTCGGGCGTCCGGCAAGGGGGGGCTGCAGGACCACGTCAGCGGAGCCCGGGCCGCCTGATAGTGGAGCAGATAGCCGACGCACCGGACTAGTTTTTGACTCCGGGCGGTATTTTTTAATAGCCGCTTAAATGAGCTCATGAGAAACACTGTTCTGCATGAAAAAGCTTATTCGCGGCATTGTGGATTTTAGAGAGACCGTGCGTCCCGGTTACAAGGATACCTTCGCGCGACTGGCGCTGGGACAACGTCCAGATACGCTGTTTATCGCGTGTTCAGACAGTCGAGTGGTGCCGAATCTCTTTGCTTCTTCTGATCCCGGAGATCTCTTTGTCGTCAGAAATGTCGGAAATCTGATTCCCCCGTGTGGCGATCAGGGACATTCGGCCAGCGACGAATCTGAAGCGGCCGCCATTGAATACGCATTGCTGAATCTGCCCATCGCGGAGATCGTTGTTTGTGGACATTCCGAGTGCAGTGCGATGGCGGCGTTAGTGGAAGGCAGGAAGAAGATCCAGGCCTCGAATCTGAAAAGCTGGTTGCGACATGGCGACAAAAGCCTCGAGCAGCTTAACTCGGGCCATTCGTTGCCCGGCCAACGGGAACGCCACAATCAGTTGTCCCAGTTGAACGTTCTTGAGCAAATGGAACATCTCAGAACATACCCTGTGGTCAGCAAGCGGCTTCAAGAAGGAACTCTTCGCCTTCACGGGTGGTGGTTCGATATCAGGGAAGCGGACGTGTATGAATACGAAGCCAAGGAGAATCGCTTCCACCTGATTGACGATGATTACGCGCGTTTGCTTATCGAGCGGTTGGAATAAAAAAAGGCCGACGAGCTTGCGCTGCCGGCCTTTTTCTAATTTCTAGGACCCGCGATTACCAGCGTTTGCCGCCGAGGTTGCCACGTGAGCCGCCCTCGCGGGGGACCATGGGGCGAGCTTCGTTGACCGTCATCGCGCGGCCGTCATAATCGAGGCCGTTGAACTTACTGATGGCAAGCTGGGCTTCAGACTCACTGGACATCTCGACAAAACCGAAGCCCTTGCTGCGGCCCGACTCACGGTCCATGATGATTCTGGCGGACTCGACCGTTCCGCACTGCGCGAAAGTGTCCGAAAGAATCTGGTCTGTTGCTGAAAAAGGAAGATTACCGACGTAGATTTTTTTACCCATATATACCTCCTAAAGGCTGGGAGCCACTCAAGAGGATATGGGCACTATGCCCGCAGACTCGAAAGATAGCGAATGACTGAACTCAATCATGTTACCTGAATGGGCTCGGGATAGATACGTGAAAATAATCTTAAATTTGACGTGGTATTTCCAGCTCAATTTGGAGTACGGTTTAGGAGCCTCTTTTCTGATGGAAGTTTCCCGACTCTAGTCTGTTTCCTTCGCCTGCTTCTGTGCACGCTCGTTTAAAAACATTCTGCTCGATTTGAAAGGAACCACTATGAAGGCTCGGATCGTTTCATTTCATTGCGTTCTGAAAAATAAAATGGGGAAGGTGCTGAGTTCCACCTTCAATCAAGACGTCATCACAGGCGGCTCGAATGATTCGGCGCCGCTGAAGGATCTCTCGAAAGCTCTTCAGGACCTTAAAAAAGGGGAGAAGAGGAAAGTTTTCCTGTCGGCCAGGGAGGCGTACGGTTTTTATGACCAGCGCCTCGCGATTGAAATGCCTCGGGTAAGGCTTGATCCAAAGAGGGCTTTGACCGTTGGAATGGAAGTGCTGGTTTCCGAGGGCAGCGGATCGACCAAGCGTTACCGCATTGTGGGCTTGACCAGAGACACTCTGCAACTGGATGGAAATCATCCGCTCGCTGGGCAGGATCTTGAGTTTGAAATCGAGGGAGTCGCCGCGCGCGACGCCACGGCGGACGAGGTACTGGAATCAGACCCGATCAAACCTGGAGAATGGTTGCACTGATTGGAAATCGTGATAATCGGTCGTTCATGTCTCACGCGAATGATTGGTACGATCGAGTTCCAAAAGTTGAGCTTCATCTTCATCTTGAGGGCGCAATACCGCTGGCGCCGCTCTGGGAGCTGATTCAGAAATACGGGGGCGATCCGGCGGTTCCAAACTTCCCCGCCCTGGAGCAGAAGTTCCGGTATCGTGATTTTTCGCATTTCATCCGAACCTGGGTCTGGAAGAATGGTTTTCTGCGGGAATACGAGGACTTTACCCTCATTGCCGCCGCTGTTGCGAAGGATTTGCGGGCCCAGAATATCCGTTATGTGGAAGCGTTCTTCTCTCCTCCTGATTTTGCCCGTCATAATTTGAAGGCGCAGGAAATCACAGAAGCCGTTCGCAAAGGCCTTTCGCAGGTTCCTGAAATCGAAGTCGCGCTCATCGCTGACCTTGTCAGGGATTATGGAAGCGAGCGCGCAGCTCGATCTCTGCGAGACATCGCTGAGGTCAAGGATCTCGGCGTTATTGGAATTGGAATAGGGGGAACAGAGGGTGATTTCCCGCCTGCACTGTTCTCCGACGTGTACGAGGACGCCAGAAAATTCGGGTTCCACACAAGCGCGCATGCCGGTGAAGCGGCTGGAGCAGTGAGCGTCTGGGGAGCCATCCGTGAACTTGGAGTGAACCGCATCGGACACGGCACGAGGATCGGAGAGGATCCGGCTTTGCTGGATTACGTCGTCCAAAATCGTATCCCGTTGGAAATGTGTCCGCTCTCGAATGTCCGAACGGCAGTGGTTGAGTCTCTTTCAAAGCATCCGATTCGAAACTTTTTCGAAAGGGGGGCGCTTGTCACGGTCAATACAGATGATCCGAAAATGTTCGGAAATTCCCTTTCAGAGGAGTTCAGAGGACTTCATGAGGCCCTTGCCTTCTCAGATGATGAGCTGAGACAGTTGATTTTGAACGGCATCGAAAGTTCGTGGCTTTCCTCGGAGAAGAAAACAGAACTCCGGACATCCTTTGAGGCTGATCCTGACTGGTTAACCTGAGGCTAGCCTTCGGCTCTTCTTTGGATCACGCTTTCCCATTGTTCTTTCTTCAGCTCCAATCGACTGCGTCGTAATTCGTCCGGATCGGGAGTGGGCGAAGCCATGTTCTCGAAAAATTTGTAAGCTCGAATGAAGTCGATGAAGAAGCCGCCCGGGATGGGAATGATCGGCGGCAAATAGCGTGTGAAAATCCTATTGATGGCCTGATTGAGAGCAGGCTCGACGTAAGAATCTTTTCGGAAACTCAATACATTCTTGAAGTGGGCGAATTCCGCTTTCTTGGGGGCTCCGCCCGGACCGAAAAGCTCGAAGTCGAACTGAAAAACCAGGAGCATTCGATCGGAAGCCCCGGGTTCGTTCAGGTCCATCCAGGTGTTTCGGAGCAGGGGCTCCCGGAGCGCGTGGATCAGCGTCGCCAGGACAAAGGTGTTGAGCATGGGCTCACTGCCATGCACTGCTTTGACCTCTCCCGTGAAAACGCCGCGATGGTCGACGACGATCTGTGCGGTTACCTTGCCCTTCACTCTTTGCTGGATGAACTCATCGGGGTATGCGGTTGTCGCATTGA
>MEPR01000093.1 GCA_001769835.1 Bdellovibrionales bacterium GWB1_55_8
CGGCCCGCATTTTAGGGAATACGTCTTCGATGGATTGGCTGATGATTTCAGAGCCTTCTTTCGATGAGCCGTCAGCAGGGGCTCCCCAATAACCGTTCGTTTTATGCGTCCAGCGATTCCACATGCGCGTGAAGTAAGAGGCAGGTCTCGCTCGCGCTGGTAACTTCGCATATCCTTCAGCGCTCAGGCTGGCGTTCAGATGAAGCGCAACCGACGTGTCCCGCCGACCGCCGTGCTCCAGGGGGTCCGGCCAGAAAGGAGCCCTGCGCACCGCTTTGGGCGGCAATAGGGCTGAAGACGCCGAGATGAAGGTGACGGATCCTCGCGTGCGGAGGAATGGAAGCCAGAGCCGAAGGCGCATCAATGCTTTTCCCGCTTCCTCGATAGTGGTGAGCTGCCTCGGGCCGGCGTGTCCGGAAAAGCACACGAAGTGGAGGAACCCGGTGCTTTTCAAGCAACGGCACTGGTCGATCAACCAGTCCCGCAGCACATGAGCACGCACACGGAGGCCTGTTTCTGTCGTGTTCGTTTCAACGCCCAGAGGAGAATCAGGCATGATCACGCCGATCCAACCGGGCATTTCCCGTTCAAGTCTTTGAGCGGCGGCTTCGCAAAGGGCGCGAGCTTCGATGAGGTCAAGTCCCATCGGGAGGTGAGGGCCATGGTCTTCGAGGGGGCCGACCGGGAAAAAGAAGACAGTTCGCGTGATGGGCAGGGCTGTGAGTTGCTCGGCGGAAATGGCTCTCAGTTCAAGTGGCATGGGCTTCTACCTTCAATCCGATGAGGCGCGCGGCGTTTTCACCCAGAACCAGCCGTGATTCCTCAGGCGACAGGGTGCCGGCTGCCACGCACTCGCGGATACGGGACAATCCGATCGAAAGGTTGCTGCCGACCAGAGGCCAATCTGAACCAAAGAGAATCCTTTCCGCGCCGATTCTCCGGACAGCTTCGCCGATCACCTCAGCAGGTTGCCAGGAACTTTCCAGATAAATGTTCGGATATTTTTCCGCGAGGTCAAACGCGGTGTTGGGATCGTGAAAATTCATGTGAGCTAAAATGAAAGTGGTTTCCGGGAACGCCTTCAGCAAAGGCACCAGGCGCTCGGCCCGGCTCTGTTCCGGATCCTTGAAGAGAAGACGACTGTGGATGCAGCCCGTGTGGATGATGATGGGAACTCCGGCAGCAGTCGCAGTGCGCACGAGTTTGCGATACCGCGGGGAATCCGGTGCCTCGCCATCCGCAGCAGGATGAAGCTTGAGGGCCTTCGCTCCTCGCTTGAAATGAGCTTTGAGAAGCTGCACAGGCTTTGACGCCTTTTGGGGCATGTTCACGACCGGGATCAGCCGTGGATTTCTGCTGCAAAGATCCATCACAAATTCATTGGGCATCAGCGGTGAATGAGCGATCACCCAGGCGTAATCAATTCTGCTCTCATTCATGGACTGAATCAGATCGGCGGAGGTCGATTCAACGAGGAGTCCCGGCAAAGGCACGATCCCGCTGACGGCGTCGAGTTTCTTGCGGACTGATTCCGGCACATGCCGGAGGAACCCTTGTGTCCGATGCATGGAAGCGGATACCGGTTTCCACCAGCGCCTTGCGATCTGGCGGGCTTTCTGAATCGGATCGGAGAGCGGCCCCGTGCTGAGCGCGCCGGACTCAAAGGGATTCGGAAAAACGTGAACGTGAGAATCGATGATCAACGGCATTTAGGGTTTCGCAAGAACGATCGAATGACGTTTGATCTGTTCCATGAGCTCTTGCACGGCTTTTGCCCGGTGGGAGATCGCGTTTTTCTCGGAGGGCGCCATTTCAGCCAGCGTCTTCTGTTGGCCCTTGGGCACAAAAATCGGATCATAGCCGAAGCCTGTCGCCCCGCGAGGCGCTCTGATCAGTTCACCCTCGAGCGTGCCGGTGGCATGGATCGAGATGCCTTCCACCACGAGTGCGAGCGTGCAGACAAAACGCGCGGTCATGTCCGTCGTTTGTTTCGGGAGCTGCTCAAGAAGTGCCTCCATGTTCGCCTGGTCCTGGCTTATTCCCGGTCTGGCAGGCGCGAAACGGGCGCTTCGGATTCCCGGTTTTCCGTCGAGCGCAAGAACCTCCAGCCCCGAATCATCACCGAGGGACGGATAGTGAGTGGCGACATTCGCGAGTCTTGCTTTCGCGAACGCATTCTGAAGATAGGTGTCATATTCTTCGGCAAAACTGAGTTTGTTAGGATTGCTCACCAGATCTGAAACCTGAATGAGCTGGATGTTCGGATAAACGGCAAACAACTCCTCGAACTCCTGATATTTGTGGCGGTTCAACGTGGCGAGCACGATGGATTGAGTGACCCTCATGATGCTTTTGCCCCTCTTTGCCTGCTTTTTTTATTGATAGCTGACTTCGTAACCGATGTCCGTGACGTTCGCGATGTCCTCGGCGGTCATCAGGCCGGCATCAATATACGGCTGGAACGTGGCTTTTACTACCTTGGGATCATAATTCGTGCAGGAAGCGCTTTCCATATAGCACTCATAAAGTGCATCCATTGTGTCAGCGCATTCGCCCTGAAATGACTCGGTGACCCGAAAGGCGAGACTGACACGGCCCGAGGCGGAGACGGTCTGAGAACCAACGGTGATTTCGTATTTCTCCACCCGGTTCAGCTTTCCTTGCGCTTCCACATTGAAGCGATCCATGCAGGTGTTCGAAAGCGGCTCTTCTGTGGGCTGAGCCAAAAGCCTCAGGTCCATGGTGGCAGGATCGAAGCTGATGGGGATGGAGTAGTTTCTGTTAAACGCAGAGACAATCGCGGCGTCGGCGGGGTTTGCCTCGTCGACTAAGAACATCACCGGGTCCGACATGATCTTCGCGGGAATATCCGGCGTGAGATTGGCCGGCTGCTTGACGCATTGGCTCGCGGCATTCGTCGTGACGCAGAGATTTAAATCCTGAGGAAGGGTCTCGTAATAACCCATCGGGGTATCCGGGTTTTGGGGATACTCCACATAATTGCCGAAGCGGCAGCCGGAAACCGCCCAGATCAGAATCAGCGTCACCACTCCTGGTCCTGCATAGGAGTGCGCATAATCTCGAAGGGAATGATGAGGGTATACGGACATATCAGAGAGCCTCCCTGCTCCAGCTCTCTGATCGGCAGGAGGGGGCGGGTTCTCGATAGGCAATATTTTCCGTCTAACGCAGCAAGGGGTGCGTGGCGTCAGCTCGCGCGCGACTGACCAGCAATGTCCCGCCTACGACGGCCAATGGAAGCGCCAGGCTGGAAATCAACGGAATCGCAAAAAGAATCGAAAGGGTCGCGCCAAATCCTGTGCAGGAATAGGAGTGTCGCCAGAGAAACCTCAACCCGTCGCGCACGCCTTCGTTTCGCCTGGTTTGCGGATAGCTGATGTACTGAAAAGTGAGCAGCAGGAAGGCGAGCAGGAGCGCGAAGAAATTCACGACCGGTACCCAGGATAAAAGGATCGCGGCAAGCGCGGCGACACCGGCAGCGACTGATTTCAAAACATCGATCGAGATCAGCCGGAGCTGGTTCCTCCATGAGGAAATCGGTGACGGAACCAGCGGAGTGGGCGAACGGCTCTCTGTCTTCTCCGCAAGAATGTCATTGAAGGGAGATGCGACAATCGCCGCAACAATCGAAAACGTGAGCGCACTGATGATGAACAAAATGATTTTTGTGAGTAGGAGTGCGATCCACGAAATCCAGCCCTGCGGATCCAAGCCGATGGAAGTGAGATATCCCAGGAGAGCGCCACGCGCCGCCTCCTGCATTCCAGTGATCAGCAGAATATAAAGAACAAGGGTGATCAGAATGGGAATGATGCTCAGGAAGATCAAAACAGGATGCTTGAAAATCAGCTTCAGAGCCTCCAGTGGTAGGAGGAGTCCGTAATAGAAGGAACGTGTTCTTGGGAACAACCAGGTTGGCATGGTCATGTCTCATTAGTTTGACGCAGTGAGTTTTGAATTCAACAAAATTTGACCGTTTAAAAAGAGCAGGTTAGAACTTTTCGGAGCTTTGAATTCCTGGGGGGGAATCATGAAATTTTTCAAATTTTTCAAGACGATAAAGTCAGTCCTGGTCGCGGGCGTACTGCTGGGTGCAATCTGCGATGCCGGTGCGGCGGGCATCTGGAGCGGGTATGACGAATTGACCCCGGATCAGCAAAAGACCATTCAACGCGGAGCACAGGTTGTTCTGACCCAGGATGTTCCTGGAGCCCCCTGGCCGAAAATCACCATTTACCAGAGGATCGATGCCACTTCCGAAGAGGCACTGGCTGTGTTTGCCGATTACGAACTCCAGAAAACTTATATTCCGGACATGACCGAGTCGAAGATCGCCGGAAAGGTCGACGCAGCCACTACGCGCGTGGACTACGTAATGGACCTGGCGGGCGAGGTTGAGTACACGACCGATAGCCGGGTGAGCACTTACGATAACGGGCTCTCCTATCGCATGGACTGGACGATGGTAGAAGGTGATTCCATGAAAGAGATGTGGGGCTCAGCCCGATTTGAGCAGCTGGGCACCGGAAGTATGATTATCTATCACACCTTCATCCGTCCGACATCGGGGTTTGCCGGGTGGTTTCGCAAGAAAGCGATTGAGATGGCCAAAACGGGCGCCGGGAAGCTGGTGCAGCAGATTCAGATGGAGCGCAAAGACAAGCCCGACCTGCTTGCCAGGCAGCTTGAAACCCTCCGGGCTTCATTGGGTCAGGGCAGTCGCTCCAGACAGTGCGATGACTGGCACTGGAATGGTGGGCTGTTCTGTAGCTCGCTTTGAAGGGTAGAAGCGCAACCCTCCGAATAATGGTGCCCGGGGAGCACGACAGCGTCTTCGATCTCGCCCGCGAGAGATCGAAGTTTCTGGAGTGACTGGAACATCTCGTTCGTATTCCCGGTATCCAGATCCGTACGGCCACAGTCGCCGATGAAGAGCATGTCGCCCGTGAAAAGGTAGTTCGGACGCGCGTGTAGGAGGAAGCAGCATTCTCCTGCGCTATGCCCGGGAGTGTGGAGTGTTCTGAGTTCCTCTTTCCCGACGGGAATGAGCGTTCCGTCTTCCAGAGCATGGAAAGCGGAGCGGTTTCGCGTATATTTCTTCAAGCGCTTCTGCTCCGATAAATGCGCGTACACCGGCAGTTCAGGAAAACGTTCCAGAAGATACGGAAGGCCTGCGGTGTGATCAGAATGGGAGTGAGTCAGCAGAACCGCTGAAAGAATGAATCCATGGTGCTTGAGTGCTTGAAGCGGCGTTTCAATGTCTCTTTGAGGATCGATGATCGCTGCTTGCCGTCGGCCAGGAACACCTGACCAGTCGAGCACGAGATAGACGAAGTTGCGCTGTGTGCCGAGTTCAAATTGAGCGACGGGTTGATCGGGATAAATTCCAGGGGAATGGATCAGGCTCATGAAGGTGAGTGTAGCATCGAAAAAAAAAGGCCCGGGAAGAGAGTCCTATCCCGGGCCTTTTTTTCAGCGTGCTGACGCAAGCGGTTTAGAGATTCAGATCGGTTTTATTGCTATTGCGACCGATGAAATAGCCGAGAATGCCTGCGCCGATGACGACCGCCGCACCACCGATCGCTTTTCCGTAATTATCCTGCAGCCACACACTGGAACGATCGTAGAGATCGGTGGCCATGTGCGAAACGTCGTCGAAGTTGCGATTCAGTTTTGACTTGGCCTCTTCGAAGGTGTCTCGGACGCTTTCATTGGCGTCGCGTAGGGTATCGGGCCTGCTCAGGGTTTCCGGCCTGTTGAAAGATGTATTTGCCATAACGGTAACTCTCCTTGTCGGAAGTCCCGATGCAATCGGTGTTCCGGGAGACGTTCATGGCTATTTCCGGCGATTCAGTTCACTTATGTACTTGAGAAGCGGAGCGGCCCGAGGGCCGCCGACCAGGATGAAGGGGGAATTTTGATGGTAATAGCTTTGCGATGCGCCAAGGATCGGAGTCGTCGTGCCCCGTGTTGACGTGAGCGAGTTGCACCCTGAATAGGTTCCAAACGTGGGCGGGGCATATGCGGCTTTTCCGTAATTGTGGCTGAGAGCCAGAGCGGAAATCGTATCGAACCAGCCCAGGTAACCGAAAATACCGTCGGCGCAATGCCCGTAAATGACGGACTGATTCAGACTGACGCCTGGAAGTCCGATCGAGACCACCCCGGCTTCCGTGTAGACCTGTCCGATCATGAGCGTCTTTTCGTCATATTTCATGATGACCAGTTCGGTACTGACTCCGATCCCGGCAGTCATGGAAATTTCGCTGACGGAACCAAAAGCAAAACCATGAACGGGTTTTTTACGGTTTTCGGCATTTTTTCGGATTGTTTTCCAGATGCATCCGGGGCTCAAATCCAATTTTTCGGCAACCTTGCGGATGGTGGAACTTGAATGGAGATGTTCGAAAATTCCAGACGGACAATGAACGTCGCCGTCGTTTTGAAGTTCGACGATAGTGGGGTACATGGCGCGGCTCTGTAAACTTTCCGGAATACGTGGCTCTGGCGTGCTGGTGAGGGCATAGGCGCTGGTTGCGCCGAGCAGAAGAAAAAATGAAAGGTGGAAAAGCCAACCAACATTCCGCATTCATCAGCCTCATATGGCCCCAAGGGGCACCTAAACGCAGTGCAACAGGTATTCCATAGGAATTTTGGGGGATAGTCGTGATTTTGGTGGATTTGACCAATTCCTGCTGTCTAAAAAATTGACACCCGAACAATGGGGGTAGCGGAGGGAACTCAACGCCAGGGCCAGCTTGTTTCATTCCCTTGCTTGGGTTTATAGTCGCTTCCATGAGCGCTGAAAAACCCGATCATCTGAAGACCCCGCAGCATAAAGGCCCGCCGATGCAACCCCAGGATGTCGCTTCCGTCCTGAAACAGATTCAAAGGCCTGAGCGCGCCGTGATTACCGCCGGAATGCCCTATGCCAATGGTCCGCTCCACATCGGACACCTTGCGGGCGCGCATGTGCCAGGTGACATCTACACACGCTGGATGTCTCTTTTGATCGGTCGTGAGAACGTGCTTTTCGTCAACGGCACGGACGATCATGGATCCACCAGTGAAGTCGCGGCTCTTCAAGCCGGAGTTCCAATTCGCGAGTTCATCGATGGAATTCACGCCAAGCAGCGCGTGACCCTGAAGCGCTATGGCATTGATCTGGACGTGTATACCGGTACGTCACGCCCGGAATGTTTCCCGATCCACAAGGAACTGGCGCAGGACGTCGTTCGTAAACTTTATAAAAACGGGATGCTTGAAAAACGCACTAGTCAGCAGTGGTTTGACCCCAAGTTGAACCGTTTTTTGCCGGACCGTTATGTCAAGGGCCGCTGCCCGAATCCCAAGTGCGAGAACAAAAACGCGTACAGCGACGAGTGTGATCGCTGCGGAATGCAGTATGAGCCCAGCCAGCTGATCGATCCGCGAAGTGCGGTCAGCGACGCCGTCCCGGTCATGAAAGACACCGTGCATTGGTGGCTTGACATGTGGAAAGTGTCTGAGGTTTTGCGAGCCTGGATTCAGAGCAAGGAAGGGCAGTGGAGAAAACCCGTCCTTGCGGAAGTGCTCGGTGCCGTTCTCCCGTCCATTCGTTTCGATGCCACTCTCGAGCCTCAATACAAAGAGATCAAGGCGTCGCTTCCGAAACACAAGCCGCGTTATGCGCCGGGGAAGAAGGTCGCGCTCCAGTTTGAGTCGAAAGACGACCTGGCAAAGGGCCGGTCAGAGCTTGAGAAGCACGGGATCAAAAGCGAGCTGGTGGATGAGTGGGCGCATCGTTCGATCACCCGCGACGTTTCCTGGGGGATTCCGCTACCGGTTGAACTGGATCCCGACATGGCAGGAAAGACTCTTTACGTCTGGCCGGATTCGCTCATCGCGCCGATTTCTTTTTCCAAAGTCGCTTTGGCCGAGAAGGGGCAAGACCCGGCTCGTTATAAGGAATTCTGGTACAATTCGAAGGCGCGTGTTTTCCAGTTCCTGGGTCAGGACAACGTTTTCTTCTACGTGATCATGCAGGGAGCGATGTGGCTCGGGACCCAGGAAGATCCGATGCGTTTGCCAAAAGAAGGCGAACTTCAGCTCACTGATATTTTCGGTTGTTTCCATCTTCAGGTGAATGGCGAGAAAATGAGCAAATCGCGCGGCAATTTCTTCAGCGGCGATCAGCTCCTGGATGAAAAGGGGTATTCCGCTGATCAGATCCGCTATTTCCTGGCCACGCTGAGTCTGCCTGAAAAGGCGTCCAACTTTGATTTCGCGGGCCTGGATGAGCGCAATCGGTTCCTCGCGGGGCCGTTGAACGCCTCGTTCGAGAAGCCGATCTCAGCCGTGCACTCGAAATTCGGGGGGAAAGTCCCTGAAGGTGAGCTTCTCGAAAAGGTGCGTACGGAAACACTTCAGATCGTGCGCCGCTATGTGAAGTTCATGGAACGCAGCGAGTACTCGAATCTGATCGGTGCGATCGAGAACTACGCGCGTCTCATCAACAGCCTCTTCACTCAGTACAAACCTCATGATGACCGGCATCCGGAGCAGGCCAGACGCGATGCGCTTTATTCCTGCTTCTACGTCCTCAAGAACATCATGATCATGCTCTATCCGTTTGTGCCGGATACGATGAACAAGATCCGCGAATCGCTCCGGCTCGATCCAAGCGTGTTCCGGATCGACGAGCTGGGCACGCCGATTCCAGCCGGCCACGAGATCGGGCCGAAGCAGCAGTTCTTCCCTGCAGTCGCGGGCGTGGAAGCTTCGGCTGAACTCTAGTCCTTGGTTTTCAGCTTGGAATCGTTCGCCTGAATGAAGGCTTTGATATCATCCACGGAATCGAGCAATTTCTTCCATTGCTCCTTGTAAAGGGTGACTGGGAAACGTCCAAGGCCGTAAACCGAGACCCCGCCCTTTTCGCTGACTTTGAGCGAGATGCCTTTGGTGGCGGTGGAAGTGCGTTTCAGTGCCTCGTTCTCGGCTTTCAGTCTTTCCAGTTCCGCTTTGATGTCTTCGTTCTCACTCATGATGTGGGTTCTCCAATTGGTTTACTTTGACCAGTCTAGCATACGCTGCAATGGAACAAGGGCCTTTTCCCGGACGTCTTCCGGCACGGTGATTTCGGGCGCCTCGGTTTTCAGGCAGGCGTAAACTTTTTCGAGCGTGTTCAATTTCATGAACGGACATTCATTACAGCTGCAGTTCTGATTCGGGGGGGCCGGGATCAGATTCTTTCCAGGTGCTTTTTTTCGCATCTGATGAAGAATTCCCTCTTCGGTCGCCACGATGAAGGTCTGCTTCGGGCTTTCGATGACGTGATTCAGGAGTGCCGAGGTGCTACCCACGAAAGCCGCGCGAGAAAGCAGCGTGGGCTCGCATTCCGGGTGCGCGATCAATTCCGCTTCAGGATTCCTGATCTGCAGATCGATGATCTTCCGTTCAGAAAAGGTCTCGTGAACGATGCAGGCTCCCTGCCAGAGAAGCATCTCGCGGCCGGTCTGTTTCGCCACATAGGCACCCAGATTCCGGTCGGGCGCGAAAAGGATCGGCCGATCCCGTGGAATCCTGTTCACGATTTTCACGGCGTTTGAGCTGGTGCAGATCACGTCGCTCTGCGCTTTGATGGCGGCCGAGCAGTTGATGTACGTGACCACGAAATGATCCGGGTGTTTCGCGCGGAATCTGGCGAACGCATCGGGCGGGCAGCTGTCCGAGAGCGAGCAGCCGGCGCGCAGGTCGGGCATGACCACCTTCCTGCTCGGGTTCAGGATCTTGGCGCCTTCAGCCATGAAATGGACGCCCGCGAAAACAATCAGAGGCGCTTCGGTACGCTGTGCGGCGCGGGCGAGTTCGAGACTGTCGCCTACATGGTCAGCGATGTCCTGGATATCCGGCTCCTGGTAATAATGAGCCAGAATCACCGCCTGTTTTTGACGTTTCAGCTGGCTGATTTTCTCGAACAGGTCGTCTGTTCCCGCTAATGTGCCCATGCGTGTTTCCTGCAGTTGTATCCCGCAAATGATTGAGATAGTAGAACTAGCCAAAACGTGAGTATCTGGCAAGTTCGTAAAAGGCTCCTCGTTTGACGCCTAAGGCGTCTGGCGCGACAGCCGGCTCATGATTTCGCGTGAGATTCCGCTCATGTGTGAGAAAATGGTTGAAGTAGCCAATTGGCCCAATTGGACGTTTTGGATTTGAGCGAACGCATCGGGAGTAGTTGCGGTGGATCCGCGGAGAGCAGAAGTTATGGGATTTATCGACAAAATGAAAGTTCTGATCGGAGCACAGGAGAGTGAAAACGCGGATCACGCGCAGGAAGAGTCAGAGAAGGAAGAAAAGGATAAAGATGTTATGACGAAAGTCCTGAAAAAGGGCCGGGCCATGAGGATTATCTTCTTCTATCCCGGCGAAGAAGGCACTTACGTTGAGAACGCCGACGTAACGCTTTACGAGAACGGCATCGTGCATATCCGTTCCAGTCAGGAAGAGACCACGGCTCATCTGCAGAATTGTGAAATCCTCTGGCGTTTCGAAGTCGATGGCGAAGACCGGGTGAACAAGGTCCGACTCCTGAAGCCGAGAGGTCCGGGTCAGAGCGAGAGTGTCGAGGTCGAGAGCGGGGGTAAGAACAACCCGGACAAGTCTCGCTAATTCCTGAACGCATGTGCTGCAAAGAAGATTTCAAACCTTAACCGCCCTCGTCGCGTTTTCTTTCTCTCAGGCTTCTGCTGCTGAAAAGCCCGCGGATCTTCAGATTTATGCCTATGACAGCTTTGTTGCGGCGGGCGGTCTCGGACCAGAGATTCTGCCCATTTTCGAAGCGCGCTGCGGCTGCCGCGTAAGGGCCCTTTCTTCGGGGGATGCGGGACAACTGCTGACCAGGCTTCAGCTCGATGCCGAGCGAGGTTCGTCCGGAGCTCAGCTCGTGATCGGGCTCGACCAGCGTACCTGGGAGCAGGCTAAGCCTTTCCTCGAGGAGTGGGGGAAGTGGTCGCCTGAGGGCTATTCGCAAGTGCTGCCTGAAGTGAAAGTGGGTTCCGGCTTTCTTCCGTTTGATCACGGGTATTTCGCTCTGATCGCGGATCAGGAGGCACTTTCGGCGGACAAGCTGAGTGCTCCTTCTTCGCTTCAGGATCTACGCAAGTCAGAATGGAAGAGAAATATATTGCTTCAGGATCCAAGAACGTCAACGCCCGGCCTCGCCTTCCTTCTGTATACTAAAGCGGTGCTCGGCGATGGAGTATGGGATTTCTGGCGCGATCTTCGTACACAGTGGCTGACGCTCACGCCTGGGTGGGATGCAGCCTACTCCATGTTTCTCAGAAAAGAGGCGCCGCTGGTCTGGAGTTATACGACGAGCGAGGCTTATCATGTGGAGCATGGGGGGAACCGGATGAAGAACGGCCAGAGCCGTTACGAGGCCGTGTTGTTCCGGGAGGGCCAGCCTGTTCAGATTGAAGGCGCGGCGCTTGTGAAGCGCGGTATTCAAACCGAGACGCAGCGCAAGCTCGCACGTGAATTCCTCGAATTTCTCCTTTCTTCCGATGTGCAGAGCCGAATTCCGCTCAGAAACTGGATGTTTCCCGTTCGGCGGAACGTGAAATTGCCGAAGAGTTTTCAAGACCTCCGGAAACCCGCGAAGCTGGTGAAGACCTCCGATTCCGCCTCCGATGCGCGGGTGACGTTGGGCGAGTGGGCGCGAATCGTGGCTGGCGGCGCAAAATCCACACGACGGGAATAATGAATGGCCAAAGATGTTTCCAGGGATCGATGGATCAAGGCCTCATTGTTGACCGGAAGCGGACTGCTATGGCTCGCGCTTGTTGCGATCCCGCTGGGGTCTGTTCTGATCCGCTTGCGGTCAGTCACGGCGCTGCTGGATCCCGAGATTCTCCAGATCGTGCGATTCACCGCGATTCAGGCCTCCGTAAGCACCGCGATTTCCATTCTGATCGGTTTCCCTTTGGGGCTCGTCCTTGGCAGGCCCCTTGCGCTCGCGGATCGTTTCTCAGGTTTGCGGCGGATGCTGCTTGCGATGCCGTATGGCGTTCCCACGGTCGTTGCAGGGACCGCCTGGGTGATCTGGCTCGGACGATCAGGCATTCTTGCGGAGTCGGGGCTAAGGCTCGATTGGGCGTACACGGCGGCCGGTGTAGTGACGGCTCATGTTTTTTTCAATGCACCCTGGGTCGCTCTGCTTGTCTCCGAATCGCGGGCCCGGATAGCGAATGACCTGATCGATGCGGCAGGCACTCTCGGAGCCGGAAGTTGGGGGCGTTTCAAATGGATCACATGGCCCGCAGTGAAGTGGGTTCTCGCGAGTTCCGCGACGCAGGTTTTCTCTCTTTGCGTGATGAGCTTCGCGCTTGTTCTGATTCTTGGAGGAGGGCCTCCGGTTCAGACGCTTGAGACCGCACTTTACGCACGAATGCGGTACGGGAGCCTGGATCTCGATGGAGCCGTGGCCTGTGGCATCTGGGAATTGACTTTGACGCTTCTTCCCTGGGCTCTTTTGCTTCTCATTCAGCCCTCGTGGTCCGCGGCAGAACGCGAGACTGCTGGCGTTCGGCCGCGGGGTTCCGGTTCATCGCGCCGTCAGTCGGGCTGGCTCGTTTTCGCGACGACACTGGTTTCCGCACTATTCATGGTCCCATATGTTGCGGTGATATTCTCAAGTGGGATGAAGCCTTGGCAGGCTCTTCTGGCTCCCGGATCGATCGAGCAGCTCTCAACTCCGCTCAAATGGACTGCGATTCTCGCAATCCTGAGCGGGATCGGTACGCTCGGCTTGACGCTTTTATCCGTTCTTGCGGCAAGGGCACTGGCCAAAGTCCCGGCCATGCAGCGACTTTTTACGACGCTCTGGGTATTGCCTTCGGGAATTTCCGTCCTGGTGCTGGGACTTGGTTTCTGGCTGGCGTACGGGAAATGGCTGGATCCTTTTTCGGGGAGTCTCACTGCGATGGTTGCTCTTCAGGCGATCCTTTTCACCCCGGTTGCCTTTCGAATGATCTGGCCGGTCGCGCGCTCTTCCCCTGAAATCCTTCTTGAGGCTGCCACCGGCCTGGGCGCCTCGAAGTTACAGCGCTTTCTGGCTGTGGAATGGCCTCGTTTGCGATCGCCGATCTTCTCGGCGCTTGCAATCGTCATGGGCGCGTCCGTGGGTGAGGTGGCCGCCGTCAGTTTATTTTACGGGGAAGGGATTTTCCCGCTTCCGTTGCTGCTGTCCAGGTGGATGGGGCAATATCGTTTCGAAGAGGCTCAGGCCCTTTCGGCCGTATTATTGGTGCTGGCAAGTGGAACGATCGCTCTGGTATCCAGATGGGGATTCTATGACAAGCGTTCATGAGCCAGAACATCTGCCGCGGCAATTGAAAGTCGATGGGCTTTCCAAAAGGATCGGAGACTTCGTCCTTCGTGCAAGTTTTCAGATTCGGGCGAATGAGCGGGCGGCTTTAGTTGGACCGAGTGGGAGCGGTAAGACCACCTTGCTGCGGCTCATTGCAGGCCTCGAAAACGAGGATAGCGGTCGGATTCTGCTGGATGGAACTGACGTGACGCAGTTGCCGCCAGGAGCTCGGAGCATCGGATACGTTTTTCAGGATCAAGCGCTTTTTCCCGCGTTGAGCGTGCTTGAAAATGTCACCTTTGGGCTTCGCGTGCGGCGCGTTCCCCGGCGCAAACGGGAATTGGAGGGCATGGTCTGGCTCGAGAGAATGGGAATGGCGTCTCATGCCTCACAGTCCGTCATGCGCTTATCGGGGGGGGAACGACAACGCATCGCGTTTGCTCGTGCATTGATCTGGAAACCCCGACTGATTCTGCTCGACGAGCCTTTTTCCGCACTGGATCGGGAAATGAGGGGAGTTCTGCATCGGGAACTCATGGAACTTCATCAGGCCTGGCCAGTTCCGATGCTGCTGGTGAGCCATGACGAATCCGATATCAGCGCTGTTGCCACGGTGCGCCTTGAAATAAAAGATGAACAGGAAGGTCCCTTGCACGTGCATCGCGTGACTTAATGCGACGCACCAGGCGAAAAGTATTTTCGTCATGCATGAACATGCCGTGAATTTTTTGACAATTGACCACACACAGGGTCATTGAATAAAGTGTCGATTCACATTACAAAATCACTGAATCCGAATACGTTTTTTTCATACTTTTTTCATAGATTTTCCTGGAGGCAGCTCAAGTTATGTCAAATCACCCTAAATTTCAGACCATTGCCGCTCCGACAAGGGGCGAGACAATCACGATCACGAACGGCAAATTGAATGTGCCGAAAAATCCGATTGTTCCTTTCATCGAAGGCGACGGCACTGGCCGCGACATCTGGCGCTCGTCACAAGCTGTATTGGATGCCGCTGTTGCGAAAGCCTATAAAGGCGAACGCAAGATTGAATGGCTTGAAGTTTATGCCGGCGAGAAGGCGTTCAATAAGTTCAATAACTGGTTGCCTGAAGATACGATCACGGCCATGCGGCACTATCTCGTTTCGATCAAAGGGCCGCTGACCACGCCAATCGGTGGTGGCATTCGGTCTTTGAACGTTGCGCTCCGGCAGATGCTCGATCTCTACGTCTGTCTCCGCCCCGTTCGTTATTTCAAGGGTGTTCCTTCACCTGTGAAACATCCCGAAAAAGTGGACATGACCATTTTCCGCGAAAACACCGAGGACATCTACGCGGGTATCGAGTTTGAAGCCGGTTCGGATGCCGCGAAGAAAATGCTCGCGTTCATCAAGGAGAATTTCCCGAAAGACTACGGCAAGATTCGTTTCCCGGAAACCACGGGCCTTGGTGTCAAGCCGGTCTCCCAGCAAGGAACGGAACGTCTGGTTCGGTCGGCGATTGAATTCGCCATCAAGAACAAATCGAAGTCGGTCACCTTGGTTCATAAGGGCAACATCATGAAGTATACGGAAGGCGCCTTCCGGAATTACGGTTACGCCGTTGCGGAAAAAGAGTTCGCGGACCAGACCTATACTTGGGATCAATGGGAGCGGACCAAGAAAGAAAAGGGCGAAGAAGCCGCCAATGCCGAGCAGAAAGCGGAACTCGCAAAAGGCAAAGTCCTGATCAAGGATGCGATTGCTGACATCACCTTGCAACAGGTGCTGACCCGTCCGGAAGAGTTCCAGGTCATCGCGACTTTGAATCTGAATGGGGATTATCTCTCTGACGCCCTGGCAGCTCAGGTCGGCGGTATCGGCATCGCTCCGGGCGGAAACGCGAACTACCTGACCGGACACGCGGTATTCGAAGCCACGCATGGAACGGCTCCGAAATACGCCGACCTCGACAAGGTGAATCCTGGTTCGGTGATTCTCTCGGGTGAGATGATGCTTCGCTATATGGGCTGGACGGAAGCCGCCGATCTCATCATCAAGGGCATGGATGGTGCGATCGCTTCGAAGAACGTGACGTACGACTTCGCCCGCCTGATGAAGCAGGAAGGCCAGTCCGGCGTAACGGAAGTGAAGTGCTCAGAGTTCGGTCAGCAGATTATTAAGCATATGTAATCAACCATGGAAGAGGGGCTGGAGAGTCAAGCGAACACTTTGTGCGAGCGGAGCTTCCAGCCCTCTTTCAAAGAAAGGGAATCCAAATGAAAACCCCAGTACGTGTAGCGGTAACCGGCGCTGCCGGTCAGATCGGTTATGCTTTGCTTTTCCGCATCGCCAGTGGCGAGATGCTCGGAAAAGATCAGCCTGTCATTCTGCAGTGCCTGGAACTTACCGGAGCTCAGAACGCGCTGAAAGGCGTGATGATGGAGCTTCAGGATTGCGCCTTCCCGCTTCTCGCGGGAATGGTCGGCACCGATGATCCGAACGTCGCGTTCAAAGACGCGGACGTCTGTCTCCTGTTCGGCGCCAAGCCCCGCACGAAGGGTATGGAACGCAAGGACCTCCTGACCGAGAACGCCAAGATCTTCACGGTCCAGGGCGACGCCATCGGCAAGCACGCCAATCCGAACGTGAAGGTGCTCGTGGTTGGCAATCCGTGCAACACGAACGCCTACATCGCGATGAAAACCGCGCTGAAACATGGACGCGTGAAGGGCAAAAACTTCACCGGCATGCTTCGCCTCGACCAGAACCGCGCGATGGCGCAGCTCGCTGACAAGGCCAAGCGCCCGGTCGGCAGCCTGAAGAAGATCGCTGTCTGGGGCAATCATAGCCCGACGATGTATCCGGATTATCGCTTTGCGACGACGAATGGTGACAGCCTGAAGAACGTCATCAACGACGAAACCTGGAATCGTGAAACGTTCATGCCGATGGTCGGCAAACGTGGCGCCGCGATCATCGAAGCTCGCGGTTCGTCCTCGGCTGCGAGCGCCGCGAACGCCGCGATCGATCACATGCGTGACTGGGTGCTCGGCACCCGGGGCGAATGGGTGACCATGGGTGTTCCGTCAGACGGCTCGTACGATATCCCGAAGGAAATCGTTTACGGCTATCCGTGTACCTGTGAAAATGGCGAATACAAGATCGTGCAAGGTCTTGAGATCGACACGTTCTCGCGCGAGAAGATGAACACCACGCTGAAGGAGCTCGAAGAAGAGCGTACCGGTGTGGCCGACCTTCTCGGGTAATCAGTTGTGAGCGGGGTTGTCGGCGCCGAGCCGGCAACCCCTATTTTGAACACGCGAATCGATTCGCGGATTTACCAGGCGGGGAGTCAAGCGAGCGATAGCGAGCGGAGCTCCCGCCGTAAGGACCATTGTAATGAACATCCATGAGTACCAGGCAAAACAGCTTTTAAAGAAATTCGGGGTAAAAGTTCCCGAGGGGCGTCTCATCGAAGAAGGTGCGAACGTTGCTGAGCGCGCTTCAAGTGCCGCGCAGGACCTCGCCAAAGCCCAAGGTAACAGCGTGTGGGTTGTCAAAGCCCAGATCCATGCCGGTGGTCGCGGTAAGGCCGGTGGCGTGAAAGTTTGCAAGGATGTTCCCTCTGTGAAGGCTGCCGCTCAGGAGATCATGGGCAAGACGCTCGTGACACCGCAAACCGGCGCACAGGGTAAGAAAGTTCATAAGGTCTGGATCGAAGAAGGTTCCGATATCGCCCGCGAATTTTACCTCGGTGTCGTGATCGATCGCGCCATCTCGCAGATTGTGATGATGGCTTCCACCGAAGGCGGCATGGAGATCGAAGAGGTTGCTGCCAAGCATCCCGAGAAAATTTTCAAAGTCGCCGTGGATCCGACGCTCGGTTACCAGTCTTTTCATGGCCGGAAGCTTGCCGTCGGTCTGGGGCTCACTCCGGAGCAAACGAAAGAAGCCGTGAAGTTTTTCGGCAACGTCTACCGGTGCTTCCTTGATTCGGATTGCTCGCTGGTTGAAATCAATCCGATGATTCTGACGAAGCAGGGGAGCCTTGTTGCGCTGGACGCGAAATTCAATTTCGATGATAACGGCCTTTTCAGGCACCCCGAGATTGTTGAAATGCGCGACCTTCTGGAAGAGAACGCTCAGGACGTCGAAGCATCGAAATATGATCTCGCTTACATCGCGCTCGATGGCAATATCGGCTGCCTTGTGAACGGCGCTGGTCTTGCGATGTCCACCATGGACATCATTAAGCTTCATGGCGGCGAGCCGGCGAACTTTCTGGATGTAGGCGGAAGCGCTTCAAAAGAGAAGGTCGCACATGCTTTCAAGATCATTCTGAAGGATCCCGCGGTGAAGGCGATTCTGGTCAATATTTTCGGCGGCATCATGAAGTGCGATGTCATTGCCGAAGGTGTCATTGCCGCCGCACGTGAACTTCAGCTTCAGGTTCCCCTTGTCGTTCGACTTGAAGGAACCAATGTTGAAAAGGGCAAGGAGATCCTGGCTAGCTCAGGACTCAAGATCATTCCTGCGGATGGTCTGACCGATGCCGCTAAAAAAGTTGTCGCCGCCGCAAAAGCCGGCAAATAAGGAGCCTAAGACAATGGCCATTTGGGTTGATAAGAATACAAAGTTGCTGGTTCAGGGTATCACGGGCTCTCAGGGGACATTCCACGCGAAGGCTTGCCGCGATTACGGCACGCAAGTCGTCGGCGGCGTGACGCCGGGACGCGGTGGACAGGTGCATGAGGGATTCCCCGTATTTGACACCGTAACTGATGCGGTCAAAAAAACGGGCGCCAATGCGACGATGATTTTTGTTCCGCCTCCGGGCGCTGCGGACGCCATTTGCGAGGCGGCCGATGCCGGCATCGCGCTCATTACCTGCATCACTGAAGGAATTCCGGTCCGCGACATGATCGCGGTGAAGAAATACATTCAAGGCACGAAATCACGTCTCATTGGTCCGAATTGCCCTGGAATCATCACGCCCGGTCAGTGCAAAATCGGCATTATGCCGGGACACATTCACAAAACCGGCAACATCGGTGTTGTCTCGCGCTCCGGTACGCTGACTTACGAAGCGGTTTTCCAGCTCACTCAGCTTGGCATCGGTCAGAGCACGTGTGTTGGTATCGGCGGCGATCCGATTAATGGCACGAATTTCATCGATGTGTTGGACGCTTTCAATCGAGACCCGGACACGCATGGCGTGATCATGATTGGCGAGATTGGTGGCACAGCTGAAGAAGAAGCGGCTGATTTCATCAAGCGCGAAATGCGTAAGCCGGTTGCGGGCTTTATTGGCGGCGCTTCCGCGCCTGCCGGTAAACGCATGGGCCACGCTGGGGCGATTATTTCCGGCGGCAAAGGCACAGCTGAAGAGAAATTTCAGGCACTGCAGGCAGCAGGCGTTCGTATCGCCCGTAGTCCTGCGGATCTCGGGACCACGCTGAAATCAGCGATGTCCGCGAGCTGAGATTGCCCTCGCAATTCGTTTGCATTTGCGCTACGAACGAAACGCTCTCGTATTTACAATGACTTGAGTTGTAACTGACACTGTCTTGACCGTGTTTTTTTGAAAGGAATCCATTCAGATGGCTCACGAAAGAACTTTTTCAATCATCAAACCGAACGCCGTCTCCAAGAACGTGATGGGCGAGATCATCACCCGTTTTGAGAAACGCGGGCTGCGGATCGCGGCGGCCAAGATGACACGTCTTTCCCGCGAAAAGGCGGAAGGGTTCTATATCGAGCATCAGAACCGGCCTTTTTTCCAGAGCCTTGTTCAGTTCATGACGAGCGGTCCGATCCTCCTGATGGTTTTGGAAGGTGAGAATGCCGTTGCGATGAATCGCGAAATCATGGGTGCGACCGATCCTGCCAAGGCGGCCGATGGCACTCTTCGCAAGGATTTCGCCGACAGCATGGAAGCGAATGCGGTTCATGGGTCTGATAGTCCGAAATCTGCCGAACGCGAAATCGCTTATTTCTTCGACTCTGCTGAGATTCAGAAGCGATTCTGAGTTAGACTGACTGCATGCGTATTGCCGTCGCTCAACTTGATCCTGTCGTGGGGGCCTTCGAGGCCAACGTCAAGAAGTTGAAAGAGGCCTATCAGCGCGCGTGTACAAAGAAAGCGCGGCTTCTGATCACTCCGGAGCTGGGTGTTTGCGGCTATCCGCCACACGACCTCGTGGAACGCCCGGAAATTTTCGAGAGAAATGACCGGGCTATCGAAGATCTTCTCGGGGCTACGAGGGGGCATTCCTGTGCGCTGGCGGTTGGCCATATTGCGCCGAACCCGTCCGGAATAGGACGCGCCGCTCAGAACGTGGTGACCATCCTTGAGGATGGTAAGCGCGTTTTCCGGCAAGCCAAGACTTTGCTGCCCACTTACGATGTCTTTGACGAGACACGGTACTTCGAGCCGGCATCCGAGATTTCCACATGGGACTGTGATGGGACTCGGATTGCGATGGCCATCTGTGAGGACCTTTGGGCGGAAGACCCCGCCTTGGGGCGCAGGCTTTATGGCCGAAATCCGGTTGAGTGTTATCGGGACTCGCTTGCTGATCTGATCATCTCGATTTCGGCAAGTCCCTATGAATGGGCCAAGCGCCCACGTCGCGAAAGAATCCACGCGGATATCGCGCGCAATCTCAAGGTCCCCCTGGTTTATGTGAATCAGGTCGGCGCGACTGATGAGATTCTTTTTGACGGAGGCTCCTTTGCCATTGATTCCAAAGGAGTGCTGGCCGGAAGGCTTCCTTTTTTTCGTACCTCGTTTGGTCTTCTTGAGACCACAGAGGCGGGCGGCCTTCATTGGGAAACGCCGTCTTCTGAAGCCTTGGTGCAAGGTGAACCGGAAGAGATCGGTGTTCTCTGTGCGGGCCTCATAATGGGTATTCGCGATTATTTTCAACGAACGGGATTCAAGTCGGCCATTCTCGGACTGAGCGGCGGAATTGATTCGGCGGTAGTCGCCGTGCTTGCGGCACAGGCCCTCGGTCCAAAGAACGTGCTCGGCATTGCGATGCCCAGTCAGTTCTCGTCCAGTCACAGTATGGAAGACGCCCAGTTGCTCGCTGCGGCTCTTGGGATCCGCTTTGATGTAAAGCCGATCAAATTCCTGTTTTCCGTCTCGAGCCGTGAACTGGCGGATACCGGTGGTCAGCTCAATCCGTTAGCCCAGGAAAATCTCCAGTCGAGGTTGCGCGGTCTTATGTTGATGACAGTGGCGAATAATACCGGAGGCTTGGTATTAACGACCGGCAACAAGTCTGAGCTCGCAACGGGTTATTGTACCATGTATGGCGACATGGTGGGCGCGCTTGCTCCCATTGGGGATGTGTTGAAGACGCGTGTCTATGAACTCGCCCGGTACCTCAATCTCGCGTTCGGCAAACCTATACCGGAGCGCTCCATCACCAAACCCCCTTCTGCCGAGTTGAGGCCCAATCAGACGGACCAGGACTCGTTACCGCCTTACGACGACTTAGACGCGCTTCTTCATGAGTACTTGGAGAGGAATGCCCCCCTCGAGGATCTGATCGGTAAGTACGGTCCCTGGGCCCGGGACGTGCTTCGGAAGGTCGAGATCAATGAATACAAACGCAGGCAGACAGCCCCGGTGCTGAAGGTCAGCTCAAAGGCATTCGGAATCGGTCGCCGGGTGCCTATTGCGAAACACTGGGACATCTGAGTACTGAGGACTGAATTGGCGCAAGTTTCAGGTCGAAAACGGCAGCGGCGAGTGGTCAAGTCTGGCCAGGGGCTAGGTGCCAAGAGGCGGTCGTTGTCTTTACGAAGGCGGGCGGCCCGTGGTACATCCTGCATAGGGATTCGCAAAATGAGGGCAAAAATCATGGATACGGTAAATACGGAACTCAAAAAGATCGTTGATCAGCTGAAGAGCGCGCAGGTTAAATTCCAGACTCTGCTGAATAATCAGGATTGGGTGGACGAAGCTCGGAAATATGCTGAGCGTCAGGGGAAAGAAGTGAAAAAGCTCATTTCCGCCGATGTCTCCAGGGTGAAGACGTTCCTGGAGCGCGAACGCAAAGAACTTGAGAAAATGCAAAAGCAGATTCCGGGCGAGGTTAAAAAGCTCCGCCAGTTCGCCAAAACCCAGAAAAAAGAGTTTGAGCGCCTGCTCAATCGAATTGGTAAAACAACCCAAGCCAAGGGCTCAAAGAAGAAGTCAGCCCCCCGCAAAAAGACCGCGCGGAAGAAGTCAGCCGCTGCTGCACAGGCCCACGGCTGACGCTCAGCCTCAGTACTCCTTGAATTAACCGAAGGGCTACTTGTCCTGTAACTTGACAGGAGTGAAACCCTTCGGTATTTCTTTCAGAAGAAAAGGAGTCTTTTTTCAGAACTAAAATACGAATGGCGATTACACCTTCCAGTCCGTCCGGCCCATCATTCCGCCCGCGCTTCCGCGGCCAACTTCCTCCCAGCAAAGACGAGCACCGCATTAATGAGAGGATACGTGTCCCTCAGGTGCGCTTGATCGACGAAAACGGGGGTCAAGTGGGAGTTGTTCCCACTCAACAAGCACTCCAAATGGCTCGCGAGAAAGGCTTGGACCTCATGGAGGTCTCGCCGAACGCTCAGCCGCCCGTTTGCAAGATTTGCGATTACGGTAAGTTTAAATACGAGAAAAAGAAGAAAGAACATCAAGCTCGTAAAAAGCAGACGGTCATCAAGGTGAAGGAAGTGCAGCTTCGCCCTCAGACCGATGTGCATGATCTTGAGTATAAGTTTCGCAATATCCGGCAGTTCCTGGAAGACGGCGATAAAGCCAAGATCACCATCATGTTCCGAGGCCGTGAAATCACTTATGTGGACCAGGGCTTCAAGATCATGCGCGATCTCGCTGAGCGGGTGAAGGATATCGGTTCCATCGAGGCTCCCCCGAAGCTGGAAGGCAAGAAGCTGATCATGGTTCTCGCCCCAGGCAAAAAGCCTGTTGGCCCTGCGAAGCATGGCCCGATTATTCGGACTTCTGAGACGGGTTCAAGTGGACCTTCGATCGTGGGGTCCCAGGGTTCTTCGGGCGAAAACGAAGGCTGAATCCTGTTGGTTTGAGCTGTACCCGGTGAAAAACGGATAAACCCGAGCAAGCCACTCTATCCCCTTGACGGATTTTGGGGTTTTGGAGTACGGTGCACCCTTACGATTAAAGCCGTTATCACCAGGGATTTAACAGAGAAAAACGGCGAACTTTTGGATTGTATTTCGATTTGAGGACGAGATGAAACTGAAAACAAAGAAGGCAGCTGCAAAACGGTTTAGCTTTACTGCTACCGGCAAAGTTAAATTCAAGCGGGCAGGCAAGCGCCATAATCTGGGCCATAAAAATTCCGCAGCTAAACTGAAGCTACGCTCCGCTGGTTACCTTGCCGATGGCGATATCAAGCACATCGAAAAGTGTATGCCTTACGGTAAGTAAATCTAGTCATCTGAGAAAAAGGGAGCTTTTCAATGCCTCGCGCAAAACGTGGTTTTAAACGTCGTCGTCGTCACAATAAAATTCTGGACAGGGCCGAAGGCTTTGTACTCGGCAGAAAAAATAAAATCCGCCGTACAGCAGAAGCTGTAGACCGTGCTTATATCTATTCTTATCGCGATCGTCGCGTGAAGAAGCGCGACTTCCGGCAGCTTTGGATCGCCCGTATCTCTGCGGCCGCGAATAATAATGATTTGAGCTATAACGTCCTGATTTCCGCTTTGAAAAAAGCGCAGGTCGCGCTCGATCGCAAAATTCTTGCGGACATCGCCATTGAAGATCCGGCCACTTTGACGGCCATCATCAATCAGGTCCGCGCGGCCTGATTCGCGTCTTGCGCGAAAAATGGTCGAGAAACTGAACGCGATCGGGGCAGGGGCCCTGAAGGATGTTAGTGCTGCATCGACGCTTGAAGCGATCGAGCAGATCCGTATCAGTGTTCTTGGGAAAAAGGGTGCTCTCAGCGAGGTTCTGAAAACCTTAGGGAGCGTATCCGCCCAGGAACGACCGGTCATTGGAGCTGCCGCCAACGAGTGGAAGCGAAAGATCGAAGCGGCGCTTGATGAGCGTAAATCCGTTCTGGAGAAGGCTCAGTTAGATGAGCAACTCAAGAGCGAGCGGATCGACGTGTCTTTGCCTTCGCGGTTGCCGCATCGCGGGTCTCTTCACCCTGTCACGCAGACTTTTCGTCGCATCAATCAGATTTTCAGCCGTCTCGGTTTCGATACCGCAACCGGTCCTGAGGTGGAGACGGAGTTTCTGAATTTCGAAGCAGCTAATATTCCGGCGGATCACCCCGCAAGGGATATGCAGGACACTTTTTTCATGGGTCCTGGGGTCGTTCTTCGCACGCATACGACAGCGGTTCAGATGCGCGCGATGCGGTCACAAAAGTGGCCTGTTCGTATTCTTTCGCCCGGTGCTGTTTATCGAAGCGACAGCGATGCGACGCATTCTCCGATGTTCCATCAGGTCGAGGGACTGTGGGTGGA
Organism: Bdellovibrionales bacterium GWB1_55_8; assembly: GCA_001769835.1. Taxonomy (GTDB): domain Bacteria; phylum Bdellovibrionota; class UBA1018; order UBA1018; family UBA1018; genus GWB1-55-8. The sequence goes on from MEPR01000093.1 coordinate 23,858, forward strand.
TCGGGACGTCAAGATGAGCGATCTGAAAGGCACCTTGCTGTTTTTCGCTCGTGAGATGTTCGGTCCCGAAGCGCGCATTCGCCTGAGACCAAGCTATTTTCCGTTCGTGGAACCCGGAGCGGAAGTCGACGTAAGTTGTTTTCTCTGCAGAGCGAAGCCTTCCGACAGCTGTCGTGTGTGCAAAGGTACTGGATGGCTTGAAATTCTGGGTGCCGGTATGGTGCATCCGCGTCTTTTTGAAACCGCAGGCTATGGGGATGATTATCGCAAGCTGGGATTGAGCGGTTTCGCATTTGGAATGGGTGTCGAAAGAATCGCGATGCTCCTGCATGGAATTCCGGATCTTCGCCTGATGTTCCAGAGCGACGTGCGATTCCTCAAACAATTCTGATTTCTCAGGAGCGGTGCGGCTATGCGGATCTCTTGGAAGTGGCTTTCCGAAATGGTGGATCTTGGCAAATTGGCGGGCCCGCAGGCTCTTGCTGATCTTCTGACTTCGCGGGGCCTCGAAGTGGAATCGATCGAGCCGCAGTCGCGCGGCCTTGAAAAAGTCATTACCGCCCAGATTCTCGAGAAGTCCCAGCATCCGCAGGCCGACAGATTAAGCGTATGTATGGTGACGATTGGTTCCGGAGAGCCTGTTCAAATAGTCTGCGGCGCTCAAAACATGAAAGCCGGAGATAAGGTGGCGCTTGCTCAGCCAGGGGCGAATCTCCCGAACGGCCTGAAAATCGAGGTAAGCAAGATTCGTGGCGTGCAGTCCAACGGGATGCTCTGTTCCGAGGAAGAACTGAAATTCGCGGAAATCTCGGACGGTATTTTGATACTCCCCGCTGACGCAGGTCTTGGGGTGCCGCTGGCGAACACGTTAGGAAAAGACGATGTAATTCTGACCCTGAAACTGACCGCGAATCGCGGTGATTGCCTGAGCCACTGGGGAATTGCGCGCGAGGTCGCCGCCGCGCTTTCGGTCCAACCGAAACGGCCTGATGTAAAGTTGCTGGATTTTACTAAAACATCGCCCGTGGCGATCGAGTTGAAAGCCGGCGATGCAGCCCCACAGTTTTTCGGCTGTCTGATTGAAGGCGTTCGCATTGGACCTTCACCTGATTGGCTCGTCAAGCGCCTCGAAGCCTTGGGTAGCCGGTCCATCAATAACGTCGTGGATGCCAGTAATCTTCTTATGTTGGAACTCGGGCATCCGACACACGCTTATGATGCTGATAAAATTCATGGAAACCTGATTGGCGTCAGAGCGGCGCGCGAAGGTGAGGAACTGCCTTTGCTCGATGGGCAAACCGCGACCCTGAATGGGACTGAGCTGGTGATTTATGATGGCGAGCGCGCGGTCGGTCTTGCGGGGGTCATGGGCGGCGGGAATTCTGAAGTCGCGGCCAGCACGACCAGGGTCTTCCTGGAATGCGCTGAGTTTGATCCCGTCCGTGTGCGGCGTGCCGCCTTTCGTCACCAGAGAAGAACAGAAGCGGCGATTCGCTTCGAAAAAGGAATCGATCCCGGCGCGCTTCCTTACGTCACTTCGCGTCTTGCTCAGCTGATCACCAGCCTGGGCGGAGGTAAAGTGGTCGGGGCAGGCGCTGCGATTCAGCCGGTCCGACGAGAACCCGCCGGACGGAAAATAGTCGTGGAACCCGGTTTTTTCGAGTCTTTCCTTGGGATGAAGGTAAGTTCTGACAAGGCTGAATCAGTTCTGAAAGGCCTGGATTGCTCGATTCAGAAGGGAGCTCGCGAGTGGACTGTGACTCCGCCTTCCTATCGGTTGGATATTGCGAGCCGCGAAGATCTATCAGAAGAAATCGCACGATCTCTCGGTTACGACCAGATCGCGGAAACGATTCCTGAGCTCAGCTCCGCGCCTACGTCCGTATCCTCATCACCTTCGTTGTCACGGCAGGTGCTCACGGAGCGCGCCAAGGACATCTTGATGCAGTCCGGACTGAATGAGACCTTGAACTTCGCGTTTACCAGCAAGAGCTGGCTCTCGCGGTTTGGAATGAGTTCAAGCGCCACGTTGCTGAATCCCTTGAGCGAGGAACATGAAGCGCTCGTTCCTTCTCTCATACCAGGCCTCGTGAAAAACACGCTTGAAACCTGGAACAGGCATTTTGGTTCTGAAAGCCCTGCAATCCGACTTTTTGAAATTCGTCCGGCATTTCGATTCAATGGTGACGGGGAAGCAAGTATTCGCGCACTTGATGAGCTTCGTACAGGCGTTGACGAGCGCTGGCGCATCGCGGTCGCGCTATCCGGTGCTCGTTTCGCCGGAGGCCTGAGCAACGAGCAGGGCCAGTGCGATTTCTATGATTTGAAAGCTGTGATGGAGTCATTGCTCACCGGACTGGGTGTCCGCGGAGTCCGGATTCAGGGGCTCTCCAGCGGTCGAACTCATCCGGATCCCGACATGCAGGCATTCAGGGAGCTCCTTCATCCAGGTAAAAGTGCGGAGGTTCTGGTGGGCAAGGATGTCGCCGGGTACTTCGGGTTGCTTCACCCCGGTAAATCACGCGAATTAAAGGCCCAGGCCCCGCTTTGGCTCGCGGAATTGAGCTGGGACGTGCTTGCACAGCTTGCGCGGCCGGCAACCGAAGCCAGGCCATTCCAGCGCTGGTCGGAGTTTCCGCCAATGGAGCGGGATTTTGCTTTGCTCGTGAGCGAAGAGGTCACAGCTGACAAAATTACTCAACTAGCCCTCAAGGCAGGCAAGCCACTGGCAAAGGGTGCAAGGATTTTCGATATTTATCGTGGTTCTCAGGTGCCGCAGGGGATGACAAGCGTTGCGGTACGGGTTATCTTTTATGAAGAAAGCCGAAGTCTTCAAGAGTCTGAAACGGAAGCCGCCTCTGCGCGGATTCTGGAGGCTTGGAAGAAGGAACTCGGCGCAGAGCTGCGCAGCTAGGCGGGAAGCCTGCTGCAATACAAGAGGAGAATGCACCGGTGGCGATGACCAAAGCGGATATCGTTGAAGCGCTTTACGAGAAAATCGGATTTTCAAAAAAAGAAGCGGCAGATCTGGTGGAACTCGTGTTTGACACGATCAAGACGACCTTGTCTCAAGGCCAGAAGATTAAAATTTCAGGATTTGGCAATTTTGTCGTGCGCGAAAAACGTTCGCGCATCGGCCGTAATCCTCAGACCGGCGAAAGCATTGAAATCGGTGCTCGTCGAGTGCTGACCTTTCGTCCCTCGCAGGTTCTGCGCGCTGAAGTGAACTCGAGCCTGGAAGGCGCCGTGGTCACACAGGTAGCTGCAGACGAGGACGAGGATGATGAAGGAACAGCCTGAAGTTCGGATTCCCGACAGGCTGTTTTTTAGAATCGGTGACGTTGCGGAGCTCGCGGGCGTAAAGCCCTATGTGCTTCGCTTCTGGGAAACGGAATTTCCGTTTATCGCGCCTGAAAAATCGACTACAGGGCAACGTGTTTATCGCCGCAGCCACGTGGAAACGATTTTGATGATCAAACATCTTCTCTACAGCGAGCGTTACTCGATCGAGGGCGCGAAAAAGCGTCTGCGCGATTTGAGATCGGAAGGCGAACTTCGCAGTTATAAGGAACAAACGGTCCGCCCTGCGCGCGATACGGAACGGGAAGACCGTTTGAAAGAAATCAGTGCGCTTGCAAAGGAATTGAGTTCGCTCGGGCAGACGCGGCTCACGAGTCTTTTCGGTTACTGATCGGTAGCGGTTCAGGTCGCCTTTGACAGCGCTTTCATGATCTTCCGGGCGAGGTTTTCGCCTGTCAGGTTTTCCATCTGGGGGATCAACCCGGGGCTCGTGAAATTATAGTCGCTCACCTTGGCTTCAATCAAATCGACAGCGGCGAGCCGGATTTTGCGAGCACGAAGACGACGCGCGATTGCGGGTATCACTCGCTGCTCTTTTTTTGTTAAAGGCGCGAGTTCCATTCGGCTTCCACGATCTGTGTTTACACGAAAGTCTCCCTGAACCGGAAACTTCAACATATGGGCGATCGGTTTGCCATCAGCGAACCAGAGGCGACGTTCGCCTTGCTGGATGCCAGGAAGATAACGCTGCAGCAGGACCGGACGTTTGAATTGATCGGTGGATTTCTCGAGCAGGGCCTTCGAAGCTGCCTGCATTTCGGCTGTTCGCCAGTCGAGGAGTTCAATACCCTTGCTCTGGCACCAGTCGAGAGGTTTCAGTACTGTGCGGCCTTCTTTCAATCCGAATTCAGAAAGGGGCTGCCACTGGCTGCTCACCACGCTTGCTGGCATGAAGTCACCGAGAAGCGCTGGTTCCATTTTTTCATTCGCGAAGCACAGAGCTTCGGGCGGATTCACGATTTCGGGTTTCCTGCGGGAGCCCTGAATTCCGAGAAGAAGTATCTGAAGAGGATGGTAGTACGTGTGATCGACAGGCGGGTCCATACGCCATTGGATGCAGTCAAATGCGGCTGGCGTAAGGGGTGTGCTTTTACCGCGCTTCATGGGGCCGCCGCGCGCATCGGGGTCGTCGGGGGCAAGTTCCAGCGGGTGCACATCCGCGAGTATTTTGCCGTTTTCGAGCCTGAGGGTCTTGACGCTGGCCCAGTAGTTTCCGTGTCCGAGAAGGGATGACTCCTGCGCGAGTCGCATCGTCGTATCCAGAGGATGGTACATCCATTCCCACGGATCGGTGAACCAGAGAAAACTTCGGGTTCGCGTTCGCACCTTCATGTCCCGAGAGAATTGCGTACTTGGGACGCGATATCCACGAGTGGCCGTGCAACGTCTTTGCCCCAGTTGTTTTCGAGCCCGCGACAAACGTGTTCCAGTGCGGAATCAGCCAGCTCGCGCGCTTTTTCCTCCGGGAGATAAGACAGAATGGTCATGGGCCGCCCTTGGTCCTGCTCGGCATCGGCAAGATCGTCGGCTACCTGGAATGCAAAACCCAGCTCAAAGGCGAAATCGCGGATGGCCCGGCCTTTTTCAGAGGTCTCGCTGATACCGGCCAGATCCGCGGGAATCAGCAGAGCGGCGGTGAAAAGCGCCCCTGTCTTGCCTTCATGCATCCGTTTCAGATCGTGCAGTGTCGAGTCCGAATGAAGGAGCATTTCCGCGGCCTGCCCGCCAATCACGCCTCGGGGTCCGATGGCCCAGCAGAAACGCTGCAAGGCCCTGAGAAAGTTTTCGGGAGGCACTTCAGAGGCTGAGTCGGCCAGCACTTCCGTTGCCAGCGCCACGAGAGCATCGCCTGCCAGCAGGGCGAGTCCTTCGCCATGAACTCGATGGTTTGATGGCCTGCCCCGGCGGAAATCGTCGTCATCCATGGAGGGAAGATCATCGTGAATCAAGGTGAAACAGTGAATCATCTCCAGCGCGAGTGCTGCAGGCATTGCGGCTTTCGAACTCAAGCCGACCATCTCGGCGCAAGCGAGTGTCAGTCTCGGTCTGACTCTTTTTCCGGGAGCGAGCAGAGAATAGCGGATGGATTCGGCTAGATTCACTGGTGAGCCGCCATCACGGGCGAGTTTCGCTTCGAGTGCTGCCTGCAATGCTTCTTCTAGGTCGCTCATGGTGCCACCGGAGTTGGAGTGGGTGAATACGCGGGACCTTTCAGCAGAAAAGAATAACTTCCGTCCGGCTGTTTCCCTGCCGCCAGCATGGCTTCCACCAGAGCGAATGACCGCAAGACAGCAGGGGAGAAGCTGAAGCGTGTCTTGAGATCAAGCGTGCTACCCAGCGGATCGGGGGCCAGGGTGATCTGTCCCGTGAATGTCACACGGATATCATCCGGAGGGGAGGCGCCTTCACGGCCAAAACGGAATTCCTGGATACGGAGTTTACCCTTCTCGATGACGACATCAGCGATGGCATCGGAAATGCCGATTTTGGGAATGGCAAAACCCATGATGTTTTGCTGGGCGATGACGATTTTTTTGAGAACAATATTCGCTTTTCCGCTGATTGAAGCGGGAGTTCCGAAATCGCCGGAGATCTCGCCGGACCCCGACAATATGCCCTCCGCCGCGACAGGAGTGAATGCACCCGGGATGCCGAGCTGTTTCAGGTCCATGTCTTTCGAGTCAAATGACGCGCTGACTTGTGAGCCGCGCATGGAGATGGAACCCGTGATTTTTCCCGAGCCTGCTTCCATCCAGAAGCGGCCACCACGCCGGCCAAAAAGCATTGGGAGCAGAGAGGGCGAAACGCCGAGTCTCTCCAGCCGGATCGGGGTTGCAGGCGCCGGGGGCCTGAGGGTCACCTTTTCAAGCTCATATGAAACGCCAAGTCCAATCGAAAGGCGGCTTTTTTCGGCCGTGAATGAGAATCCCTGATCCGCGAGCATCGATGTAAGGTAACCCTGGATCGTATTCTTCAGCCGGTCCTCCGGCAGTTTGAGGAGTGTGAAAAAGATGAGAAAGAAGAAAGCGAGCGAAATCCAGCCGACTCTCTTCAGGACGCGTTCGAAGCGAGTTGGGGGACGGCGTGTTTCGAGAGTCTGGGTTGAAGAGTCGGGATAGTCCTCGATCGGCTGGATCTCATCGTCAGGGCTCATGGGGCCTGTATTCACGTTCACTGGCATTCCTTTCGTAACTATTTCGAAGCGACTGAGAAAGCGGATACCGCGACCTTGGCGTCCAGGTATCCGGAAAGGTTCTTCTCGGCCTCGATTCCCATGTGTCGTATTTTGACGGGTCTGGTCCCGTTCTCAAGTTGATACGCGTAGCGGACGAGCTGCCGCACGTTCAGGCGCTTGATGGAGACCTCGAAGAGGGCTTCTTTGACAGCCACGTCTTCCTTATCACGTCCTGCGGCCGGCGGTTTTCCCGGTTTTTCCGCAGAGACAGTCACCTTGGCTGGATCAATTCCCGCGCTGGTCGCGGCGCTTTGGAGATATTCCGGCCACGGGCCGGCCGCGGATGGCGCACTGATGCCGCGGTTCGCGTCCCTCAGAAGTCGAAGTTCGTCATTGGCCGAGGAGATCAAGGTCAGAAGGTCTGACTTCGTCGTATACTCTTTCTTGATGCGATATACATGCACAACGGATCCGAGCACGAGCCCGATGACGAGTAGCAGGGAAGCGGCAAGGCTGCCAAGCTTCAGGTAAAGTCGGCTTTGCGTGTCGAGTTCATCCCATTTGCCTCGGAGTTCCTGAAACCATTGCTGTTCGGCGAGTGATTCGCCGATGCTGTCCATCCATTGTCTGAAACGCGATTTATTTTCCACCTTTGGCCTCCGCATTCGCACTCGAGCGTGCGTCGGTTTCCCCGTCCGGCAGTTTTCCCGAGAAGCTGATCTGCCATTTCTTCAAGCCGTCTTGGCCCGGGACTTCTTCCACTTTTCCCTTTTCCAGGCCCGATATTCGTCCGCTCAGCAGGGAGGTGATTTTTTCCGCCATCTGAGGATTGGAGACTAGTAATGTCAGTCGAACGGTCCGCTCGCTGGAAGGCGAGTAGGGTTCACTGGGGGACGCACCAACCTGGACTTCAGTAACATCCACCACCACGTCCTTGGGAATGGCGCTCGAGAAATCCTTCAGGATTTCAAGAGGAGAGCCAGGATCCCGTGATACCAGCGAATTGAGCTGTCGCTGCTGCTCAAGTTCCGTGCTTACGGCTGATCGAAGGGTGCTGGTGCTGGCGATGTAAGTGCGCACGGCGCTGTCGGAAATCTGGCCGAAGAACGACTGGATGTTTCGTTTGAGTTGCCGATCGGCGTCCGCCAGTTTTGATTTGTAGACCTGGCTTTGTATGGCCAAACTGAGGAACAAGCTCGCCAGAACGGCACCTGCCGATGTCAGGACCCAGCGGAAGTTCTGCAGCCTGAAACCCTGAGCGCGCGCCTCTTTTGAAAATTCGCCTTTTCGAAAATTGATCGCTGATGTTCTTTCCTGCCCGACCATGCAAAGCGCAAGTCCCATCGGCAGCGCGAAACTTGCTTCGGTGGCTTCGGAATAGGTGACCCCGGAAACGGAAGTTGCGCTCATCCCATGAAGCGGTCTGACTGCGATGCCGAGGCTTTCCTGGATGTGAGCGGATAGACCCGGAAGCAACGAGGTTCCTCCCGCAAGAAAAATGGTCTCAGGCGGATCTTTTGTGACGTTTTTACATGTCAGCACCGCTTGATGAAGGTCGCGTATCAGAATTCGAAGAGGCTCGATCAGAGTGTCCGAGAATTCAGTCTGCTCAGGCGTGACGTTCTGCTTCTGGGCTGTAGGAAGAACGAATCCATCGATTTTCGCCTTTTCCGCTTCGTCGTAGGGAATGCCATATTTTTTCGCGATCGCGAGCGTTAAGTCGCGTCCGCCCCAGTCCATTTCACGGGCCAGCGCCGGTGCGCCTTGCCAGTGTATGTATGCAGTGGTTCGGCTCTGACCGATCTGGGCAAGCAGGACGGGCGAGACGCCAGCCTCCTGCTGCGGAACGACTTTGTTCAGCAGCGTCCGGTACGCCCAGGCTTCGGTCGTGAGCAGATCCGGGTCAATCCCGCAGCGGTTCCAGAACGCGATCCAGGAAGCCACGGCGGACTTCAACGAGACAGCTACGTGTACGACGCTTCCCTGCTTGCTCTGACCAAGCATGCTATAATCGTGGAACGAGCGCTCCATCGGGAACGGAAGTTCATCCTCCAGTTCGAAGCCGACAGCGGCCTGTATCGCTTTTTTCCCTCGGGTGGGTATGCGGAGATTGCGGAACGTGACGGTTCCCGGTTTTGCCGCGACGGCTATCTTGTCAGGTTTTCGTGGAAGCGACTCTATGAGTCGCCTCACGGCGGACTCCGGATCGGGCTGGCCGTCAGAACCTATCCCGATCGGCTGCTCATAGTAATCGTGGATCTCGAATCTTCCGAAGGAGCTTTCCAGCTCCACGGCCTTCACGCTTTTTGCTCCGAGATCGATGCCCAGGATTCGCATGTATTCGCCTCTCTATAAAATTCTCATGAAAGTGACGTTCAAGCCAGCATCAGCTTTCTTTTTTGGTGTTCCTGCCGCAGGAATTCCGAGTTCGGGTTCAGGCAATCCGACCTCACGGGCGGGGTCTTTTTTCGCCGAGGTCCCGAGCGTGATCCACGCCTCAATGAGGCGCGTGGACTGGTTCACCTTCGCCTGCACCGTGATCTTGAAGTTGCTTTCGTCGACGACTATGCGGATGTTCCTGCGAGCTAGCTGCTCTTTGACCTGTGTGATCGAATCGGCGCCAGCAAGGCGGGAAACGCTCTGGCTGATGTATTTGAAGAATTCATCCTCAGACTTGAAGAGGTGGTCTTCCTCCTCGGAATCGCGGTATTTGAAGAACTCATCGACCTCTTCCTGGGTCATTTCCGGGAAGAGCGCCTGTAACACAAAGGGATTCATCGTGTTCACGTTGACTCCAGGCGTCGGACTGACGGTGAGAGTGGGAGCCAGCACGTCGTAGAGCGCGTCATCCAGTGGCTGAATCATCCGGAGTTCCGAAACGCTGTAGAAGGGAGCCCGCTTGTCGGCAATTGCTTCGTTTTCCTGTCCCGTCCTCTGATAAGTGCGATCCACCCAAGCCAGCAGGTTGTCCATGAAGTCGTCCATCCGAAAGTCCCGATATTCGCTTGCAAAGTCCGGATCAGCCTCAAACTTCTGCTGGAGCACTTGTTTGAGGTAATCTTCCAGGCTTTGCCGAGCCTCTTCCGGATTGAAGGTCGGAGCAGGGCTCGGGCTCGCACCAGGGGAGGGCGGGGGCGGTGGTTCTCCCTTTCCTGCTCCGGTTTTCGCTGTTTTCCCCTGCGGAACGTAAGGAGCAAGCACCAGATTCAGATTGAATTTGCCGGACTCAGATGTGATGGCCGAGGTGAAGGTTCCTTCCAGCCCCGAGGCTTTCTGGAACGCGGTGATTTGGTCTTTTTCAATCATGGACAGACCGGGAATGTCGGCCGGGATCGGAAAGATGACGGGAAAACTCCAGAGTTTGTCGAGAAGCGCCTTGGGAACCATGGGCGCTCCGCCGCCCGATTTTCCGCCACCTGAGAGGTCTTTCAAAGTCTGGTAAACCTTCAATCGGAGCAGCGATAGCTTGAACCCGCTCTTGGCGAGGTAATGAGCTTTCACCTGATCCATGGAATCAAATGCGATTTTCTGGTTCACCTGAGCGACATACGTGAACTCGGTGACCAGAATTGATAGCACGCTCATGGCCGCTATCACCAGCATGAGTGCGATTCCGGCCTCTTTTTTCGGCTGCGGCTGCGGTTTGGTCTCAGGTGCTGGGGTCGATTCCATTCAGCGGGATCTCCGGTCTAAACTCAAAATTGCCATTAAAAGAAAGGTTGGACGGTCCAAATGCCTCGAATTGCACCCGAATGATATCGGGGTAGAGACCCTTGAATTCATCTTTTTCCGTATCCCAGGATTTTTCCCAGCGTTCTTTGTCCTTTCTGTAATAAGCGAACTGCAGCGATTTCAGTCCATAGAGTAGCGGATAGGACTGCTGCATCTTGTCCCTGTCATCTTCCGTGTACACATTCGGGCTTTCGGTTTTGACGAGTACATAGGAATCACCGTCCTCCTCACGCTCGCTTTTCTGAAGTTCGTAATTGATTTTGGCGAGCTCGGACTCAGGCGCATCCTGGTAGACCCGAAGGTGCGAAGAGGAGATGAAACTCATTTTGCCTTCAGCGCCCACGAATCGCGAGGGACGAAGTCCTGTTGAATCAGTCGCCGCGCCCCAATAACGCGTGGCTTCTCCCAGGCCCGGATCCTGCGCCACGACTTGCTGGAACTCCGCCTCCGAGTTGCCGGAACCCTTCGTTGCTTTCGGGGCCGCCATCAGAAGCGGGGAGTAAATCATGGAGATGTCCCGTTGGACGATGTTCATGGAGAGTCGGATCGCATTATTGAAATCGCCTTCATCCCCGAGGACCACGCGAAGCTTATAGCTTTCAACGACCGCCTGGTAGATAGCGAAGCTGATGAAAACCAGGATCGCCATGGCAATGAGGACCTCGAGAAGGGTAAATCCCGCTCGATCGCATGCGGAAGGTGAGTGCTTAGAGCGATAGTTGAAAATCACGATTCAGGTCCACCCAATATGTCGATACCGAGAAGTGCTGCTCGCCCGTCCCCTTTTTCCAGAAAACCGTGACTGTGGCTTCTCGAACCGCCTTGGAAAGATGGTTTGTCACGAGTTTGGTCATTTGCGAGGCGGTGTCGGATGAAGCGGAGTCATCTCCACCTCCGCTTTCCTCTTTGTTTCCTCCGGAGCTCAGATTGAGGTTCGGGAATTCTATTTCCTTGATTTCGGTTTCCCAGCGGTAATCCTCGTAGGGGCTCTTGAACTGCCCGGCATCCTTCTTCTTGAATTCGTCAAATGTTTTACCTTCAAACTCATGTTCGTATTCGATCATCCGGTTTTTCGCGAGCATCGCGACTACGTTCATCTGGCGTGCGCGGTCCGAAGCGTTGATGCTTGCCGACTGGACAGAGAGTATCGCGGTAAAAGCGACCAGCATGATGGCCATCGCTATGAGAGTCTCGAGCAGCGTGAAGCCGGATTCATTTTTCATTGAACGCCTCCTCACGCGGGATCTGTCGTTCATAAACGTCGGTGCGGCCCAGAACCGGCGAGATTACGAGTGAAAGGTGGTGCTCGGAGTCATCCTTCAGATGAACGAGCGTGCGTTCGGAAATTCCATGAGGAAAAAAATGAGAGTAAGCGAGACCTTCGGAGATCGGTTCCTTGAACCTTTGCGTGACGATGTCCTCGAACTCAACGCCGCGAGGGAGGTTCTGTTTTTTTCGTGTGACGGATTTCTGCATTTTGAAGGGAGAAGGCGGCGGACCTTCCTCTTTTGAGGTTTTGGTCCGCCGCGAATCACGTTCTCTGGACTCCTGGGTCTCAAGTACGGCCGTAGGGGGTCCTGCTTCGACCCAGTACTGATGCTCTTTCAGGTCGTAGACCACCCGGTGAACGTTCCCGGTGATCACGGCTGAGTTATAGGCTTCCTTGATCGTTTCAGCCATTTCCCTCGCGGTCGAGTTCAGGGAAAGCTTGAAATAGCTCGTGATCGTGGGCATTGCCGTGGCCGTGATCAGACCGATTATGGCGACAACCACCAGGAGCTCGATCAGAGTGAAGCCGCGGGTTCCCTTCATTGGTCGTCAGAGGAGATATCCGAAGCACTTCCGGTGCCGCCTTCGGCTGCGTCCTGGCCGAGAGACTTGATCGTGTATTTCGCTCCATCCGAGACATAAAGAAATTCGTTACCCCAGGCATCGACCGGCACTTTCTTGCTGCTCAGGAAACCTTCCGGGTCATAATTCTTGCATTCGCGGCCAGAAGGAGCTCTGACGAGAGCGTCGAGCCCCTGGTCTGTGGTGGGATAGAAACCGCAGACGCGACGGAAGTCCTGCAGGGTCACACCGAGTTGCTTGATCTGGATCTTGGTCGAATCCACTCGGGATTCCTCGAATTTGCCCATGATGTTTGATCCCACGATGCCCATGATAAGACCGATGATCGCAACCACAATCATCATTTCAATGAGGGTGAAACCGGAATCATTTGAGCTTACCGGGCTCAGTGCCCTGGGATATTTCGCATAGATACGGTTCAGGATGTTTTTCATTTAATTTTCTCCTTTCGAGAATGTTTAACGTTGGGCGACGTTGTTGATTTGTAACAAAGGCATGAATACCGAGAACACGATGAAACCAACGACACCCCCCATGCCGACGATCATCAGGGGCTCGAGCAGCGCGGTCATTGATTCGACTTTCGAGCTGACCTGTTCCTCGTAGGTCGTGGCGATGTTCTTTAACATGTCCGGCAGTTCACCGGTTTTCTCTCCGATCGCGATCATGTGGATCACCAGGGGAGGGAACTCCCCGCAACGACGGAGGGGATCCGCAATCGATTGGCCTTCCGTGATGTTTTCCCTCGCTGTGGCAATGGCATTGGCGATTGGAACACTGTCGACGAGGTTCCGGGCGATGTTCATGCTGGTGAGGATAGGAACGCCGCTGCTCAGCAGAGTAGCCATCGTGCTGGCGAAACGGGTCACAGCGATCATGCGTATCAATGGGCCGAAGATCGGGGCGCGCAGTTTGAATCCGTCCCAGCGTGCCCTGCCTTTCGTGGTCGCGATATAGCGCCGGAACATCCAGAATCCGAGGACAGCGGAACCAAGAATCGCAGGCCACCAGGTGACTGTAAAATCGCTGATATCCGCCAGTACGCGCGTCGTGAACGGCATGGGCTTGTTCATGGATTCGAAAATTCCGATGAGTTTCGGAATGACGAAAGTGAAAATCGCCATCAACAGCCCGATCGCGACAACCATCATGAGCATCGGGTATGTCATGCCGCTGATGATTTTGCCGCGAAGCCGCATTTGGGCTTCTTTCAGGTCAGCAAGTTTCAGCAGGACAAGACCCAGGGTGCCGGAACTTTCACCCGCTTCGATCATGTTCACGAAAATCGAATCGAAGATACGCGGATGGGCGCTGCAGGCTTTCGCCAACGATGACCCTTCGTTCACGTCCTGGCGTACCTGTGAAAGAACGACCTTGAGGCGTTCGTTTTCAGTCTGCTCGACCAGTGCGTTGAGTGCCTCGACGAGGGGGATGTTCGCCTTCACGAGACTTGCGAGCTGCCGGGTCATGAGCGAGAGCTCGCGTACGCTGACTCGTCCTCCGAAAAACGGCACGGACGCCGAGCTGTGGGGGCGAGCAGCGGTTTTTTCCACGATCTCGGTGACGACGAGACCGCGCTTCTTCAACTTCAGTCTGGCCGCCTTCTGAGTTTCGGCTTCAATGATCCCTTTTTGCTGCTTTCCGTCAGGCGCAAAAGCCTTGAAGTCATAAATCGGAGGCATATTACTTTATACCTCCGCGTGGGTGGCTCGCATCAGCTCATCCACGGTAGTCGCGCCCGACAGCACTTTCGCAACGCCGTCCTCGCGCAGGGTGATCATTCCGCGTTCCACGGCCGCCCTCTTGATCGTTCCGGAATCCGCGTTTTTCACGATCAGGCTGCGGATGTCGTCGTCGACGACCATGAGTTCGTGAATCACGGTACGACCGGAGTAGCCGGTCTGGGAGCAGGCTGGGCAGCCCACTGCGCGATAAAGCGTCACTCCGGCTGGCAGACGCGATAACCCGAGTTCTTGAAGCTCAAAGGCGCTTGGATCATGAGGTTCCCGACATTTCGAACAGACTTTCCGGATCAGGCGCTGAGCGACGATTCCGAGCAGGGAGCTTGCCACGAGGAACGGTTCAACCCCCATGTCGATCAGTCGGGTTGCCGCACCCGAGGAGTCATTCGTATGCAACGTCGAGAGCACAAGGTGGCCGGTGAGGGAGGCGTTGATAGCGATTTCGGCCGTTTCCTTGTCTCGGATTTCGCCGACCATGATGATGTCGGGGTTCTGACGAAGGAAGGCGCGGAGAGCGCGCGCGAAGGTGAGTTCAATTTTGGCGTTCACCTGAACCTGGTTGATCCCGGGAATCTGGTACTCGATCGGATCCTCTACCGTAAGGATGTTTCTTTCCGGGCTGTTCAGCTTCACCAGGCAGGCGGAAAGCGTCGTCGATTTACCGCTGCCGGTGGGACCGGTGACGAGAATGATTCCGTATTTGCGGAAGATGAGTTTCTCGATCAGACGTGCGCTTTTCTCCGAGAACCCGAGCTGCTCGAGTTCGAGCACCGTTCCGGTCTGTTCAAGAATACGCATAACCAGACGTTCACCGAAAATGGTGGGAACAGTGGAAAGACGAATGTCGATGTCCTTGCCGGCGATCTTGATTTTGATGCGGCCGTCCTGAGGAAGGCGCTTCTCGGCGATATCGAGGGTACCCATGACCTTGATGCGGGACGAGATGGCGGCGTGGGCGCGTTTCGGCTGCCGGATGATATCGTAAAGAACGCCATCAACGCGGAAGCGGACAACGAATTCCTTTTCGAAAGGTTCGATATGAATGTCGGAGGCCTTTTCCTTCACTGCGCGGAAGATGAGCGAGTTGACGAACTTGATAACGGGGGCGTCATCTTCGGTCGCCTCGAGAATGTCGATCGGTCCTTCAAGTTCGAGGTCATAATTGTCGTTGAATTCACCTTCGATCTTCTCGACCAGATTCGTGGTGCTGCGCTCGTAGACACGGTTGATCGCTTCCTGAATCCGCAGGCTGGTGCTCGCCACCAGACGGATCGGCAAGCCTGTGAGTGCACGTAAATCGTCAGCAACCGAATCGTTGAAGGGATCGGCCACAGCCACTACGAGGGTCTCGCCCCTTTCGGTCATTTCACGTTGAAGCGGTATAGCTTCCTTCATTTTCGCATAGTTGATCGGAATGTCAGAGACGAGCTTGGGATCGATCTCATGTGACTTGATGTCATCGAGATAGGTGATCCCGATCTGAATGCAGAGCGCACGAAGGATCTCGTGGGAAGGGATCATGTTCTTCCGAACAAGGATATCACCCAGCAGACCCCCGTCGGATTTCTGCAGCTTGAGCGCTTCCTCGAGTTGCGCGGGTGAAAGCGAGGTATGCCGCAGCAGAATCTCGCCGATCTTAGGCAGATGTTCAGCAGTGCTGAGGTGTTCGATTTTGTCTGTACGGTCGTTCATTCGTTAACTGGGCCTCCGCCCGCTTCGAAGTCGGGGATGGGCGGCGGCGGCACGTCCTCCATTATAGGCGGTGGCGCCGAATCCTCCGGGCTCGCTGGAACCGGCTCTCCCGGCTGTGAAGCCGGTGGTTTCGTATCCTCGGATTCCGACGGTCCCGATCCAACGCTTACGGCCGCCGGTTCGTCCTCGTTCAAAGTCACGGAGCGTTCTGTCTTCCAGGCCTTGAACTGGGTAACGTCCGGTAGCGCGCGAATGATCTCGTCGCGTTGCTTGCGCTGGGGGTCTCTGCCGCCCGCATTCTGTTCGAGGAAGTCGTCGCGTTCCTGCAGTTTCTTGTCGAGAATCGCGCGAACTTTTTCGTACTGGCGCACAATATGGGGCGTCAAAAATATTAGCAAGTTGGTTTTTTCGGTACTCTGGTTCTTGGCTCTGAATAACCAGCCGAGCAGGGGAATATCTCCGAGAATCGGTATTTTCGATACTGTATCGCTCTGCTTGTCGCGGATCAGGCCGCCGATGACCACCGTGTCAGAGTCTCCGACAACGACCGTGGTTTGCGCGCTGCGCTCGATCGTGGCGAGCGCGAGGCCGGCCACTTGTGCCGGTAGTTCCCGGTTGCTGAAGTCCGCGAGCTTCGCCTGCACGTCGAGTTTCACGAAGTTTGAAATCTTGTTGATCTGCGGCTTGATCTTGATGGATAGCGAGACGGATTCGCGGTCGATGCCCGTTGCAATGCCGGCCCCTTGAACCGCGGTGACCTTCGGTACCGGAATTTTTTCGGACGACTCGAACGTCGCTTCGGTGTTGTCGAGCGCTATGATTTGCGGAGTAGCAATGACGTTTGCATTCGTGTTGGTCTGCAGCGTCTTGATCAATGACTGGACGTTCGGCACATTGAATTTGGTCGTTCCGATCAGCACCTCTGTTGTGGCTTTCGTTCCGAATCCCAGGATTGCGCCCTTCTGTGACAGCGGGCTCTGGATGAAATCCAGAAGATCCGTGTTCGGGGAGAAGGCGATGCCGTTTTTAGGGTTCACGACGTTCGTCGAGAACTGGAACGTGCGTCCAAGGGATACTTCCATGATGACCACTTCGACGTATACCTCATCGCGCGGGATATCCAGGCGGTTCACCACGCGTTGCACCGTCACGAAGTCAGCGGGAGATGCCGTCACGACCAGTGAGTTGGTGGCTTTGTCCGCGGAGATCTTGATCGAACCCTCGAAAAGCGAAGCGGAAACCGGGTTCACGCCCGTGCCGCCCGTTCCGGCGGGAGTGAGCGGGCGAAACCCGCCGCTGGTCTGCTGTGAAAGATTATTCAATGTAGTGGCAATCTGCTCGGAGTCGGCGAACTGAAGATAAATGACGTGAACTTTTCCGCCACCTTGTACAGCGGGGACTTTCTGATCGAGCTTCGCCACAAGTTCGCGGACCTGGTCGGCGCCTCTGGTATTGGCATGCACGATAAGGGTATTCGTTCGGTCATCAGCGATGATGGTGTTGATGATTCCGCCTTCTTTCGTGCGCCTTGCGCTGAACCGCGAGGCCGCTCCGAAGCGTGGAACCCCCCCGGCAGTCGGACCTTTGGCTCCCGTTCCGGGAATGAGGGTATCAATGAGCTTGGAAAGCTCCGCAGCTGAGGCGAACTTCACGGGGATGACCTCGATGCCGGCTTCGAATCCTTCCACATCCAGGATGTCGAGCATCCGCTGAAGCTTATTGATGTTGGAGCCGGTGTCGGTAACGATGACTGTATTGGTTTGTTCGTAGGGGATGATGCGGGAATTGGCCGGCATGAAGCTCCGGAATGTACGCGCGACTTCCTGGGAGTCGATGTACTTCAGCTGGAAAACACGCGTGATCAGCGTATCCGTATCGGGTGCTGAGTCGCCGGTGAACGTCTTGAGCTGCTTGTCACGAGCATCGCGCTGGCGCGCGATCCGGATGTATTTCCCGGAAGGGATGAGCGCGAACCCGTTGATGTCCAGTGCTGTAAGGAAGGCTCTCCATGCGTCACCCACGGTGATCGCGGAATTCGAAATGATCGTGATTCGGCCTTTGACATCCTTGTCCAGGATGAAGTTCTTGCCCGTGAGTTTTCCCAGTGTCTTCGCGATGTCCATGATATCGGCATCCGGGAAGTTGAAATCGGTGACCACTTCCTTGCTGCCCGAACCGGTTTCCGTGTTGATGTCGATCGAGGGACTCTCGTTGCCGCTGATCACGTTTCCAGGCGTGCCACCGCCCATGGAAATTCCCTTGTTGGTACGCTGTGGTTCGGGAGCATTTCCTGTGTTTCCGCCGGGGCGGGGAGAAGTATTTGAACCGCGCTGAACCGGAGCCGATCTCGGCGCTGCCGCATCCGGATATTCAAACTCTTCCTCTTCGTCCTCGTCAAAGAAGTCGTCCTCGTTTGCTCCGGCGCCGCTATCAGAATCAGCGAAGGGATTGGTGAACGTTCTCGGGCCCGGCTTGAAGCCATCGCGCGCAGCTGGGGGCTGCGCCCAGACGCTCTGGGTCATCAGAGCGATCAGTACCACGATACCGATCAGGCCTGTAAGGGTTGCTGTGATTTCCAGCCACTCCAGCCAGGACGTTTCTTTTTCGGTGTCGATTCCTAATTTGTTCATCTCTGTCTCCACATCTCTCTGAATCACCGTGTCACGTCAAAATTCATGTTTACGGGGCGCCCATCTCTTTTGATCTGCAATTCAATATGGCTTGCTCCGCCTTTCAGATCGTTCAAGGCCGAAAACGCTTTTCCTGGATCGTTCACAGGTTCGCCATTCAATCCGACAATGATGTCGTTGTTCTGAAGTCCGAGCTTCGAGTAGATGCTCCCTGGGACGATTTGAAACAGTTTGTAACCGGCAGGCAGGCCGTTTTCGAAATGGGGTACAGCGCGCGCCTGTGTCAGGATGCTGTTCAGGTCCGAAAGAGCGGTATCCACTTCCTGGCGTGAAATGTTGAATTGGGTCGGTGATACCTTTTCGATACCTGGTCCCCCGGCTGAGGGTTTCCCGAGGGTGATTCGCGGAGCGTTTCCCTTGAGCTCGGGCAGTTCAATGTATTCGCGTCGACCCGAGGAGATGTTCAGGAACGTGACTCGTTCCGGCTCGATTTGAAGAATTTTTGCTTTCGAAGGGATTTCATCCTGCACCTGGACCGGGTAGACGATGGATGCTGATTTGTCTTCGATGGTGGCGATGGAGCGCAATTCATTCTTCAGGATCAGGGTTCCCACCAGATTGAAGGGCAGAGTGCTCTTCGTCGCGGGTCCACCAAAATCCTGAGCCACTGTCGTGGCGTCTTCTTCGCCGGGGATCAATCCTTGGCTGTTGAAAAGGTTTCTTGAGATAATCGCCTGGTATTCCTCGAGCGGCGGTTTTTTGGCGGTCGGTCCCGAGCGGCGCGCGATTCGCGGAGCTGGCGGCTCCGGAATATACCCTCCTGCGACAAGCGCAATCACGTCCGCTAGGAAGTAGGTGCAAAGAATGATCGTAACGAGCTTTCCATAGAAACTCGCGCCTTGTTTCTGGAAATTCCGGTTCAACCAGTCAGCGGTCCTGGAGGGGTCGAACTGAGCCAGGCGCTCTCTCAGATTTCGCCATTGTGCGCCGGCATCCAGCCTCGGTTCGCGTGGAGCCCGGCGAAAGCGATCGCGAAGAATCGACAGGGGCGCCCATTTTTTTTTGGGTTCTGCAGGTGGTGTTGGTTCTTCTTCGGACATATCCAGCGTCCTATGACGCAAGAGCGGTGCCAGGGTGCGATAGAAAAATTTCCCGACCAGTGAGTACGGGTGTTTTCAATAAAACTGAATCATGTTCGCTTTGCGTTCGTTTGGGGAAAGCGTACACTGAGCTAGTATTCACGCCGATGCCGCATTGCGTTTGACAAATTGTCCGAAACTATTTTTTTCAGTGGTTTTGGCTGACAAATTGTCAGTCGAATCGGGTTTTGCTCGGCGGAGTTGCGACCTCAACACCTCAGGAGAATGACAATGCCCGCAGGCACTCAAAACAGTTTCATGAAATCGCTGTTTTTCGGTCAGATTCGCGAAGATCTGATTTTCCCTTATCCTCGTCTGTCCAGCGAGGTTTCCGAGTCCGTTCGCATGGTGCTCGATTCGCTCGACAAATTCGCGAAGGAGCACGTCAAGCAAGCGGAATGGGATCAGAAGGGCGAGATGCCTCGTGAGATCGTGAGCCAGTTTGCCGAAATGGGCATGCTAGGGATCGCGGTGC
>MEPR01000094.1 GCA_001769835.1 Bdellovibrionales bacterium GWB1_55_8
TTTTCGAGGAAGTCATCGCAACATGAGCGAGAAATTCCAGGTTCACCTGATGAACGATTCCGGTGTCGGGTGGCACGACTCGAAAATTTTTGAATGCCTCCTGCCCCCACCGCAGGAATTCGTAACGCTCGCGATTCCTCTGGAATTCGAGTTCCGCGTTCACGTGAAAGGCAGAGTTCATTCCGTATTGATCCACCTGGACTGAATGGTCAATGACGAGATCAGCCGGTTGAAGCGGGTTGATTCGGTTGGGATCGCCCCCAAGCTTTTTCAGGGCTGCGCGCATCGCGGCCAGGTCGGCTACCGCCGGGACCCCGGTGAAATCCTGCAGAAGAACCCGGGCCGGCATGAACTGGATTTCGGTGTCGGGTGTGGCCTTGGCGTTCCAGCGGGAGAGCGCTTCGATGTCATGCGCTTTGACGGAGGTTCCGTCTTCGTTGCGGAGCAGATTCTCCAGAAGAATCTTCAACGAGAAGGGCAAGCGATCGAGGTCGGCGCCTGTTCTTTTCGCGAAACTCTTCAGTGAATGGTAGCGGAACTCTTTTCCGCCGACAGAGAGGGTGCTTTCAGTTCCAAAGGAATTTCGATTCTTTGTCATGGCCTTCTGAAACTACACAAAAAGGCCGCTAAACGGAACCGAAAGCGCCTGTGATGGTGTGGCAGCGCGCCTTGGTGCGCGTCATCAGGCGGGGAGATATTCATCGCGGTTTTTCGTTTTTCGATCATTCGCCCGGCGCGTTTTCACGCAGCAGGACGCAAGAAAACCATGACGAGAGCGCAGCAAATAGGCACGCACGCGGGCTTGTCTATCTTGATGTATTAATTAACTGCTTAAATCAATATAGCTCAAGTTGATGGATTCCATTTAAAATCCAAGAGTTAGCGTTCTTTTTGCAGTCGTCCGGGAGTTCTGGGACAGACGGTGGCGATGTAAGGGCAATGTGATGGAAAACGCCTGGTTGCAAAAATATGACGCGTAGTGTTATGTCCTCCGGGTTGGCAAACGTCATAAAACGGCACCCCAGGGGGACACCCAGGGCATGCCCGAGGGATGAATGATTATGTGGAAGACTCTTTGTGCATTTCTTTTTGTGAGTGCGTTGAGCGCTCCTGCATCGGCCCAGGAATTCAGCTGTTACCTCATCGATAATTTTGATGATTGGACAATTCAAGTGGACACGGCGTCAGGTGAAGCGGGTTTTTTCGACAACGACACCTGGACGACGTTGAAACGAGTGGCTTCCGGACAACTCAAAAAGAATCCACCGGAGCGTTTTCATGTGTTTCGAGAGCTGGACTCCCGAAATTCCCCCTTCGGGCTTCTGATTCATTTCAACGAGTACCGGCTTTCCGCCACTTTGACCGAAGATATCGATACCGCGAAACGGCGCGATTACGAATTCTTCTGCAAGCGCGCCCGCTGAACTGAGTTCATATGAGCGTTGAAACGCAATCACCCGCAGCGGTTGCAGAAGACTCAGGCGTTCGCGCGGTCATCGGCGAAAGACTTAGCCTCGAGGCGTTCCTCCAGATTTCCGGAAATCTCGCTGGCTATCCTTTCGTCAAAGTGATCGTCGATCGCGCCAATCGCGAAGTGCCCGTGGTGCATTTCATCAATAACGCGCGCTATAAGTTTCACTCGGATTACATCGCGGAAAATTTTCTCGGCGTTACGCCCGAGGATCTGGATAGTCGCATCGATGAGTTCAATCGCAGTGTTTATCTCGATCCTTCGCGTCGCTTCATGCTCGGGGTGATCGCCTATCAGCTGAAGGGCGAACGGTTCTTCACGCTCGAGACCGTCGAGATCGACAACATGGATCAGGAGATGGTCCTGTATTTCTACCGCGCGGTGAAGAATCATCTCGACATGGAGCTTGCGGTGCTTTTCAAGCCCGCTAATCACATCCAGGAGGCCATCGCCACCTCAACCGATCCGGCTCAGCTTCCCCGGGTCTATGCAAGAGAGCTTTTCGCGTCGGAGGATTTCGTCGCGCTCAATCCTGGAACTGCGAGAGGGAGACTCCGGGCGTTCAGGTCCGAGGCGGAATATAGGAAAGCATGGCATACGCTCGACTGGTACGACATCATTGTCATGGACCGCGTGCCCGAGGATATCCCTCGTCTCTCCGGCATCATCAACGTGCAGCACACGACGCCGTTGTCTCATACCAACGTCCTGGCCTCGGGCTGGCAGGTGCCGAATGCAATCCAGCTTGGAATCTGGAACCGGATCGATCGTGAGCAGCTCGACGGCAAATGGGTGAGCTATAGCGTCGAGCTCACCGGAACCGGAATCGATCTCCTTGCAATCGCAAGACCCGAAGAGGTGAATACGCGCCCCGCGTGGAGCGTTCACAATGTGAAAATCGAAGCACCGGAAACGGTGAATACGCCGATTGCGGTCCTCGATAGCTTGAGAATGAGTGATCGGTATCGTTACGGAACGAAAGCGGCGAATATCGGTGAACTGAGATACCTTCTCGATCGCGGTTCGGAGCGGCTGCTGGGGTTTTACAAAATCCGCCGTCCTCCGCGGTCAAATCTCCTGCCGCACGTCGCGAAGCTTTTCGGGCTGCCGGAAAATTCGGAGCCCGCGAGTCTTTCGCGCGCGGCCTGGGATTTCCTGAAGGCGAATGTGCAGATTCCTCGCGGAATTGCGCTTCCATTTTCCATCCAGCAGGAATTCCTTGAGTCCTCACCAAGAATTCAGCAGATGGTGGGTCGCCTGAAAATGGCGATTGAACTGAACGCGAAGGAAGTGGATTCCATCTGTCTGAATCTTCAGAACATGATTCGGGCCACTCGGATACCGGAGCGCCTCCGGGACACGATTGATGCGCAGATCGCCTCGCATCTGGCTGGCGTATCGAGCTTCGTGGTGCGCAGTTCCTCGAACGCAGAGGATCTGGATGGTTTTTCCGCAGCGGGCATTTATGAGTCGATCAATCACGTGACGACCTCCGAGAACGTGTTTCAGAGCATCAAGGAAGTCTGGGCCTCGCTCCTGTCGCCCCGGAGCGTCCGTCTCCGGAACGAAGTGGGTATTTCGACGGATGATTCCTACATGGGCGTGATCGTCCAGGAAGAGGTGCCTGCGGGAATCGGCGGCGTCATGGTCACCCGTAATCCGATGAATCGCGCGGACTTCAGAAACGTTTACGTCAATGTCTCAGCCAAGTCCGTTGCGGACGTGGTGCAGGGACTGGAGCTTCCTTATCAATACCTTTTCAATACCGTCGAGGGCGGAGGGCGAACAATTTCGATCGGTAACGCGGAAAGCGACCTGAGTACTGAGCAGAAGAAAATGCTCCAGAAGCTCGCGATTTCAGGTCGGCTTCTGCAGTCACATTTTTCGCCCGACTATACCTTCACCTCGCCTCTGGATATTGAGTGGCTGGTGAACAGCGAAGGCATCTTCATCCTGCAGCTCAGGCCTTATTCGAAATGAAACGCGTCATACGCCTGTACTACGGGTTCACTTTCCTGTTTTCTTTGCTGCTCTGGGTCCCCATATTCTACGAATTTCAGAGAAGAGTGGGCCTTTCAGAGGCTCAGATCTTCTCGCTTCAGAGTCTCTATTATTTCGCGTTCTGCTTTTTCGAGATTCCCACGGGGTATATCTCAGACCGCTTTGGCCATCGCGCCAGCTTGAGGCTCGGCGGCGTTCTTCTTGCGTTGGGTAATCTGCTGCCCGTGCTCGGTGTCGATTACAGCTGGTTTGCGGCTCATTTTCTGCTCGTCGCCCTCGCCCGTTCGCTCGTATCCGGAGCGGCGAGCGCTTACGTCTACGATGCTCTTCAGGCCGAAGGTCAGGGGGCGCACTACAGGCGCATCGAGGGAAATGCTCGCGCGATGTCTCTGGCCGGTAAAGTTCTGTTCTGGGCAGGAGTGGGCGCGGCGATGGAATGGCACTTGTCGCTTCCGTATGCGCTTACGGCGCTGGCCTCGGCTGGGTCGGCATTGCTTGCGTGGATGCTTCCTGCTGACAGCGCGCAGTCCAGCCAGGAGGATACGCCCGGCCCTGTTCAGACTTTTCTGGCGATCTCGAGATCCTGGCCCGTTCTGCTTTTCATGATCCAGGGGCTCTCCATTTTTGTCCTTTCCAGAATCTGTCAGATCAATCTGTTTCAGCCCTTGCTTCTGGATCGCGGCCTGAGCGTGGCATCCCTGGGTTTTGTGATGGGTTTGATCACCCTCGCCGAGGCGCTGGGGTCTGCAAGGCCGCAGTGGGTGAGGCGCTGGGCGGGTGATACCGGAGGAGTGTTTGTTCTTACGGTCGTGATCGCCATTTCCTTATCCGTTATGGCAGCGTCGAGTTCCATGGGAGCCGTGCTTGCGCTCGTAGTGCTGTCCTTCGCGACGGGCCTGGCCTATCCCATTCAACGGCAGCTTCTGAATGATGCGATTTCAGGAGCGGGGCTTGGAGCCATTCGGGCCACAGCTCTTTCAGTGGAAAGTATTTTTGATCGGGCGGTGAGTGGAACAGTGGCGCTGGTGCTCGGGCCCGTGCTCGCGATGAAGGCCATGGGGACTTTTCTTTACGGATCAGCCGTGCTCAGCATTGTTGCCGCAGTCGTGATTCTTTTTTGGATTCGGAATCTCAGGCTGGCAACTGCCGCTGCGGACACTGTGTTGGATTGACGAAGTGACGAAGACGATACCAAGAATTTATGCCGTGCTTGTACTTTGTGCGGCAGTCTTTGCGTTATTCGCGAAAGGTGAATTTAGGGGAATATCTCACGATCGTGTCGATGTCCTGGAGCATTGTCATAGTGATGATGCTTGATGGGATTGGAAATATCGATCGTGTTCCCGAGATCGGCAAGGTCGGCGTGCTCACTTTATCCTGCGTAATCAATTTCGTATTGCTGAAGCGCTACATCTCTTAATTGCTGGCATCTTGCGCTGTCTGCGATTAGATTTCTTCTCAAACGGAGGAACTGATTTCATGCAGCTCTTAATTTCCAACCAGTGGATTGTCCCGATTTCCGGCGTCGTCGGTTTGGTTCTCGCTCTTGTTCTTTATCGCTCGGTGGTGTCTCAGCCCGCCGGTACCCAGAAGATGATCGAAATCGGCCATGAAATTCAGACCGGCGCCATGGCGTTTCTCAAGCGCATGTACGTTATTCTTGCCGGATTCATCGCAGTTGTGGCTGCTCTGATGATCTGGAAGATTGGCGCCAATACCGCCATCGCGTTTGTTTCGGGTGCTTTTTGTTCGGTCCTCGCGGGATTCATTGGAATGAAATCGGCGACGAAAGCCAATATCCGCACCGCTGCCGCCGCTAAGGACAAGGGCGAAGGCGCGGCACTGCTCGTTGCTTTCAATGGTGGAGCGGTGATGGGCCTTTCCGTAGCCAGCCTCGGACTCCTCGGCCTGGGAATCCTTTATTTGATTTTCGGGGGTTCGCCTGAAACCGCATCCATTATTAACGGATTTGGCATGGGCGCGAGCTCCATCGCGCTGTTCGCGCGTGTCGGCGGAGGCATCTACACCAAGGCCGCCGATGTGGGTAGTGACCTGGTTGGCAAAGTGGAAGCCGGCATTCCCGAAGATGATCCACGTAACCCGGGCGTGATCGCCGACAACGTCGGCGACAATGTCGGTGACGTGGCGGGTATGGGCGCTGACATTTTTGAATCTTATGTCGGATCGATCATCGCCTCAATCGCCATTGCCGCAACCATGACTGCCGGCACCCTGACGAACCTGGTGGACGAGTCCGTCACCGAGCAATTGGGACGTACCTATCTTATGGGTATGCCGCTTGCGATGGCGCTGATCGGACTCGTGGCGAGCTATATCGGAATCCTCAGCATGAAGGTGCTGAAAGGTTCGAACCCCGCTGCGGCACTTCGTTTCAGCACCATCATCGCGGCGGTTCTTTTCTTCATCGGTGCTTACGCGTTCATTGCTTCCATCGGAGTGAAGAACAGCGTATTCGTTGCGCTGCTCGTGGGTAGCATCGGCGGGATTCTGATCGGACTGATCACCGAGTTCTACACCGCAAAAGGTCCCGTGTTCCGTATTGCTCATGCGAGCAAGACGGGGCCGGCGACGAATATCATTCACGGGTTGGCTGTCGGTCTTGAAAGTACCGTTCTTCCGGTGCTGGTGATCTGCGCGACGATTTTTTTCGCTTATGAGTTCGCTGGACTCTACGGTATCGCACTCGCGGCAGTCGGCATGCTTGCAACCGTAGGCGTGACGATGACCGTCGACGCCTATGGTCCGATTGCTGATAATGCCGGCGGAATCAGCGAGATGTCTCATTTAGGACCGGAAGTCCGGAAGATCACCGACGGTCTGGACGCACTCGGAAATACCACGGCAGCCATGGGCAAGGGTTTTGCCATCGGATCCGCCGCTCTAACAGCGCTGGCGCTTTTCTCGGCGTACACGCAAGCGGTGGATGCCGCGCGCGTTGCAGTCGGTGGCTCTGCGATCGTCATCGATATCACCCAGGCGAACGTGGTGATCGGGCTTTTCCTGGGCGGCGTTCTGCCGTTTTGGATCGGCGCGCTCACCATGACAAGCGTCGGTCGCGCGGCTGGCAAGATGGTGGATGAGATTCGCCGCCAGTTCCGTGAAATTCCCGGGCTGCTCAAAGGCGATCCATCCGCGAAACCCGATACCGCTCGTTGCGTGGATATCTCAACGAGTGCTGCTCTGAAGGAGATGGTTCTTCCCGGCGTCATCACGATTCTCGCTCCTGTCGTCGTGGGTTTTGGGCTCGGTGCCGAGGCGTTGGGTGGGATGTTGGCGGGCGCGACGCTGACGGGCGTGCTGATGGCTCTGCTCATGGCCAACGCCGGTGGCGCATGGGACAACGCGAAGAAGTTCATCGAGAAAGGCGACATCGCCGATGAAAAGAAGGGGAGCGACGCTCACAAGGCTGCAGTCGTCGGCGATACGGTTGGAGATCCTCTGAAGGATAC
>MEPR01000095.1:0-4072 GCA_001769835.1 Bdellovibrionales bacterium GWB1_55_8
CGGCTAATGTAACAACAGAACTAAAAAAGGCAAGCGGCGGGAAGGGAAAAGGACAGTTGTAATTGAGCAAAGGCGTCGGTCGCCACTCCTACCGAATCTAGGGGGGCGATATCATTGAAATACGAGGGATTGTGGGGCGCCAGCGGTCATTTGGACACGGAGACCCTCAAGAGAATCGGGAAAGACATCGCTGGGGCGCTGGTCAAGCCCTTCGAGCACAAAGCTCTGGTCTTAAAACTGAAATCGGTTTGCGGCGTTCTCAATCCCGCGGAATCGGACCTTTCACAGAACTGAAGCGCGCCTTCCCCTGAGAACGGACTCTTTTCATTGCCCTAAAACAAAAAAGGGCCCGCGGTAAGGAGTGCTCCTCCGTCGCGGGCCCGATTTGTGGTGTGGCCGATCGTGCAGACCGGTTATATTTCGCCCAGCCAGGTAAGGGAGGAAAGTCTCCCGTGGGGATTGCCTCTCGGCAGCCCGTCCCGCCTGGGACGCGATAGATTAAATTTTAAGGATGCAATCGCTGCCGCAGCAGACCCTGGCCTAGGACCCGCTCGTCAGTCCGTGAGCGCCGCAGACGTCTCGGTTCAAGTGAACCTCTGGGCGGCTCCGCTCACGCTATTTCCTACCCGGGGGCCCGGTCTCATGAAATTCCAGAATCGCTCGAAGAAAGTACGGTACGCTATCTTTCCTTGCGAACGTCATTTCGAGCATGCCCTTTCTCGGATGGCTTGTGATCCGTGCCCTTCGGGCTGATCTACAAGCAGGTTGTAGAATGAGACTACCGAAGACCATGACGCGGTGCAAGATGTGTCATTTTTGTCGTCCTTTATTTTTTTTCCGGTCCCGAACCTGCCGCAGAACCGCGCAATCCCAACCATTCTCCCGCACCATCCACCGCACTCTGGTTGCGTCCACCCCATCGAAGATGAATAATAAATACTTCATGAGACTTGGCATCCCTGCTCGCTTCAACCGTCTGCTCGCGTTTGCGGTCCTCTTTTCAGGAGGAATCACCGCCACGGCAACCGCGCAGGATCGCTTGGAGTACATTGTCGACGAGGAAACCCCCTCCCTCTGCGTGGTTGGAATTTATCTCTACGGCCACTGCGCAATGCACAGGGAAATCGCCAGGTGGAACGACATCCCTCCTCCTTATCGCATCAAACTCGGTCAAAAGCTGATTCTTGAAAAAGTGCCGGAACTGACACCCGCGGAGGGAAGGGCGAAATTACTGTGGGCCTTCAGGAAAAAATTCGGACTTCCCGAAACCGGGACCGTGGTCTCGACCCCGCCTCCCAAAAAGCTCGAGAAACTCACCTATACGGAAATAACGAAACTCGCTCCTCCGAAGCCGAAGGCACTTCCTTCGATCGAAGCTCAGGACGAACTCGTGAACACGGTCGAGACGCCGACTCAGACTCAGATCCAGGCCGAACGACTCAGATCGACCGAAGAGGAATTTGATTTCGGTGTAAACCTCTTCAATAAGAAAGAATTCGAAGACGCCGTGACCGCCTTCAGAAATGCCAGGAATCAGAACCCAAAATTCATTCCGCCCTGGATTTTCGAAATTCGCTCGCTCAAGGAAATAAAGAAGGACGACGAAGCCCGGAATACCGCGCGGGAACTGATTGAGAAACATCCACACACCGCGCGACTTCCGGTGGTGAAAACGGCGCTTGAAGCCGGGGGAACCCCGCCCCCATGACAGGGACCCGCACCTTCACCTCAACCATCATCGGATTCGGCCTGGGATTCAGCTTGCTCTGGACAGGCGCAACCGCGCATGCCGCACCCGCCGAGTGGAATCAGGCGTCCCTGATTCGCTCCGAAAAACCGGGCGAGCGGGTGGACGGCCTGATCTGGGCGGACGGCCCCATCACGGTTGAAGCCGAGATCGACGGGAAATCCTTCCAACCGGTCGTGCGACTGAAGGGAACCTTCAGTCCCGAAGAATGGTTATTGCTTCACGGCGAAACCGAGGTTCCGCGAAAAAACGGCCAGTTCACCTTAACCGTACCGCTCCAGGGCGAAATCACACCCCTCCGAATTTACGCGATCAATCCGTTTGGAGAACTCAAGAACGAAAAAGCCGCGATCGTGTTCAGCGGCTGGGACGGCTTCGGACTGAAATCCCGAGAGCGTCTGAATCCGAAGGACTCCGTTTTCGTCGGATTGGGGGCGTCCAAAATCACCTTCGACCAGACGAAAACAAGGGGCTTTGATGGGACTTTCATCACTGTCAAGGCGGCTTACCAATCCACATGGAAGGCTCCTTATCTTGATTATGGCTTCACAGGGTTCGTGACTGCGGCAAGCGCCGGAATGAACCGAGAGGACATCAGCGTACGCTTTCTCGGCGTGAATGCACGCGCCGGCTACGCCATCGCATCGATCAGGGAACCCTGGCGACTCAGCCTGATGGGCGGCGTTTATTACACCACCATGATCGCGCCCTTTGGATACAAGCACGTCGGAGGGCCGATGGCTTATCCGGTACTCCGCCGAGTCCTTTCGGCTCATGATACTTTGTCCATGTATGTGAAATTTTCGCCCATCAGTGATGGCTTGTCCGTTCTGGGACTTGAGAACCGCGAACTCGCGGCAGGCACCACCTGGACGCACACTACCGCCGGCGGAAGCCGTTTTTCGTTATCGTTCGACGCGGCGGAGCTCTCAATGACATCGGCCTCGATCGTTGCACGAAGCAGGTCTTATTCGTTGAGCGTTTCCTACGGACTCTAACCGCGTTCGAAAGCAGCCGTCTCAGCGCTTTTTCGACGGCTTGGCCTTGCGGGGCCACTGAATAGTGGCCTGTGCCGCCGCGAGACGGGCAATGGGCACTCGAAAAGGCGAACAGCTCACGTAATCAAGTCCGATCCTGTGACAGAACTCGACGGACGAAGGGTCGCCCCCATGTTCGCCGCAAATACCCACCTTCAGATCGGGCCGGGTCAGCTTACCTTCGGCAATCGCGAGCTCCATGAGCCGTCCCACGCCCGTCTGGTCCAGTGCCGCAAAAGGATCCCGTTCGTAAATCTTGGAGTCGAGGTAATCCTTCAGGAACATCCCGGCGTCGTCGCGGGAAAGACCGTAGGTCGTCTGCGTCAGGTCGTTCGTGCCGAAGCTGAAAAACTCACCGTACTTCGCGATTTCAGCCGCAGTGAGCGCCGCACGCGGAAGTTCAATCATCGTTCCGATCTGATAAACGACTTTCTTCACTCCTTGAGCCTTGAAAGAGGCGATCACCTTGTCCGCCTCGTCGCGGCAGTAATCCCCCACGTACTTCAACTCTTTCCAGTCGCCTACCAGAGGAATCATGATTTCCGGCACGATCGTGAATTTCTCGTCGCGCATCAGTTCGCAGGCAGCTTCCATGATGGCACGCACCTGCGTCTTGAAAATCTCGGGATAGCTGATCCCAAGGCGGACGCCACGGTGCCCGAGCATCGGGTTGAATTCATGC
The DNA here is from genome assembly GCA_001769835.1 of Bdellovibrionales bacterium GWB1_55_8. Classification (GTDB taxonomy): domain Bacteria; phylum Bdellovibrionota; class UBA1018; order UBA1018; family UBA1018; genus GWB1-55-8. The sequence continues at coordinate 3,467 of MEPR01000095.1, forward strand.
AGCATCTCAGCCTTGCGCTTCAGTCGGTCAAAACTCACACCGATCCGCTCCGCCAAAGCTTCAAGCTCTCCCGGTTTCTGGGGAATGAACTCGTGAAGCGGAGGATCAAGAAGCCGGATCGTGACCGGAAGCCCCTTCATCTCGCGAAACAGGCCCTTGAAATCCTCTTTCTGCATCGGCAGGATTTTCGCGAGCGCCCGTTCGCGGCCGGATTTGGTGTCCGATAGAATCATCTCGCGAACAACATCGATACGTTCAGCATCAAAGAACATGTGCTCGGTCCGGCAAAGGCCGATGCCCTCGGCGCCGAATCCGCGCGCCACGCGCGAGTCGTTCGGGGTATCCGCATTCGTTCGCACGCGAAGCTCCCGGATTTCGTCCACCCAGGTCATCAGTTCCTTGAAATCCTTGTTCATGGCCGGGGCGATCGTGGCGACTTCGCCGCGAATCACCTCGCCCGTACCGCCATCGAGGGTGATGAAGTCACCTTCGCGGATCGTATGAGGACCGACAATGAACTCGCGTCGCTCGTTGCTCACCTTGAGCGCACTGCAGCCTGCCACACAGCACTTACCCATACCGCGAGCCACGACTGCGGCATGCGAA
>MEPR01000095.1:4111-18458 GCA_001769835.1 Bdellovibrionales bacterium GWB1_55_8
CGTGAGAATGCCTTCGGCCACCGACATTCCGTGAATGTCTTCTGGAGAGGTTTCAAGACGAACGAGAATGACCTTTTTTCCGCCCTCTTTCACCCACTTCTCCGCGGTATCCGGGTCAAAGACCGCTTGACCCGTAGCAGCCCCGGGCGAGGCCGGAAGACCCTTGGCGATCACGTCTTTGGTGGCTTTGGGATCGAGCCCCGGATGAAGAAGCTGGTCCAGCTGATCGGGCTTCACGCGCATGATCGCCTCTTTACGGTCGATCAACTTCTCGCGAACCATGTCGGTCGCGATCTTGAGGGCAGCAGCCGCCGTGCGCTTGCCATTTCGTGTCTGAAGCATGAACAGCTTGCCACGTTCAATCGTGAACTCGATGTCCTGCATGTCGCGATAATGCTTTTCAAGCTTGGAGTAGACTTTCACCAGCTGCCCGTAAGCCTTGGGCATCACGCCCTCGAGGGTTGGCAGCGTCTCCGCGCCGGCATGTCGCGAGACTTCGTTGATCGGCTGCGGGGTTCGAATACCCGCAACCACGTCCTCACCTTGCGCGTTCACCAGGAACTCACCGAAGAATTTCTTCGCACCTGTCGAGGGATCGCGCGTGAAGGCCACACCGGTGGCGCAATCGTCACCCATGTTTCCAAACACCATGGACTGAACCGTAACGGCGGTCCCCCATTCCTCCGGAATATCATTCAGGCGGCGGTAAGTGATCGCTCGCGGATTCATCCAGGAACTGAAAACAGCGCCCACGGCGCCCCAAAGCTGTTCCCACGGATCTTCCGGGAACTGCTTTCCGTTCGTGCGGACGATCTGCTTGAATTTTTTCACGAGCTGCTGAAGATCTTCGGCTGAAAGCTGCGTATCGAGCTCGACACCGCGATCATGCTTCATGTCTTCAAACGCGCTTTCGAATTGATTGGAGTGAATCCCAAGCACGACATCCGAGTACATCATGATAAACCGGCGGTAGCTATCATAGCTGAAGCGCGGGTCCTTGGAATCCTCGATGAGACCTTCGACGGTCTGATCGTTCAAGCCGAGATTCAGGATCGTGTCCATCATCCCGGGCATCGATGCACGAGCCCCGGAGCGTACTGACACGAGAAGCGGATGCTTCCTGCCGCCGAAGCTGCGCTTCATTTCCTTTTCAAGTTTCGCGACACCCAGCCTTACCTGCTGCTCGAGCGACTTCGGGTAAGTTTTTTCGTTGGCGTAGAAATAGGTGCAGACCTCGGTCGAGATCGTGAACCCTGGAGGCACCGGCAATCCCAGGCGCGTCATGCCATGAAGGTTCGCACCCTTTCCGCCCAGGAGCGCCTTCTGGTCCTCGGATCCATCGGCCTTTCCGCCGGCGAAGACGTAAACGAAGCGACTTCCCTTTGCCTTGGCGTTTGGCTTACTTACCCCAGCTTTCGAACTTTTCCTGGATGTAGTTCGCGACATTTTCTGCGCTGATCCTTTCTTGGGCCATTGTGTCTCGGTGACGGATCGTGACGGTGTGCTGAGATAAGGTGTCATAGTCGATGGTGACTCCAAAAGGGGTGCCAATTTCATCCTGACGGCGGTAGCGCTTGCCAATGGAACCGGCGTCATCAGATGTCGCGCGAAAGCGCTTCTTGAGATCCGCGAGAACGTTCTCGGAATACTGCAGCAATTCCGGTTTTTTCATGAGCGGATAGACCGCCACTTTATAAGGCGCGAGCGAAGGGTGGAGTGCGAGCCAGACACGGTCGCCCCCGCTCCGGTATGCATCCGCGAGAGCCACAAGCAGCGTCCGATCACAGCCGGCCGAGGTTTCGACGATGTATGGCAGGAAACGATCCTTGCTCTGTTCGTCAAAATATTCGAGTTTTTTTCCACTGAACTGCTGATGGCGGCCGAGGTCGAAATCGCTGCGATTATGAATTCCTTCGAGCTCCTGCCACCCGAAGGGGAATTCGTACTCGATATCGAACGCGGCTTTCGCGTAGTGCGCGAGCTCGCCGGGGCCGTGTTCGTGGAACCGGAGCTTCGGCGCCCTGATGCCGTTGTCGAGATGCCACTGGATCCGGGTCTGTTTCCACTTCTCGAACCAATCCATGTCAGTTCCAGGCTTGACGAAAAACTGCATCTCCATCTGCTCAAACTCACGAGTTCTGAAGATGAAATTGCCGGGAGTGATCTCGTTTCGGAATGCTTTTCCGATCTGCGCGATACCAAACGGAACCTTCTGACGGGCAGACTGCTGAACGTTCACGAAATTAACGTAAATACCCTGGGCGGTTTCCGGGCGAAGATAGACGATGGACGCGGAATCCTCGAGCGGACCCATGTGAGTCTTGAACATCAGGTTGAACTGCCGCGGCTCGGTCAGCTCGCCACCGCACTCGGGACACTTTTTTGCGGCGACGACCGCAGGGTCCAGCTTGTCAGCCCGAAACCGGGATTTACATTTCTTGCAATCCACCAGCGGGTCAACGAACCCTGCAACATGGCCGGAGGCTTCCCAAACTTTCGGGTGCATGAGGATCGCGGCATCGAGACCCTCAACATCCTCGCGATCGGTCATGGCGCGCCACCAACGCTCCTTCACGTTTCGCTTGAGCTCGATACCGAGCGGCCCATAATCCCAGCAGGCGTTAATTCCGCCATAAATTTCGCTCGACGGAAAAACGAACCCGCGCCGCTTGCAGAGCGAAACGAGATCCGCCATGTCTTTGAGATCGGACACGGGCATATCAGAGACCGGCCGATCGGAGTTGGTTTGGGACGCTTTGGGGGCCATATCTTCGTTCATGTTGTCGTTCATAAGCCCCTAAGGGATAACAGGGGTTCCGGCTTCTAACAACCGGATTTAAAATGCTTTACTGAGCAGGCCCAACGCTTCTAACATTCTCACATGGGCAAAAAATGGGTCGCGGTCCTTACCGCAGTCGTTCCCCTGGTGGCTGTTACGACGCTGTGCGCCTCAACCTGGGCGTCAGATGGAAAGAGTCTACGCTTTCGGCTATCAGACGATCCGGTGACTCTGGACTGGAATTTGGCCAGCAGTTCCCACGAAACCCATGTGATCATGAATCTGATGGAAGGGCTGGTCGAAGAAGGCCCGGATCTCGCGCCGCGTCCAGCACTCGCGGAACGGTGGGAAATCTCCCCGGACGGCAAGACCTATACGTTCACGATTCGCGCGGACGTCACCTGGTCTGACGGCAAGCCGCTCATTGCCGCGCACTTCCGAGACTCATGGCTGCGACTCCTTGCACCCAAAACCCGCTCGAGCTACGCGAGCTTCCTTTTTGATATCGAAAATGCTGAAGCCTACCATCTCGGGACGGCTCACCCGGACCAGGTCGGAATTCGCGTACTGTCGGAACAGAAGCTCCAGGTTCAACTGCGACGCGTCGTGCCTCATTTTCTTCATCTCCCGTCGTTTTGGGTGACGTTTCCGATTCGCACGGATCTGATTTCCAAAAGTGAAAAAAATTGGACATCACCAAAGAAGCTGGTGACGCTCGGCCCCTACCTCCTGTCCGAATGGAAAAAAGGAAGTCATATCCGGCTGAAGAAAAACCCTTCGTACCGCGGATGGACCGCCGCCTCGGACACGATCGATGACGTGACCATCCTGATTCTGAAAGACGACAAGAAAGCCCGCCAACTCTTCCGCGAAGGCAAGCTCGACTTTTTTCTGGATGCCACTACCGAGGACCTGCTCGGAATCGCTCCGCAGAAACAGGGCACCGGCACTCGGCTCGCGCAGTTCCCGTATCTCGCGACCTATTACCTCGGTTTCAACGTAACTGCTGGGCCACTCCGGGACCCTGCGATCCGGCGAGCGATCGCCGCCGCGGTGGATCGCGAGAAAATAGGATCAACCTTGCAAGGCGGGCAAATACCGGCGCGATGCTGGGTACCTCCGGGAATCCTGGGCCACCAGGCCGGGGGGTCTCCGGAAGCCACCCTGTTCGAAGCGCGAGCTACGCTTGCGAAAGCGGGTTTCGCTGATGGGAGAGGTTTTCCCTCGCTCCAGCTTTTCATTCGCAAATTCGATGGCGCCGACAAACTCGGCGACTTCCTTCGCGCTTCCCTGCAGGAAAAGCTGGGTATCCGGGCCGAGGTGAGCATCACGAGTCCTGCCGAATTCGATCGCGGAACAAAATCCGGAAAAGCGGCTCTATTCGTCGGTCATTGGGGAGCTGATTTCCCCGATCCCGCGAACTTCTATGAAGTCTTCAACTCACAAAGCGGAGCCAATCGCACCCGTTGGAAGGATACCGAATACGATTCCCTGGTGAAAGCAGCCGGCGCGACTCTCGACAGCTCAGCCAGGATGGCTGCCTACTCGAAAGCCGAGGACATACTTCTCCACAAGGACGCTGTCATCGTTCCGCTGTTTTTCAGGCGAAACGTGGCGCTCCTGGGGCCGCGCGTCCGAAAGCTTGAGATCTCACCCTTGAACTATCTCTTCCTGAAAACGGTGGAACTCGAGTCGTCTAACGGCGCTTGAAGGTCCGGCATTCCGCTGAGTTATTCACCCAGCCCACGTTGATAGCCGGGGCGTCGCAGACCAGACTCTTATTGAACGAGCATTCCGAAACCTTGCAGGCGCCCACTTCCGCCTCGTAGTCCCGAATGCCGCACTGGCTTCCGGCCGGACTGAAGGTGTCGCAGAGCGGTTCATTGTCGCCGACCTGAATTGCGACGGCGTGACAGCGCTGGTCAGTATTGTAACAGCAAGTCGTCACATCGCATTTTCCCACTTTTACATGATGCATTTTATGCCTCCGCGGAAGAACGCTTTTCACTTGTCGTGCCGTCAGACACCGACGCCAAGTTGAAGCTGACCGGGAGCAAGGCGAAATGGCATCCAGATCACGCGTGAGGGCAGCGCAAGACCGTTGGTGTCCGCAATCCGAACAGGCGCCACAGACGGTCCTGAAAATTTTGGGACGATTCCGCGCCGCAGGAATTCTCGCTGCGCCCGGTTCTGAAGTTCGCCCCACAAGGATTCCAGAGTGATCGCCCGAGCGAAGTCAGCGTCGCAGGCCAGCATGACCCAACCGCTTAACGCATGGCCTGCCTCCACCCCGGACGTCCGAACGATGAGGTTACTCGTACAACCCAGGGGCGCATCGAAGCCACTCGCACGCTTCGGCAATCCGAGCTCCGGCTTCGGCTCCGGAAATTTCTCGGTCAGCTCGTCAATAGCCGCCGAGTGCAGGGATTCAAGAAGAGCATTCCAGAATTTCATAATGCGTGAAACCGGGCGTAGTCGCCCCCTAGGCTGACCAGTTCCTCGTGTCGGCCTTCCTCCACGATCCTGCCATCACGCACCACGATGATGTGATCGGCGTTACGGATGGTGGAGAGACGGTGCGCGATGACAAGCGTGGTTCGGTCCCTCATCAGTTCCTCGAGCGCACCCTGAACGGCTCGCTCGGACTCGGTGTCCAGACTCGAAGTGGCCTCATCGAGAATCAGAACGGGCGCTCCTCGCAAGAAGGCCCGGGCAATCGAGATCCTCTGGCGTTCGCCGCCGGACAACTTCTGTCCGCGATCGCCGATCACAGTGCCAAAACCGTCAGGAAGCGTTTCGATGAAATCAAAAGCGTGCGCGCTCCTGGCGGCCTGCCGAACCTCCTCACGAGTTGCCGAGAGCCTGCCGCAGCGGATATTTTCCTCGATCGTGTCGTTGAAGAGAAAAACATCCTGGCTGACCACAGCGATCATTTTTCGAAGATCCGCCGTTCGGAGCGTCCTGATGTCTTTTCCATCGACCAGAATCTGTCCGGCCGTGACATCAAACACCCGAGGGATCAAGCTTGCCAGCGAGCTTTTCCCGGCTCCACTGGCTCCCACGACTGCCACGACCTTTCCATGAGGAATCCTGAGTGAGATATCTTTCAGGATGTCTCGTTCCGGCGCGTCCGGGTAGGCAAACGAAATCGATCGCAGCTCGATCCCGGATTCAATTCTGGAAATTGGGGCCGCGTCCTTCGCTTCGGGGATGTTCGTCTTCCAATCCAGAATTTCGCCGATCCGGTCGCAAGCCGCCGCAGTCTGATGAACCTTGATATTTACGTCGTTCATCACCCGAAGCGGGTTCAGCATCAGTGCGAAAGCAGCGAAGAACGCGAGCAGATCGCCGGCTGTCATCACTCCTGAAACAACCTGGCTGCCGCCGTAGTAGATCATTGCAGCCAGCACGAACGCGGTAAGAAGCTCGACGAGCGGATGCGCAGCCTCTTCAATCGCCGCTATCTTCAGGGCGAAGCGGGTAAAACTCTGATTACGTTCACGGAACTTCCTGCGTACGTATTTCTCCAGTCCGAAAGACTTCACCACCCGTACGCCGCCGAACGCCTCCTGCGTGGCAGAATAGAGCTTGGCGTTCTCTTCGGTAAGGCGCCCGATATATCGCTTCAACGCCTTGCCGGTGGCCGAAAAGACCCAGGCGAGCGGCGGGAAAATCACAAAGGTGATGATCGTCAGCTTCCAGTTCAGGGAAAGCGCATAACCAAACAGCATGATGAAGGTCAGTGGTTCGCGGACGATCGTATTGATCGAAGCGATGCCCTGATCAATGTATTGAGGATCGACTGCCACGCGCGACATCAAGGTGCCCGTGCTTCGAGTGGTGAAATAATCCGCGGAAAGTCCCAGAAGATGTTCGAAGAGCTCGTTCTTGATATTCTGATTCACGCGCGCGACCACTACGCGAAGAAGGTAATAATGGAAAAAACGGACAACAAAATTGACGACATAAATGCCGATGATCGCCACGGGAAAGAGCCAGAGCATCCGGGCGTTTTTGCTCACCAGAAGATCGTTGACGACGTATTTCAATAGCGGCGCCGGAGCAAGCCGGAGGGCCGAAAGCGGGATGGCGAGCAGCGCACTCGTAGCGATCAAGGGCCAATAAGGTTTCAGGAATTTCTTGAGTCTGAGGAGAGAACGCATATCGCTTGATTCATCACTCCCACACTTCCACCGGGAATTCGAGCGGTAAAATGGTTTTTATGGCCTCCAATCTATCGTTTGTGTTAGGTTTTCCCTTCAAATGACCGGTGATAAAAAATCAAAAGTTCTTGTCGTAGGGGGCGCAGGATACGTCGGGAGCGCGACCTGTGCCTGGCTCCTCGATCAAGGCCATGAGGTCTGGGTTCTTGATGACCTCTCCACAGGGTTTCGCGATCTCGTCTTGCCCTCTCACCCCATTCAGGCCCGGTTCGTTCGCGCCCGAGCGGGAGACCGAAAAATCGTTTCCAGGCTCCTCAAGCAGGAGCAGTTCGACTGTGTGATGCACTTTGCGGCGCGGAGCCTCGTCGGCGAAAGCGTTCAGAAGCCCAAGGAGTACTGGGAAAACAATGTCGAGCAGACACGCGCCCTGCTTGAGCTGATGATCACTGCCGATATCCGGAATTTCATATTTTCATCGACCTGTGCTGTATTTGGTGACCCTGGAACGGACCGCCTTCATGAAACTTTGCCGAAGAAGCCGTTGAATCCATACGGAGAAACCAAACTCGAGGTCGAAAGAATTCTTGAGCGGCTCGCAAACTCACACGGGCTCAACTCCATCGCGCTGCGATATTTCAATGCCGCTGGCGCGGAATCAGAACTTCGCGCCGGAGAAAAACACGATCCTGAAACGCACCTCATACCGCGAATTCTCGAGGCGGCGGCGAACGGAACCCCTGTCGAGATCTATGGTACGGATTATCCGACACCGGACGGCACCTGCATTCGTGATTACATTCATGTCACGGATCTGGCCCGGGCACACGAAACAGCCATGCTTCGCCTGCTCGAGCGAAAAGCCCGCATGACAAAACAGACGCCACAGGGCGTGTTCGAAACTTTCAACCTTGGCAGCGAAAACGGCTACTCCGTTCGCGAAGTGATCCGCGCCTGCGAAAAGTCCCTGGGACGCGCCATTTCGACCATCGAACGCCCCCGGAGACCCGGAGACCCGCCGAAACTGGTCGCCGACTCCTCGCTCGCGCACGGCTCATTGAGCTTTCGCGCCGAGAAGGGCCTGGAGCAGATTGTCGACTCCGCCTGGAGCTGGTACCGGAAATGGAAACTCATTCCGCCACAAAAAGCCGTTTTCCTGGATCGCGACGGAACATTGAATGAAGACCCCGGCTACCTCGGTGATGCCGGGCAGCTGAAACTTTTTCCGACAACGGGGTCAGCCCTTCAGCGGCTTCAGGAAAAGGGCTACCTGCTGATCGTGGTTTCAAATCAATCCGGAATCGGCCGCGGACTCTTCACCCGGGATGCGCTTTCCGAGGTTCACCACCGGCTGGATGAGCTTCTGACGCCTCACAAAGTCTCACTTGATCATTATGCACTTTGCTTTCACCACCCGGACGAAAACTGCGAGTGCCGGAAGCCGAAACCTTTGATGCTGGTCGACGCCGCGCGCCGCCTCGGCATTGACCTTTCGCAGTCTTACATGGTTGGCGACAAGGGGTCGGATTTAGCGGCCGGCCGCGCAGCGGGATGTGGCGCAGTGGCGCTGGTGCGAACAGGTGCCGGGCGCGAAACAGAAGCGAAGATCAGCTTCGGAGAGGCCGATTTCGTGGGGGATTCTCTGGCTGAGGTGACAGACTGGATTCTATCCCGAGAAAACGCAAAGCCTTGAGCGGTTGACGGTCCAGGCCCGGCAGATGGTACGCCAGGAGTGCCTCAAGAAACCGAAACAGGTCTAGCTGATCCTTTCGGCCGGCTTGAGCGGCCCGGCTCGCCTGCCTGATCGGAAGCGCAACACTGACCTGAAAATCCAGGATCCCCAGCGGAGCCAATCGGATTTGCGCCTGCTGGAATCCGGTATCACTGCCCCCTTGGACATGCGCGAGCCCGTCCCTTCGGCATTTTGAACAAAGCCATCCGGCGCTCGCCACCAGACAAGTCAGCTCCGCCCCCTCTTCCACCTGGTCCAATGGAATCGCACAGCCACTGCATGCCTGAAGGCGCGGCTGAGTCCCGTTCCATTGGAGGAGTTTCGCGAGATAGGTATTCAAAATCCGCAGATCTGCGCCACGTTCCTCGAGCACGGCAAGGGAGTTGGAATGCAGACGAAACAGTTCGGGAGCCGATGTTCGCTGCGGGGCCACTTTGAGCATCAATTCACTGAGGACGCTGGCTAACGAGAGGCAATCAAAATCCGCACGAATGCCTTCGAACGAGCGGCGAATCACGGCATCCCGCAGACCGCACAGTTCAGCCCCCTGCTTGTCGGCAAACGTCCACTCGGCGGCGGCAAAAAGCTCGAGCGTACCGCCAAAGCGCCGGGACTGAATCGCATTCCGGGCCAGAGCTGAAATTTGTCCGTGATTTTCCGTGATGGCCGTCACCACCCGGTGCCGGTCTTCAAACGGCACAGACCGGAGGACAATAGCCAGGTCACGCTTAAGCTCCATGAACGCAAAGTAGCACAATGCGGTACTAGACAAACAGACCGGTTTATGCGAGTTTCGTGACGTTCGTTTCATGGTGCGTGGGGCTATAGCTCAGTTGGTAGAGCGCTGCATTCGCATTGCAGAGGCCGACGGTTCGAACCCGTTTAGCTCCACCATTTCACCTCACCCAATCAGTCCACGACAACTGACGCCGCAACAGATCGCAGGCTTTCATTTTCGTTCAAATCATAGGTGGACTGATTCACCGCCGTGACCTCGAAATAGTAAAGCCGGCCTGAAGTCAGGCCTGTGATTTCGTGATTGAGTTCCGTTCCCAAGGTCACGGACTGATTGAGCGCGTCCGCAGCCGTTCCGTAATAAATCCGGTAGCCACTCAAAAGATACTGAGCGCCATTTTCGCCAGCAGTCCAGTCGAGCTGCGCAGCCCCGGCCTTCGTGCTTTGAGCGTTGACGCTGATGGGAGCAGGAGGCGGGCCGCTATAATGATTGCTGGCCACGAAATCATCCATGAAGAGCTTCATCACCGAATTCGCATGTTCCGGATCAGGCTGAATGGTGGAGTTGTCCAGAACCGTGAGCCAGTTCCATCCCGGCGATACCGAGGCCCCGTCCTGCACCCAGGGAATGCCATCTTTCTTCACGTGTCGGCTTGGATCGCCACCGCCGTCGACCCAAAACTCCCACTCGCCATTCGGAGCATCGGGCGCGCCATTCATCAGAACGCGAAACTCGTATGAGTGCCATTTTCCGTCCAGAACATAAGTTCTCTCGGTCACGCCACCCAGGGGAATCGACCAGACATCGACCCCGCTCGTGCCATCCGTCGGCAGATAAATGGGCGCGTAGCGATGCGAATAGTTGAAGTGAAGGCCATACTTTGGCGCGGTGTTGTAGTGAGGGTTATTCACGACGTCCGGAAAGAACACCGGCATCTGATGCCCCCCCTCAGCCTGAGAGCCCCATTTCTGCGCCGACACACTTGCTGTCAACGGGACATCGAGCCTCGAAATGCGAATCAGCTTCTGCATGGCGAAATTTGGCACGACGGTGCCCCAGTGAAAAGTGTCCGGATCATACTTCAGATAAAATCGGACGTAGAGTTCCTTGTGTCCCTCATTGCCAAGATAAACATCAAGGCCGCCGCCCACCCATGTCCCGTAATTGATCGACTCGATATTATAAGTGATCCCCTTACCCGCCGTACCCCGGGCACCTTCAGAACTCAAAACGAACGTCTTCGCATGCCCGTCGCGTTTAGGAGTCGCCGCCCGGTAAGAGGTCCATTTCTGCGGAGGGGGCTCAGAAGGTCCGCCTGCGAGATCTTTCCAGGTGTTGGGCCAGATGGCGTTTTTAGCGGGCGAGAAGGATTCCGCCGATTGCCAGTCCGGCGACTCATCAAATCCGTCATTGAAAATAGCCGCAGCACTCACAACCGGTACAGGATTGGGAGATACCGAAGGAGATGGGGAAGGAGACGGGGAAGCGGGGTCCGTGTTCACGCTACGGCTGCAGGAAATCGCACCCACCAGGCCCGCCAAGCCCAGTAATGATGTAACAATAGCCGCTTGCTTCCTCTTGCTCCGGTTCCGCATATCCCTCCATGATTTTTAGATCCGAAAATATGACAATTTTATTATATCCCCGCGTTACTCGAAAAACGATCCCCATCCTGACATGGAAAACGCTATAATTTTCCGATCATGCCAAAAGCGGAATGGATTCAAACCCAGGATTTTGTTGAGACCCTTTTCCAGGTATCCCTGAAGAACACGAGCACCCGATCGTCCGTCGAATCCACGGAGATCGAAATCATAGAACTTCGTGAGGCGGGAATGGTCCTGAAGCTTCCGAAACGGGTCGCGGCCTCGGGCCACATCGTGATGCTTCGGATACTTCGCAAAAAAGCTCCCCAAAGCCATTCATCAGTGCAGCCGCTCGAGATCACGGTCACCGCGAAAATCAGCACCATCGAAGAACACGGAGCCAACAGCAACATCGCCACCGTTCAGTTTTATCAATATAACGAAAACATTTGGCTGGCGCTCTTGAAGGAATGCTCGGACCGCCAGAACAAAGCGAGCGAACTCATCAAGAAAATCCAGGAATAGGCGATGGAGGAATTAACACCAGAGGTTAAGAAGCTCACGGACGCGTTCAAGGAGCTAAGATTCCTGATCGCTGATCCGAGCTCGAGCCGGAAAAGCTTCCGCGCCCTGCTGAGCGAGCTTCGCGTCCGTCCAAACCAGATCACGATTGCGGAAATGGCCTCTGACGCGCAGGAACTGACCGATAAAATAAGACCTCATGTCATTATCGCGGAAAGCACCCTCGGCGTGCAGGTTTGTCTGGAACTTCTCAGGAAGCAAACCGAAAATCTGCCCACCGAGCCCCACGCCTTTTTCCTCGTATCGACGCAGAACTCGAACTCACTTGTCACCAGCGCCGCGGACGAAAACATCGACGCCGTCTTACTGAAGCCTTTTACCTACGGTTCCATTCGAGACCGGCTTCTTGAGGTCATGACTCAAAAACTCTTTCCGTCGCCCTACACGAGCACCCTGCGGTTGGGAAGAGAGGCGCTTCTTGCCGGAGACCGGAAAAAGGCGCTTCAGGAGTTTGAACGGGCAAAAACCCTGGACGCCGCGCCCGCGCTGGCCTGCGCTCAGCTGGGCGAAATCTTTCAGCAGGACGGCGACCAGGAAGCCGCGATTCAGCAATTCCAGGAAGGACTGAAGTTCAATGACAAGCACTTCCGTTGCCTGATCGGAATCGTGGAATCCCACACGACGCTGAAAGACCACGTCTCAGCCTATCGTTTTGCGCGCCAACTGGTGCAGCATCATACGATTCCCCTGAAGCGCATTCCGGAGATGATCCGGCTCTCGGTTCTGAACCAGCAATTTGAGGATGTTGTCGGATTTTACGAAACCACCACTTCCCTCGAAACGCTCGATGAGACCCTTTCGATTTACCTGAGCGCCGGACTCGTCATCTGCGGTCTTTACTTCCTTCGCCGCAAGGATACCCCCTCGGCGATCTCTGCGTTCCGGAAGGCAGAGATCGCGGCCAAGCAACAACCAAGAATTCTCAAGAGGATTCTCGAAGCTCTTATCTCCGCAGGACTGGAAAGCGAGATGAAGGCATTTCTTTCCAGAGTACCTGATGAAGTCAGAAATTCGGTCGAAATCAGGATCGCACAGATTGAGTCGCTCGAAAAATCCGGATCCATTCCCAAAGCCCTCGAGGAAACGCTGGGCATGCTGAACAGCAGCAAGTCCGACAAGCTCTATGAAATTGCCATTCGCCTGTCAGTGAAGCTCGGGCGGAAGGAATCACTGGTCGAGGATCTGGTCTGGCGCGCGGGCGAGGCGTTCCCCGACAAGCGGGACGTTTTCAGTTCGTTAGCTGCCCGCCGGCCCTGACAGTCGCGAACCTTCTTTCCAGAACGAGCCGCATTCAATACAATGCATGAGTGCATATGCGTTTTCCCATTTTAAGCTCCAGCGTCATTCTTATTCTGGCCGGGCTTTCCGCTGCCTGCAGCTCGCTCGAGAGCCGCAGCAAAGCCTATCGCGAGGATCTCTGCTCGGAGGATCAGAAGAAGAACGCCCCCGTCGTCCAGTCCATCTCACCCGCGGATGGGCGCCGTTCGGGCGGCACTCTCGTCACGATCCAGGGTCGTGGGTTTGCACCTGGCGCGCTGGTCATGATCGGCAAAGCACGCTGCTCAGCGGTTTCGCACCTCAATGAGTCAACGCTCACCTGTCGCACCACCCGGCACGCACCAGAGAAGGTGGACGTACTGGTCGCAAACCCCAGCCGGGCCTGCGGGCTGCTCCAGTCGGCATTCACCTATGCGCCAGCAGTATTGATTCATCCATCAACAAAGTTGCTAGCCGTGACGAATGGATTCACCTTTCAAGCAAGTCGCGGCGTGACTCCCTATGCCTTTGACATTGTTTCAGGTGGCGGAACCATCGAACGGGATTCCGGCGAATTCGTCGCACCAGCCGAGGCCGGTACCACGGTTCTCAAAGTGACCGATTCTTCGGGTACCTCGAGCGAAGCTCTGGTTACGATCAACCCGGCTCTGGCGTTGATAGCTCCCCGCCATATCATGGTGAATGAGAATTACAGCTTCGTCGCCTCCGGAGGCGTACCTCCATATAGCTTTACACTTGTAAGTGGTGACGGCTCGATCGATCCATCAGGCTCGTACCGCTCTCCTTCCGAAATCGGCACAGACACGGTCGCGGTGGAAGACAGCGTGGGAAATCGCAGTGAAGCGCCCGTTGAGATCCATCCCGCGTTTGAACTGTCGCCAAATGTCCGGACCATCATGGTGAACAACCGGATGATCGTAAAGGGCGGGGCTGCACCTGTTACCTTCTCGATTTTGAGTGGCATAGGATCCGTTGACCCGGTATCGGGCGACTTTATTGCTGCGGGAGTTCCCGGAACAGTTTCTGTTCGCGTGCAGGACTCGGCAGGCAATTTCATGGATACGCAGCTAGTCGTCGAGCCCGCCCTGACAGTCCATCCTGCATCCAAGACAATCACGGTCGGCGACACCACCCAGTTCATCGCGAGCGGCGGTGTGCCTCCCTACCAGTTCTCGCTCGCCGGAGGCAAAGGACTCCTCGACAATAAAGGGACCTACACTGCGCCGGATCTGCCTGGCACAGAAACCCTGATCGTTGTGGATTCGCTCGGCAACAGGTTCGAGTCGGAAATCACGATCAGCGCGGAAGGAATGCAGCTTCAAAAGATGGTGACCGGTCACTCGCATCGCTGCGTTCTTATCGATGGTGGCGTCCGCTGCTGGGGCGGGAACACCAGGGCGCAACTCGGATCCACGACGGCGCGGACTCGTGAAGCGCTTCCAGTACCTGTCGAAGGACTTTCCACGGGTGTCCTCGGCCTCGCAGCAGGCCTCA
>MEPR01000095.1:18470-82442 GCA_001769835.1 Bdellovibrionales bacterium GWB1_55_8
CACTTCTCAATGGCGGCGCGGTGAAATGCTGGGGAGACAACAGCTACGGCCAGCTCGGAAATGGTTTGACGGAAAACAGCGCGAGGCCCGTGAAGGTCATCGGCTTGCACACCGGTGTTCAGGCGATTGCAGCAGGTGCGTATCATACTTGCGCAACAACCAATGGAACGCTTCTCTGCTGGGGAGACAATCGTCGTGGACAACTTGGAAACGACTCAAAGGTGATGAGTGCCGTTCCGGTTCAGGTGAAATGGCTTACCCAGGGAGTACAGACGGCCTCGGCTGGGACATTCCACTCCTGCGCTCTGGTCTCAGGCGGGGTAAAGTGCTGGGGTTACAATTTTTCAGGCCAGCTCGGAGACGGAACCGTTACTGATCACCTGACCCCCGTTCAGGTAAAGGGACTCGAATCAGGTGTCCAATCCATTGACCTTGGCGACTTCCATTCCTGCGCCGTGCTTGAAGACGGGGTCCGGTGCTGGGGCTACAACGGATCAGGGCAGCTCGGAGGCGCACAGGGAAGAAACGGCCTGGTGCCTCGCAAAGTCTCTCTGCCTGGAGTGCCGGTTTCGCTTGCCCTCGGAAGCTATCACACCTGTGCATTGCTTCCCGATCAGAGCGTCTATTGCTGGGGTTACAATCACGAAGGCCAGGCGCTTCCTGGCACAGCCGCTAAAGTTCTTACGCCTCAGACGGTTCCTTTCGCACAAGGCGCGGAGCTCGTCACGGCGGCGGCGAACCACTCGTGCGTGATTATTGAGCGCAAGGTTCACTGCTGGGGCTGGAACGGCGTGACCCGCTTTTCGCCTGATCCCATTCAGCTTCGATAGTTGAGACAAGCGCGCCTCAGTGTGCGCACACGGAGTTTATTCACCGTAGACTGTTGAAATATAAAGCAATTCACCAAAAGACCCCAAAAAAAACCGCGACATGGATGTCTCAGTTTTGGCTGAATAGCCGTGATTATTGACTCTTCGACTCACATGCGCCGCGAAAACTCCCCAACTTAATGAAATCATGGGACATTTCTGTTGGCCCGATGCTTGCTCTATATCAGGTCGTAAGCAACTTGAACCACAGAACTTAAACCTTAGGAGGTAGTTATGAAACCCGCAACCCTGTCAATCACTGATCGCCTTGGAATCGCCTACGGCACCGTCCTCTTTCTACTCATGCTCCCCGTGAGCATCTTCGTCTCGGCCCTTCCAGGCATGGTCATCTCAAACGCGATCTCAAATAAAGTTCTCGCCCTCACCCTCAATCTCGCCGTCATGGGAATCGGCGCGGTGGTCACTCTGGTGATGGCCCTCGTCAGCGGACTGGCCCTGAGCTATGGCCTCACCTGGTTCGCCCGGAAGCTCCACCTTCCCCAGATGGTGAGCGAAGTCGCCAAAAACCAGAAACCCCTGGAGGCGTCCAAAAGAATCAACATCGGAGCGATGGTCGGCCTGAGCGCCGCCATCCTGCTCTTCCTCTCGACGGGTGAATCGCCGATTGCCTCGGTCACCACCCGCGTCGAGCACCTCTTCCCTGGTCCGCTGGTCCTCAGCTTGGGTGATCTCTTCAGCTTCGACCTGAGCCACACCTATGCCGCCGCCACGGGCTTCCTCTCGGTTGGGTTCCTCTTCGCGATCTTCGGAATCGCCTCGGGCAGCCTGGTCTCGGCCGCGGTCGAAAGACTCGCCTACCGGAAACACTAATCGGGATCTGACTTACCGAACGCCGGGGATTACCTCCCCCCGGCGTTCGGTTTTTTCGTTCATAAACATGAAATTTCGCTTTGCTTTTGGCTGCTTGTCGGTGAAAAAGGGGCCTCAAGGTAAACCATCCATGAAACACTCGATCCACCTGCTCTTCACGCTGGCGCTACTTGCGCCATCCCTCACATTTGCGTCAAAGCCCGCCGCAGCACCTTCTCCTTCCGCGAAGCAGGTGAATCTGCCCGCGGGCACGAATGATGTGGATAGCGCCATCATCAGCCACTTCGAAAACATCGTCGATCACAGCCGGATCGCAGGAAAGTGCCTGAACTGTCATCCGAACCAGTTCAGAGATGTCAGCTCAAGTATTCATGGCAAAGCCGGTCTTCTGAAAACGCTTCCGGAAGGTTCCTTGTGCCTGACCTGTCACGAAATGAACCACATCGTGAAGGACCCGCTCAAAATCCAGAATTTCCAACTCGAAACCTTCTCGAACGTCCCGCACGAGCTCGCCTGCATGCGCTGTCATGCCGATGCGACGGTTGCCAAGGCTTTTGGTTTTCCGCCCCACGTCCCAAGTGAGTACGAGCAATCCATCCACTACCGCAAAGCCGCCATTGGAGAAGCCAAAGCGCCTCTTTGCTTTGACTGCCACGGAGCCCACAACATCGTTCGAGTGGAAAACCCGAGCTCACCTGTTCACGAAGCTCAGCGCGTGAAGGTTTGCGCTCAATGCCATCCCGGAGCGAATGCGACCTTCGCCTCCGTGTTTGACCACACGCCGATCGGTCCTGAAGAAAAACCTCTCGAATACTGGGTTATCGTCATATTCAAGATCCTGACTCTGGGCACCTTCATGGCGCTCGGTCTTTTCATTCTACTGGACGTGATGGCGACGATTCGCCAGGCGATCATGCCGAAATCAAAACGCCCGCATGAGCACGCGAAGAAAGAGGGCCCTCAGCAGTTCGTGGAACGCCTGCCGTTCCATCTTCGCCTTCAGCACTTCCTGATGCTCTCCAGCGTGATCACGCTGGTAATCACCGCCTGGCCGCTGCTCTCGCCTGAATCCAGCGTCTCACAGGCACTGACTCGAATGCTTGGCGGAGCCCACATGCTCGCGATGATCCATCGCACAGCGGGCTTCATCATGATCGGTGACTTCATTTATCACGTCGTTTTCCTTTACCTGCGTTTCCGCGCCGGCGGCCGGTTCCATCCGATGACACCGATGCCGAAGGATATTTTCGATTTGAAAGACATGATCTTCTTTTTCTTCGGACTACGCGACAAACGCCCGGACTTCGACCAGTTCGCGTTCCACGAGAAGTTCGACTATTGGGCCGTTTTCTGGGGTGTCGCCATGATGGGCGGCAGCGGGCTCGTGCTGACCTTCCCGACCGTGACGGCGCATCTTCTCCCGGGCTGGGCAATCAAGCTCTCAAACATCATCCATGCTGACGAAGCTTTGCTTGCCGCAATGGTTCTGTTCATCTGGCACTTCTACAACGTGCATTTGAAACCCGGCATTTTTCCGATGAACTGGGCCTGGCTCACGGGGCGTATGAAAAAAGACCTCTATGAGCATGAGCACGCCGGCCATGTCGAGAAGCTCCGTAAACAAGGCAAGTGGAAGGACTGATTCCCCTGGACTTAAGACCCAGGGCGCTTCAATCCAAGCCGGCTCACGATGCGATGAATGGTTCTTCGGTCAATCCCACTCGCTTCAGCGGCTGCCGAAATGTTCCAATCGTATTTCAAAAGCGTGTGCCTGACATAGCTCTCTTCAAAATGATCGAACACTTTCTTTTTCGCTTCATTCAAAGGAAGCTCGTAAAAAGGAGACCAGTCAGCAGCAGGCTCATCAGTGGCGCCAGCGGATTTTCCCGAAACGCATGATATCTGGCCTGGCAGATCACCGACATCCACGACTCCGTCGCGATCAGCGAAAATTAGAAACTGCGCGAGATTCACCAGTTCGCGGACATTTCCGGGCCAGGAGTACCTCAGGAGGCAATCCTTCGCTTCCGGACTAATCTCTTTAGGAGCCGGACGCGCACGCGTTGAATGCGAAGACAGAAAATGCTGAAGAAGCAGCAGAATATCCTCCTTACGTTCCCTGAGCGGAGGGATTGTGATGGTGATGACATTCAGCCGGTAAAAGAGATCCTGCCGAAAGGATTTCTCGGAGATCATGAGGGGCAGCTCGCGATTTGTCGCCGAGACAAACCGGACATTGATCGAGCGTTCCTTGTTCGTCCCCAGACGCCGGACTTTCCTGTCCTCGATCACGCGCAGGAGTTTTGCCTGCAGCGCAACCGGCATCTCTCCGATCTCATCGAGGAACACCGTCCCGCCATCGGCGTTTTCAAAAAGACCGAGACGGGTTTCCGTGGCGCCGGTGAAAGCGCCGGCCTCATGACCAAACAGCTCGCTCTCCAGGAGATTTTCCGGAATCGCGGCGCAATTGATCGGCGCGAAATGCTTGCGCGCACGCGGCGACTTGCGGTGCAGAATCCGCGCGGCGAGTTCCTTCCCTGTTCCGCTCTCCCCATAGAGCAGGACGCTCGAATCCATTACGGCGGCGCGCTCCAGATCCTCGAACAATTTTCGCATGGGCTCGCTGCGGCCAATCAAGTCGCCGTATTGACTGAGGCCGGCCACCTGAGCCCGCAGAAACTGGTTCTCACGGCTGAGCCGGCTTTTATCGAGAGCGCTGTTGACCGCGTGAAGAAGCTGCTCAGGAGAAAACGGTTTCAGAAGATAGTCCGAAGCCCCGGCCTTGAGCGCCGAAATCGCGGTTTCCACCGTCGGAAAGCCGGTGATGAGAATAATTCCACAACCGTGCTCCGCCTGACGAATTCTCGAAATAAGCTCTAGTCCGCTCATCTGAGGCATGGTCATATCCGTGACCACCAGGTCCACGGATTGTCCCTCGAGGGTTTTCAATGCCTGCGGTGCGGACGAAGCCGTCAATACAGTATAGCCCTCGTCACCGAGGATATCCGAACAGGTCTCGAGCCAATCAGGTTCATCATCAACAACCAGGATGGTCTCAGTCCTTTTTTCCGCCATTGGCCCCTCCCACGATCGGAAGCACGATCTCGAACTCGGCGCCGCCCTCGGGATGATTCCGAACGCGCATGGTTCCGGAATGCTCTTCAATAATGCCGTGGCTGATGGAAAGCCCAAGTCCCGTACCCTTGCCCACCGGCTTCGTAGTAAAGAACGGTTCCATTACCTTGTCCAGGATATCGCCGGGAATTCCTTCACCGGAATCACGAACGCGGACGCGGACCGCTGGCTGGCTTTCAAGCGTGGCCATATCGGCACTCACTTTAATCTGACCGCCCCCGGCCATCGCGTCCACCGCGTTGTTGAAAAGGTTCAGGAATACCTGCGCCAGTTCATTGCGGTTACCCTCCACAAAGGGAAGGTCCGCGGGAATATCCTTCTCAAACTGGACATTCGCGCCGGCAAACCTCGAGCCGACCAGTTCCAAAGCATCGTGAATCGGATCCTGAACATGCAGCAGACTTTTCTCCTGCGGCCTTCTTCGGGAAAAAGTAAGGAGCGCACGAACAATGTCCGCCACGCGTTCAGACTGCTTGACGATCCGCTGAAGGTATTTCGTCACGTACTCCGGCGGCTGCGTGGGCTCTGACTGCAGACGATTCAGCACATAACGCGCTCCCGCGAGGATCACGCCATTCGGGTTATTCACCTCATGTGCCACACCGCCGGCAAGCTCTCCTACTGCGGCCAGCCTACCTGACTGAAGAAGCTTCTGATGCGTCTCTTCAAGCTGGGCACGCTGATAGTCGAGTTTGTCCTGCAATTCGCGATTGAAATTCTCGACCGTGATCTGCGCCAGGCGCTCGCTCGTGACATCGCGCCATTGCACGATGATCGCAAGCGGGATTCGCTCTGTGCCGAACAGAGGATAGGCTTCCTGAACGAGATATTTCTTCTGCCCTGCGATCGTGAACTCGATGTCCTGCTCTTCAAAGCTGAGGGACTGAAGACATCGTCGGCATAACTCCTCGACAGAGGGTGTCTGGCCCGGCAGGTTGATGATGGAACACGGCTCACTGATGAGACTCTCTTCCGACGCTGATGCCCCCGCGTCAGTAAGAAGACTGGTCAGATAGTGATTCACCAGGACGATTCTGAGTTCCGTCGAAACCATGGCAACGCCGATCTGCATACCGTTGAAGATGGTTTCAAGGGTATCGCGCGTATCGATAAGCTGATCGTCCCGGCGTTCGAGCGCCTCCATCAGCACACCGAATGTCGGCGAAAGAAAACTATCCGGATCCGCTCCCTCTGACCGGAACCGGACGGCGCGAATCACCCTCATCGTGAAGCGCGAAATGTAGATATCCACAAAAACGGCGGCACCGAGCAAAAACAGGAAAGCCGTGATGAACATGACCGCGGAAAGTGCCAGGCTATCCTGCGCCGTCGAGTACAGAGCGGCGTAGGAAATGCCGATCTCAAGGCGCTCCTGCAGCCCATTCCGCTCGCTCAACGTCAGGAACACCCGGAATTCGGAGCCCTCTCCTGAAAGCGACGTCAGTTCGGGCTTGGGAAACTGTTTGGCGATCGGTCGGTCGGGGTTGATTCGAATCAAACGGATCCGGCCCTGCTGCTGCGGGCCAGGGGTGAGCCCGGCGCGCGCAAACGGGACGTCCCCGCGGTAAAATGCGCTCCAAAGCACAAGTTTATTATTCTGCGTGGTGCTCACGGCCAGTGTCGGCGAGATGGTACCTTCGCGGGCCTGATGGACCAGAGTCCCCAGATGAAGCGCAAGTTGATCCACGGATTCACGGGCGAATTCCACTTGCTGAAAAAAACCGATAATCGCGGTAGGCAGCAAAGCCACGAAACAGATCGACGCAAAAGCGAGGAGCTTCATGTACCGGGGCAGTCCGGAGCGGCTTGAACTTTTTGAAGTGGAGATGTCTTTTCGCAACTGAGCCATTTTAAATCACTGCAGGACCCGGACGCCAGTGATATCATGAGCTAGCGCATACAGGAGCCTCCCATGTCCATTCGTCCCGGCCGACGCCAGAGCCTCTACTCGCGCGCCCTACTTTTCACGTTGGTAGGCTGCGGATGTCTGCTTGGCGCCATTCTGGTTCAGTCCTGGATCATGGTGAACGGCACCGTCGATCGATTACTGCAGGAACGCATCAGCCTCGCCAAAAGCACCGCAAGCTACGTCGAACAACACATCAATTACCAACTTGAGCAATTATCGCGCGCCGCGGCTGAGACACTCAGTTCGTCACCGATGGATCTGCGCGAGGTCAGGAAATCAATCGGTGCGCTCTATACGGGCACTGTTTTTGAGGAAGGGGCGTTCGTCCTCTGGCGTGATGGGCGCCCCCTGGCGTCCGTGCCGGAAGACGATCTTCTCGAAGAACTGCCGCCCGAACCGATCGCTGCGCTCGTTGCGCAGTCCAGGAATTCAGGACGTATCGCGGCTTCCAGCCTGACGCATCTAGGGAAAACAAAAAGGCCCGTTCTGATTTTTTTACAGCCCATCCAGAAAAACTCGGGACCGATCCTGGGTTATATCGGAGGACTCCTTCACCCGGCCTCAAATAACCTGCTCGCACCCTTCACTCCGGGAGGCTCCGGAACCCGAAGTATTCTTCAACTTGTCGACAGCACGGGCACTGTCGTCAGCTCCACGAGTCCCGCGCTGCTGTTCGACCCGACGGATCATGACAGCATGCTGAAGCGCGCGATTCAGGAAAGACGGGAAATCAAGGGTCGTTGCCATTCCTGCCATGACAGCGCCGGAGGGGCTCCGGCGTCGCGCGAGTCAGAGGTGCTTGCTTTCGCGCCGCTCCGTCATCTTCCCTTTGGCATGGCCATTCGCCAACCGGAACATGAGGCCCTCGGTCCTGCGTTCGCCCTCCAGTCGCGCCTGATCTGGCTCGGAGTCGCTTTCGTCGTGCTGTTCGTCGGGTTTACCGCCCTCTCCGTGCACAGCGTGGTCTCGCCGGTGAAACGGCTGACCCATGCCGTACGAGTCGTCGAGAACATGAATTCAGAGCTCCGCCTGCCTTCGTTCGGACACGACGAGATCGGCGAGCTGGCGAACGCCCTGGAACGCTGGCGAAACAGGGTCATCGAATCCGTGGCCACGCTGGAATTGCGCGAACGCGATATCCACAATCAGTTTGTCGCGACCACGCGCCACCTGAAGGCCTTGCAGGAAATAGGGAACCTCGGATCAGAAAAACAGAATCTGCAGGACTTTCTAAACGACGCACTCGCCGCCATGCTGAAATTTTTCGGATTCCAAAAAGGAAAACTCACCCTCACTCACGGTGAAAGGCATTTCGTTGCGACGAATCGTTCGCCTGAAGAAGACGGACAGAGCGTCGATGCGGCCGCCGAACTGAAGTTCGGGGAAATGGGCGTGAGCTGCTCGCTTGACAGCCCGATCGACCGCTCCCATGACCTGCCAGCTAACAGGATAGAATCCCTGCTGCATCAGATCCTTGTGAGCGCCGCGCACCGCCTGCTGCATGAAAGGGACGCCGAGCGCCACAAGCAAAGCCGTGAGTTTCTCCAGGGCGTCCTGCGAGCCCAGGAGGAGGAGCGCAGACGCATCGCACGCGAGCTTCACGACACGCTCGCACAGGATCTCGCCGCGCATCGTTTCGAAATCGAGCGCATGATCAAGCACTCGCCGGCCGGGCCTGAGAGTGAGCTTCTCAAGCCGCAGCTTGCCGCCCTGGAAATCCGAGCCCACGAAATGCTGATCACCCTCCGCCGCCTGCTCCTGGACCTCAGGCCTTCCGTGCTCGACACGATGGGTTTTCTGCCTGCTCTTCAGTGGTACCTGGAACGCCTGGAGCGTGAGCATGGGATTCGGGGACGAGTGAGCGCGGAAAGCGATGGCTTGCACCTGAGCCCCGAAAGCGAGATGAACCTGTTCCGGATATTCCAGGAAGCGTTGAACAACGTCGTTCAGCATTCGCAGGCTCAACACGTTTTCGTGACAATCAATCAGGCAGATAACATGGTAGAGATGGTGATCGAAGATGACGGTCGCGGCTTTGATCTCGCATCACTGAAAACGCGCCCCACGCCTTCGGGCACCGATGAACGCGGCCTGGGCTTGCTAGGCATCACGGAACGTTCCGAATTGCTGGGCGGGCAGATGCAGGTGCAATCAACGCCAGGCGAAGGCACAAATATCAGCGTTCGAATTCCCGCTGGAGAGATTTCGTGAACAAAGTTCGCATGCTGTTGGCCGATGATCACACTGTGTTGCGAATCGGCTTGCGCGCATTTTTTGAGGAACAGAAAGATCCGGCGTTTGAAATCGTAGCCGAGGCGGCTTCGGGAGAACAGGCCATCGAGCTCGTGACGCAACACAGGCCGGATCTGCTTCTGCTCGACCTTTCAATGCCAGGCATGGGAGGCCTTGAAACGACGCTGGAGCTGAAACGTCGAGGAACGAGAACCCGAATCCTGATCCTCACCCAGTTCAACGAAGCGATCTATCTCAGACGGGTTCTTGAGGCTGGCGCGAACGGTTACATCCTGAAATCTGCGCGTGGCGACGAACTCATGAGTGCCGTCAGGAACGTGCTTTCCGGCGGAACCTATATTGATCCGAGTCTCGCGGGCACGCTCCTGGGCGCCGCCGTTCCTCCGACCGAGGCCGGCATGGAGCAATCCACGCAATCCGCCGAGGACGCCTATTCACGCCTGACACCACGGGAACAGCAAATTCTGAAGTTGATCGCCGAAGGCTTCAGCAACAAGGAAATCGCGAGCAGTCTCGAGCTGGCGGTTAAAACGGTGATGTCGCATCGGATGAACCTGATGGACAAGCTAAGCATCCATAATCGCTCCAAGCTCGTTCAATTCGCGATCAAAGTGGGTTTGCTGCCGATCTCCCATTCCCAGTGATCATTATGTTTCAGGTTTGAGTTCAGTCAGGATCTGAGCAGCCGAAGCAGGATCAATTCGTGTGATCAGGAATACCGGTATTCCTTCGATGTTCGATGAAAACACGTGCCAACCTTCGGGGCAGCGTGCGCGATCCCTGAGACACTCACGGAGGTACGCGAACTCCTCTGGCAAGGGTTCGGACCCGCTGCCGACCCAGAGCGCGACCTCTTCCGGTTTCTCATTTGAGACAAGCCCGACCCACCAGCCTGGAACGGGCTTCTCGCGATGAAAGATCCTCTCCGGAGGCCAGCGCAAGGTTTCGGGAAGGTACGCTGGAAAAACCCGTTTCCCAGCTGAGGACGGAATTTCAGCGAGGCTTGCGGCGCGGAGCCAGCCGGGGTGCTCAATAGGTCCGAAAAATCCGCGATCCACGACGAGCAAAAAACTGACCATAGCGCCTGTCCAGATAGTTGCCAGCAGTAGTCGGAGCCACGGCCCTTTCACTCGCGATCTCATCGTATCCCCCAAAGAATCAGCAGCATCATGATGAATGTCGCGAGCCGCGGAAACCGCGAGCGTGACGCCGAACTTCGAAGCTCCTCCACTGGCGTATCCAGCAGGGCGCGAACCCTGCCGCGAGTGGTTTCGATTGCGATCTTCCGCGACACTTCCGCCCGCGCACGCTGAAATGCGCGCGCGCCCTTCTGCACAGCGCCGCGCTCCTGGACTTTGAGCAGCGCCGACGCAAGCGCCGCAGGACGCCCGGTTACGGCAGCGGCAAGCTCATCGCAGGCACGTTCGCGAAGCTCCAGAATTCCGCGAAATGCGATCAGCGCCGCAGGATTCAACACCTGAATGGCGCGAACTGCCCAAAGCAGAATTGTGCGCGGATTCCCACCGAAGGCGACATGCGCCAGCTCGTGGGCCAGAACGGCATCAAGCTCCTGATCATCGAGCTTCGACATTAGCGCGGAAGAAATCAGAATCCGCGGGGTCAAAATTCCGTGAAGGCTGGCGATCGACTCAGAAGATTCCAAACGAAATACATAAGGCACGCGCCCACGCCATCGCCGGTACCCCTGGAATCCCGCGATCACCCGCTCAAGCGCTTGTTCCAGCCTTTGATCCCGAAAGGCCTCCCCTCGCGGCAAAGCGCGGGCACGCTTCCAGACAGGAATGGCTTCCTGTAGAAGAAATATGAGGGCGGAACCAGCCACAAGGACGACAAAGGCAGCCAGAAAAGCCTCGGAATTCAACATTCGTGCAAGCCATGCCTGGACGCGAACGAGAGCACTCTCGGGCTGCATCTGAGTTCCGAAAAAAAGCCGCGCCACGGAAGCGAAGAGTGGAACCACGAGTACCATCTCAAGAGAAGCCGCGCGAAAAGCAGCTGATAGCGGGCCCGCGACGCGCTGAAGGCCGCTCACCCAGACCAGGGCGACGAGACCTTGCAGAACATTTGTCAGCACGAATTCCATTAGCGAAAATGTTGGCACGACAGCCGCTTCGGGCGCAACTTCGCAATGTCTTTGCATCCAGATCGATTCAGGGCTGATAATTCACTGAAACAACACTGATAAATACTTTTTTCAGGGCGATCTAGGTACTTTTTCCTAGTCCAGCTGAGGTCTCTGCCCGATGCCCCAACTCGTTTCTAAATGCTAACTTGGAATCATGAAAACGAGGAGACAAGCCATGAAAGACTATAAAGCTGGAGAAAAAGTTGGATACGGACTGTATGTTTCGCCGAAGGCTCTCGACGTGAGATTCGTCGGATCAGATGACGAAACACTCGCGGGAAAAAGAGGATCGGCCTACTACCGGCTCCCGGCCCTTTTGATGATCGCAGCCGCCCCGGTGCTGGGCGGGATCTTCGTGATGGCCTTCCCGCTGATGGTCCTCTTGATGGTGGCTGGTGCCATCCTGAGACTGGTTTACAATACGGTAAGCTCGGCAGTGGAGGCGAGAACACACCTTCTGCAGATGAACTGGCAGCCCAGCGCCGCTTACCTGAACAAGGACAAGAGCGAACGCAAAGAAGGCGAAAACACCACCGAGAAGACGAATGAACTGAAAGACCTGAATCAGGAAGTTCAGAAACGTCGCAACGAGGAAAGCTGAACGGAGAGAGTAATGGACAGGCGGACACGGTCTCAGAAATTCAGGGTTCGGCAGGATTGGATTGTCGCGATGGGAATGGCCCTCGCGGTGGTCACCTGCTTACCCAGTCAGGCATGGTCAGGAGACCGCTCAAACGAAGGCTGCCTGATGTGCCACTCGGAAAAAGGTGAATTCCTGAAGTTCGCCGATGGCTCGAAGAAATCACTCTTCGTTGATAAAGCGCAGTGGAAGAAGTCGGTGCACGGCGGAAAGCTCTCCTGCACCGACTGTCACCGGGAAATTTCGGATTACCCTCACCAAAAGAAAAAGTTCGAAGACGCCCGGGACTATACACTGGCACGTGCAAACACGTGCCAGCGCTGTCATTACGCCCATTACACACGAGTCCTGGACAGCACTCATTATGAAATTCTGAAATCAGGCATGCGCGAGGCCCCGACCTGTGTCGATTGCCACGGCGCCCACGACATCCACGACCCGCGTACTCCGCGCCTGGGGATCAACGCCCGCTGCGCCACCTGCCATTCGGAAATCAGCGATACATTCAAGCAATCAGTGCATGGCAAGGCGCTTCTCGAGAACAACCCGGACGTTCCGGTTTGCACCGACTGCCATGGCGCACATTCAATGCCGAGTCCGAGCGACTCGAAGTTCCGCCTGACATCCTTCCAGATGTGTGCGCAATGCCATGGTGATGAAGAACGAATGAAGAAATACGATCTGAACACGGCCGTTCTTTCGACGTATCTCGATGATTTTCACGGCTCTTCGAATCGTCTTTACGCCATGGGCGCGGGTAAGCCAACGAAACCCATCGCCACCTGCAGTGATTGTCATGGCGTTCACAACATCAGCTCTTTCAAAGGTTCCGCGACAAAAGCCGAGGCACGCGCCAGGGTCATTAAAACCTGCCGCACCTGCCACGCAGAGGTTCCTGATTCCTTTGCCGACGCCTGGCTCTCCCATTACGAACCTACGTTTGAAACGGCTCCACTCGTCTGGGGCGTGAAATTGGGTTACCGGGTTCTGATCCCTCTCATCATGATCGGACTGGTCCTGCACATTCTGCTGCACCTGTGGCGTTTGAAGACGCATCGGTAGGAGGAATAAATGGCACGCACAAAAATCGTCCGCCGCCGCGACGGCACTGTCCTGGTCGAGAGATTTTCACCCTTTCGCAGGGTCGAGCATCTCATGGTGATCATTGTTTTCGTCCTGCTCGTGCTCACGGGATTTCCACAGAAATTCTATGAGTCCACCTGGGCGACATCGACTCTGAATTTCTTCGGAGGACTGGACCGGGCTCGAACGGTACACCGGGTTGCTGGGATGGTCTTCGCCTTTCAAGCGATCTTTCATATCGCGGTGATCATGATCGGCACATTGACAAAGAAGATGCGACTGACCTTGCTTCCGACGCCACAGGACCTTCGGGACGTTTTTGCGACCATGTCCTACTACTTCGGCTATCGCAAAGAACACCCGCGCTATCCGAAATTCGATTATCGCCAGAAGTTCGAATATCTGGGAATGGTCCTGGGCGGAATGGTGATGGTTTTCACCGGTCTCGTCCTCCTCTACCCAGGGCTCACTGCGTCGATCATGCCTGGACAGATTATTCCAGCAGCGCGGATCATGCACTCCAGTGAAGCCCTGCTGGCGCTTTCAGTGTTGATCGTTTGGCACGTTTACGGATCGCATCTTTCGCCGGAGGTTTTCCCGATGGATACGAGCATTTTCACAGGCTACATGACCGAGGAAGAACTCGCCGAACGCCACAGCCTGGAATACGAACACGTCTTTGGCAAACCCCCCGCGCATCTGGCGGAGCATGCGGAAGCACCGAAAACGGGTGTGACGCTAACGCCGCCTGAAGATACCGATTCGGCGCCGAAAGCTTGAGAAGCCGCTACGAGACACTAGAACGGCAAAGCACCTAGACCCAGTGTCACGAGCACTTCGGATTTCCCGCCGAATTCCTTCCGGAAGCCGCGGTGGTACTCCAAAGATACGTTCAGCGGAACACGAAGCAAGACCTCGGAACTGAGCCTCAGGCCCGTGCCAGCTGAAGGCAGCGTCGTCACGCCAAATTCGCTTCCGGGGAAGTAGGCGGCCTCGGTGAACACAAACCCACTCAGCTGCTCAAGAAAGACCGGGTTCGTTCCCCAACCACGGAAAATCTGTGAGACCGGAAAAACAAGATCCTGCGCGATGACACCCGCCATGCGAGAGAAATAGGCCTGGCGAGGATAACCGCGGAGCGCCAGTTGATCGAAGTCATCGCTCGGAAACGGGTCCACCACGCGCATGCTTCGCCCCTGCACTACCGCATTGGCGTCCACGAAACCGGATGTCCGGGAGGTCCAGGTGAGCTTCACTGAAGGGTTCCAGACCACATGGTCCCAAAGACGCACGTACTCGCTATCAGTCAGGAGCCCTTTCCAGGTCGGGCCTCCGGAATCCAAGTAGACTCGCGTGCCCCCGAAAGCCTGGCGCCCGCCCTCTGTCTCGACGGCAAGCCTCGAAGACTCGGAATTCGAGTAAGCCAGGCGCAGGTCAAAATGCGGAACATAGGGGAAACTGAAAACGCGCTGGTCGAAGCTGCTTCCCTCCGCGCGCTGATACTCGTGCGAGCGATCCAACTCCATGGCAAGGGCCGGAACCAGCACCGAATACGTGCGACGGAAAGGATACGAAACCATGCCGGAAATCCGGGTTCTACGAACGAAGTCCAGAACCGGCTGCCTGAGATAAATCGCACGCGTATTGTTTTCCGCCGCGACCGTGATCGAGGGCCCGAGAGACCGGTTCGTGTAGAGCGCAAAATAATCCATTTTCTTGATCTGGCTATCGTAAGCCACGCCGAGCACATAGCGATGCCGGTCCACGGCGTCAAACCCGAGCAATTGCGCACCCACGTAAACTTCACGCGGCTCCAGATAAAGAACGGGAAACCACTGGCGCGGCCAGATACTCGGAAAAACCGAATAGTCCCCGATTGGATAAATTTTCTCCTCCTCAGCAGCGGGAACAGCAACCGTCATCGGTGCAGGCGGCGGGAGCAGGGTCACCGCCGAGCGTTCGACCGGCTTTGAGGCAAGCGGCACCCGCGCGAGCTTTGAACCGGTATGCGTGAACACGCTCGCATAAAGCAGATCCGGCTCCGTGGAGGAAAGGGCCGGAAAATGAATTCCCGTAGCCATGTTCGTGACAAGGTCTGCGGGGACGGTGCCGGACGTATCGCGTTTCAGACGATAAACATTGTCCACGCCCGTGGCATCTGAAACATAATAGACATCCCCGTTCGGTCCCACGGCAGGAAAGCGATTCACATGGCCGTCTGAGACGAGAGTCCTGGGTGTATCTTTTCCAAGTTCAAGTTCCTCGAGCGTGCTTCCCGCCTTGCCACTCCGGTGCAGGGAGAAATAAATATTATGTCCGTCAGATGAAAACCGGGGATTGGCAACGCGATCATACTGCGCGGGCATGAAGAGGAGCCGAGGTTCACCCAAAACCAGTTCTCCATCGATCTCTTCCAGATCCGCGATGGCCAAGCCGGTTACGGCTTTCTTCGTAAGCGTGAAAACCAATGACTTTCCATCAGGTGAAGCATCGGGATCGCGAGCCCGAAGTCCGTCCGTGAGCCGCACGCCTTTTTTCTTTTCCAGATCGTAATAAAAAAGATCACTGAACTGCGAATAGACAGACTGCGTTTCAAGCGAACTGAAAAAGATGAATCGGGAAGCGGGCGAAAACGCCAGCTGGGATCCCAGACGCTTGTCACTGAGCCGGGTGGTTTCACCCGTCTGAGTATCACGAAGATACAGGCCCATGCGCTTGGTGAGCGTTTCCATCGTGTAGGCGACGAAACGCCCGTCCTTCGATACGACGGGACCAAGGACCTGATAGCCATCTTCGGTCAGAATTTCCGGCCGGGTTTCCCCCTGCATGCGAATCCTAGCGAGCTGATGCGCCATGCGAAGCCGCGAGTCCTCGACCCATTCATCCCAATACTGGTACCAGTTCTGTCCCGAGACATCCTCGATGTTCATATTGACGAAAAAAGGCACACGCTGGCTCGACTGTGCGGAAAGGGTTCCTAAAATGCGACCTTCCGAGAGCCGCTCGGGCGCCCCTGCTGCCACCCGGTTCATCAACTGGTATCCAAATAGATACGCCGTCTCGCCGCCAGGGAAATAAGGGTTGGTGCCGTTGACTCGATCCAACGAGACAAATTCCGGTTTTCCGAGCACGCCCGCATCCGCAGCGGCACGAAGAACCATATCGTAATAAGCGCTTCGGCCACGGCCCGCATCGGTAAATCGGGTTTCCATGTACACGGCAAGCCCCTCTAGCATCCAGGAGGGCCAAATGGCGTTCGGAAGGAGAACATCTCCGAACACCTCGCGAAGCGGACTCCAAATCCCACGGGTGGCGTCCATGTTCAGAAAATGCGTGTACTCGTGGAGAATGACAAGTTTGAGCCAGTCATCGTAATCATTCGTGGTGAAGAAGGGATCCGGCGGTGTCGTCATCAGAACGATTCCGAACCGCAGAACCGGCGTCGCCATTCCATTTGCGGCGTCGGCGTTGTCGACCAGGATCACCTGCGCTCGAGCACGAGGCTCCCATTGCAGAATCGGAGTCAGGACAGCATGCGCCTGCTCGAAGTAATTGGCCGACTTCTGCGCAACATCCGTGAGCTCTTCCGGGAAGTCGATCCGGAAATTCTCCGTTTCAATGCGTTTCCAGTTCCAGCGGGGATTCAAGCCAAGCTCGTCACCGATGTTTTGCGCAGCATGCACTTGCGCACCGTGGACCGGTGCCGCACCAGAAATCAGCGAGGCAAGAACCGCGATCCCGATGAACGCATCAGGAAGGAAGCGGCGAGAGCTTCTTGATCCGACCTGAACTGAAACTTTCATCCGCAGAACTTTTGAAAAATCCAACGTCGACTCCTTCGATGGAATGGCTCTTACGCACCAGGGCGAGCGCGAGATACTGACGGCCATCTGACACAACACTCGTTACAGAACCAATCGCCGCAGACAAGCCCCCGTGAGCTGAAATAGAATCCCCTGGCGAGGGGCCTCTTCCCTGCCCTTCAATCAGGACAAGCCTTTTTGCAGGAGCACCGATCGAGATGGTTCGCTCGATGACCTCCTGTCCAGGATAACAGCCCTTTCCGCGGGGTAGAGATTCAATCAGGCCCAGCTCAAGCGGATTTGACTCGCTCGTGATTTCGACATCAATCAATGGGCGAACCTGCGCCACTCGTAGAGCTTCCAGTTCCTCCGCCGTCGCCCCCTGAAGGCCTGAATCCTTGACCCATTGAGCCAGCTTTCCCGCGTTGCCATAAACTCGCACTGACTCCGTGCCGAGATCCACCGATCCATGATGGAAAGCGCGAAGCCCGTCAGAAATCCCCTTCGTCTGAAAAGAGCCATTCTCCGTGAAACCGGCCCTGGCCCCGGCACCCGGACCAAAAAGAATGAGCGATCCCTCAGCATTCTCGCTCAGCTTGAATTTTTCGGCAAACGTGAGCTCCTCGACCATGGCGAGCAGTTCTTTTTTCCAGTGATGGTTCTCTCCCGGCGAGAACTCAATCTCGTAAACTTCGGGACCCAGGCACCAGATCGTGTGATAACTTCGGATTTTCCCAGTACCCGAAAGAAAGCAGCTTCGGGTGCCATGACCTGGTTGAAGCTGCTTGATGTTGGCGGTACTGAGCCGGTGCAGAAAATCCTGAGCGTCAGGTCCCGCCATCTCAATCCTGAACGTTTCCCAAGACGTGATAACTTCGCGGCTGGCTGGCTGATAAATCTTCGGCATTTCATCGGTTTAGGCTAAAACCGCATTTGAATCAAGCTTCCCTGCATGGTACGACACTCATCCGATGAATACCCGCCCCAAAAGTCAATTCGCCAAGGAACTTAAAGACAAAGATAATGTCTCCTCACCGTTTCTGATCAAGTTCAGTGCGGTTGCCGTCGGCAAAAACGGCAAGCCTTACATGAACCTGGTCCTGATGGACAAAACAGGGGAAATCGAAGCCAGGGTTTGGGAGAATGCGAACGAACACGTCGGGCAAGCTGTTCGCGATGCCTTCGTTCAGGTCGAAGGTCGCTGCCAGACTTACCAAGGCCGCCGCCAGGTGGTCGTGAACCGGCTTCAGGTGCTTCGGGAAGACGAAATCGAACCCAAGGATTACATCGCTGAGAGCCCTTTGAATCCGGACGAGCTCCACGCACAGCTCCTGGTTTACGTGGAGTCGATGAAAGATCCCTTTTACCGGGCATTAGCGGAGGCCGTTCTTCGCGATGACGCAGATCTCGTGCAGCGGATGAAGCGGGCTCCCGCCGCGAAAAGCCTTCATCACGCCTACCGCAGCGGCCTCATCGAACATGTCCTTTCAATCACCCAGATCCTGGATCATCTTGCCGGCCATTATGGGAAACATCTGGACCGGGACCTTCTTCTGCTCGGTGGTTTTTTCCACGACATCGGGAAGCTCTTCGAACTTTCCTATGAGCGCGTGACAGACTACACGACGGAAGGAAAGCTGATCGGACATCTTGTGATCGGAGTCGAGATCGTCGACCGCAAGATCCGCGAACTCGAGGCGCAGTCCGGCCGCTTGCCCGGGAGCTTCCCGGAAGAGAAGAAACTACTCATCAAGCACGTCATTCTGGCGCATCACGGACTTCTCGAGTTCGGCTCACCCAAGCGGCCTAAATGCCTCGAAGCGCTTATCGTCCACATGATTGACGACCTGGACTCCAAGGTGAACGCCATCCAGGCGTTCATCGAACAGGACGCCACTCCTGGCGCCTGGACCGCACTCAACCGTCAATACGAGCGGTTCTTCTTCAAGCCTGAATGGGCTCGAGAGGAATACTGAAAAACCGGCGCGCATTATCAGTCGTCGCTTGAGCAAGCTCCGCGAACGGCATACCCCTGACTTCCGCAAGTCGGCGCGCGGTCTCGACCACCATGCTCGGCTCGCACCGTTTCCCGCGAAACGGGACAGGCGCGAGATAAGGCGCATCAGTCTCGACGAGCAGTCTCTCAAGAGGGAAACGCCGTGCGGCCTCGCGAATCGACTCTGAATTTTTGAACGTGATCAGGCCCGAAAAGGAAATATAAAACCCGAGATCAAGACAAGCCTCGCCGAATGCGAGCGTTCCGGTAAAGCAATGGATCACGCCGGGGATTCTTCCAGCAGGCACGGCCCGTACGTAATCGCGCAGGATCTCAAGAAGGTCCTCTTCCGCTTCCCGGCTATGGATGATCACCGGCAGACCGGCTTCTGCCGCGAACGCAAGCTGCTCGCGCAGCCTGTCTTTCTGAGTCTCTCGGGGTGAATGGTCATAATGATAGTCCAACCCCACCTCGCCGATTCCGCGACATTTTGGGTGTTTGACGGCGGTTCGCAGGATGTCCCAGTCGGACGCCGTCAGCGTCGAAGCCTCATGCGGGTGCACGCCAATCGTGTGATAGATTTCCGGAAACCGATCCGAGAGCGTCTGAACCTGCTTGATCGACGGGATATCCACGCCAATCGTCACCAGCGTTTTCACGCCAAACAGGGCCGCCTCCCGAACCAGATCTTCCGCCGTTTTTGGTGCGTAATCGTAATTCAGATGGCAGTGACTATCGATCAGTACCGGAATTGCCATGCTACTGGGCGCGCAGAAGGTGCTCGACGATTTCCGACCAGGCCGCGAGCGGGTAAGCCCCTTCCACTCTTCTTCCATTGATGAAAAAAGTCGGCGTCGAACGAACACTCAATCGGATTCCCTCCTCGGTATCCACCGTGACCGATTGGCTTGCTTCGTCAGACACTATGCATTGGTTCAATTCCTGTTCGGAGG
Source organism: Bdellovibrionales bacterium GWB1_55_8 (assembly GCA_001769835.1). GTDB lineage: Bacteria > Bdellovibrionota > UBA1018 > UBA1018 > UBA1018 > GWB1-55-8. The sequence goes on from MEPR01000095.1 coordinate 38,089, forward strand.
CTCCGGCGTCCTTGGCGAAACCGACCAGACGGCCTGGCGCGAGCATTTCCTGACGCTCGAAAAGCTCCTCGTACACGGGAGCGAACTTGCCCTGTTTATGCGCGCAGTAGGCGACTTTCGCCGCTTCACAGGCGGCAGCATGCGATCCGTTCTGCACTGCTGAGTTACAAGCCGGGTGCAGCGGGAAATTCCGGAACACCACCCGAACCTTGCCAGGATAGCGATTGATCAGTGCATTCAAGGTCAGAGCACCCACCTTGCAAAACGGGCACTGAAAGTCACTGAACTCAACGATCGTGATCGGGGCATCGACCGGCCCAATCGAGGGGAACTCCGGCCCACTTTGTACGGGAAGAGGCGAAGCGGTGATTACCTGATTGATAAGGATCTTCATTGTGCCAGAATCCAGGGTTCGCGCTTCAAGGCCCTTCAGACCGACGACAGTGATGGCCAGGAAGACAGCGGCCGTCATACCCAGAGTGCGCCATTTTCCGAAATCAGGTTTCTGGGTCGCGAACACCTCCGCTTTGAAAGTGAACACAGTGACAAAGGCGAGCAGGCTGGCTGCGTCCACGAAGAGGCAAAGCAGGCAGAATGTCTTGATCACCAGAACCATTACCGCAAGATAAAAAGCCGACGCGAGCAGGGCTACCGCGCTCACGGCAAAAGCGATCCGAAGCGCATCGCGTCTCCAGGCGGAGCTACGCGCGGCCAAAGATACAACGAAAAGCACCACGAACCAGCCCGCCGCAAATGATGAAAGCGGCCAACCGGGAATGAGATCCGCGAACGAACTGAGCGCGACCGCATCGCAGTTCATGGAAGAGCTGATGTTGCAGTAAGACCGAAAGCCCTCGGTTCCTGCACGCAGTCCGTAATAATGTTTGCTCTGAAAAATACTGACGAGTGCGCCGCCGAACGCGAATATCGACAGCAGGTTCAGGCGCAAGGTACTGTATCGCGACGTCTGGTTGGTTTGAGCCATTGTTGATTTATCCCCCAAGTTGTCCTGCGCGGAACAGCAGGTATTCCGCAAAAATTAACAGCAGCATGCCACTGCCGATTTTCACTTTATTCATCCATGCGCCTGATCTCGGCAAAATCCAGAGCGATCCGGCGAAGACCGCCACTACCAGAAGCAAAGTGCCAAGTCCGAGAGAAAATGCCAGCATCAGTGCGAACCCAAGGCCGACCGATTGCGTGTTCGCAATGTACGCAAGAACGGAAGCCAGAACGGGGGTGGTACACGGAGCGGCTATGAATCCCGACGACGCTCCGAGCGCGAAGACCGACATCCAGCTGAATTCTCCGGGAGCAGAGCGTGGCAACCTTGATGCTGAACCAGGACGAATGCGCGCCCACCAAACGGCCGGGTCAAACGACAACACGTCCATCATCGCGAGCGCCGCAACGGTCAGCACAGCGGAAAGGCCGACGTACCAACCTGAGGTATTGGTGAAAGAACCAAAAACTTTCCCGGTCAAACCCGCAAGTACTCCGAGAAACGAATAAACGACCGCCATGCCGGCGATGTAAACCAAGCCGCGCGTCCAGAGGGCCTGCCAACCGGGTCGGGCCCCCCCCGCGGAGCGGTCCTGTCCCATTCCGCCCATGGCGCTGATGGTGATGGGAATCATCGGATAGACACAGGGAGTGAGGCTCGACAGAACTCCGCCCAGATAAGCCAGCCCGATCGCTCCTGCGATCTGCCAGACACCCATTCCACCATCGCTCAGGAGTGCGCCGCTTAGAAATGCGTTAATTGAATCCATGCTTCCCCATTCTAGCTTCTGAGGTAACATGAGACCACAGGGTTTGCTAGTACCGCACAGACCAGACTATTTTTATGATCCGATCGTTTTTTCCCTTCAAAAGACCTGTCGCACTCGTACTTGTGGGGGCCACCCTGATGCTCGGGTGCACCCGCCAGCCTTCCCGTGAAGAGCAGTCCGCCTTGAAAGTACAACTATCCACCGAACCGGTATCACTGGATCCCGCCCTGGCTGAAGATGGAGTCTCTCTCCGCATTCTGGCGAACACAATGGAAGGGCTCGTGGGCTACGACTCAGCCGGACAGCTCCGGCTCCGGCTCGCGGAATCACACCGGGTCTCCAACGATCGTAAGCGCCACGAGTTCAAGCTTCAACGGAACGCATGCTGGTCTGATGGCATTCAGGTGACGGCGGCCCAGTTCGTTCGCGGCTTTCAGCGTTCGCTCGGGCCGGACTCAAAATCAAAACTTGCGCCACTGCTTTCCGGCCTAAGGGTTCACGAAAACGATGGCATTCTGGTCATTGAACTTGAAAAGCCGGCCCCGCATCTGCTTCACGCACTGACGCTGCCTGTTGCGTTTCCCATTCGCGACGACATTCTTTCGGCCAACGGTGGGAAATGGCCTCTGACCGCGCCCGGAACCGGGCCGTACGCGATCAGAAACCACCTGCCGGATCGCAAAATTCAGCTCGAACGAAATCCTCACTACTATCTCGATGCCTCGGGACCCGCGCAGGTGGACCTCGTCATCGTGGGTGACGAAACCACCGCCGCAAATCTGTTTGATCAAGGCAAACTGGATATTCTGACGAAGCTTCCGCCGGCGGATTTCGCGAGACTCAAGAAGTCAGGCCGGGTCCGAACAGACCCGTTTTTCGCCACCTATTTCCTCTCCTTCAACACCCGCCAGGCTCCTTTCAACGACCCCGCTCTTCGTCGGGCCGTATCAGGCGCCATCAACCGCGAAGAGGTTGTGGCGATCCTCGATTCCGGCGAGCTGCCGGCTTCGGGCTGGCTTCCGCCGGGCATTGAGGGCGCGACTCCTTATCGCCGCGACCGGCTGGGTCAGGGCCTGTTTCGAAAATATGCGGGAAAATCCGTGATCGCCGGATTTGACGGCAACACACGTAATTTTCTGATCATGCAGAAGGTCCAGCAAGACGTGCAACAGAAGCTCGGGCTCCGCGTTCAGCTGAGAAACACCGACTGGAAATCGCATATTCAATCCCTGCAGACTGATACGCCGGCCATTTATCGCTTCGGCTGGCAGGCGCCTTTCAACGATCCGATCTCGCACCTCCGGGCCTTCACGAGCAGGGACCCGAACAACTACAGCGGTTGGAAAAATGCAAAATATGATCGACTCATTTCGGAGATCGAAACAATGGAGTCGGGCCCGGACCGGGTGGCAAAGATCGCCCGAGCTGAAGAACTCCTCGTGAAAACCGAAGCGGCGGCGGTTCCGCTCTACCACTACGTTCAGAATCATGGAGTTTCAAAACGCGTCTCCGGCTTTCGGGCGAATCCTTTCGGAATGATTTTTTTCCGCGAGCTTCAGTTGGACCGTGGGCCAAAATCGAAAAAATGAGCGGCCGAAACCGTAAAATCATTCACGTCGACATGGATGCTTTTTTCACTTCGGTCGAGCAGCGTGATCACCCCCATCTGCGCGGCCGACCCGTCGTAGTGGGCGGAAGCCCGAAAAGTCGCGGGGTCGTAGCCGCCGCCTCCTACGAAGCCAGGCGCTTTGGTATTCGTTCGGCTATGGCCAGCTCGCAGGCTGCCCGCCTTTGTCCCGGCGCCATTTTCGTCACGCCTAATTTCGACCGATACGTGGAGGTCAGTCATCAAATCCGTGAGATCTTCGCGACCGTCACCTCGCTGGTCGAGCCGCTCTCACTGGACGAAGCCTACCTCGATGTCACCGAGAACTTCCTGTCCGAGCCCCTGGCACGAAATATCGCTCGTTATCTCAAGCAACGTATTCGTGAAGAGACCGGTCTGACCGCGTCCGCCGGTGTCGGGCCCAACAAGTTCATCGCCAAAGTAGCGAGCGATTTTCGGAAGCCCGATGGACTTGTCGTGATTCCGCCGGAAAAGGTCCTCGATTTCGTCGAAAAGTTGCCCGTCGAGAAACTCTGGGGGGTCGGTCCCGCTACGACCGCAAGGCTTCACGAACTCGGCTTGAGAAAGGCCGGAGACATTCGAAACTTCGGTCAGGAGGCTTTGGTACGAACCCTTGGAAGCTCGGGCGAGTTCCTGTACGGGCTTTCCATCGGGGAAGATTCGAGGGAAGTCGACCCGAGTTCAGATCCGAAGAGCTGTGGAAGCGAGACCACCTTCGAGACCGATATTCTCTCCATCAGCGAGCTCACGGAAACGATTCGATCTCTCTCCGAGCATGTGGCAGCTGAGCTTGGAAAAATCGGGAGGCCCGCCAAATCGGTCACGTTGAAGGTCCGCTACGATGACTTCACCACCATCACGCGGTCACAGACGCTGAAGCGCCACACGGACCAGGAAGAAACGATCGCTCGCACTGCGAGCGAACTCCTGCTTCGCAAGACTGAGGCCGGGCAAAGGCCCATTCGTCTCCTCGGTGTGGCCGCGAGCGGGCTTCTGAGTCCCGACGAGCCAATTCAACTCTGGTTTGAAATTTCCCCTTTTTCAGATGACTGACCAGCAAGTACCCACCCTCCCGGACGAATCCATCTTCTTGTAATCAGGACCTTTTTAGCCCTAGATGGGTAAGTGTAATTTTCGTGTTGCATTACGGTTAGTTACAGCATATTAACCTAAATACGACGTTCGATATCGCACATAGGAATCGAGCTTCAATTGACAATCAGGACTCAGTTTTCCCCTCCCCAGAGTTGCCCGCCTGTCGAAAGCAGGCGGCACACCCATCTGGAAGCGGCGGCTCTTCTCTCCCCTCCATCCAAAGCCGCCGCTTCCAGTTCCTCCCAAACCCAGCGAGCGTGCTATCCTCGTCCTCAATGATCACCGAATACCCGAAGCGACCCGATCTCCCGTTTCGCTGGATTGACGTGGTTCTTCCTACGCGCGAAGAACTACAGAAGATCGCAGCCGAACACGGCCTTCACTCGCGCATGATCGAGGATTGTCTGGATCCCGAGCACCTGCCAAAGTACGAAGCTCTGAATGAAAAGGGCTTTCTGATTACGCGCGCCTTCGATCGACATGCACCGCCCAATGCCGACACCGCTCAAGCCTTGACCCGGAAAGTCGCGATCATTTTTGGTCCGGATATTTTCATCACCATTCACCGCGCCCCACAGGAGTGGCTTGAGGACGTCAGATCGCGCTGGGAATCGCGCGCGGCGGCGAATCACCAAACATCCTCTGACCTGCTGGCCGATTGCCTGAATGCCGCCCTGAGCAGCTTCGAAGAACCCCTGGAGCAGCTTGAAAACTCGATCGACACTTTCGAGCAAACACTCTTTGCAAACCGGGACGTCATCGCGCAACTCAAAGCGATTCATAGCGTGAAACGTCGCGCTTCGGCATTCAAGAGGATCCTCTGGCACACGACCAATACGATTCAACGTCTGCAACCACAGGAGCGGGTCGAAGCCCCCCTGTTTCAGGACTTGAAGGAGAACGCCGAAGCCTACTTCGTCTATGCCGACGAGCTTCTCGAGGAGCTGCATGCTCTCCTGAACACCCAGCTTTCCATGGCCTCGCACCGAACCAACGAAATAGTCCGGGTGTTGACCGTGTTTTCAGTATTTTTCCTGCCACTCACGTTCATTGTCGGCATCTACGGAATGAATTTCCGACACATGCCTGAACTCGCCTGGACATGGGGATACCCGCTGATCATCGGGATCATGGCCCTGATCAGCTTTTTAATATTCCTTTGGTTCAGGAAAAAAGGTTTTTTGCGATAACCGTATCGAAGCGTTAGCGGCAGTTGAAAAACTGGTAATCGGCTACACGTCTTCCGAGATGAAACACATCCACGGATACACGGTCGGCGCCATGTTCCTCGATCTGAAGCTCCAGATATGCGCGCTCGACCTCAAGCTCAGCGAAAAACCTGCCCCAACCTTGCGTTACAACGGATGTCCGCGCGGGAATTTTTCCGCCCAGCTGACTTTCCAGCGACTCAAGCGCACGTCCCGAAAAATCCGCCTGGAAGAAAACCCGGTGACCACTTCCGGGCGCCCACGATTCTCCTCGCATCAGCCTGTACCCGTCCTGACATTCCTTCGCGACGCTCCAGTTCACATAGGTGGCGAACGCGGGCAGGGGCGCCAGGGCCACAAAGGCAATAAGAGGAAGCAGGCTTTTAAGAATTCTTCCAACTATCTGTCCAGACAGGTTTTTCATTCCGTACTCCTTAGTGACTCGCTGCTATCTATGGCAATGAGCCCACGAAGTCCACAGAACTATTCAATTAAGAATATCAAACAGTTAGCTCGACGAACACAGCTAATCTCGAAGATCCGATCCGACGCCGATCTGCCGGATCGCCTCATAAACCGCGATGCTCACCGTGTTGGATAAGTTCAGGGAACGAACGCGCGCGTCGTACATGGGAATTCGGACCGTGTCCGTGGGATAAGACGCAATCAGCGACTCGGGAAGTCCGAACGTCTCTCGTCCGAAAATCAGATAGGAACCGGGCTCAATTTTATGCTCGTACAAGGTGTGTCCGGCTTTTTTTGAAAACAGAATCTTCGGAGCATTCGGTGGCAGGGTTTTCAGGAAGGCTTCCAGATTCGCGTGCCTGATCACCCGAAGATGCTCCCAGTAGTCCAGGCCGGCACGCTTCAACCGCGCATCGGTGATCTCGAAACCAAGGGGCTCGACGAGATGAAGTGTGGAACCCGTGGCAAGGCACAGACGTCCGATCGTTCCCGTGTTCTGAGGGATCTCCGGCTCAACCAGGACAACATTGAGCCCGAAACGCTCTTCCGGTTTGATCAATTTCATTCAGAGCCGCCCGATCAGGGCCGCAACGTATTGAGCATGCGCGGAAACGGAATCGTCTCACGCACGTGCTCGACACCCGTGAGCCAAGCAACAGTGCGCTCGATTCCCAACCCGAAGCCCGCGTGCGGCACCGAGCCGTAACGTCGAAGATCGAGGTACCAGGAATAATCCTGCTCGCTCAATCCGTGCTCGGCGATCCGGCGCTTCAGAACATCGGCACTTTCCTCGCGTTGCCCGCCTCCGATAATCTCGCCATATCCGTCCGGCGCGATCAGATCGCAACCGAGTGCGTATTTACCGGTGCCGGAAACACCCGGGCCTCCGACTTCATCCGACTGCTTGAAGTAGAACGCCTTGATCTGAGAAGGCATGTGATGAACGAACACAGGCTTGCTGAACTCTTCTCCGAGAGCTGTTTCATGAGGTGCACCGAAATCCTCACCCCAGGGAATGCCCACTCCGCGCTTCTCGAGCACCTTTACGGCATCGTCGTATGAGATCCGAGGAAAAGGTCCGCGGATCGCTTCCAATTTCGAAAGATCCCGTTCGAGAGTTTTCAATTCCGCCGCGCGCTTTGAAAGCACCGACTGGACCACATGCTCAAGGAATTTCTCGCCCAGCTCCATCACGTCATTGATGTCGGCGTAAGCCATCTCGGGCTCGACCATCCAGAATTCCGTGAGGTGCTTCCGGGTTTTTGATTTTTCGGCGCGGAAAGTCGGGCCGAAAACATATACTTTTCCGAACGCCATGGCACCCACTTCACCATAAAGCTGGCCGGACTGGGTCAGATACGCCTTCTCATCGAAATAATTCGTCGAGAAAAGCGTCGAAGTGCCCTCGCACGCGCTGGGAGTCAGCACCGGGGCGTCGAACCGAATAAAGCCGTTATCATCCAGGAACTCGTGAATCGAACGCATGATCTCGGCGCGAACTCGAAGCGCCGCCCACTGGCGCGCGCTCCGGATCCAGAGATGGCGATGCTCCATCAGGAACTCGACCCCATGTTCTTTCAGGGAGATCGGATAGGGTTCAGCCACCTGCACGATCTTCAACGATTGCACACCCAGCTCGTATCCACCCGGCGAACGGGGTTCCTTGCGGACCTTTCCGGTCACCTCGACGGAAGACTCCTGCGTGAGCTTTTCAAACTCCGCAAACGACTCCTCATTGCATTCACCCTTGAAAAGAATCGACTGCATCAAGCCGGTTCCGTCCCGCAGGATCAGGAATTTGATCTTTCCGGAACTGCGCTTGTTGTAAACCCAGCCACGGACGGTAACGACCTCGCCGTCGTACTTCGAAGCATCTTCGATGAAAAATCGGCTCAAGCTCATAAATTCTCCTCAAAAATCAGCGGCAAAACGCGCAAGCGTCCGCACATAAAGGCCAGTCGCGCCCTTCTTTGGAATATACGAAAGATGGGTGACACCATTCGACATCGAAGCGATATCCATGTGCGCCCAGGCGGTTCCCTTTTTGATGAACTGCTTCAGGAAAATCGCCCCACGAATCGCCCCGCCCTGCCCGTCGTTGCCGACGTTCTTCATGTCAGCGGTATCGGATTTCATATCGTCGAAGTACTCGTCCCAGAGCGGAAGCTGCCAGATGCGCTCGCCGCAGCTCTCGCCAGCGCGCTTGACGGCATCCGCCAGAAGATCATCGTTCCCGAGAATCGCGCAGCATTGCTTGCCAAGCGCGATTCCAACCGCGCCGGTCAGGGTAGCCACGTCGATCACGGCATCCGGCCGGAAGTCATGGGCATAGTCCAGCACATCGGCGAGAATGAGGCGGCCTTCCGCATCCGTATTGATGACCTCGACTGTCTTGCCGGCACGCGATTTCAAAACGTTGCCCGGCTGTATCGCCGTTCCGTCAGGCATGTTTTCTGTGAAGGCCATGATCCCGACCACGCGGTTCGGAACCTGCCAGAGCGCCGAAAGAACCATCGCGCCCATCACGGTCGCGGCACCCGTCATGTCGTGCTTCATGTCTTCCATTCGCAGAGCCGGTTTGATCGAAATACCGCCGCTGTCAAAGGTAATGCCTTTTCCCACAAGCGCGACCGTTTTCAAATTCTTCTTGGACCCGCGCGTCGGCACGTACTCCAGTACAACAATCCTCCCCTCGCGTTCGGCACCCTGCCCGACACCCAAGAAAAGTCCCATCTTCTCGGCGGCGGCCTCGCGCTCCGTCAGGACCTTGCATTTCAGGCCGTACTGGCGAGCGTACTTACGTGCCTCATTGGCGAAGTATTCAGGAATCCCGATATTCGATGGCTCATTGGACCAGTCACGCGTGATCCGGATGGCTTCCGCCGAGGCTCGAACGTGATCAAGTTCGCGTTCGAGCTGCTGACGAAGACCCTTTTCAGCGGTAACGAAAACCACGCGAACATGAGTGTCTTCAGAGCCCTTGGAGCCCTTCGCCGCCAAAAGGCTTGATTTATGTTTATTGTACTCGTAGGCCCCCAGAATCAGGCCTTCGGCGAACGCGCGTGCGACTGCGAGATGACTGAGCTCTGTCTTAAGGCCCTTCACGCCGAACAGCGTATCAACATGAACGACCGCAAGGCGGGCTTTCTCGGCCTTCAACTTGCCCCAAGCGTTCCCGCCGGCAGTGCGGGCCTTTTCTTCCGAAAATTCCGCAGGAGCACCCAAACCGACCAGCAGGCAGCTTTCAGCAGGGGCTTTTCCGCCGAATCGGACAAACTGAACAGATCCGTGGGCACCTTGAAACACTTCGCTTTTCCGAAAACGCTCCACGAGGGGAGCATAAACACCCTTGATTGGAATGGCTTTTTTCACCTTTCCGGCGGACTCCTGAAACACACCGACCAAGTCAGTATCGGCTGCACCGGAAAAAGACGGGCGGGATTCGAGAATCGGGAGCTTCCACATAAGTTTCTCCTAAGGGTGGCTATATCAATCTGTCGTCAATCTGTCGGGCCAAGCTGCTTGGGATTATCCGAAAAGGTTTGTGGTTCTTCAAAAAACTTTTTATTAACATAGAGATTCCTCATGTTGAAGCGTTATCACCATATCGTTGGCGGCGTCTTTCGGGTGGTCGATGCCTCTGTCATCGGCCTGGTCTGGCTTGCGTCCTATTTCATCCGCTTCCACCTTGGAATTTTTGAAGTTTCCAAAGGGCTTCCGAAATTTGAAAGCTATGCCGCCCTCACGCCGCTGGTGATGATCCTATGGTCGACTGTTTTCGCGTCGATGAATGTCTATCAGTCCCGACGCATGCTCCGGCGCACACATGAAGCCCATCAACTCCTGAGGGCACACGGCGTCGCACTGCTTTTTTTCATCGCGCTCACGTATCTGATCACCGAGTACCGGTACTCGCGTATCGTTATGATCAACTTCGCCGTGCTCGGAGGCTTTTTCCTGGTTGCCTTCAGACTGAGCTTACGCAATGCATTGCGAGCAATCCGCCGAAACGGCCATAACCTGAGGCATGTACTCGTGGTCGGAGAAGGAAAAGCCGTCGAGACGCTTGTCGCACGACTTGAAAAATTTCCGGAACTCGGATTCCGCGTTCTGGGTGCTGTCACCCATGAGAAATCGACCGCCATGACTGTCGCCGGCAAGCCCGTCATGGGGCATTTCGGGGAGATCAGGAAAGTACTCCAGGAAACCCGTGCTGATCGGCTCGTGATCTCGCTTCCGCGGCAGCAATACGGCGATCTGGACCGGGTGCTCGAGGAACTCAAAGACGAAACGATCGACGTGCAGCTGATCCCCGACATTCACGAATACGTGACATTGGGGTGCGAAGTTGAGGATTTTGACGGACTTCCGATCGTTAATCTGAATGATTCGCCCCTGGACGGCTGGGGAGCTTACGCCAAGCGGGCCACTGACATTCTGGTCGCGCTCATCGCTCTTGCTCTGCTTTCGCCAGTCCTGATCGTCATCGGTGTCCTCGTGAAAATGACCTCCAAGGGACCCATCCTCTTCGGTCAGGAACGAATGGGTCTGGATGGACGGACCTTTCAGATGCTGAAATTCCGTTCGATGCGAATGGATGCCGAGGCAAGCGGTGCTGTCTGGGCGACCCCTGGGGACGCGCGCCGCACACCGATCGGCGCGTTCCTGCGCTCGACCAGTCTCGACGAGCTTCCTCAGTTCTGGAACGTGCTCACGGGGGACATGTCACTCGTTGGCCCACGCCCCGAGCGGCCGGTCTTCGTCCGCGAATTTCGAAAAGATATCGCGCATTACATGCTTCGCCACAAGGTGAAAGCCGGAATCACCGGCTGGGCGCAAGTGAACGGCTGGCGCGGTAATACATCGCTGGACCGCCGCATTGAATGCGATCTGTACTATATCCGGAACTGGTCTTACCTTCTGGACTGGAAGATTCTTGTCATGACTTTATGGAAAGGTTTCATCAACCGAAATGCCTATTGAAAAAGGCAGATCCAACGCACTGCTCGCCACTCTCCGGTTTTTACGGCCTCGGAAGCTCGATGCGTATCTTCTCAGTGAGATCATCGGTCCGTTCGCAGGCGGGCTGCTTTTTTTCGTTTTCATTTTCCTGATGTTCCAGGCCCTCCGGCTCGCCGAATTCTTCATCGTTCATGGCGTACCTGGACTCACCGTTCTGAAAATGGCTTTTTTGATGGGGATTTCGATCCTGCCCTCTGCATTGCCGGTCGCATTTCTGATCGCTGTCCTATCAGCCTTCGGGCGCCTCTCAGCGGACGGGGAACTTGTCGCGATCAAGGCGGGCGGCATGAGCACGCTGAGAATGACCCTTCCCCTGCTTGTCGCAGCTGGCGTGGTATCCGCTTTATCTATCGCTCTGACGATGCAGTGGGTCCCCTGGGGTCAGACGAACTTCAAGCGCACTCTCGTTAAAGTCGGGAACACGCGCGTGGTGAGCGGCATTCGTGAAGGCATCTTCACCTCAGGCTTTTTCGACCTTCTGGTTTTCGCTGATCGCGTCGACAGCAAGACCAACAGGCTGAAACGCGTCTTCATTTATGACGAACGCGAACCTAAGAATCCACTCACGGTGGTCGCGCGGTCGGGAGAAATCATTCCGGTCAAAACACAGAGCGACCTTGGATCGGCGGCGCTCATGAAGCTTTATAACGGAAGCATTCATAGCCTCGATCCGGTCTCAAACAGTTATCAGAAAGTCGGTTTCGGGGAATACCGCCTGTACCTGAAAATGGACGAGGGAACCGCTAGTACCGTTCGAAAACCTGAAATGATCCCACACGCCGAACTGATTCAACGGATCAAGAAGGCGCCTCCCGGTCAGTTTGAACACATTGAGCTTCGAGGCGAGTTCTGGCGACGCTGGGCCACGGCACTGACTCCGTTCTTCTTCGTTTTCATGGGCATTGGTTTCGGAACCGTGCGTACGCGCGCCGTACGCGCCGGAGCCGGCATGATTGGATTGTCGGTACTTCTTCTCTATTGGGGAGTTCACGCTTGGGCCACACTTCAGATGCAGAAAGGCCTGATTCCGCCTTTCTTCGCCCAGCAGCTCCCGAACGCCATCATTGGCCTGCTCGCACTATTCGCGTTTCGTCGAGCCAACTGGTGAGCTCAAGAAGAGCCAACTGGTGAGCTCAAGAAGAGCCAACTGGTGAGCTCAAGAAGAGCCAACTGGTGAGCTCAAGAAGAGCCAACTGGTGAGCTCACTTGCAAGTGCCTGCGTCCGATTACACAAAGACTAGAGAACCCGAACAAAAAACCATGACATATGCCGACAAATTTCTGACATACATGAGTCGAACGCTTTAAAAACACCTAAATATACGGCGTTTTGTGGATAAGGTTACCCACATGCAGTTAAAAGCGGTCATATAAGACTAAATATGTAATCAAGCCAACTAGTTAAGGCCTGTGGATAACTCGGGTTTTCGTGTGGACAACTTATTCGACCGGTTTTGGGGAGGCCAATGTATTCGGTTTAGGGGGTACCAGCATGCCCAGGATTGCGGGCGCTCCAGGGAAAGGTTCCTGAATAGATTCAACAGCTTGCGCCGGAAAAATCAAGGTTAGATCACGGCCTCTCATGACTGCGGTCTTTTCCTCAGTCATTAATTTGGCGGCGCGGCCATTGTAGTTGAAACGGACCAATTTCGGGTCGGATACCTGAAAGCGGACCGTTTCACGAGCACGAAGCACCAACACCTTGTCTTTACGAATCACAAAGCGCATCGGTTTGCGCTGATCCACCTGGAAGCGCACCCAGATGTCGTCAAGGGCCCGGAACACGGCCTTATGCTTGATTTCTTCAACCGGGATAGTCACGCCCGAGTTCAAAGGGTCTTTTTTAGGATCTTCTTCTTCCGCGACTGACTGCGTCAGTGCCGTCGGAATCGGAGAAGGCGCCGGCAAAGCAACCGCCGCTACGAGCGGCGGCACAGGACTCGTCACGGGCGCAGGCGCGGCTGCCACGACGGGAGTCGCGCTTGGCCCCGCAGATGGCAGTGCTACAATTGCCGTCGCCGATGGCGACGGAAGGGGCTCTACCTTTGCGACGGGTGCCAAACCCTTCAGCTTCTCGATATGGGAGGCCTTGTGGTGTTTCAGAGTGGGCTTCAGCAGCAGGAAAACAATCCCGCCAAGAAGAAACGCCCCAAGGATGAAGCCCAAGACCGTTCGGCTTTGCTCAGTCTCCCGTTTCTCGAAAGCGTAACCACTGTGGCCCTGCTCTTTTTTCGGCCGTTCGCAGGTCTTACGCTCGATGTAATCACCAAAAGCGGTCAGGACCTCTTTGGAATCCAGACCCAGAAAGCGGGAATATGAATTGACGAAGCCTCTGACAAAAGGCTTCGCCGGCAGTTCGATATAATGATCCGCCTCAAGGGCGCTCAATACGCGCACCCCGATTTTTGTTCCGGAAGCCACCTGCTCCAAGGTAAGCCCCCTTCGCTCACGCTCCAACCGGAGAAACTCACCCAGGCTCTGCTCGGTTCCGGAAATGGCCATCTAGGGAAGATACCTCAACTGTCCAATCGCACGCTCCGAGAGCTCTGTATCAGGAAACCGTTGCTGCACTTCCAGGAACTTCTTCCGCGCAAGATCGTACTGACGACTCTGCACATAGGCAATTCCAAGCGCATAATGGGCGTCACCAAAATTCGCACAAAGACTTCGAGTCGCGCGATCATAATCGCTCACAGCTTCCCGAACCCGTGATTCGCGCAACTGCAGATGCCCACGATAATAATAGGCGATGCAAGCGAACTGCGGCGCTGAATTGATCGCACGATCCAGATGACTCATTGCCGATTTATATTCGCCTTTCCGGTAGTAGATGATTCCAAGCGAGGTGAGGGGCTTGAACGAATCCCGGTAAAGGTTGTTATATCCAGCCCTTTTCAGGTGCGTTTCGGCTTCTTTGTACCTGCCCGCATCCATGAGTAATTTGCCAAGGGTGTTATTTCCCTCAGGGTAGTCAGGGTTCAATTGAACCGCACGCCGCGCTTCGCGCAACGCCTCGTTCGGCTCCTTCCTGACAATGAAAGCAAGAGCCCTTGTGTGATAAGTCTCGGGGTATTTCGGGTCCTCGGATTCCGCCTTCATCAGATTCTCAAGAGAGCCGGTCACATCCCCTTCGACGAGCGCTGCATTGGCGATCTGAACATACATGCGCGCCCTTTCGCTCGGGGACACCTGGGCTTTCCTGGTGACAGATGCGCACCCGGAAAGGGCGATCATAGAAAACGCGGTCAGACATAAAAACCGCGTAGCCACCTGAACTGAAGAGCTTCCCATGTCATTAAAGTTAAAGGGCAAAACGCGCGCTGTCAAAGGAGATCATTCATGCCGAACATCATCGAACCAACAGAGCGGCTGACTCTATATGCGGCGTTTGAGGGAAAAAATCAAAAAGGGCAACAGCCTTCAGCCGCCATGATCGACGTATGAAGCGTGAGACATCGCGGGCCCAGGCATCCGGATCGCAGCCGACGGCGACGAGCTCATCGACATTCATCCGGCAAATGGCCTCTTCAATTTCGGAAAAGCGATCAGCGAGACCTTCCCTTGGAGGATCAAGAATCGCCGATCTTCCAGCGCAAGGGAAAACCCGGTTTCGCGTCCGAGCGAGCCACTCCCCGACTCCTGCACGATGAAAATGGAAATGCGAAGGAACCCCCTCAGGCCGAACCGAGGGCGCGGAGAAGTCCACGCAGTGAATTTCAGCAAACCGTGCCGCAAGTCCTAGGGACAGGTTGCCACTGCCCCCGAACAGGTCAAAAAGAACCCGCTGCGGATCCGAGGTGATGGTATTCGCGATCCAGTTCCGAAGCTTTGCGTTCTGATCGTCATGGATCTGCCGAAAACCGGCCGCTCCGTGCCTCGAATTCCAAACTTTCCTGATCGCACCGGTCTCTTCGACCGCCACTTCCACTTTATAGGGTTTCGGTAGCCGCGAGCCTTCCTCGCGAAGAGTCTCCCAGGCCGAATTGATCTCGGGACGGGCGATATCACAGCGGTTAACAGGCACGAGATCGCGACTGCCGGCCGCGTGAAATCCTATTCGGGAGCCCTCACCGCGAAGCTGTACGCGATTGCGATACTCCCAGATCCGCTCGGCAGGGTGCTCCTCAAAGGACGAAGGCAGCTCGATCTTCACCCGGGAGAGCGCATGTTGCACACCGGACGACTTCGTCTTCCATTGAAGTTCATACGGCAAATGTTGCCAGGTGCATCCACCGCAGCTCCCGAAAGCGGGACACCGCGGCTTCTGGCGTACAGGCGAGGAATCAAGAATCTCCAGCAGCTCGCCTTGGGCGTACTTCTTTTCCTCTTCTATGATCCGGACGCGAACCCGATCGCCAGGGGCCGTCTTTGGAACAAAAACCACCCGCCCAGAGGCATCCCGGGACACCCCGGATCCTCCGCGCGCGATATCTTTGATTTCGAGGACAATTGAATCGTCTTTCACATCTTCTGACACCCCCTTCTTGTGCTTGAAGGTGAGCGAAAAAGTCAATTCGATATGCGGTCTTGGTCCGCGTCGGGCGGTCCGCGAATTTCCGGAAACACTCCCCGATCGTTCCGAACGAACAGAGTGCCAAAGCGCACTTCCGGCGCCGCAACCAACCTATTTACTCAGAATTGAGGCAAGCGGGGCACTGTCACGCATCTGACCAGGATATTCCACAGGCTTGGAAAAGCCGTTCTCCAGCAAGGGATATCATCACGGACCCACACTCCTCTTGCCCTTCTCTCGCCCTCTCTGTTAGGTTCGTCCAAACTCTGGCGACCCACTCAAATTCATGTCCAAAAACATAAGAAATTTCTGCATCATCGCGCACATCGATCACGGTAAATCCACTCTGGCCGACCGGCTTTTGGAACGCACGGGCACGGTCACGAAGCGCGAAATGGAAAGCCAGTTCCTCGACAACATGGACATCGAGCGTGAGCGTGGAATCACGATCAAGGCTCAGAGCGTCCGCCTGAATTACAAAGCCAAAGACGGGCAGCAGTACATCCTGAATCTGATCGATACTCCCGGTCACGTCGACTTCACCTATGAAGTGTCGCGTTCTCTTGCGGCCTGCGAAGGCGCGATCCTGGTGGTGGACGCCTCCCAGGGAGTGGAGGCACAGACACTGGCGAACGTCTTTATGGCGCTCGACGCGAACCTGGATGTTTTTCCGGTCGTGAACAAGATCGACCTGCCTTCCGCCGAGCCCGATCGCGTTCTCAAAGAGGTCGATGAAATGATCGGGCTCGTGGACACCTCGCTCGCCGTTCGCGCAAGCGCGAAATCCGGAATCGGCATTGACGAGGTTTTGGAAGCGATCGTAAAGAACTTCCCGCCTCCGAAGGACGCCGATAACGAACCTGTCCGCGCCCTGATTTACGACAGTTGGTTTGACGCTTACCAGGGTGTGATCGCGCTTTGTCGCGTATTCGAAGGCAACGTGAAAAAAGGCATGAAGATCCGTCTCCACCATGTGGGGAAAGAATTCGAAGTGCAGCGCCTGGGAATCTTCACACCCAAGTTCACCGACGTGGACACGATCGCAAGCGGAGAAGTCGGCGCAATTGTCTGCGGCATCCGGGACATTCGTGACATGAAAGTCGGCGATACTCTCATGGACGCGAACAATCTCGCGGCCGAACCGCTGGGTGGCTTCAAGGAATCCAAGCCCATGGTTTTCAGCGGGATCTACCCGATCAACGCAGAAGACTACAACGATCTCAAGGAAGCTCTTGAAAAGCTGCAGTTGAACGACTCGGCTGTCACGTTCGAACCGGAAACCTCAAATGCGCTCGGCTTCGGGTTCCGCGCGGGTTTCCTGGGCCTCCTGCACATGGATGTCGTTCAGGAACGCCTCGAGCGTGAATACAACCTGAGCCTGATCACCACCGCGCCTTCCGTCGTCTACCGCGTCACCAAGACGGATGGCGAAGTGCTGATGATCGACAATCCGTCCAAGCTCCCGGACCAGACTCGCATTGCGACCATTGAAGAGCCCTACATTCGTCTCACGATTCACATGCCATCGGAATACGTTGGCTCGGTGATGGCGTTGTGCAATGAGCGCCGTGGCATGCAGGACCGGATGGATTACGTGACCAGCGATCGCGTGGCCCTCATCTACCAGATGCCTCTCAATGAGATGGTCTTCGATTTTTACGACCGACTGAAGAGCGCCACCCGCGGCTATGCGTCGATGGATTACGAACTCACCGATTATCGTCTTTCAGAACTCGTGAAACTCGATATCCTGATCAACGGCGACGCCGTTGACGCTCTTTCACTGATCATTCACCGCGAAAAGGCGGCCGTTCGCGGTCGTGAGCTCGCCAAGAAAATGAAAGAGCTTATTGACCGCCAGATGTTTGAGGTCAATATTCAGGCGGCTATAGGAACCAAGATCGTTGCGCGCGAGAACGTCTCCGCTCTTCGCAAGAACGTGACGGCGAAGTGCTATGGCGGCGACATCACGCGTAAGCGCAAGCTGCTGGAGAAACAAAAAGAAGGCAAGAAGCGCATGAAGCAAGTCGGGAGCGTCGAGATCCCGCAGGAGGCGTTCCTGGCCGTGCTGAAGGTGGACTAAGAGGGGAGACCATTGAGCGGAACGACTCAGAAAACGATTCGGGACTACACGATCGCGGTCACGCTCGCCGTGGTGATCGCGCTTCTGGTTCGTTTCTTTCTGATTGAAGCCTACCGGATCCCAAGCCAGGCCATGAAGCCCACGCTCCACGCCGGTGACACGAT
Source organism: Bdellovibrionales bacterium GWB1_55_8 (assembly GCA_001769835.1). Classification (GTDB taxonomy): domain Bacteria; phylum Bdellovibrionota; class UBA1018; order UBA1018; family UBA1018; genus GWB1-55-8. The sequence continues at coordinate 56,038 of MEPR01000095.1, forward strand.
TTTTGTTTCCAAATCGCCGTTCGGACTCCGACTGCCAGGCGCCGGTAAACCCTTCACGAAGGGCCGCCTTCCGCACCGTGGCGAAGTTGTGGTTTTCTCATCACCGATCGAGCCGGATCGCGAATACATAAAACGGGTGATCGCCCTGCCCGGTGAAAAGGTGGAAATTCGTTCAGGCCAGCTCTTCATTGACGGAAAAAAAATCATTCACTCCGCACAAAAAGTATCCGCCAAGGGAGAAGAAAACTGCGGCTCTGAAACACTTCCGGCAAGCCCCGGAGCATCGTTCCCCACACTCCACCATGGCCTCTGCTGGGAACCGCCGACGTTGGAAGACCTGCCCCCTTCGACCATTCCGGAAGGTTCCGTCTTCGTCCTCGGTGATCTTCGGACCGCTGGTGAAGGCCTGCGACGGCAGATGAGGGGCGAGAGCTGGGGAATTATTCCCCTCAACTCAATCAGGGGGTCAGCTCTATGGATCTGGCTTTCCGTGGAACCCGGTGGGAATGATGGCGGCTGGCTTCCAAAATTTCGCCTTCAACGCATGTTTCGGAGGATAAAATAATGGCGGATTCGATCAAGCATCTGATAGCGGCAGCGGATCTTACCGAGAAGCAGATCCGACGACTTCTGGATCTCGCGCGCGGCTTCGGCCCCCGCGTCACCAGGGGTGAAATCATTCCGCTGCTTCAGGGAAAAACAGTTGTTAACCTCTTTTTCGAGAATTCCACTCGGACCAGGCTCTCCTTCGAGCAAGCCACGCGCAAGCTCGGCGGAACCACCATGAATTTCTCCGCCTCGACTTCGAGTCTCAGCAAAGGGGAAACGCTGATCGACACGGCGAAGAACATTCTGGCAATGGGGCCTCACTGCCTCGTTGTCCGTCACGCCTCCGCCGGTAGCCCCCATATTCTTTCCAAAGAGCTCACTATTCCCGTGGTCAACGCAGGTGACGGCTTTCATGAACATCCTACGCAGGGGCTGCTCGACGTACTCACCATGGAAGAGAAACTCGGCACAGTCAAAGGCAAGCGCGTGGTGATATTGGGCGACATCGCGCACAGCCGGGTCGCGCGTTCAAACATACATATTCTGAAGAAACTCGGCGCATCCGTGGCGGTGTGCGGACCTCCAACCCTTCTCCCGCCCAGGCCCGAGATCCTGGGCGTTGATTTCGCGTTCCGCCCCGAGGAACTGTTGCCCGACGCCGACGTGATCATGGCGCTTCGAATCCAGATGGAGCGGCAGAACCGGATGCAGATCCCCTCGGTGGCCGAATATTCAAAAATCTGGGGCATGAGCCGCGAACGCGCGAAGCTCCTGAAGCCCGAAGCAATCATCCTGCATCCCGGTCCCATTAATCGCGGCGTGGAACTCGACCCCGAGGTCGCCGACGGACCCAGATCAGTCATCCTGGACCAGGTGTTCAACGGGGTCCTGATCCGCATGGCGGTTCTCGCTTCGGTATGCGCACCGGAAAAAATCGAAGAACAGCTTAAAATCTCGCAAAGCCAGCCCGGAGGCCGCCATGTCTGAAAACAGCTCTCTTCTAATCAAAGGCGGACGAATCATCGATCCCTCATCCGGTCACGATGCTTTTGGAGATCTGTTGATCGAAGGCGGCATAATCTCGGCGATCGAGAAGCCCGGTCAGATCCCGGATTCCCGAGCCAAGAAGGTAATCCCGGCATCGGGGAAATGGGTCCTTCCAGGTCTGATAGACGCTCACGTCCACCTGCGTGAACCCGGGATGGAATACAAGGAAACCATTGCCAGCGGAACCCGGGCAGCCGTGAGCGGAGGATTCACCTCCGTCGCCTGCATGGCGAATACGCAGCCGGTGAACGACACGCCCTACGTGACGGCGTTTATCCGTGAGCGAGCCAAGCAAACCGCAGCCTGCAGAGTTTTTCCGATTGGCGCGGCAAGCAAGGGGCTGAAGGGTGAAGAGATCGCCGAGATCGGGGGAATGATCGCTGAAGGCGCTCGCGCAATCAGCGATGACGGGATGCCCATCATGAACTCCTACATGATGCGAAAGGTGATGGATTACTCGAAAGCCTTCGGCGTGGCGGTAATCAGTCATGCCGAGGACTCATTTCTCGTAGGTCAGGGTGCGATCAATGAAAGCGCCTACTCCAACTCACTCGGCCTGAGAGGAAATCCCGCCGCAGCCGAAGAGATCCTCGTGGCGAGAGACATCGCGCTTTGCAGGCTCACGCGCTGCCGGCTTCATTTCGCGCATATCACCACGGAACTGGCTCTCGAGCACATCCGGCGCGCCAAGGATGCGGGGCTTCCCGTCACGGCGGAAGCCTCACCCCATCATCTCCTTTTGAGCGAAGAAGCGGTGGTGGGATACGACACCAATTTCAAAATGTCCCCTCCCCTCCGAGGAGAAAAGGATGTGGCGGCGCTCAGGAAAGCGCTCAGGGACGGTTCGATAGACCTGATCGCGACCGACCACGCTCCCCATGGCGTGATCGAAAAAGCCGTGGAGTTCGACCAGGCCGCCAACGGAATCATCGGACTTGAAACCGCCGTCGCAGCAACGCTCAAGCTCGTGCATGAAGGCGCACTGCCCGTGATGCGGTGGGTGGAATCACTGACGACTCGTCCAGCACAGCTCCTGGGGATTCCGTACGGAACGCTCAAGGTCGGCTCGGCCGCGGACGTGACCCTCATCGACCCGGACCAGATCTGGACAATACTGGAAAAAGACATCGTCTCAAAAAGCCAGAACACTCCTTTCCTGAACCAGAAGTTCAAAGGACGGGTGGTTGCGACCATCCTGGATGGAAAAATCGCCTACGCGATTGAGCAGGAAGGCGACAGGTGACCACCTCTGGCGTTCTGATTCTTGAAAGCGGCGCTGAATTTCAGGGACTGCTTCGGGGTGCCCCTGTTTCAGCTGACCGAATTCTCGCGTCCTCTCGTCAGGGCTATGGAGAAGCCGTCTTCAACACGTCCATGACCGGGTACCAGGAGATCCTCACGGACCCCTCTTATTACGGACAGATCGTGTGCATGACTGCTCCGCATATCGGAAATACAGGGGTCAACGAAATGGACCCGGAGAGTAGCCGCCCCTGGTGCGCCGGATTCGTGATCCATGAGCTTTGCGCCACCCCCTCCAACAGCCGGTCACAGAATGATCTCGAGTCCTATCTCAAAGACCACGGCATTCCCGCTTTGAGCGACGTGGACACACGCGCCCTGACCTTGCACCTCAGATCCCGTGGCGTGGAACGCGCTTTGATTCTGCCGACCTCTGAACGCCACCGAAGTGCCGAAATTTTCGGAAAGCTGCCGCGTTTTGAGGGTCGCGACCTGATTGCTGAGGTCACGACCCGCGAGATGTATCGCTTCGAAGACAAAGGGGAAGAAAAGGGAAGTCACCCTCTTCACATCGTGGCCATGGACTTCGGGATCAAGACAAACCTTCTCAGGTCACTCGCCGCCCAGGGCTGCTCCATCACGGTCGTTCCAGCTTCCACTGGCCCCGAAAAGATCCTGGCGCTCCGCCCGGACGGGCTATTCCTATCCAACGGCCCCGGCGATCCCGCTGCCGCACCTTATGCAGTGGAAACCATCCGTAAACTTCTCGGAAAGCTACCCATTTTCGGAGTCTGCATGGGCCATCAGCTCCTGGCGCTGGCTGCCGGTGCAAAGACGTACAAACTCAAGTTCGGGCACCGTGGCGGCAATCAGCCGGTTCTGGACAACGAAACCGGCCGGGTAGAGATCAGCAGTCACAACCATGGTTATGCTGTGGATTCCTCCTCGCTGCCGGCTCAGGCGAAGATCACCCACATCAGCCTCAACGATCGCACCGTCGAGGGGATCGCGATCCCGTCAGCGAACGCCTTCTCCGTTCAATATCATCCGGAAGCCTGCCCGGGCCCGCATGATTCAGCGGCGCTTTTCGATCGTTTCGCAGCGGCCCTAAAACGGGTATAGTCTGAGGCCTTCATGTATCAGAAATACCTAGAACCGGTCATTGAGGAGTTCTCCACTGGCGAATACTACCGCGAGGTGTATGAGGCCAAGCAGGAGTATTTTGAAAAAGCGGGGATCGTGTACGAGGACGACGTGGAGTTCGAACAGCGAATGTCGATCTTCATGGACTGGTATCTTTTTGATCGAGACCTTCCCGGAGTGGACCTTCCGCCCATCAAATACTACTTCCGGAAGAACAAAGAGCGCTTCTCAAGTGAGGAACTCAACATTTATCGGGATTTTTGCTCGACAATCCATTCCATCTTCCGGGTGAAACGATTTACCTGGAATCGGAAAGGCTTTGTTGTAGCGGACCTGTTTTCAAACAAAACCTACAAAGTCACGGACTCCGAAATTAACCTGGGTTTTGCGCGCGGCGACATTTTCGAAGCCCGAATCATCCCTTTCAAGGGGGCTTTTGAATTTTCACGCGGCTTCTGCTTCCACCCGATTGAAATGGAATCATTCATCATGAGTGAGATCAAAAAAGTCCGCTCCCAGGAGAAGAAGACCCAAACCAAACTGATCCTGCAGCTGGCGTCCATGAAATTGAAGGCTTTGCGCTTTCAGCACATCGATATCCGCCACATCTATACTTTTGCTTCGAAGTTCTAGCGACCCGCCTTTTTCCTCTTGCGGGAAGAAATCTCCTCCCCCAGAGTTTCAGGTGGAGAACTGAAAAATATGAAACTCGCACTCACACTCGCTACCCTCATCGTGTTTTCCATGGCGGCCTTCGCCCAGGAAGCACCTCCGGCCGCAACAGACGCGATCCCAGGCACCGCGACTGAACAGGCCACGGCGCCACAAACAGCAGCGCTGCTGGAACAGACGCCTGAAGTTAAGACAACAAAGAGGGTAAAGACGGCAAAGAGGGCCAAGAAGGTCAAAAAAGCCAAGAAAGTGAAGATGGCCAAAAACGTCAAGAAAGCCAAGAAAGTGAAGAAAGCGAAAAACGTAAGGAAGGCAAAAGCCAAACGCGCTTCCAAAAAGCGGAGGGCTTGAGAATCTAATACCCAGAGGGGTTTTATTTTCGGCCCACCTAAGCTATGTCTTGAAACCAATGATTCCACGCAAACTCCTGGCAATCAAATTGCGCGCCTTGGGCGATACCGTCCTGATGACTGCACCGCTCCTCGAACTCAGACGGGCTTACCCTAATGCGGAAATCCATGTAGCCGTGGAAAGTCGCTGGGCACCCCTACTCGAAAACCATCCAGCGGTCGACAAGATCTGGCCTTACGTACGCCACTCCGATAAGGCGGCTCGCGCGAAAGCGGCGGCAAGACTTGCGATTCGCCTGAGAGATCAGCATTTCGATGCGGTCGTGAATTTCCATGCAAGCCCCTCAAGCGCGATGGTCAGCCGGGCCACGGGAGCCCGGGTTCGTTCCGTTCACTTTCATGGGCACAAGGACAAGAATCAGTATTCCACAGTGAACATCCCCGGAAAGGGCACCCTGAAGCCCATCATCGAGCGCGACATGGATACGGTCCGTGCGCTCGGCCTTGAAATTCCCGAAGGGCAGATGCCGGTTATTTCGCTCAAACAGACCGAAATTTATCAGGCCGTGGCCCGCATTCAGCGCGATTTGAATTTGCCGAATCCGATTCTCGGGCTCACCTTTGGCGCTAGCCGAGTCACCAAGAGCTGGCCGATCGAGCGATTTGCCGCCGTCGCCGTGTCCTGGTGCAAGATGGACAAGGGCAGCGTTTTCGCATTCGCCGGTCCCGATGAAGCCGAGCGGATGAGCGAGTTCCTGAAGGCAGTGGAAGACATCATCGTGAACGAAATTCCGAACGAGCAGGAGCGTTTTTCGATTCGAAACCGTATCGTCAGCGAAACCTCGGTGCCCCTGAGGCAACTCGCCGCCCTGCTGAGCCGCTTCGCGGTTTTCCTTGGCAATGACTCAGGTCCTAAACATGTGGCAGTAGCCGTCGGAACACCCACCGTCACGGTTTTCGGGCCCGAAGATCCATTCGAATGGCATCCGTATCCGACTGACAAGCACCCCTACCTTTTCGTGAAAAACCTGGAGTGCCGGAAAGATGCGGAGCCCGGGATGCCGCCTTGGTGCGGTGTCACGGAATGCCGCGAACAACACAAATGCATGGAACTCACCGGCGTTGCCGAAGTCCTTGCCGAGTGTCGGCGCGTTGCACGTCGCGAAACCGTATGAAAGTTTCGGGATTCACTCTCGTCAGAAACGGCACCCGTTTCGATTATCCTTACCTCGAATCGCTCCGCTCGCTCCTGCCGATCGTTGATGAGTTGATCATCAATGTCGGAATCGGCGATGACGACACTCTTCAACGCCTACAAAGATTCGCCGCTGAAGAGGGGCAGAACAAGATCATCCTCTTCGAGAGTGATTGGCACCTCGATGACCCGGAACGGAAACGCGGCGGAAAAATTCTCGCTGAACAGACAAATCTCGCGCTCCAACGCTGCACCGGTGACTGGTGCGTTTACCTGCAAGCCGATGAAGTGCTTCATGAGCACGATCACGTCCGCCTCAGGCAAGCAATGGAACGCGCCAACGGAGACCAGCGGGTCGAAGGGCTTCTGTTCGACTATCTGCATTTTTACGGCTCGTTCGATGTTGTCCAGCATTCCCGCGGTACTTACCGGCACGAGGTTCGCGCGATCCGCAGGAGCAGCGGGGCGGAAAGTGTCGGCGATGCTCAGAGCTTTCGAAGAGCGGACGGGACAAAGCTGAACGTGGTCCGCGCCGGAACCCGCGTCTTTCATTATGGCTGGGTAAGGACTCCCGAAGCCATGAAGGAAAAGACCTTCTTCATGGACCAGCTCTATCACGGCACCCCGAAGCCGGAAGATGCGGTGAAAGGCGTGCCCCACACCGGCGACAACTATCGTTACAAACGCTTTTGGGGTCTTCAGCGATACCGGGGTGAACACCCTGCCGTGATGTCAGAGCGAATCAGGACCAAGGGCTGGACTTGGGATCTTGAAAACTCCCCGCTTGTCTGGACCTGGAAAGACGGGAAAAAAATCGCGCTCGATAGTTTCGAGCAACTCACGGGCATTCGCCTGTTTGAATACAAAAGCTATAAGCTGCTCTGAATATCAAAACCTTGCGTCGTAGCCCTTTTCAGCACGGCGATATTCAAGATTGCCCAGAAGTGCACTCACCTTCTCAACGTTTTCCTGCGTGGGCGCGCGACGCGGATGGAAAACATGGAACTGAACGCATAGGCCTTTGGCGCCGATGGCGCGCTTTCGGCTGTTTCGCAGACGAATGAAGAGGTCACCGTCCTCGCCCCAATAGGACTCCAGCGCCTCATTAAAACCATTGATCTCGATCAGATCGCGTTTCCACGCGCTGAAGTTACTTCCCAGAATGTCGATCGGTTTCCTATAGCCCATCGCCGCCCTGAGGCGTTCACTCGGAATTCTGAGCGCGCGTTTGATGTTCAGCGTGTCCTTGTCGAGAGCGCTGCGAATCAGGCGAATGCTGATTCCATCGAGCTTCCCGGCAAGAATGTCAGAGAGAGACAGCTTTCGGCTAAATTCAGGACCGAGATCCACCCTGCGCCCGCAGACGAAAGCACCGGCAGAACGAAGTCGCAGGTGGTCCTCGACGAAGTGGCGCTCAACAATAACGTCGGCATCCAGGAAAATAAGATAATCGCTGGCTGCGGAATGAATCGCTTCATTCAGGATTCTCGCTTTGCGATAACCTTTATCCTCCTGGGTGATGAACCGCGGCCGGAGCGGGCTTTGATTGCAAAGTTCCTCGGTATCATCGCTCGACCCGTCATCAGCGACGATGAGTTCGAAGTCGCGCGTTGTCTGCCGCTCCAGACTGGCAAAAAGCAGCCTGAGCGACATGCACTGGTTGTAAGAAGTCGTGATGATCGTTGCTGAAATAGTGCTCAACCCCGCCCCACGCCAAAATAGCTGAATCCACGACGCCGGAGTTCTTCAGGGCTGTAAATGTTTCTACCATCGAAAATCACGGGATGCCGCAATGAGGCCTTGATCCGGTCAAAATCAGGATGGCGGAACTCATTCCATTCGGTGACGAGCACCAGCGCATCCGCACCCTCGATCGCATCGTAGGCGGATTCACAATAGGTGATGCGGTCTCCAATGGCTACTCTGGCGGTTTCCTTCGCCACGGGATCGAAACCCCTGACGATCGCGCCTGCCCTCAAAAGCTCATCGATGATCACCGCGGCAGGGGCCTCGCGCATGTCATCTGTATTCGGTTTGAAGGCAAGCCCCCAAAGGGCGATCACTTTGCCCTGAAGCATTCCTTTGAAATAGCCCCGAATTTTCTCGACCATGTACTTCTTCTGACGCTCATTCGCGGTTTCGGCTGCCGCAACCACCCCGAGCGGAATCTCCTCGCGCCGACCCGTCGCCAGGAGCGCCTGAATATCCTTCGGGAAGCACGATCCGCCGTAGCCCACCCCCGCATAAAGGAAATGCTTGCCGATGCGCACATCGGAACCCATCCCTCTCCTGATCGCCTCGATGTTGCCACCGACCTTGTCACAGAGGGCTGCCATTTCGTTCATGAAGCTGATGCGAGTGGCAAGAAATGAATTGCACGCATATTTCGTCATTTCAGCAGACACGGGATCCATCCAGATCACCGGATTTCCCTGTCGGACGAAGGGCGCGTAGAGCTCAGCCATTTTCTGGTAAACTTCCTCTTTTTCCGTTCCGATGATCACACGGTCAGGCTTCAGGAAATCGTCGACGGCGGTTCCTTCCTTCAGGAACTCCGGATTACTCACCACATCGAAAGAATGCTTGGTGTGGGGGGACATCCAATCCGCGACAACACGATGAGATCCGATCGGCACGGTGGATTTATTGACGATCAGGCGATAGCCCGTCATCGCTTGCGCCACCTCTTCCGTCGCTTGTTTCAAATATCTAAGATCGGGTTCACCCGTGGGCAGGGGAGGGGTTCCCACTGCCATGAAAATAATTTCGCTGGCACGCACGGCATCCGCTGTGTGGGTCGTGAACTGAATCCGTCCTTCTGCCGAAGCCCGCTCCACGAGGGTGTCCAGGCCCGGTTCGTAAATAGGGATCTCGCCTCTTTTTAGGGCATCGATTTTCTTCGGATCGGAGTCCACGCAAATGACCGAATTGCCGGTATCCGCAAAGCAAGCGCCCGCAACCAATCCCACGTAACCCGTTCCAACCACCGCTATTTTCATGCTTAATCTTTCCCAAAAATGCCGCCTTTATGCTAGTTTTTTCCACTATGTCGCGCCCCCCCATCAGCGTCACCATCATCACCCTGAATGAGGAATCCAATATCGCGCGCGCCATCCGGAGCGCCTCCTGGGCGGACGAACTCCTGGTAGTGGACTCCGGCAGTACGGATCGAACCGTACAGATCGCCTCAACGCTCGGAGCCCGGGTCCTGACGAACCCCTGGCCGGGTTATGGGCAGCAAAAGAATTTCGGGCAGAAGCAGGCCAGGCACGACTGGGTACTCAACATTGACGCCGACGAGGAAATTTCGCCTGAGCTGGCCGCTGAGATCCAGACCTCACTGGCGCGGATAGGCGCCGGTGAAAGCAACGCGAGCGCGTTCTCTTTTCCAAGAAGGACCTATTATCTCAGTCGATGGATCCGCCATGGCGGCTGGTACCCGAATGTTCGCGTCCGCATGGCCGATCGGAAAAAAGCCGCCTGGACCGAGCCTTCGGTCCATGAAGACCTGAAGGTGCAGGGGGAGATTGTCCAGCTTCAGGGCGCTCTGAATCACTATTCTTTTCCAACCATCGAATCACAAATTCTGACCAACCTCAGATTTGCGCGCCTGGGCTCCGAGGCCCTGCGCAACAGGAAGCAAGCACCGTCCCTGCTGAAGCTCGTCGTCAAGCCGCTCGGCAAGTTCCTGGAGACCTATTTCCTGAAACTGGGAATGCTCGACGGCATATCCGGATTCATCATTTCCGTAAACGCGGCCCACAGCATGTTCCTGAAGTATGCTTATCTGTTCGAGCCGGCGCTTTCGCATGAGAATGCGCCAAAACGTGAGGAAGCGAAAAAGTGCGAGTCCTGATCATAGACAACAATATCGATGCCGATAGCTGGGGTGCCCGCGAGCTACGGGCCTTTGCGCGACTCCTTCCAGGAGCGGCTTTCCATGTCAGGCGTGCCCCTCACCGGGATCTGCCTGCATCGCCGGTCGGATTTGATCGCGTCATCGCCTCCGGTTCAAAAACCTCCGCGCTAGCGGATGCCCCGTGGATCGAGCGGTTCCATGAATTCATTCGCAGAACAGTTGATAACGGAATTCCGTACCTGGGCGTATGTTACGGCCATCAATCCCTCATCCGGGCGCTCGGCGCCAAATCATTGGTGAGAAGCTCCAACCAACCTGAGTTTGGCTGGACGAAAATTGAACAGGTTTCAGCCTCGAGGCTTATGGAAGGACTTCCTCAGACGTTTTATTCTTTTTCGTCTCATTTTCAGGAGGTGAGTTCGGTACCGCAAGGCTTTCGGGTGATCGCCCGATCGGAATTCTGCGGAATCCAGGCCGCCGAACTGCTGGATCGTCCTGTGTTCGGAATCCAATTTCATCCCGAAAAGGACCTCAAAAGCGGCGAACGCACCTTGGCCTATCGGCGAAAAGTCGGAATACCGGAATATCTTTTGAACCCGCACCGCGGCCGGGATCTCTACAACGAGACCGTAGGTGAAACCCTTTTCAGGAATTTTCTAAAATGAGCGCCCCACTTCCACCCATCGAGCGCCCTGCGCAAATCGCCTCCGCCAAGCAGAGGCAGAAACGTATCCTGACCTTCCTGCTCAAGGCGGCGCTGGTCGGCGGGCTCCTGTTCTTTCTCTCGAAGAAAGGCTTCATTTCGCTTCAAGATACGCGAGACGCCTTTTCCCGCTGGGACAAAATCCTGCCCGCCATTGCCGGCCTGATCTTCACGGCCTTGCTGGGGATCGTTCGATGGCAATGGCTCCTGCGTGGCCAAGGAATCGAACTCTCCTGGACCCGGACGGCGGAGCTCACGTTCGTGGGGAACTTTTTCAACGTGGCCTTGCCCGGGGCCGTAAGCGGTGACGTGATCAAGGCTCTTTACATTGGGCGGGAAGTGCCAGGGCTCCGTGCACGTGCGTTCGGGAGCATTCTTTTTGACCGGGTGGCGGGCGTTTCCGCCCTGGCCATCGTATCGGCAGGCGCTCTTCTGCTCGGGTTTCCCTCATTCAAGGGGACTGCTATTCTTTCAGCGCTCCGCGTCCTCGTGCCTGCCGCGGCAGCATGCGCGATCGCGTTCTACTGCTATCTTTTTCTCGTCCGCGAACATCAGGACCCCCTCCTCCGGATTCTGAAACGTCTGGAAGAGTTCCTTCCAAAGCTGGGATCTCTTACGCGAATTTATCTGGGACTTCGCCACTATCACCACCGGCGCTGGCTTGTGCTCAAAGTCCTCCTGCTCTCGATTTTCGTGCACCTGGTTGTCGGCTGGTCCTGCTGGAACTTCGCACAGGCACTCGGAGATACCGATATCGCACTCCTTGCGATTTACGTGGTCGTCCCCCTCGGTCAGATCGTGACCGCCGTTCCGATCATGCCCGCAGGTATCGGCACCGGGCACGCGGCGTTTCTTTACCTTTTCCATCTGATGGGATCGCAGCGCGGAGCGGATGTGTTCACGCTCACAGCCCTCGTCAATTTGTGTCTGGGGGCCGCAGGAGGCCTGGTTTATCTTCGTTTCCGCTCGCGAGAACCACAAACTGCTGCGGTAATCGAGGCGTCCACAGCCGTGTGACGGCATCAGGCTGGCAAACGCCAGCCCATGATGCAGCTCAAGCCTTTTCAGAAACATGCGTTGGAGGCATTGAAATCCGACCCTGCACACGTGCTCTGCATTGCTCCAACGGGCTCTGGAAAAAGTCTCATCTTCGAACGAAGAATCGCGGAAAACAGGCAGAGAACCTTATTGGTCACGCCGTTGGTGGCGTTGGCTCGCCAGCAAAGCGCGAATGTGCAACGACACACAGAGGGGCGGCTTCGCGTCACGCTGGGCAGCGGCAGACCGTCTGAGGGTCCCCCTGCCGAGGGCCCCGGTAGCTGGATCGTGAGTCCGGAAACCTTGATCCACTCAGGTCGAAAGCACGCACTGAACGCCTGGAGACCCGACTTCCTGGTCGTGGACGAGTGCCACTGCCTCTGGGAATGGGGAGAGAACTTCCGTCCCGCTTTTGCCGAAATCCCGAAACTGGTGGAACGCTTCGGGATCCCGCGCAGCCTCTGGTTGACAGCGACGATGCCGATGGCGGCCCGGATGGACCTTCGAAAACAACTTCCGCCTCTGATCGAGATCGGGGAATTCGATCTGCCGCCGTTTTTAGATCTTCAGATTGAAAGGGTTTCCTGGCGCGAGCGCATATCAAAACTCGTCAACTGGGTTCAAGATCAGGAAGGCCCCGGCGTGGTGTTTGCGCAGACTCGCGATTCCACCGAACGGCTTTGTCGAGTTTTTCACGCGATGGGGGAAAGCGCGGTGGCGTACCACGCAGGATTAAGCCAGGAGGAACGGCGCGCGATCGAGCAGAGTATCAGCAAAGCGGACATGAGAGTGATCATTGCCACGTCGGCGTTCGGGATGGGAATGGATCACAAACACCTGCGATGGGTGGTACTAGCCCAACCTCCGCCCTCGCTTCTGGCGCTCACCCAAGCAATAGGGCGGGCAGGTCGGGATCTCACTCAGAGGTCTCGGGCATTGATCTTTTGGCACGAAGAAGATTTCCGCCTACTGGAGTGGACGATACAAGGCTCCGAAAGAAGGCGCTCCGATCTAAGAGACATGCTCGATTTTTTCAAGACTGAATCGTGTCGTCGCAATCTATTGAGACGCTATTTCGAACCCTTAAGACAAACTTCTTTGAAACCTTGCGGCCACTGTGACTTCTGCCTGCACTAACACCATGCGGCGTGCAGCATGGACACAGCGCTGATAGAATTTTAATTTCGAATCTCAGGAAGTCCTAAACGCTGATCATGGAGGATTAGCATGTACCGATCTTCACTTCTTGCCCTGTTCTTTTGCGCCATTTCCATTGTTTCCGCATCTCAGACAGCGACCGCCGCTGGTGGGGAAAACCCGCCGCCACTGAAGGAATGGACGTTTCTCACGTACCTGAACGGAAACAATGACCTGGACCGTTTCGGCACGACGAACATGAATCAGATGGAAGAGATCGGTTCGACGGCTGATATTAATGTTGTTGTGCAATGGGCTAGCCTCGCTCGCAACGAAACCTTGAGAATCCTCGTTCAGAAGGATTCGGACTCGCGAAAAGTAACATCACCCGTGGTGCAGAACTTGGGCGGCGTCGACATGGGTGACTGGCGAAGTCTTGTCGATTTCATTGAATGGGGAGTTCGAACCTACCCGGCGAAGAAATATTTCATTAACGTCTGGAATCACGGGTCGGGCTGGCACCTGAAAAAAGTGGGAAATATCGGATCTCCCCGCATCAGCCCTTCAGATATCAGTCATGACGAGCGCACCGGCAACAAGATCACCACCGAGGAGCTCGGGCGAGCGATGAACGAGGCTTCGCGAAACATCGGTCGGAAGATCGACCTGTACGCCAGTGACGCGTGCCTTATGGGAATGGCCGAAATTGCATCCGAAATGGTGGATTCCGTCCGATTCTTCGGCGGCTCCGAGGAAACAGAGCCCGGCTCAGGCTGGCCTTATGCGGAGTTTTTAGCTGAATGGGCTGCAAAACCCAAGGCAGACGGCGGCGAAGTGGGCGCGATGCTCACTCGAACTTACGTGCAATCGTACTCAGGGGGATCGAATGGCAATGAAAATGTCACCTTCTCCATATTTGATCTCGAACAACTCCCGTCGCTCGAGCAGTCCATGCAAAGCCTGGCCGCAAGACTGGGCACCCTAGGATCGGCGGATCGCAAAACTGTGATCCGTGCCTCTGAAAAGGCTTTGAATTTCACGTTAGCGGACTACGTCGATCTTGCGGATTTCCTGAAATACCTGGGAACGTCAGGAATCAAATCCATGGATCCGGCCTCCATAAATTCCGTTCGCGCAGCACTGTCGCGAGTGGTCATCGCAAACCAGGCCACTGGACGATACAAGCCCGCAGGTGGTTTATCGTTCTGGTTCCCTGCGACCATCAGTCGTTACAATAGCTACGAAAAGCGATACCGAGATCTCAGGTTTAACGCGGAGACCAACTGGGGCGACGCGTTAGAGTTACTTCTCAGTCCCTAACTTTTGAATTTCAAGAACTTACTAAAATCAATTTGCCTGAAATTGCATTGCACTAGGCGTAAAAGTGCAACTTATGGCAAAATGTCAAGATACCAACAACATCTCTGCACTCAGGAGAAGGGCGCAGAGTTTTAGGAGAAAACATGAAAGTCCTTATCGCATTGGCATTCATCGCAGTACCGAGCTTGGCATTCGCGAAACCCGCTGACCTGAAAGTATACAAAGAAGCATTCCCGGACAAAGCCGCCTCCGCTTCGTGCAAAACCTGCCACACCAAAGGCAAGGAACTGAACGACTACGGCAAGAAATACCTGGAAGCTGGCAAGGATGCGAAAAAAGCCGGCCCCGCCGAATAATCCCTCGGGATTCCAAATATAAGAAGAAGACGCCCATCTACGGATCGGCGTCTTTTTTTTTGTGTGCTACCCTTGAGTTCTGCAGCAACCAAGGAGATTCGTCATGAAAACCGCGATTCTAACGCTCACCTTTTTAACAGCCATTTCAAGCTACGCAGCCCCTCCAGAGGTCAGCTCCGGCTCCGCAGTGCGCGAAACTTTTCACGAATCGCCGGTGGCAGAAAGCCCCGAGCAGCCCGAAGCGCGCCTGACCAAAAACTGGGGTGGTGCCCGAACGCGGCTCTCGGATGCCGGCGTTGACGTTGGAGTCATTTACAAGCTCGACTGGAACAGTGTGCGGTCAGGCGGGACAGAACAGAACTCAGAGTTTCTCGGCAATTTTGACCTTCGCGCCAGCTTTGATCTTCAGAAGCTACTGAACTGGAAAGGCGCAAACTTCTTTTTTTATGTCCTCGGCAATCATGGCGGCGACCCTACGGAAAATGTCGGAGACATTCAGGGAACCAGTAATATCGAAACTCCCGCCAACACCGTCAAATTGTATGAGGCCTGGCTGGAACAAGTCGCGTTTAATGGCACCACATCTTTTCTCCTCGGGCTCCATGATCTGAACAGTGAATTCTATGTCACCCCAGCTTCAGGCCTGTTTTTGAACAGCAGCTTTGGGGTGGGCGCGGAGCTGGCCCTCACGGGTGCAAACGGTCCATCCATTTTTCCAACCACCGCTCCCGCCTTTCGTGTACGCATTGAACCGATGGAAAAGTTCTATTTCCAGTCAGCTCTCTTTGGCGCGGTTGCCGGTAATCCAGACAAGCCTCACGGAACACATATCAGCTGGCAGGCATCCGATGGCTTCCTGTTCATCAACGAGCTGGCCTACCACGCGGGTTATGAGGAAGCTTCCGAGCATAAGGAACTACCGATGAAATTCGCGATCGGCGCATGGACCTATACGGTTCCCGTTCAACCCGTAGCAGGAGATGAGGATTCCGAAAAAGTCGGAGACTTCGGTCTTTATCTGATAAGTGAAGCCGCATTGAGTTCCGGATTAAGCTCTTTCGCGCGTTACGGGCTCACGAATGGAAAGGCGAACACGCTTGCCTCAAACCTGAGCGCTGGCTTCAATTTGAGCGGCTTGTTCGGTCGCGATCAGGACATCTTCGGCCTCGCCGTGACACGTGTGGGTCTCAGCAGGGATTTCCGGACAGTATCCGCGACCTCGGGCACCATTCTGGCCAGCACTGAAACGACATGGGAGCTCACCTATCGCGCGCAGCTCGTACCTGGCATCGTGCTCCAACCGGACTTACAATATGTGGTCAACCCCGGCGGTGATACGTCACTCGATAATGCAGCCGTTCTGGCGGCACGGCTTGAAATATCCCTGTGATCAGCAATTCCTGATTAGAAAGAGGTCCCCTCATGAAACCTGATTCACGCATTACGCAGCTTGCCGAAAACCTGATCAATTACAGTCTGGCCGTGCGCTCCGGGGAGAGTCTTTATATTGATATGATCGGGCGCGATACGCAGGAACTAGGCAAGGAACTGATTCGACTCGCGACTGAAAAAGGGGCCATTCCCTTCTGGAATGTTTTCGACGACGAGCTGACGAAATCTTTCTTTAGCATTGCGGGCGACAAGCAACAGGCGTCCTTCGCTGAATTTCATCGGGCGATCATGGAACGCGTGGATGCATATATCGGAATTCGGGGACCTCTGAATCCTTTCGAACTGAGTGACCTTTCGGCGGTTCAGAAAGAACTCAAGCAAAAACACTTCATGGAAGTCGTACATATGCGTACGCGCCTGAAGAAGCGCTGGTGTGTTCTGCGATATCCCAATGCAGCGATGGCCGCGCTCGCCAAAAAGAGCGTTTCCAGTTTCGAAGACTTCTACTTCAACGTCTGCAATCTGGATTACTCGAAAATGTCCACCGCCATGGATCCGCTTGCCGAACTCATGAGAAAGACCGACCGGGTCCGCATCGTCTCGCCGGGAACGGACATCGAGTTTTCGATCAGGGGCGTGCCGGTCATCAAATGTGACGGCAAGCTGAACATCCCCGATGGCGAAGTCTTCACCGCTCCGATCAAGGAGTCAATGAACGGAAGAATCGCCTACAATACGACTTCATTTTACCAGGGAACGCTTTTTAGGAATATCACGCTTGAAGTCCGCAACGGCCGGATCGAGAAATTCTCGGCTCCGGAACATGCCGCTGAACTGGAGCAGATCTTTGGAACGGATGCCGGCGCACGCTATTTCGGCGAATTCGCCATCGGGGTGAATCCGTTCATTCATGACCCAATGAATGACACGCTTTTCGACGAAAAGATCTTCGGTTCGATCCATCTGACTCCCGGAAACAGCTACGACGACGCGCCCAACGGAAACAACTCTTCAGTCCATTGGGATCTGGTTCTGATCCAGACACCCGCGTACGGTGGCGGCGAACTCTATTTTGACGGTAAACTGATCCGGAAAGACGGCAAGTTCACGCTTCCCGAACTCGAACCGTTAAACGGAAGATTCTAAGACTCTCACGTCCACGCGTCGGACGCGCAGGCCACGAAAGCCCCGGCCAGGAATTTGACACGCAAGGCAGTGTGTCAAATCCGTCTTCGATCTGGTCGTTCAGCAAAGGGCTGTGGTAATTAGAAGTGATGAAACGCGCGAAGAAAAAATCTGCTGCCAAGAAACCAACTCGCCGCATCAAGGAACCAAAGCCCACTCCGAAAATAAAACCTGCAGCAAAAAAGCCTCGCGCTATCAACTTTGTCTCGGGACCTTCACGCAGTCGCCGTTTTGGGTTTTCGGTCAATGTGAATTTCGGCACGCCTGGGCATAGCTGCGGATGGAATTGCGTTTACTGTCCCTGGCGCGCTCCAGGCGAAAAGATAACGAAAGCCCCAGAAACCGCCCCTCTCAACGCGATCGAGATTTTGGCAAGTCTTCGGGATCGCCTCGCTGGTGCACCCGAAGTGGAGACCGTGATTCTGGGAGGAAGCAGCGAACCCACCACACACCCCGAATTTGCTGACATTGTGGCAGGCGTTCTTGAACTCAAAAAAGAGCTCCAAGGCAAATGGATCACAGTCTGCCTGAGTAACGGTGAAGGCCTCTCACAACCTTCCGTCCGAACTGCTTGCAACCGCCTGGACGAAACCTGGGTGAAGCTCGATTGCGCCGAGGATGTACTTTTCGGTAAAACGAACAAGCCCAGCCCGCGGAGCCTAAAGTCCGTCCGAGCTCTCGCAACCCCTCTCAAACAGATGCGTCGGCTCTGCGTTCAAAGCACCCTTTGGCGCTATCCGGATAAACCTGGATTTCAAAACTGGTCAGCCGACAACTTAAGCGGACTCCTGGCACTCTACCAAGAGCTCAAGCCGCAAGTGGTGCACTTGGTAACAGTGAAGCGGAGGCGTGTCTTTGAAGGGGTACAGCCGGTCAGCTACGATGAACTGGAAGCGTTCGCGCTCAGGGTGGCGGAGCTTGGGATACCTGTCGAAGCTTTCGCTTGATGATGTCCCCTTCCGCCACCCGGAGCGGAAGCGAATGGAATACTAAAGATCAGGCTTTCACAGGGGCGTCAACCGGGCAAACCGCCTGGCATTGGGGTGACGCATGCTTGCCCTGGCACTCGGTGCAGGCGGCCGCGTTGATCACATACTTATCATCGCCGGCGGTAATCGCCGAATTCGGGCATTCCGGTTCGCAGGCGCCACAGCTGGTGCAGTCATCAGTAATTTTCAAAGCCATTTATCTCTCCCTCACTTAAGTTTAGACGTTGATTATACACAAAAAGGCGCGGCTGTCAGCCTTCACTTCAAGCCGGCCAACTCTCTGATCAGGTTCCAGTTCTTCTGACGGTCTTCCTGTGATTTCAGGAGTGACTCAGATACCTTCCCGCCTTTGAAGTGCTGTGCAAAACGACCCTCTTTACGGGCAAACCAGACGAAATCGAACACTTCGCCCGTCTTAGGATCTTTGTGCCACTCTTCGCCGATGGAAGGGTTGCCTCTGAGATCCAGGCGTTCCTTGATCGTATTGCCCTTACGTGGATCATGAACATACAACGGGAACGCGCGGCTGATCACAGCCGCTTTCGCACGCTCCGCGCCCGCATCATCCGCGATACCGTGCTCAGGCATACAGGGTGAATAGGCGACGATCAGTGAAGGCCCTGGATATTCCAGCGCGTCCAGTACCGTTCGCAGGAAGTGATTGGGATATGCCGGCGAAACCTGCGCGACAAAAACATCGGGATGCATCATGGCGATGACACCGAGTTCTTTGCGGCGTTCAGTCTTTCCGAGCGAAGCCTTTCCATGGGCGCTCATCTTCGCGCTCTGACCCGTGAAGGTCGAGGTAGATGCCTGGCCTCCTGTGTTGGAGTATGACTGGGTATCCATCACCAGGATGTTGATGTCCTCGCCCGTAGCCAGCGCTCGAGACACCGCTTGAAGACCGATGTCGGCCATGGCGCCGTCGCCGCCGAGAATCCAGACCTTGGTATCGTTTTTACCCTGCTGGTTCAGTCGCATCCGGACGCCAAGACCCGTCGGCGCGGCGTTCTCAAACAAGGAATTTGTCCACGGCACATTGAAGATGTTGTACGGGTAGGTCGAACTGAACACCGAATTGCAGCCCGTTGCCGCCACAATGGCGAGATTGTCGCCATACTTGGCAGTCGTCGCGCCAATCGCGAGCTTCAACGAGGTGATTTCTCCGCAGCCCATGCACGAGCCTGCGCCGCCCCGGTAAACCCATTTTTCGTCCTGCAGGAACATGTCTGTGAGCAGCCTGGGGTTCACATACTGCTCGGCGGTCCCTGGAAGATGCTGATGCGAGAACTCCACGGCTTTCGTGGTGAGAGCCATCTCTTCGTCGCTCTTCAACTTCATCGAGAGCGCCGCATGATCACCGCAAACCTGAACGCACTCGCCGCATCCCTTGCACTTATCCGGATCGATCCACAGCGAGAACTGACCAGGAGTCTTTCCCTGTTTCTCGTATGTGTTCCAGAATTTGACGGTCTTCGAAAAACGGGACTGCGCGAAGTCCCTCACCGCGGGATCAGTCACCTTCGATAGTGCCTGATCCATCTCGGCCTGGGGTGTAACACGTGCGTGAATCGCCGCGTCCGGACAGACCACCACGCATTCCATGCAGGCAACGCACTTTTGCGCATCGTAGGCCGGGAATTCCGACGCGATCGAAGCAAAGCTTCTGCCACGGGCGGTCCCGGGAGGCAGTAGAGATCGTGCGGAATGAGCATCGGCCGGCAGCTCGGCATCCGCCTTGCCCGTCAGGTACTTCTGAAGGACATCCGTTTGGAAATTCGTCAGATCACGGGAGTCGCGATCGAACTTTTCTGAATTCTGGTCTTTGTTTTTCGACATAAAAATCTCCCTGCAAGCAATCAGTTGCTAGCAATCAGCTCATCGGACAAACGAAGCACTTCTTCATAACCCCGTCTCACACAGGTGAGGTTATTCTGAACCACTTCCTCTCCGCGTTTCCCAAAGTACTTGCGCAGCACCTTTTCAACGCCATCCATGAGCTGTTGCTGATTCATCTTTCGCTCCGCTGCGAATGGAGTCACCTTCAGGAAAACACCCAGGAGAAGAATCCCTTGCGTCCTCTGGAGGAGTTCCGCGGAGGTAACGACCTCTTTCGCGATTCCAAGCGCATCCAAAGCGTAAACCTGAAGCTTCCTTTGGCGGATCTCTTCCTTCACCTTGGTCGGAATACCCTTCCACAGAACTTTCAGATCCTTTTCCTGTGCTTGAAGGATTACGACACCTTTATCCCGCAACCCGGCAAGCGCATCGCTGTGTCGGAATGCATTCAGATCATTGATCAGGACGGAGTCGACAACATTCAGATCCTGGTGGAACGCGATATGTTGCGGACCGATGGTCAGATAATAAGTGGTCGGAAGCCCCTTCTTCTCGGCACCGTATTTCGGGAAGGCCTGTACCTTCAGATCAAAAAGATCGCCACAGACCGAGGCCATGATCTTGTTCGTCGTGACCGAACCGTAACCACCGATCGAGTGACCACGTGTCGAGAAAGAGCCAGCGGGCCGGATATCCGGCTCCTGACCTTCCCAGGAAATCGCATCCGCGTGCTTCACGCCAACGGCGAACCGGATTGTTCCGGCCGCACCTTTTTTCATGTTTTCGAGAATGGCGATGAAATCACTTGAACGGACGTCACGTCCACCAAGACCGCCCGAACCGTGCTGAATCACCGGTACGCGGGAAACCTTGGTAAACTCGGAGTGTCCCCAGAGCGCGTCAAGAAACGCAGATTTCAGATCGCGTGCCAGGGGATTTTCAGGCGCCGAGGATTCATCCATGCGTTCGAGAACCGCGATGGTCTTCACGTTTTTCAGCGCATCCACCAGCTCCGCACCCGGGAAAGGCCGATAGGAAGTCACGTTGATAACGCCAACCTTCTCTCCTTTTTTCCTGAGCCAATCGACCGTCGATTTCGCGGTCTCCATGAAGGAACCCATACCGACAATCGCGTAATCCGCGTCTTCCATCTGATAAGACTCGATGAGTCCATATCGGCGGCCCGTGAGGCGGTAGAACTCTTCCATGTTGCGCGAAAGAATCGCTTTCATGGGTTCGTAATAACCGCGCTGGGCGATCTTGCCCTTCATGTATGCATCCTGATTCTGCACGACGCCGCTCATGATCGGGTGCGCGGGATCCATCATGTTCTGAAGCGCTTCCGTGGGCGGCTTCAGATAGGTCTTGATGCACTCGGGCTCAAGGAGCTTCATCGTCTCAACAGTGTGAGTCGTCAGAAATCCGTCCTGAATATTGAAGAATGGCGTATAGGAATCTTCAGCCGTCTTGCGCGCAATCAGGCAAAGATCCCCAGTTTCCTGCGCGTTACGCGCAAAGAGCATACCCCAGCCGCAGTCCACGACACCCATGACATCGTCGTGCCCGGCGTGAACGTTCAGCGAGTGAACAGTCAGAGCGCGCGCCCCGATATTGAAAACCACCGGGAGGCGTTTTCCACAAATCGTGTAGAGCACTTCCTTCATCAGGATGAGTCCCTGACCGGCCGTGAAAGTCGAAACCCGCCCACCCGTCAGCGCATAACCTTCGCAGACGCTTGCGGCGGAGTGTTCGCTCTCGGGCTCCATGAACACGAGAGTATCGCCCCACACATTTTTCTTACCATCGGCAACGGCCTGCTGGTATCCGACGCCCATATTCGTCGAGGGGGTGATGGGGTATGCTGCGGCACCCGTTGTCGCATGTGTTTCAACCCAAACCACTGCTGTTGATCCATCCGCCGTCGTGTCGACGCCCGGGTAAGGGAATTGCCCTTTTTCCGTCATGATTCCTCCAGGGAAAGAGAAAGCGCGCGATCATAACCGCGCTCACAAGCTGTTTTGATTTCCAACGGACCTTACCACTAACGGCACCCAAATTTGTAAAAAAATCCGCCGTAGAATGTGTGTTTTTTTCGCAGTTTTTTCGTGTTCTTTCAATGAGTTCACGACACAACGCCGCCCGTAAATTCAGGCGGCAATAGCTCATCGTAAACAGGGCGCAAGCGGGGCGCGGGCGAGCCGAACAGCCGGCAAAAAAAAATGGGCATAAAACAGGCCCACTTCCAAGACCGGCTTACTTGATGAACGGAAGGAACCAGGAAACTGTCTGCGCGTACACGGTTTCGTAGAAAGTCGGGATGATACCAAGCACCATCACCGCTACCGTCGTAAGACCTACGGTCAACGCGAGAACCGGAGTCACAGGGACAGCACCGTCGCCCTCCACGGCCGGCTCAATGTACATCTGTCGAATAATTCGAAGATAGTAGTACAACGAGATCGTCGAATTCACGGCCGCCAGCGTAACCAGCCAATGGAAGCCGGCCTGCGAGGCGATACTGAAAAGGAAGAACTTCCCTACGAATCCGGACAGCGGAGGAATACCCGCCAGGCTGAAAAGCGCGATCATGAGCGCAAGTGCCACGAGCGGACTGGTTCTCGCCAGGCCGCGATACTCTGAAATCTCCTCACGCCCGGTCTGATTTGAGTAAAGGACGATCACCGCGAATGCCGCCAGGTTCGTGAGAATGTACACGAGCATATAGAAGATCATGGCAGGAACACCTTCGTTCGTCGTGCCCAGAAAGCCCATGAGAACGTAACCGGCTTGCGAGATCGCACTAAAGGCCATGAAACGCTTCACGTTCTGCTGCACGATGGCGACGATATTTCCAAGAGTCATCGTGAGTGCCGCGAAAATCGCCAACGGCACGCTCCAATGAACGAGATAATGACCGAGCACCCGATAGAAAAGCTGGAACATCAGAGCCAGACCGGCTGCCTTTGACGCCACCGATAGGTAAGCCGTGATGGGCGTCGGAGCCCCCTGATAAACCTCGGCCGCCCACATATGGAAGGGAACGATCGTCAGCTTGAACCCGACGGACGCCGTGATCATCGCTGCCGCAAGCCACAGGGCTGGCGACGGCTGCAAGACTTTCCCGATCAATTCAAGATTGGTTTCACCCGTCAGCCCAAACACCAGGCCTAGACCGTAGAGCAGAAACGCCGAGGAAAGCGCACCGAGAATCACGTATTTCAAACCAGCTTCGCCCGAAATACCATCACGTTTCCACGCGGTGAGCGCGTAGAGAGGAATGGTGATCAGTTCGAGACTCACATAAAGACTGACCAGATCTCGTGATGAAACAAGAAAAAGAGCTCCCGAAAGCGAGAACAACAGAATCGTATAGTACTCACCCGGGGAACCCAGTCTCTGTTTCGGAGACTTGGCGCGTCCATCGAGCAGATCAATCGAGATCGCAACGGTGATAATTCCCGCAATCAGAAAGAGGAGCTTGAACCACCAGGCGACGCTGTCTACCGCAAACTGGCCCCCGAACATCTGCCCCGATTCGGGCATCATCCAGACAACGGAACCCGCAGCAAGCCCGAGCCCGAGGAGCGTCAGGGCGCCGAGCACCGGTCGCTGGCGATCGCTGATGAAGAGGTCAGTGAAAAGGAGCACGAAGGCCGTGCCAATGACAATCAACTCAGGTAGCATCAACATTTCTTCTCAACCTCCAACATCAATCAAAAAAACACTCAATACATCGCGAAAGAGCCGCCGGTTTCATGCAACCGATTCACGATCGGCATGATCGACGCCTCAATCAGATCTATCAGGAACCAGGGCATAATGCCCGCGAACGCCAAAGTGGCCACCAGTACGCCCGTGCTGACCCGCTCCGTAAACGTCGCATCCGTCAGCTCCAGGAAATGGTGGTCTTCCACCGGACCTTGAAACACCCGGGCCAAGCCGCGAAGAACATAAACCGCGGTCACGACGATGGACATCGTGGCCAGCACGGTCAGAACACGGGTTGCCGTGGAATTGGCCCAGGGGTTCCCGAAGAATCCGCCCAGAAATACATGCGATTCCGCGATGAAACCGGAAAAGCCCGGGAGCCCAAGAGACGCGAGACCGGCGATATAGAAGGATACCGCGAGCCAAGGCATCACTTTCGCGAGGCCACCCATTTCTGAAATAACACGGGTGTGAGTGCGGCCATAAACCATGCCGATCAAAGCGAAGAACAGTCCGGTCATCACACCGTGACTGAACATTTGCAGAACAGCGCCTTTAAAGCCCATTAAATTGAGAGCCGCGACACCGAACAGCACAAATCCGCAGTGACTGACCGATGAGTAGGCAGTGAAGTACTTCAGATCTTTCTGCATGATCGCGCCAAAGGACCCGTAGAGAATATTAATCGTGGTGAGCACCATGAAAAACAGTCCCCAGTCCTTCGCGCCATCCGGAAGCAGATAAACCGCGATCCGAAGCGCCCCATAGCCGCCCAATTTCATGAGCACGCCCGCGTGAAGCATCGAGACTGCGGTTGGCGCCGAAGCATGGCCGTCCGGTGACCAGGTATGGAAAGGATAGAGCGCGCCGAGCACTCCAAACCCGATGAACAGCGCCGGGAATGCCCAGTACTGAAGATCGGCCGGATACTTGATCGTTGCAAGCTGCGTCAGGTCGAACGTGTGCAGACCGGAGGTGTGATAGATCGCGAGGAACCCGACAAGGATGAAGGCCGAACCCACCAGAAGCATCAACGTGAGCTTCATGGCCGAGTATTCCTTCGGGCCCGTGCCCCAGATACCGATCAGGAGGTACATGGGGAGCACCGCCACCTCATAGAACATGAAGAAGAGGAAAAGATCGAAGCTCAGGAAAACGCCGAAGACACCCGTGACAAGCGTCAGAAGCAGGACGAAAAACTCCTTCGTCCGCTCAGCGACATTCCAACTCGCCATTACCCCGGCGAAAATAATGATTGAGGTCAGGATAACCATCAGCATCGAGATGCCGTCGGTGCCGACCAGATACTGAATTCCCAAGCTGGGGAACCAGTCGAACTTTTCGACGAGATAGAGCTTCGTCAGCAGCGATGTCTTCATCTCCGCCATTTCTGGCGAAGCGAGCTGCCAATAGCGATACGTCGTGATAGCGGTGAGAATCAGGTGCAACCCTGTTCCGGCAGCCGAAATCCAGCGAATCATTTTCCAGCGCTCGGCTGGAACCATCATCACGGCGACCGCAGTCAGGAACGGTAAAAGAATCAGCCAACTTAGCAAACCCATCTGAACTCTCTCCCCTTAAACCAGCACTGCCCAAAGCAGGATCATGGCAGCAATCGAACCGGCCAGAAACCAAACACCATAGGTCTGAACCTGACCCGTCTGAAGACGACTGGTCGCCATTGCGGCAGCACGCGTGGCCAAGCCAGTCAGATTCACCCCGCCGTCCACAACATGACGATCGAACCAGGCAATCGGAGTTGCGACAAAACGGAAGATCACCTTCCGAGTAACGAAAAGGTAGATCTCATCGAAGTAGAACTTCTGCTTGATCGTTGTATAGACGCCGCCCAGCGCATTTGTGATCGCCGTCACGCGCGCATCGTTGCCACTGCCGTAGAGGAACCAGGCGGTCGAAATTCCGATTGCGGCAACCACCAGGCTCGGCGCCGCAATCGCCCAATTGATGTGCCCCGCATGCCCGGGACCGAACGAAACGAATTCGCCCATCGGCACCCAGCCCGCGAACAGAGAAAATACCGCCAGGATAATCAGCGGAATCAGCATCGCAGGCGAAGCTTCATGCGCGTGCTCTGCGTTCTCGCTACGTGGTTTTCCCCAGAAAGCGACAAAATAGATCCGGAACATATAAAAAGCCGTGATCCCAGCAACCGTGAGACCCAGGGCGAAAATGCCCGTATGGCCCGTGGCCAGGGCCGCGGCGAGAATTTCGTCCTTGGAGAAGAACCCTGCGAGCGGATAAACCCCGGCGATTGCCAGAGTCGCGATCAACACGGTGATATGGGTGATCGGCATTTTCTTGGCCAGGCCGCCCATGTCCCAGATCTCATTGCTGTGAACCGCATGAATCAGCGCGCCCGCGCCGAGGAAGAGCAGCGCTTTGAAGAATGCGTGCGTGAAAAGGTGGAACATCGAAGCCGTGTAGCCAAGGGGCTCGGCAATCGTGGCGACACCCAGGGCGAACATCATGTACCCGAGCTGACTCAACGTGGAGAAGGCCAGCACTCGTTTGATATCATCCTGTGTACAGCCGATCACAGCCGCAAAAATCGAAGTAAACGCGCCGATATAGGCCACCACGAGAAGCGCGTCTCCAGAAGTCGCAAAGACGCCGAACATTCGGGCGACCAGATAGACACCTGCCACAACCATTGTCGCGGC
>MEPR01000096.1 GCA_001769835.1 Bdellovibrionales bacterium GWB1_55_8
TTGTCGACGAAACCGCGTTCGGTATTGCCGATCGTGTCCGAGGCCGCCTGAATCGAAAGTTCACGCAGACGAATCAGAATGTTTCCGACTTCGTTCATTGCGCCTTCAGCAGTCTGAACCAGGCTGATGCCATCATTCGCATTGCGAGTGGCCTGTTTCATACTCCGAATATTTGCTTTTAATTTTTCGCTGATCGCGAGACCCGCTGCATCGTCGCCTGCTTTATTGATGCGGGATCCGGATGAGAGCTTTTCAAGGGCTTGGCCTTGAAGTGCCGAGTTATTGCTCAAATGTCTCTGAGCCGCAAGTGCCTGAATATTGGTAGCGATACGTAAACCCATACTATCCTCCTAGTTTTGTCATCGTGACCTCCTCCATGAATTTATTTGTTGGCTGATACCGTGAGCCCTGCAATCCCTGCCGAACTCACAATGGACCTATCGGTGCAGAATTTGCCGACTTGAGAAATTCTTTTGTGAGATCGGGGACTTATATTTGATTGGAAAGGTCAGGTTTAAGGCTGACTGCTTTCGTCTAATAAAATTTGCGCAGCAGTATCGAATAAATGGGTTCGATTGGATGCTTCAAAATTGCGCAAAACTTCGCTGTCCGCAGTAGAATTTAAATATCGTGAGATCAAAAAAAGAGGATGACGTGCGGGCGGTTTTCCTGGTGTTGGCGGGTTTCTGCATGGGTTTTGCGGGCCCTGCGAGAGCTGCTGATGAGACGAATCGCGAGATTGCGAGGACATTCGCAAATTTTCACCTGCAGCAGAAAAATCTCCGGCCAGGGTGGGCGGTGCTTCGTCAACATCTCGAATCCGATCCCGCTGATGTCGGTGCATGGAATCTTCTGGGGCTGATTTATCTCGAGGCGGATCAGCCATCCTACGCGATGAAAGCCTTTCATAACGCGATCGAGAGGGGATCCACGAGCGATCCTGAGCGTGGCATTTACCTTTACAACTATGCTGATGCCGCGAACCGCGCCGGAAGAGAAACCCAGGCGCGAGATCTGCTCGCGCAATCAGCGGTTCACGAACTCTCCGGAGCGGGAGCGAAGCTTGCCATGGCTGAGTTGAAATCCGGCGCAGCATTGCCGGTTTTGAGCCTGGAGGCAAAGAGCTGGAGCGGAAGCGCCACCGTTTTCAGTGGCTACGACTCAAATGTGCTTCTTTTTTCCGATTCCGTCGTTTCCGGTGGAACCGCTACCGGCACCGCGAGCCCGGCTGTTTCGACGATTCTCCAGGCGCGCCATTCACGTGCCTTTGCGTCGCAGCCCCTGGAAGCCGCGATTTCGACCGGCTTCACCTATTATCAGGCATCCGAGTCACGTAAATTCAACAACCTCCTCTCGGCGATTGCGCTCGATTGGGGCGCGGACAATGATGAACTCGCTGTCTTCGACGGGTCAGTGGGTACCCAGCTTGATCTCAGCTTCATGAACACGAATGGTTTTCAGTTTTTCAATTGGAGCGAAGCGCTTCAGTGGCGTGGCAAGCTCCGGCATTCACTTCGCGCGGAAACCGAGTTTGCGATTCCATTCACTTACTATAAGTTTCGCGTGGAAGAGGGGGACGACCCGGAGGATGATCGCTCCGGACTCGGGCTCGCGCCTTCGCTCACTCATTCGCGGCAATTCGGCTCCTCCAGGATCTCGGGGGGGCTCCGAGTCGAGACGCTGTTTTCAAGGGGCGATAATTACCGCAGCTATTCTTTGGCAATTCCAGTTTCAGTCTCCAGGCCCGTCGGGGCTGAATGGCGGCTGAGGGCTCTGGCGGAGCCTCAGGCTGCGTCTTATTCGCGTTCTGCGACCGGCCGCCGTGACCGCGGAATCAAGTTCGGTTTGGCGTTGGCGCGTTCTTTCGGAAGCTCGTTTTCCGCAACCATGGATTACTCCTTCCGGCGGAATCTCTCGAACGTGGAACTGGCGACGTATGCCAAACACTCACTTATGCTGATGGTGAATTATGAACTCTTCTAGCATCGTTTTAGCGGCATTTACGACCTTCGTTGCGGTTTCGATTTCAGGCCGCCCCGCACTCGCGGTCGAAGTCGCCGAACCCGTGGGACGGATGGCGTTTATCCGTGGCGAAGTGACCTTGGACGGCAAGCCGGTGGTAGAGGGTTCACCGGTATCGGTGGGCGATGTGATCCAGACGCAGCTCGGAAAATGCACGATTCTCCTCGGGCAGGAGCACGTGGTCCACCTGGATGCGGAAAGTAATATCAAGATCACCCAGCGACTGGTTGAGAACGGACGCGACGAAACGCTGCTGGATTTGAAATACGGCAGAACACGCGCTCTGGTGCGAAGTGAGCCGAACAAGAAGAGGAGTTTCGGGATTCGAGCCCGGGGCGCTGTCATGGGCGTTCGCGGCACACACGTTTACGTGGACAATCCGGCAGATCCGGACCTTCCTCAGAGGTTTATGACGGTGGAAGGATTGGCTCATGTCACACTGCGGGAACAGGCACCCGTCGTTTTACGCGGGGGCGAGAGCATTGAGACGATCAACCGCACAGACTCAGGACGTGCTCCTGCCGCTGCCCCGGTGGTACGGCTCCCGAAAAAGAAGGTTCGAGAGCTGGTCCGTGAGGTTGCTCCTCCTCCGAAAGCCATAACAACCGGAGGCGATGTCAGGAATTTTGCGGGCAAGCCCATCAGCGTTGCTCCGACTCCTGTCAGACCGCTTCCGGTGATGCCAGGTTCGTTGCTTCCGCTTGATCCTGTCGCCGACTCGGTCGCTGAAATCATTATTAAAGGGGAGATCATACGCAAATGACTCTATCGCATGGTTTCCGATTCGGGTGGGTCTTGATTGTGGCTGTTCTTGCGAGCTCGTGTGGACGCGAGGTCCCGGAGGGCTATGTGCCGGTTCGTCTCGAATTCGGAAACGGCGCTGTTTCGTACAATCTCATGGCAGTTATGAGTGAGCCGGTGCTGCCGCAGTCTGATGATATTTACTGTGGTATGGAAAAGCTGGTGGTGAGCGTTTTTGGACCGGGCATCAATCCGCCACTTCATCATCGAATCGGAGGGGATCTTCCACCGAAAGTGAACCTGAGCGCATTTGCCAGGGCGGATTCAGGGCAGGCGTTTCAAGGAATTGGTACTCGTTTTCTGGTTCCGAAGGGACCTGAACGCAGATTCATCCTGTCCGGGCTGTTTCGAGGCAGCGATATCATGGCCTCAGAGGCGGCGTGCGAGGGTGAGTCTGTTTATCCTGTTTTCGGCGTCAGTTCGTTGATCAATGTCGATCAGTCTCTTGCGGTCGGGCTCAGCGCCTTTGCCCATGGCACTGGATTTCGAATTGAGCAGGTTGTTTCAGAAAAAACGGTCGACATTGAAGGGACCCCGTTTGTGGCTCTCACCGTGACCTGGCCGGACGATATTTCGGGTTTTGGGCTCGCACATATTCGTGTGCGTGACGTCGCGGAAAATATGGCACTGACATCACCAAGCGGGGTTTATGTGGCGATCCCGGTGAAAAGTGCCTGGCGTTTCGCACCTCTGATCCCGGGAAGAAAATATGAGCTTTCGCTTGAGCAAAGCGGTATCACGAGGCGATTTTACTATGCGACCGGGCTGCTTCAGGAGCAAGCCAAAGTGTTCACTTTGGCGGACGGCGTGGAAGATACAGCTCTTTAAAGCGTCCACCCGATGCCCACGCCTGCGGTCATTCGGTCATAAGAGTTGAGTTCCGCGTCGGTCGAGGTGTTTTTCACATATGTAAGATCACCGAGCAGCGACCACTTCGCGTTGAACCGATGAATGTAGCTCAAGCGCCCGACCAGGTTCGTATCGGACCTCAGCATCGAGGACTCCGGATAATTGGAAAGCAGAAGATCGGCTGACGCGCTTAAGGTATCACCTGCCGCAAAACGCAGCTGGTTTGAAACCCCTGCGCCCATGGACTGATACTTCTCTTCGTTTCCAGTTGCCTGATTTTTCTCAAAGCTCGCGGTGAATCCCGGATTCAGCAGGGGCGACCTGGTTGAACCCTTCGCGGACAGCCGAGCTGTCAGTGCTTTTCCGGAAAGATTTGTGTCCGAAAAATTCTTCTGGGTTCTTCCGCCGATTTCGAACTGAAGCTGCCAGTTATCGCTGAGTCCGTGTCTCAGGAAGGGGCCAATGTCCGCACCCATGCTATAGGGACGGAACTGATAGGGCATGTCCGGATCAGACGGATTCTCGGATCTGTTCTGAAAAGCGACATTCCCTTCGATTTTCATGCCCAATGATGTGCGTCCCAGGGGCTTGTAGGTGAAATACAGCGCGGGAGTTTGCGAGAAGAAATCGTAAGACTTTGCCTCCGCATTTAATGTTTTGTTGAAGTTGAAACGATAGCTTCCCACCCATTGAACAGAGCCGACTGGGGAGCTCATCCTGCCACCCCCTCCGCTCAGAATGACGTTCGGGGTCGCCATCCGCGATACCTGCGCGGAGGCGGTCCCGGAGGGAATCAGCGAAATGTTTGAGTCATACTGGCCAAGGAAATTCAAACTTGAGAACCATTGGGGCACATTGAATGGGGCTAGGATTTTGTCGGAGGACGCGGCTATGTCGGAGGCCATCTTGCTGTCCGGAAGTTCGCGAGCCAGTGCGCGGGCTTCGCCGATTTCAGCAGTGCCGGTTGCCCCTTGGCCGTTCTTGAACTGGATCATGCCGCCGTAGTAGTGGCCGACCATCTTGAGTTCCTTGCTTCCGCTCTTTCGAACTTCTGAAAAATGCTTTTCAGCGGCATTAAGGTTTCCCGCTTCAAACCGGATAAGCCCCAGGAAGAGGTGGCTTGCGTCCGCATTGAATTCAAGTGCCAGCGCTTTTTGGAAATGCTCAGCGGCTTGCGCTGTTTTCTTCTGACGATGTCTGATGACCCCGAGTTCGAAATGATAGGGTCCCGCCTGATCGGGCTTCAGCAGCAGCAAGCGTTCATAAACCTCAAGAGCTTTCAGATCGTTGCCCGCCTCTTTCAATGTGAGGGCCATGAGCTCAAGTGCCCCCAGGTGATCTGGAACCGTTTTGAGCAGGCCATCCAGGATCTTGACAGCCTCCTGGGATTGCTTGCGGTTGTAGGCCAGCACGGCCTCTGAATAAAGGGATTCAGCGGCACTTCCCGGATGCGCTTCCACTGCGCGTGCGCTCGGAACTTGCTGGAGAACGCCAACGAAAATCAGAAAAGCCGCAATGAGCCGCTTGGCAGGTCTTGTGTCTTGCCTTGTGTCTTGAATGACACATTTTGTGAACGTCATGTGGCTCAGTTTATCATGAGAATTGGATGTCGTACGTTGGTGTTGTGCCGCTCAGCGGTATTTTGCTTTTGTGTTTATTGAGCCCCGGATCCACCCTTGCCGCCGAAGTGGCGGGTGAAGTGGTGAGCGTCAATGGGAGTGTGTTTGTGCGCCCCGATGGTCGTGCGCCGGCGGCAGGGTTGAAGCCTGCACGGCCCGGGGACCCGATTCGCTCGGGTGATGTGGTGAATACGCCCAGCAATGGCAACGTGAAAATTCTGATGAAGGACAAGAGTGTCCTAGACCTCGGCCCTTCAGCTCTTTTTAAAGTGGACCATTTCGCGAAAAACGGCGGCGCGGACCGCCAAGCGGACGTCAGCATGATCTACGGCACGTTACGGGCGGCCATTACTCAGAAAATTGAAGGCAAGGGTCGTTTTCGGGTGCGGACGCCGGCAGCCACGATGGGTGTACGGGGCACCGAATTCGTCGTGAAATCCGAAGTGCGCGACATGGCGCAGATAAGAAATGCGCTCCTGAATACAGGAAAACCGCTGTCAGCGCAGGCCGCCCCCGCAGGCCAGGCGGCGACTGGGAAAACCGAAATCACCGTGCTCAAGGGCCAGGTTGATGTGCGGAAAGAGGATCTTAAAGTTTTAGGCCGAAATCCGGCATCGGACCAGAAAGTAATCAGTCTCATGGCGGGAACTCAGCTTGTCGCGAAAGAAGGCGACGCGGCTCCGGCCAAAGTCGTCAAGCTGGATGTGCAGCAACTGGCTGCCGTGAGCCGTGAGAGCCTTGTTCTGGATAACACCTTTCAGAAAGCCGTGACGATCGATTCGTCAGTCGTGGACATTGGGGCCGGCGAGGCAACTCGCGGGGCCCTGAGCAATGTAGTGAGCGCGCCGGTGACGGGGCCCTCATCTTTTGGCGACACCGGTTTTGCTGGAACGTTTGGCGTGACTTCAAATTTTGAAAACCGCCCGGTAAACAATTTTCCCGTGAGCCGCAATCTCCGCGTGACCGTGAAGTGGGGGAGCGCACCATGAAAGCGTTCGTTCGGGGAAGCTCCCTCCTGACGTGGGCGACAATTCTGACCGTGATCGCGACCGCTGGATCCGTAATGAGCGGTTGCTCGCTCAAGCCGGTAGGCCAGCACGTAATCCGGGTGGAGTTGCCTCCTGATGTTCCGACA
This sequence comes from Bdellovibrionales bacterium GWB1_55_8, assembly GCA_001769835.1. Classification (GTDB taxonomy): domain Bacteria; phylum Bdellovibrionota; class UBA1018; order UBA1018; family UBA1018; genus GWB1-55-8. The sequence continues at coordinate 6,427 of MEPR01000096.1, forward strand.
GTAGCACTGGCCACGCGAGATTTAGCGAGCATGTTGACTGATCCTGGTGTTGATCAGAATGATGTTCCTCCTCTGACAGCGAAAGAGTTCAGATGTTTTGCCTTGAACGTGACGGGGCCGGGTATTCCGCCTGAACCGAAAATGCATTGCAGCGGCTCCGGGGAATACATTGGTAAACTCGCAGGCTTTTTTCCGATAAACCACGATGGCATTACTATCATGGAAGTGGCTGTTCCTGCTGGACCCGACCGCCGCGTACAACTTCTGGCGTTCACCAGCACATCGGGAAGGTGCGGATCTGTTTTCAGTGAGGAAGAGTCGGAGGACACGGGTGCCCCGTTTGCGCTCGGTGAGGCTCGAGTCGATCTCTTCACGGATACAGCGGTTGAGATCGTCGCTTCCTATGATCCCGCAACGGCGCAGCCCGCTTTTCAGAACTGCGAAGATGGCGGTGAAGGGGGCTCTGGCGACGAAGGTTTTGTGCCCATCGCGGCGGCGTTCAAGGGGCTCGCGCTTCCTTCTGAGGAGGCGGTGATCGGTCCTTTCGATTTGACCGGTGCTGCGGCTTTGGCTCCGGTGGAGATTTCCGCGATATCCGCCGGCGACGGTTCGTCAGAAGCGTTGCCTCTGTTCACGAGTGGCAATTCGGCGCTGGCCGGCGGAGGTCTGGTTTCCGATGTGGAAGGCAACCATTTTCCCGCACTTCAGCTCAGATGGGACGTCACCCATCTGGATCCGGCTGTTTATCCAGTACTGGATCTTCAGCTCCAGGTAGGGTTTGATCTGGCGGGCTCTTGCGGCGGGGCCATAAAAGGCCTTCAGTCAGTTCTTTTGACTGATTCGGGCGCCAGGTTAGGGCATTTCATGTCTTACGATTTTGCGGGCCACACACGAAATCTTCGTTGGAATCCATTTTACCGCTTGTACGCAGATCATACCGTGACGATCAACGGCAGGCGAATGGTGGTTTTGAACGTCTACGCGCAATTTGACGATTATGGAGGCTGCACCGCTGATGTGGCGATCGGATTTGCGCATCTCAAAATTCCGCCTGAACTGCCTCAATTGAAGCTGAATCATGGGGACGAAGTTCTGGTTTCCGGGCGCAACACTTACGTTGGAGCCTACGGAGGCATGCCCCCGTACATCTTCAGTAGTTCAGCGACCGGAGTTTTCGGCGACAGCGTTCTTTATGCTCAATTTGTTCCAGGAGCTGGTGTTTCAGAGACCGTTACGGTGACTGACGCAACCGGTGTTTCCGCATCGAAAACGTTTGGTGTAGCCCGTTTCAAGACGCTTGGCCCAGCGGGGCTCTCTCCCGGCTGTAACCCAAATCCGATTATGTTCGAGATGCAGGTGGACGGCGTACCCGTCGCAGTAAATAAGGATGAGTCCATCTCGATCTCTTATTCTCCAAATTTCTATATCGAGTTTTACGAAGGGCCGGATTGTTCGTCACAGGTTTTCAACGCGAACATTCCGACTGGGGGCAGTGCCAGTCAGTCACTCTATGTGAAAGTGATTTCGGGCTTCGGTCTGAATCTCGAAATTTCAGGAAATACTGCCTCAGGGGGTGCCGTTGATCCTCATTCTGCCAGCTATTTAGATGCGGCTTGCTCGGCGCCTGGATCGGTGATGTCGCAGAGCAGTGCTGGTGGGGCGACTCCATGTGATTCGCTCAAGAAAGCTCAGTCCTTTGTTCCTCAGGATACAATGAAGCTTTCATCTATTTCCTTGAGCAATGCCATTGAGATGTGGCCTTACCCTTCAGCACCGAGCAACGTAAATGTCGCTATTTACTCAGATGCCGGCGGGCAGCCGGGCGGCCCGCTGGTGTTGAGCAGCTGCCTCGCCCCGCAAGGGTTCTTTGACTCGGAATGCCTGGCGGTTTTCGCGCCGACCCCACAGCTGAACGCATTCACAAAATACTGGATTGTGGTTTGGCACCCTACCGCAGGAGTCCAGTTTTGCTGGCAGGGATCGAACTTTGATTCGCATGTTGGCGGCGAGGCGCAGGTTTATATCGGTTCCTGGCAGCCTGCACCGGTCATGGATTTCATGTTCCGTGTGAACGCGTGCGCGGCGCCGTAGGAACTTTCGCGAGCTGGTAAAAAGCAAGGATCGCAACCGACACCCCTGCTGCGATCGCAAACGGCGCCACAGGGTTCCATTCGAAAGCGAGTAGCCCCAGAAATGGCCCAATTGCGCGTGCCAGACTTCCCAGTCCCTGGGAAAGCCCGAGCATCCGGCCCTGTTCGTTACCCGCTGAGTTCTTGGATATAAGCGAGGCGAGGCTCGGATTGACGAGCGCCGCGCCCACGGTCATAGGAATGATCCCGAGAAAGTACCAGCCGTAGGACGGGTAAAAAGGCAAAAGCGCAAACGCGATCACGTTGAGCGTGACTCCTGTTTTGAGCAGAGTCCATTCTCCGAATCGCGGAACGAGGCGCCTGAGCAGTCCACCCTGGATTGTCGCACTGAGCAGCCCGGAAGTCATGAAGATGAACCCTGTGCGAAGCACTGCTTCGCTGGTCGGAAGTTCGAAGCGCGATTGGAACAGCAGAGAGAATGTTTGTTCGATGTTCGAGAATGCAAACGTGACTAGAAAATAGATGAGAAGGAGCAACCAGAGTACCGGATGACGAAGCGCCTGGTGAATCGCTGTCCAGTGAATCGGGCTGAAATCCGCTAAAACCGTCTTCGTTCGGCGCAGTTCAAAAGGCAGTGATTCCGGAAGTCGGAAGTACGCTACCAGCAGATTTAACCCTGTTATGCCGCCGGCAATGAGCCCGGGAGCCGCCAGCCCCCAGTGCGCCGATGCGATTCCGCCCAACGGGGGGCCAAGCGTGAAGCCGATGCCGAACGCCGCCCCGAGCAGGCCCATTCCTTTCGCTCGGTCTTCATGGGTGGTCACATCCGCGATATAGGCCTGAGCGGCGGAAATATTGGCCGCAAACATTCCTGCAAATGCTCTGGATGCAAACAGCCAGAAAAAGCTCGGGGCCAACGCGAACGCAAAGTAGGAGATTGTGGAACCGGCAAGCGACAGAAGTAGGATCGGCCGGCGGCCCCAGCGGTCAGACAGGCTGCCCCAGATCGGCGCGAACACAAACTGCATCAGTGAGTAGATGGCGCCGAGCAGGCCAAGTTGAAAGCCGCTTGCGCCGTAATGCTTGCCGTAAATCGCCACCAGCGGAATGACGATTCCAAAGCCGACCAGGTCCAGCAGAACGGTCGTGAAGACCACGAAAAGTGGGGACTTCTTTTTCCATTCTGTGGCATTTCCACCGGGCAGCATTTCTTTTTTCTAACTTGTGCCTTCCTGAACTTCCACTGTGAAAAGGTTTATGGGTAAATCGTGAAGATGAAGCGTTTTTCGATTTTCCTGCTTCTGATTGTTTGTTCCTCGTCTCCCGCCTGGTCCATCGAGTTCAGGGAAGAGCGAGTTCCCGTTTCCCTTTCGGATGAGCGCACGATTGAAGCTCAGCTGAGGATTCCCCTGGTGCCGAAAGGGAAACGCGTCCCGGCTGTCTTGCTCTTTGGGGGCTTTCAGAATGCAGGGCGCGTCCTGGATCTGGTAAAGCCTGACAGGCCTGTTCTGCTTGCCAGTTTTGACTACCCATTTTCTCCGCCGCGCAAATTCGTTTTTCCGGATAGCTTACGGTTCGCGCCAGCGGCAAAAAAAATGGTCCATGACACCATCGAAGGCATCCAGGTGCTTACCGAAATGCTGGCCGGCCATCCGCTCGTGAACCCTTCGCAGTTGACTATCATCGGAGCAAGCTTAGGCGCGCCGTTCGCACTTGCGGCTTCTGCCGGCAATTCTGACGTTAAAGGGCTTGTTCTCGTACATGGATTCGGGGCTGTTCCGCAAACCATCGCACATCAATTTGTGCGTGCCTGGCGTCCGAAGTGGGGTTGGGTGGCGCGCCCATTCGCTGGTTTGCTGGGCTTCGCAAGCTGGTGGTATCTCGATATTGCATCGCCCGAAAAGACCGCAAGAGAGTTGGATTCCAGGCAGCACGTACTTGTCATTTCAGCGGCACAGGATTCCTTTGTCCCGGAGCAGGCATCGTCATCACTCTGGAGTGCGATCGCGGAATCTTCCGCAGTCTCCAAGCGCATCGTCGTGCCGGGAGACCATCTTCAGCCTGGTTCGGATGAGCTGATTTCTGAACTCATGCAGATGGTCTGGGTGTGGGCGAGTGAAGCATCCCTTCTGGAAGAGTAGTTGATCTATTCGGTTCTATTCATTAGATGCACGGTTCCGCCGACTTAATGCACAGCGGCAATACGCGCCTAGCATTCTCCTAATAAATTAGCATCTTACGCCGCAGGGCACTTGTCTTTGCTGGTCGGCTGTTTTATACACCGCATCAGCAATCGACCAATTTGGCGTTTGTTTATTTAAGGGGGATTCATGAATTCGAAATTAGTCGCAGGAAAAATTCTTCTCGTGGCAGCCACGTTGATCTCGGCTCCAATGGTTCGCGCTGAAGTGCAGACCACTGACCCACGTTATTTCACCATCCAATCCGTTCAGATGGAAGAAATTGAACTCGATGAAAACGACATGGCCGACGTTTTCGGCGCCATGGTCCGCCCTCAGCTTCCAACTCCGATTCCTCCGACCGGTCCTGCTCCGATGCCAGCTCCGTTTCCTGCTCCGGGCGACAACAGCACTCCTGCCCCGAACGCTGGCACCGGCAATGCCACGGTTGATGGCATCGTGAACCTTGCGAAATCCATCTGGGACATCGTCGTCGAGAACAAACCCGTGGTGAATATCAACGTCGATCACGCCAATGCTCTTCCTACTGGCGTCGAAGCCTGGACATCGCTGAGCAATTGGCAGGTTCCGAAAGGAAAAGCCTATCGCGTCAACTATATCAACGGCTTCGGCTCTTCCGTTGTTGATTTCACCTTCCGTGTTCTTTTCGTTCCTGGTGGCAAGTTCAAAGGCAAGGGCGCTTATATCACGAACGCAACGATCGTTCCCGCCAGCGTGAAGGTTTCCTGGGGCTTCAAATTCAATGCTTCCGTGAAGGTATCGAGCATCACGAATGCCGGCTCCTTGAAAAATCCGCTGGCTGCCATGCAGCTGGATATGAACTGGATCGTGGAAAGCGTTTTGAAGCATGAGCAGCAGACGCAGAATTTCTACATTCGCGGTGATGGCACGCTGATGAATCTGTCAGACGGAAGCATCCTGTCCGACGCGAAGTGAGTTCGATCCCGAATCTGGATCCTCGCTATTTTGTTCCGGATCTTTCGCCGCAACAGCGGGGGGAGGTCCGGAATTTTTTTGTGGATCGGGTTTTCGTAGCGGAGTCTCCTCATATTCATGAGGTTGAGCCCGAGGATAGGAATGAGCGGCGCCCGCTTTGCGGAGCGGCTGGCCGCCGCTGGTGGCGAATGCTCGGCGAACTCCTGGAGCAGGCGCCTCTTCAGGACCTTTGCTCGAAGTCACTCGTGGATTTTTGCGCAAAGCATCGTTTCGCCGTTCTGAATGCGATTCAGTTTCCTCTCGATCCGGCAGTGACACGCCTCTTTCCACAAGCGGATCCGCTCAAGACACTTGGCTTCTCGAAAGCTGCTGGCGTACGTCGATACAAACGAATGAAGGATTCGGAGGAGGTCAGGGGAAGGCTCACCGAACTTCGGGCCCGCCTCGAGCACCCTGCACTTGCCGGCAAGCCAATCTATGCTCTTGGAAAAGATGCTGAGTGGTTCCTTCTCCAGGCGCTCGGAGACCTTAAACAACCGGCAAGTGTTGGCTGGATCCCTCATCCGTCCGCATGGTGGCGCCAAGGTGGAAAACTGGAGAACGACGCTCGCGAAAAGCTGAAGCAGGTTTTCGACTGCTGATCAGGCCAGTTGCGTGCTGATCTCGAGGTTGAATCTTCCTGCGGCGGTTTCAAACGGAAGAACCACCGCCACGCTTCGCGAGAGGTGATGTACCTGCAGGGTTTTACCCCGGACAATCGTGGGGATCGCCTTCTGGATTGCGTATCCTTCCTTGTCGTTCAGTTCGGCTTTCGCCTGACCAAAGATGATATTCAGGATTTCACCCGCGGCGTCCTCGATCTCCTTCGTGATTTCCTCATGTTTCTCTCCAAGCATGGACGAGTAGATTGCAAGAAACACGGCAGCGGGGAAGCAAAGCGCGATCGACCCCTGGAACGCACTGCTCGTCAGGCTGATCACACCGGCGATGTCGAACTCGAGATTGTCACCATCCTTCAGGAAAGGCTTACCGATCGTGACAGGCGTATTGGCTTGGGTTTCGAGCGTCATCTTTGTCGCATTGATGAAAGGGTTCACGAAGGCGACGTCGATTGCGGGTTTGCGGGAGGGTGCGGGAATGCCGGCGCTTTCCATGGCTTCCGCAATGTTTTGCTTCGGAGTCAGGATCGAGTCCAATCCGTTTGCCCGAATCGTGATGTCGACTTCATGATGAACATTGATCGTGAAAAGAAAACGCCCCTCTTTTTTTAGATTTTGATGAAAGAGAACGACGGGACGCATGATGGCGCGGTCAAGAGTTCTCACCTTTTCGAAGTCCAGAACATAGAGTTTTGTTGCGGCGGTAAGCCATGACTGCGAGAGGGAGAAGAACTCCGTGGCGGCGCCGCCATTGAGATGCTCCGGACACTTGATGATGGCGGCCTCGCCCTGTTCGACGATTTCGAAAAAGCTCATTTTGCCGGAAACCGCTTGTTGTAAACAGCCTTCATCTTTTCTTCGAAAGCCGCAGGAGTGAAAGGTTTCACGACGTAATTATCCACCCCGGCACCCACGGCATCTTTCACCTGATTGGCCTCGGCCTCCGCCGTAACCATCAGGAATGCGACATCTTTGTAAACAGGATGAGCCCGGCATTTTCTCAGTAGGTCGATACCTTTCATCTGAGGCATGTTCCAGTCGCTGATGATGAACTGAATCGGTTTGCCGGCTGCTTCTTTCTCGAGAAGTTCCCAGGCGGTGGTGCCGTCATTAGCCTCTGAGATGGAGGTGGCTCCCAGAGTCTTCAACTGTTGACCTATGATCTTTCGCATCGTCAGCATGTCGTCGACGACAAGGATTCGCATTTCGGCAAAAACGGACATGGAGACCTCCTGAAGGGCTTTGATTCTGAATTAGTTTAGTCCTGGGCAATGGTACTTACAACGGCGCAAGGGTGAAAATATTCAAAATCGCATTCGAGCCGTGCGGCTGGGACCCTGTGCAAGGGCTTTCCTTCACTTTTCAGGGTTAGACCCAGAGCGTCAGCAAGAGTTGGGGCGACGTCCACGAGATGGACCTCGGGGAGTGGTGTATTCGGCCTGATACCCGGTCCGATGAGGAGCAATCCAGTCTTCATGCTTTTGCGAAGAGGCGACGCGCCGTGGGTCCCTCCCTCCCTGTTTTTGCGTCGAACAACCGGTCCAGCAACAGCCGACCCGATCACATAGCCCTCCGGTGCATCTACCGCGAGCAGCGCTTCGGGAAATGCAGCCATGGCCTTCAGTTGTTTCTGGTCATAAGCGGTCAACTCGATTCCTTCTCTCTTCTCGAGGTCTTTCAGGGAGGCAAGAACTGCCGGAAGGAGAGCAGGATCCTTTATGTAGATCGGAGCCTGGTTTCCATTGGGGTGCGCGAGCACCCTCCACTGTTCGATTTTTCCGTTCCGTGTAGTGACCCAGCCGCGACTCTGGAAAAATGCATTCAAGTGGAGTTCCATTGTCACCCGTTCAAAGCCATGATCGCCCACAACCAGGATCATCGTTTTTTCAGGATCAAGGGCACTGAGAACTTCACCGAGGAGCGCGTCAACCTGCTCGACGGCCTTGACCGTGGCATGCGAGTCGGGACCTGTGGAATGCTGAATTTCATCCAAGCCCCTGAAATGGAGCAAGGTAAGGTCCGGCTGGTGCTTTCGGATCACGTGAATCGCTGATTCCGCCATCCAGCGGTCGTAATCTTCGCTGCTGGTGATATGTTTGACCGTCGTGATTTTCTGCAGCTCCGACATGAATATTGGATCAGTCTCGCGTAACGTGAGTTTCCAGTTTTTGTCATGATCGATCCCGTCCGGAGAAAAGATCTCAGGGACGATCCAATCCGCCTCCGCGCCGACGCTCACCGGCCATCCGAAGATCGCAACCGTTTTTCCGCTCTGTTTCGCGACATCCCAGATGGCAGGAACCTTAAGGTGGCTTGCTTGCCAATACCAGTTTTTACTCGGCCCTTTTTCAAGGTCGAACAGCGTATTGGAAACCACGCCATGTTTGGCGGGCGTCGTTCCCGTGGCGAGCGTCGCATGATTTGGGAATGTCGAAGATGGATAAACCGTGATCGCCCCCTCAGAGTAGGCGCCGTTGAGTTTCATTTTTTTCAGATTCGGAGCTGAGTAAGTTGAATCGAGGTAAAACTCGGGGCGAAGCCCATCAATGGAGATCACGATGACGTTCTTGGGTCTTGTTCCAACTGAAGTGCCGCGAACGCTTCGGGCAGCCGAACAGGAGGTCAGGAGTGTGGCTGTGATTCCGGCGATGAGTAGTGTTGTTTTCATGAGCCCTCGTGGGTTGCTGTTGAATGATCGTCGTCTTCAGGTGATCTTTCAATGCTTTTCGAGGTAAACTTCCCCTATGCTTGTGGTTACCCCGTTTCTGCGGATTCCATTTTCTGAAATCGAGCTAACCTATGCACGCAGCTCCGGCCCGGGGGGGCAGAATGTGAATAAGGTGAATAGTAAAGCCGTTCTCAGGTGGAATCTGCTGCAAAGTCCCTGTCTTTCCATGGACAGCCGCGAACGATTGATCCGACGTTTACGAAATCGTGTGAACAATCTCGGGGAAATTGTACTTTCAAGTGACCGCTACCGCGACCAGATCAGGAATCGCGAAGATTGTTACGAGAAGTTGCGTCAACTCCTGACGTCCGCGGTTCAACAGCCAAAAGCCCGAAAGCAGACAAAGCCTTCCAAGTCGAGTCAGCGACGAGTGAAGGAAGACAAGGCTAGACATTCGCGGAAGAAGAATCTCCGTCAATCTGTCGGCAGAGACCACTGAGGGCAGGGTGTACACTTCGCCGAATCCGGCATAATCTTTCGAAATGCAAAACGGAAGCTGTCCATGGTCGACTTGGGAGTCTCCCTCGCTTGTCTTCTGCGAGGAAGCCATTTGTGCCTGGATCAAGACGCCGGCGAATACGTGGTCAAATCTTTCGTTCTGCTTGGTCGGGCTCAGTATTTACTGGCTGGAAGCGAATAAAAGCCGGGAGCTCCGGGGCTACGGCATCAGTGCCGTGCTTATAGGCTCGCTTTAACCCTAGAAATAGCTTTAGCGAGAAGCGGTCGTGGAGCTCCAACTTACAAGTATTTTAAATGGGGCTTCTTCGTCTGGGTCATCGCTCAGACCATTTGGTTCCTGGATCTGAAAAAGATTGTCTGTTTTCCTGACATTCATTGGATGCAAGGGCATGCGGTCTGGCACGTGCTGATGGCATTGCTCGCCTGGCTGATTTACAAGCACTACACAGTTGTGACCCGCTCCACGATTCAGAGCGGCTAGGCCGCTCTGGTTTTGCCTTTCTCAATCAGCAGCGGGTTGCACCATTTTCTCAGATGAGCCAGGTGCTCGTATCATCTGAGTGAAGTGACAGCTGACGGAGACAACTGACGCATGATTAGTCCGGTGGCGGCACCCCAGATTAAGTGGGCGCTGATCATGATTGCAGAGCGCCTGGCTGGGTGTCGACTCGCCGGTGTCATCAATTTGAGGGCGGGTATCCATCCCATGTAACTGGCAAGCCAAACACCCGCTCCGAAAAGGGCGCCTTTTCTTGAGCCGGAAGCCTCCGGGTGTTTGACAGCTGCGGCATACAGTGCACCGGCAGCAGCGCCATAGCTGAAGTGTGATGCCAAGGTGGTCGCGAAGCGCACGTCTGGCGAGAGTGACTGTTTCACTCCGGTCAGCTCGGCAACCTTCATGGCCAGTTGGCGCGGTGGCAGGGGCGACTTTTCGGATTTCGGGAGTTTCCGGTACAGCAGCTCCATGAAGATCGTCATCGGAGCCGTCGCAATCAGACCCGCGACGGTTCCGATGATGTAATTAGAAGCTAATTGCATTTTGTTTCAATTACGCAGCCGTGCGAGTCTTGCGTACTTCCCTGACCTCCGATGAAGTGAACGGTTTCTTCAAGCGTGCGCGCGCTCCTAAACCACCACCAAGTACCGCGAAGAATGTTCCCAAGGTCAGGGAGATGAATAAAGTCCAACCGACTGCTGAAATGGCCTGTGCACCGGCTTTGGCCGCCTTCTCGGCAGCCGGTTCAACCTTCGCGCGCACGTCCGAGATAATTCTGTCGGCCTGTTCGTTCGTCAGCGACGAGTTCTGCACCAGGTAGTCCCGCGCTCCCCCTGTGTCGCCCTGGATCAACCGCGTAGCGAGTCCTTGCGCGACTTCTGTCACAGGGGCGTTCAATGTTTCACCTTGGAGTGCTTCGTTCACTGTCTGTTGCACCTGTGGGTTTGTAGCAAGGTCACCGATGGTGCCGCCCACGAACCCAACAGTCGATCCGATGCCTTTCCCGAGAAAGCCCACTGCGGATGCCGCTTGTGAAAGCAGGAACCCGAAGAACAGGGCCGAAATTACGGCGCCTTGGACCCCGCCGATTCGAGTGGTGATGAACCCGGCCACGCGACCTCCAAAATAGCCGCCGATGAAAAGAGAGACAAAAACCGACAGGGCGATCCAGATGCCTGATCCGATGCCCAGTCCTGTCGCGTTTTCACCGCGAATCACGTCCTGAAGCTGTCCTCCGCCTATGGCGAGTCCGAGGCTCATCAGGACGGCGTAACTGAGAAGTGCTAAAAGAGTTCCGGCGAAAATGGCTTTCCAGCTGATGGAGGAGTGCTCCAGAGCAAATACTTCATGACCGACCGGTGTTGGATTGCTAACGATCGGCGTTGTGCTGCTGACAATCGGCTTTTCAGGCGCGCTTGGGGTATTTCGAACGTCCATAAAGACCTCGCATGATTCATTGTTTTTGACTCAAATGAGCAACGGGTGTGCCGTAGGTGCAGCCTGAAAATTTATTCAGGAATAAACCCTGTCCGATCGCCTTAATTTTAATCCCAATGGAATAATGAGCAGTAAAACTTGACTGGAATAGTCAAGGAAATGATAATATACTTATTAAACCGTAACAATTGACCGTTAGTACCTTGAAGGAAGTACAAAATGCGTGGACTCAATCGGTTCGGGAAGAAGATAGCATTGGCGCTGGTGGTGATAGCACTCGGGACGGCCGTTTTGCTTGGCGGGACGTCTTTTTATGTGATGCGAGATCTGTCGCACGAATCGGTCGCTACACTGCGAAAGACGCTCTTTTCTGACTTTGATAAATCGGCGCGTTTCCAAGTGGAAGCGGCGATCAGCATTCTGGAGAAGCTCCATCAAAGACAGCTGGCGGGTGAGCTCAGTCTGGAGGAAGCGAAGAGGCGTGGCGCAGAAACCCTCAGAAGCATGGCCTACGGCGCGGACGGCTACCTTTGGGTCGACAGCTTTGAAGGTATCAATATCGTCAATCAGGGCAAGGATTCTGAAGGCAGTAGCCGGTGGGACGCAAAAGACCAGAAAGGCAATCTCTTCATCCAGAAACTGATTCAGGCAGGCAAGAAGGATGGCGGAGGATACTTCGAATATTGGTTTCCGAAACCGGGGCAGGAAAAGCCTCTTCCGAAGAGGAGCTATACTCTGGCTTTCGAGCCTTTTCAGTGGGTTGTTGGAACAGGAAATTACGTGGATGATCTGGAAGCGTTGATCGCGGTAGAGGAAGCCAATACTCGCGCCAAACTCAGGAACGGCATGGTGGCGACAATTCTTATTGTTGCGATCGCTATCGCCATCGCCCTTTTCATTGCCTTGCAGATCGGCAGGGGAATCGCTGCGCCGCTGGAACTTGCCATTGCCAAGCTTCAGGAGCAGGCGAATCAGACAATGGACTCTTCTCATTCGATTGCCGCTGCTTCCCAGCAGCTCGCGCAGTCCACGAATGAACAGGCTGCGGCTATGCAGGAAACGTCGGCCTCGGTCGAGGAAATGAACGCCATGATCCAGAAAAACGCCGAGAACGCCAGCAGCTCGGGTTCGTCGGCTCGGGCAAGCGTCGAAAGCGCAAGGAAAGGGAAGGGAGCTTCGGAGCAGATGCTTCAGGCGATCCAGGATATTGAGCGTTCCAACCTGGACATCATGACCCAGATCGATGAGAGCAATCAGAGTCTGACTGAGATTACAAAAGTGATCGCAGGGATAACCTCGAAAACGAAAGTCATTCACGACATCGTTTTTCAGACGAAGCTCCTCTCATTCAATGCGTCTGTTGAGGCGGCGCGGGCCGGTGAAGCAGGAAAGGGCTTCGCGGTGGTTGCCGAAGAAGTGGGCAAACTCGCCCAGATGAGCGGCACGGCAGCCAAGGAAATAGGCGACATGCTGAATGAGAGCAGTCAGAAAGTGGAGCAGATCATCCAAGGCACGAAGAGCAAGGTGGAAGCGCTCGTGAGTCGCGGACGCATCAGCGTGGAGCAGGGGACTCGCATGGCGGCTGCGGGCACGCAGGTTCTCGATGAGATCCTTGTGAAGGTCGCGCAGGTGGATTCCATGATTTCCGAAATCACGGTGGCGTCTCAAGAGCAGGCTCAAGGCGTCTCAGAGATCACCAAAGCGATGGGCCAGCTGGATCAGACTACGCATCATAACAATGACGTTTCGCAGTCGATTGCTTCGACTGCTGAGGGCCTCAGCGGACAAGCCGCCGCACTCGGCACTGTCGTTGCCGAGCTCCGGGCGATGGTCAGGGGAGCTGACCAGGTTTCGGGCGAAGCTGAAGAAAGTTCAGAAGCCAATCCGGCCCATCGACATCCAATGAAGCGACAGCTCCGGGTTGCCTAGAACAAAATGTAGAAGATCTCCAGTTTCGTCATATCAGTCATGATGTCTGTCGTGCAGAACGCGGCGATGGGATCACGTCGGGAACCGCGAACTTCATCGAGAATTCGTTGTTTGTCACTGAGGCACTCGTTCATGGAGAAGTACTGTTCGGGGCGAGTTTGAGACGAGTACATGCGTCCACTGCTGTAAATCGCGGTCAGCCAGGTTGAAGAGTTCGGGTTTCCGGGCGCCATGGGCCGACAAAATATCTCAAACCGATTCTCCGCCAGGCGGGTGAGCATCTGAGCGCCCTCATTCAGCTGGTTCTCGCAAGCGGCGATAGAAGGAAAGCTGAGAATGGACGCATCACGCAAAATGAGGCTGTTTTCTGAATAGTAGTAAATGCCTGCGTAGTTGATGGTCTCCGCTACTACGGCTCCGAGCCGGTTTATGAGAGCAAGCGCTTGAGACGGGTGTCGAGTTTGAAAGTTGTAAAGGCGAGCCTTAGCTTTCCCAAGTCCTTGGATCTCGATCTGATAATTTCCATAAAGGCGTGAGGGCAAACACATTGCCGTAATAGACGCAAGCCCGGTGGCCGCTTCGAAAAGATCTCTTTGCGGCAGCACGCGGTTCACACAATGCTCGTAACTATCATAGCGTTCAATAGTGATGGACGTGGGGTAAACCGCTCTTTCAGCTTCGTAGGAGACAAGAATCGAATAAATTTTCTGAATGTCTGGCTGGTTGGGAACGCTCACGAGACCGCGGCATTCACTGCTCGAGACCCGCACGTCTTCTCTGCTGGCGAACTTCGACTCAAGGTCCTTGGCTGCATCATTGCAGCTCAGTCCCGCCTCAGGTACACGAGCCAGATACTGAAAAGTTTTCGTCGCTGAGTGAGCTGGATAGGCGGAAAAAAACAGTGAACCCAAAAGCGCGAAGCCAAGGATTTTCATAAACGAGTCTCCTGCTTTCCGTATAAGCCTGGAACATGCCGAAAGCGAATGTATTTCAGGTGATGCGACGCGTGAGTGTGTGAATGGTGCGAGCGACAGGGATTGAACCTGTGACCCCCGCCGTGTGAAGGCGGTGCTCTGCCGCTGAGCTACGCTCGCAATCCGAAGGATAACTCCCATCAAATATTAGGCTTTACCCTCGTTGGCAAGGGAAAATATTGCGAGCATCAATCTTCCGGAATAACTGCGCGCACTTTAATCCATTCGAAAGCCTTGATCACGACGATGTCGCCCGGCTGGATAATATCATTGAGGAACTCAAGGTTCTTGCCGTTCAGGATGTAATTTTTGCCATTCTCTAGCGACAGCACTTCGCCGTTTCTTCGAATCGATACTTCCTCGACGAGTTCGCCCTCCTTGAGAGCGAGCTGATAGCTCGATAACGTCGTCCGGATAATGAAATCGTGGACCGACGCAAGAGCCGGGGCATAATCCGGACTGCAAATCGGGTATGAATTTCCCTGGGCGCCCAGGCGATCCACGAGGTCGCGGTATTTCTTCCCTGGGCTCGCGCGATAGCCCCCATCGCAGCCTTCGGTTGAAAGATCCGTGTCGTGGATAATGGCGGATACAAAGAAGCCTCGGGTGCCGAACAATTCCTCGGAACGTGCCAAGATGGAGTCCACAAAGCTCACGGAACCCGGGAGCAATGATTGAGGAATGGAAACGTTGTTGGTCTCGCTGGTAAGAATGTATTCCTCGCGCGCCGGTTGCACACTCACTGTTTTCTTCCACCCTTGCCGAGAGGCCGTGCAGCCCTTGTACGTCGCTGCCGAGAGCGAGGCTACTCCGCACTTTGCTGGCTTGGCGCGAAGCAAGGCTTGCAAATCGGGATAACTCACGCCTGATTCGGTCACCGCTGCGCCCTGACAAAGGTCATGAGCGACGTTCAGGGTTGAGTCCGTGAAGGAACAGTTGCGTACCGTGCCGGGAGATGCCGGCTGAGGGGGAGTGTACGTATAAGTGCAATTTCTCAGAATCTTGCCTGGAGCCGACGTGCTGATGAGGCTCTGAGCATATGTGCGCAGGGATGTATTGCATGAAAGCGTGCCACTTCCTGGGGAAAGACCGTGATCGGAGGGGAGCACGTCCTTCGCGCCGGTCCCCACCTGTCGAGTCACGCTATAGGTGCAGGTTTTGACGGTTTTTCCTGCAGGAATGATTGAGGGCGCAAGTGCCGCAAGCTCGCTGTTGCAGGTCGCGCTTACGCTGCCAGGATCGGCGGGATTTCCATAGTCCGCAGGGTTGAAGACCTTGCTCGCCGAAGCGGTGTTGTTCGTGAATGTGTAATAACAGCTTTTGTATGTATTGGCTGAAGGAACGAGGGACCGCGCCAGGGCATCCAATTCGGAATTGCACGCAAGCTTTCCTGTGCCGGTCTGGGGATTTCCGTAGGAGGCAGGAGCGAAGAGCGACTGCGCGGTTTTCAAATATTCCGTGTAGGTATAATAGCAGCGGCTGAATACTTTCCCAGCTGGGACGATTGCACGCGCACGCGTATCCAATGCTGTGTTGCAGGCGAGCTGACCTGTTCCGGACGGGGCGTTTCCATACGAAGCGGGACTGAAGTTTTCACCCAAAGATGAAGCGATCGCGGAGTATTTGTAAGAACAGCTTTTCAGGATCTGTCCCGCGCCAAGCAGAGTTGCTTTCACGAACTGCTCAATGCCGGTCGTGCAGGCGCCTGAGGTAGACGGCGGGTTTCCCGCCTGCGCCGGATCGAAAAGCGCATTGGTGACGCTTCCCTGTTTTGTGCAAGGCTCGGGTTGTTCATCGACGATGCAGGTGTCGGGATATTCGTAGCTGTAGCTGACCCGGAATTCCGGAGTGTAAAATGCGGAGGTGAGTCGGTAAACAGGGGGGCTGTTGTGATAAGTCGAAACCACCGTGTATTTCGGATCGAGATACTGCGCCTTGATGGTGTAAGTCTGGGCTATGAGATAGTCATAGCTCATTCGAAAAATTTCGGATTTCGCGCCGGATGATGGTTCCTCGAACGCCGCTTGGTAGGACCACCATTGCGCCTGGTCGCCGTTGGCTGCCTCGATCAATTCAGTGGGTGGTATTTCTGTTTTTGTGTACCGGTATTCTTTACGTCGAATATCGCGTGTGCAAGCCTCGGCGGTCGACCAGTCGTCTGTATCTGAAACGATGATGAAAGCGGCTTTGTCGCCGGGCTGGAAAACAGCATTTTCCTCGTTCTCAGCCGCGAGCACCCTTCCAATCGTGCAGAGTCCTGCCTCCGTATCGCTTCCATCCGTTCCAATGGACGTGATTGCCGACACCAGTCCGGAACTCACGGAGCTGATGGCCTCATTGCTCATGCCATCACGAAACTGAAAAACGCCCCCGGCGGCCCCATTAAAGGAGGCGTTCAAGGCGTTCACCGTCTGTTCGACATAGGATCCTGTAATTGTCCCCAGGGGTGGCATCACCAGCGAGGTCAAAGGCGTGCCGGCGGAGTCCGAAAAAAGAAATTCTGTCCGCGTGGAATGCGTCGCCTTCTGCGAGGCCAAGGCGCTGTTGATCGCGGAAGTGGTATAGACGTAAAGGTCCACGTTTAACCCGCGTAGGTTCGAAGCCAACTTCTCGGTTCCTTTGGCCAGCGCGGCCTGCTCATCGAACATGCTTCGTGAGTTGTCGATTACCAGGACAACTTTGATCAGCGGTTTATTCTCGTTGGTGATTGTTGAGATTTCGATGGTCCGGCTGGATTTCGCATCAGTTGCCGGCAACGACTGAATGGCATACTGCTGCTCGCACCCGACCTGAATGAATGCCAGCAGACCAAAAACTAGCGAAAAGACGGTTCGCCGCGACGACGTGTTCATTTCCCCCACCCCTTGCTACTTACAGAATCTCGCAGCGGGCAGCTGTTGGGAATGTGTCGCGGCTGACGCATTTACGGTTTTAATTGAGCTAAAATCACCGCTCAGCCGTACCCCATCATTTCAAGTTCCTCTTCGTCCATCCCGAAGTGATGGGCGATTTCATGAAGTAGAGTAATGTGGATTTGTTTACGTAACTCGCTTCTTACTCCACCAGATAATCTCAGGATTGGGCCACGGAAAATCGCGATGCGATCAAGGACGGGTTCTCCATCGAGCATGCTTCTTGATCCGAGCGGTATGCCCCAGTGAAGGCCGCAAAGCTCGCTCGGGCTTGTGCTCGCACCGGCTGAAATTTCACGAAGAATTTGCTCGGTAGGTTCATCATCAACGATAACCGGCACCTGTTCCAGCAGTTCCGAGACGGCCGGCGGCAGCGACTTAAGCACCTTCTCGAGAAGACGATCAAACATCTTGCGCTCGGTTGTTGGTAACGGCATGCCAGCAACCTACCTTATTCCGCTCTAATTGTCCGAAGGTCAGGCGGCAGCGGTTTTTTTCAGTTCAGGCTGCTCATCTTTCAGGCTGCTTCGGATCTTTTCTTTCAGATCGGGCGAAAGTTTCTCGCCATGAACTGCCACCGAATGATCCATCGCAGCTCGAAGCACTTCCTCTTCCTCGCCTGATATTTTCAGGGTGCAGCCGGAAACGCTCGGATAGTCCCTGCAATCAATCTCTTTTCTCATGATTCACCTCTCTAGGAATTGATGCAGGTGAATCATTGCAAATTCGAAACCGGAGGTCAGGCGCCCTTTTTCCTGGGAAACGGCTTACCCTGCGGTTCAGGTGTTTTGGATTCTCTCGCAAGCGCACGAATGACCAACCAGAAGCCCAGCAGAACGAGCGGAATGCTCAAAAGCTGCCCCATGTCGAGTGGTAGGGAGGCTTCGAAAGCGACCTGATGTTCTTTCAGGAATTCGATCAGGAAACGAACACCAAAAACAGTGATCAGAAAGAAGCCGAAAAGAAATCCGGGTGAGTTCCTCAATCGGGGCTTTTCGTAGAGGGCGCGGAGCGCGCCGAAAATCGCGAAATAGGCGACCGCTTCATAAATCTGACTGGGATGCCGCGGCAGCGGGCTCACCCTTTCGAAAATAAAGGCCCACGGCACGTCCGTCGGCTTTCCTATGATCTCCGAATTGAACAGGTTGCCGGTCCGGATGAATCCGCCTGCAAGAGCGGTGATGATCGCCACCCGGTCCAATATCCAGAGCCAGCTGAAGTTGTACTTTCTGGCGAAAACATAAAACGCCAGTGGGATCGTGATCGCAGCGCCATGGCTCGCTAAACCGCCTTCCCAGACTTTTAGAATCCGGAGCGGGTTGGCCAGATAGATTTCCGGTTCATAAAACAGGGTATGCCCCAGTCTGGCGCCGAGTACCGTTGAAACGATGGTGTAAATCAAAAGGCGGTCGAGGTGCTTCTCTGAGACCTTCTCGCGAATGAAGATTCGTTTTATCACCTCAAACCCGGTGATAAATGCCGCCGCGAACAGCACGCCGTACCAGCGAAGGGCAAAATTTCCGATGTTGAAAATCTCAGGGTCCACATTCCAACGGATCATTTGGGCCTCACTTGGAATCACCTTAAACCCTGGTTTGTTGTTTCTCCAAAAAATTTACAATGAAAGTAAACGATTTTCGTTGGCGGATGCGGGCAGGTGTGGGAATCCGTTTCGCTGATTCGAGGGCGAAGTGAAGAGCAGCACCTATTTAACCGCATCATTGCTTATCATCAGTATGGTTCTCGGGGCGGCGTATGCCTCGGAGAGAGGTGCTCGTGACGGCATTTTTGACCTTCGCGTGACGGGGGCGCAGGATCGGAATGCATCCTGGGAGCATATTTTAGAAGTGTTACAGCGACGTTCAGGGATGACGCTTTCGTCGTCCGACTTTGTGTTGGCCGAGGACCGCGTCCTTTCGACCAGTCGCTTCCGCATGTATCTGCAAATCTCACGAGGCCTTCCGATCGACGGTATGTCTGTTCGCGTCTGGAGCGAGAAGGCCGGAGATGGCCTGATCCAGCTTGAAGCGCGGCTGGAATCTGAGGCATTTCACTTATTCACGCCACTCGTCCTGGATGCTGACCGGCTCTCCGCCGGTCTTTCGTGGGACGAAACGTTTGGAATCAGCAGAAAAATCGTGCGAGGCGATTCTGATTACGTTCTGCAGTCTGGCTCGGACGCAGGTCTTGGAAGTCCTTCATTTCGAGACGTCTGGAGTGCGGGAAATCCCATCCGAGTGGTTCGTTTTCGAGGTCTGCGGGGTTTTCATATTATTCGCATTTCGCTGCTCACGCACGAGGTTCTCAGCGCTTCCTATCGGCCTTTTCGCACTCTGGGAGCGGAGCGAGGCCCGATTCCGGTCCAGGTTTATCCCATCTACGAGGAAGTGGAAGGCAGGGGAGTCTTGCTCCAGCGTTTCCCGGGGGAGCTCAGATATCTTCATGCAGCCATCAAAAGGCCGTCTGCGGACCCGTTTTCGATGCTGCGGTTCAGGAGATATCTCGAGTCCGATGAGGATCCGATTTTAGGGGAGTTTCCGGCCGGTCAGGCGCGAGGCAAGTGGTCCATGGCATCGGTTCTGCGACAGGTTGCCGCAATTCAGGCCACTCTGGCTGAAAGCCCCAATAGCTTTGAATCGGGAGGAGTTTCGCTTCAAGGCAGGTTTGCGACGGTCGCCATACATCCGGACGCCGTTGAAGCTTATCGGTTGCGCCTTTCCTCTGGTCTTTCGTGGTCTTCCCGATTTCTTCCGGATTGGGTTTCTTACTCCGGGACGGGGAGCAATGAACAGCTCGAGATGATTCCGAAAGCAGGACTGTTTGGCTTCCCTCTGCGCACGCAGGATGCCGCCTGGAACCGTTCCGCACGGCGACTCCCGGGTCATGATGCCGCTGAGTACCTAAAAGACGGTTTTGACGAAGTTCAGGTATATTGGGCGATCACCAGATTCTTTGAATCACTGATACCCATGGGGTTCGCCGATCCGGAGCTCTCGAGCCGTCCGTTTGGCGCGTTCCTGTACAATCCCGATCCGGCAATGCGCGATAACGCTTTTTACGTGGATGATACCATCCACTTCACGACTTACTCTCCGGGATCCATCAATTACGCCCGCGACAACACGACGATCTGGCATGAACTCGGGCATGGCCTGATGGAACGCCTCATGGGAACATTCCTCGAGGTTGCGGATACCGGCGGATTGAGCGAGGGTCTTGCGGATTTTCTGTCAGATATCGTTGTGCAGGACGTGAGTGGCGGGGTCAGGTTCGAGGGGTCGGATCAGTTCCGGATTTCAAATCGGACCGGCTTCCATCTCACGAATGAGGAACATGATGATGGCGAAGCTTACGGCGGCGCTTTAAAAGATCTTCTGAACCTGGCGATCGCAAAGTACGGACGCCGGGGGCTATGGATGGTGACGGATCTCGTGCTTGAGACGATGAGATTGTGCCGAAATCATCCGGAACTCACCACGGCAGTTTGGTTCGATCATCTGCTTTTCGCTGATTCGCGCGGAACTCACGGACTGCGGGAGCCTGGTGCATTTGGGGGCATGGTCCAGAGCGCGCTTGCGAACCGGAATTTTGACCTCGGTCGAGGTAAGCCGGCTCAATTCAGGCTCGTTTACGAAGGTCGCGAAGTGGGTGCCGAGAACCTTGGTTCTCGCGAGCGCCCTGTTTCGCGCACTCTTGGTAAATCATCCAAATTCCGGTTCGAGGTTTCCGTAAAAAACGGAGCTGCCTACCGGTTCCGGTTTCCAGTGACGGTACGAGTTCATTTTCGCGCGGGGCCGCTCCAGGGTCCCATTCGCTGGGATGGGGAAGAGTTGAACCGGCCACGTGACCTGATAGTGAATTCTGAGCGGAATCGTATCAGTTTTGACGTAAGTACCCCGGGCGTTTGCGAGGAGACTGGAACTTCAGTTCGACAGGCCAAGGGTTGCACGGACTATGTCTACCTCGAACTATGGAATGCGGGCGAATCCTGGAAGCCTCAAGGCAAAAAACGTTTTTATCTGCGGTTGCGGTGATGCGGAAATGAGGCGATTCGTTACTCTTTGATCTTCTGGTGGCTGAGTTCTTCACCAGGCGTGACGCCCTGACGTACTCGCCTTGCCGGGATTCCGACGACCGTTGAATTCGGGGGTACGTCTTCGATCACGACGGAATTTGCTCCGATGCGTGAGCCGGTGCCAATGGTGATATTCCCTAAAACTTTCGCGCCGGCTCCCACCACGACGTGGTCTTCGAGCGTGGGGTGTCGCTTTGCATGTTTCAGTTCGGTCCCGCCGAGCGTGACGCCTTGATAGATGATCACATCGTTGCCGATAACGGCCGTTTCGCCGATTACGGTGCCCATTCCATGGTCAATGATCAGGCCGCGGCCCACGCGTGCGCCTGGGTGAATGTCGATGCCGGTAATGAGGCGGCTCAGTTCCGAGACCATTCTCGGGAAAAAAGGAATTTTCCACCGAGCAAGCCTATGCGCGATTTTATGCAAGCAGACAGCTTTCACTCCCGGATACAAGAGCGCCACTTCCAGGATACTTTTGGCGGCCGGGTCATATTGGCGATATCGTTTGAGCAGATAGACCATCGATTCTTTATACCGGCGGGCTCGGTG